>NZ_JAGZSD010000013.1 GCF_018381315.1 Anaerostipes sp. | reverse complement strand
GCTTGCGGGATTCTCCGCCTGCGGCGGGTCGCTTTGGCGACATGATTCCTTATTGCCGCAGTGCGATCCTCGCGGAGCGTTTTTTATTTCATGGGACGCTCTTTCCTATGAAATAAAAAAACACAGCATTACAGCTATGTCTCAACATTTCTTTCAATCTATATAGAAGCGTATGAAACGGGTTTGTAAGGCGAATACATCAGATCAGCCTGTATAAAACAGACCGATAAAAGACAGACCGGCATCCTAATGCCTGCCATCCCTGATCAATATTTTATTTTTCCGCAATGCTCACTAAAGAAACCCGTAACAAAAAGACACCTCATTTCATTTACTTATTTTTGTTTATTATATTCTCTGCCTCTAATATTGTCAACAGTCTGATGTTCTATTTTTTTGGCTGCTGTCAGTATCTTTTACCGGCAGCAGCCAAAAACAGAGGTTACACATTCATTCACCTGTGAATTCTTTTTTTCTTTGCAGCAAATAAAATACCTAAAAGAGCCGCCGCAGAGAGTCCCATCATGGCATACAAAGGCTTTGTATCTGAAGTTTTGGCAAGTTTTCCATCGGAACTGCTGCCGCCTCTTTTGCTGTAGTCCCAACCCGGTAGATTCTTCGTACCTGATTCCTTGTCACCGGACCTTCCGCTGTCTCCTCCCTGATTTTTCTGCTCAGAGGATGTATGATTGTCCGTTTTTTTCCACTTTGCTTTCAGCGTCATATTCTGGTTGACTGGATCTTTAAAATCCCACTCTCTTTCTTTTCCATTTTCATCTGTATAAAACCATCCGACAAAATCATACCCATCTTTCTTAGGTTCTTTTGGACGGACAAGAGTGCTTCCTCCTTCCGGAGTCTGTATCTCCGGTGTATAATCTCCGCCGTTTGGATCAAAGTTCACTTTATGTTTTCCTGTCAGTGTTACTTTGACCTGGACCTTTGTCCCGTCTTCCATGGAAAACGTCATAGAAAATACACCGGTCTTGGCTGCCTGTTTGGCTGCATTCAGATTTTGCAGCTGAGTTTTGTCCGCAAAAATATCAATGGTATCTCCATTGCTGTTCTTACCCAGTGCTTTACACAGTTTTATGATCTCTTCCTCCGAAAATGGATTTCCGCCAGTTTCATGCTCCGCATCATCGGCTCCTATGGAGGGATCCGGATCCTGCGGATCGTACTTTGCGCCGTCACTTCCTTCATCTTTAAGGAATACGGTAACTGTCACTTCTGTTCCGCCGTCTGTTTTCAAAGTCAGAGGAAACTCTCCGGTACTGCCTGACGTCTTTGCTTCATTGATCTTCTGCACCTGGCTGCTGTCCGCAATACTGATCTGCTCTTTTGGCAGCTTGTTTCCATCGGCATCCAAAATCTGTGGATTTGTCAGCGCCTTGAGCTGTTCTTCTTCAAAAGCTGACCCTCCAGTCTTGCTGATAACATCTTTTCCTTTTAGTATTTCCCCATTATCCGGGTTTTCTGCTGCCTGGTCATATTTGACCAGAGTTACATTGATCACTGCTTTTTTCCCGTCCGCAGTCTCGTAGGTCAGCGGAAAAACTCCCACTTTTCCTGCGGTCTTTGCATCATTGATCTTCTGATACTGTTCTGTATTTAAAAGATAATTTCCCAGAGGAATATTGTTCCCGTCGGGATCCTTTCCCTTTAACTCTCCCAGCTTTTTTATTTCCTCTTCCCCAAACGGATCACCGCCTGTCTCCTCACGGAAATCATTTGCCCCGATCATTGAAGTGGGTTTCTCAGGATCCATCTTGGCTGCATCCGTACCGTCAGTTCTTAAGGAGATGGTGACTGTTGCTTTTGTTCCGTTCTCCGTTGTATAGGTGAGAGGAAAATCCCCGATCTGTCCTTTCATCTTTGCCTCATTAATCGCATCCAGCTGCTTTTGGTCTGCTATGCTCAGCTGACTGCTCGGGAAATATTCACCGGACTCCTGTTTTCCCGTCACTTTGGTCAGCTGCTTCAGCTGTTCCTCCGTAAACGGTTCTCCTCCGCTTTTGCTGATCAGATGGTTGGCACCGATCTGTTCTTTGCTTGTCTTATCAATATCGTTGGCATCCCGGAACGGTCCAAAATAAACCTTTGTATAAAATCTTCCGACTTTGATATCTGTCTCCTTTGAAAATGGAGTTCCATCCATAAATGTATAATCTGAAAGAGAGGTTCCGTCCTGAATATAGCCTTGATATCCAGTATCCGGAGACGCAGTGACATTGGTGACTTTGCTGTTTCCTCCGCCGGATCCGATGCCCGGCATATTTGTGCCGGAGTCTCCGATGGCCGTCACTACCGTATCGCCTCCGCTAATAACTACATTTTGGGTCTCCTGTGTCTGAAAAGAAACAAAACTTGCCCCAGTGGCCGATGCACCTATACCCGGTGCATACTGACCTCCTGTTGCCGTCACGGTTCCTCCCGTGATCTTAATACCGTCTACTTTAGTACCCATACCGGATCCAATACCAGATCCATACTCTGTCCCAATGGCTTTTACATTTCCGCCGGATATCTCAATATTTTTTGTGTACCCGCCTTTTTCCTGTGCCCGGCAGGCTGCTCCTATTCCTGGACAATGGCTCCCTCCAAAGGCTTCGATGTTTCCTCCTTTAATCGTAAAATTCACAAACCCTGTTTCTATCGGCTTTGTGTCAGGATTAATAGCCACCCTATACGTACCTCCGATTGCTCCCGCATGCCTTTTCGTAGTATCTCCGTTTGCAAGCAGTGTCCCGCAGTTTTCATCACAGCGGTGGCCTTTGTTATCTGCTTCTTCACACTGAAGAGTCAGGGAACCATCCATCCCGTCTTTTGTTAATGCATTCCCATTTTCATATATACCGGCTCCTCCTGCCTGACTATACAAATGATTTTTTCCCACCAATGTAAGGACAACGTTGGCGTGAGATACATTAATACAATCCAGTTTTTTAATATCAACTGTAATATCTACATTATCCAGGGTAATAGCCGTTGTAACCCCCGGTTCCACCACCAGATTATAAGTCTTGGTTGTACCGGTAATCCAGTATCCCTTCTCATTCAGAGAGTCTTCCACTGCAGTTCCGTTTAAAGTGGCTCCTCCTGAAGTAATCCTGATATCTCCCTTACTGATATCCAGCCTGCTCTGACCGTTGTCAGCTTTTTTGAGGGTTAGGCTCTTTTTACGATCCCCCCCCCAATTTTTAGCAATTCTTTTGCTGGCTGAATTTTAGTTTCCTTTTCCGTATTTGTCTGTTTTTTACTCTCTGATGTTTCTGTGGTCTCCGCTGTTGCCTCTGTCTCGTCTGTCTCTTCCTGCACTGTTTCTGCAGCAGCCTCAGGTATTTCTGTTTCCGCACTTTCTGCAGGTGCTGCCGAAATAATTCCTTGTCCCACAGCCAGCATCGCTGCCAGAATAACAGCGAGCCATATTTTTCTCTTCTTCATCCTGTGATCCCTCCATATTATACTTCTTAAAAGTTTTGATATATTGCTATATTATTCAGGTGGAACAGTCTCAAAAATAGTTAGTCTGTCAGAGCATAAAAAAGGCACTTCCCAGTGATTTCCACTGAAAAGTGCCTTGTAATTTCTGATATTTTCCGATTAACGTTTGGAGAACTGAGGTGCACGACGTGCAGAACGTAAACCTGGTTTCTTTCTTTCTTTCATACGAGGATCTCTTGTTAAGTATCCTGCTTTCTTTAATACCGGG
Organism: Anaerostipes sp.; assembly: GCF_018381315.1. GTDB lineage: Bacteria > Bacillota > Clostridia > Lachnospirales > Lachnospiraceae > Anaerostipes. The sequence continues at coordinate 83,785 of NZ_JAGZSD010000013.1, read as the reverse complement.
CGGAAGTCTCCGTCAACCTGTAATAAAGCTCTGGAAATACCATGGCGGATTGCTCCTGCCTGGCCTGTAAATCCACCGCCGATTACATTAACTAATACATCATATTTTCCAAGAGTGTCTGTAGCAACCAATGGCTGGCGTACGACTACTTTTAATGTCTCTAATCCTAAATATTCGTCGATATCTCTTTTATTGATTGTGATCTTTCCTGTTCCTGGTACTAAATATACTCTAGCGATACTGCTTTTTCTTCTACCAGTTCCGTAATATTTTGCTGTAGCCACTTAATCGTCCTCCTTCTTAATACTTGATCTCTAATGCTTTTGGCTGCTGAGCCTGGTTGTTGTGCTCTGCACCTGCATATACGTGAAGTTTCTTAATCATTGCTCTTCCCAAAGGACCTTTTGGAAGCATACCTTTTACTGCAAGATAAATAACATCTTCAGGTTTTTTCGCCATTTTTTCTTTTAAAGTAGTTTCTTTCATTCCGCCTACATAATCAGAGTGATTGTAGTAGATCTTCTGGTCTAATTTCTTTCCAGTTACCTGGATCTTATCTGCATTCACAACGATCACGTTATCGCCTGTATCAATATGAGGAGTATAAGTCGGCTTATTCTTACCTCTTAAAACTTTTGCGATCTCTGATGCTAAACGTCCTAATGTATGTCCTGTGGCGTCAACTACATACCATTCTCTTTCAATTGTTGATGGGCTTGCCATAAAGCTCTTCATGGTTCTTCCTCCTAAATTTCTCAATCAATGTGTCTTCTATATAAAATACTCCCTCCGGGGCATTGGGGTAAGCATTTTCTTTTATGTCACATTTTCATATTATATAACACTGACCGGGGTGTGTCAATAAATTTTATCCAAAAAATATCAAACAAATCAGACACGCCGGTTCTCTGGTCAGCCGCAGTGATTCTGCTCTGCATATTTTTTAATATTGGAAACATTGCAGTGTGTCTCAAACTCATCTCCCCGCAGTACGACCAGGGACGGAGCCTGCATAATACCGTATTCCTGCACCAGCTCCTGGTGTTCCTCCGCATCCACGATCTCAAACGGAATCCGGGAATCTTTCAGCACTTCTCCTGCCATCCGGCAGTTAGGACAGGTCTTTGTGGTAAACAAAAGTGCCCTCTCTGCTTCCTCTATTTTCTTCTCTTTCTCTGAAGCAATACTTACATCCTTTTTTGGAGTCCTGCATGCCTTCAGGCTGGAATGCTCTGCGTCATACAGCTTTCTCTCTTTATATTCCTGCTGTTTTCCGTCGTTCCAATTCTGTACAGGACGGTAATAACCGGTGATCCTGCTGTATACCTCGGTCTTTTCCCCGCATTCCGGACATTCATAAACTTCGCCGTTCAGATAGCCATGATTCCTGCACACAGAATAGGTCGGTGAAATTGTATAATAAGGAAGACGATAGTTTTCTGCAATCTTTTTCACCAGAGCTGCTGCCGCTTTCCAATCCGGAAGCTTTTCTCCGAGGAATGTATGGAATACAGTCCCTGATGTATATAATGTCTGTAATTCATCCTGAATATCCAGAGCATCAAAGACATCGTCCGTATATCCCACCGGGAGATGAGAACTGTTGGTATAATATGGTGTTTCTTCATCTTCGGAGGCTGTAATGATATCAGGATAAGCTGCTTTGTCATGCTTTGCCAGACGGTATGTAGTTGATTCGGCAGGAGTTGCTTCCAGGTTATAGAGGTCGCCGTATTCCTCCTGATAGTCTGACAGCCGGCTTCTCATATGATTTAATACCTCTTTTGCAAATTCCTGTGCTTTTTCTTCTGTCAGATCTGCTTTTATCCATTTTGCATTGAGTCCTGCTTCATTCATTCCGATCAGACCAATAGTAGAAAAATGATTGCCGAAGGAATCTAAATAACGTTTTGTATAAGGATAGAGTCCCTCATTAAATAATTTGGTAATGATGGTTCTCTTGATCTTTAAGGATCTGGCAGCCACATCCATCAGATGGTCCAGCCTGTGATAAAATTCCTGCTTATCCGCAGACAGATATGCGATTTTAGGAAGATTTAATGTTACTACCCCCACAGAACCGGTACTCTCGCCGCTTCCGAAAAATCCTCCGGCCTTCTTTCTCAACTCTCTCAGATCCAGCCGGAGACGGCAGCACATACTGCGCACATCGCTTGGCTGCATTTCACTGTTGATATAATTAGAGAAATACGGAGTGCCGTATTTTGCCGTCATTTCAAACAGCAGACGGTTATTCTCTGTGTCAGACCAGTCAAAATCCCTTGTGATGGAATAAGTCGGAATGGGATATTGGAAGCCGCGTCCTTCGGCATCCCCCTCGATCATAACCTCGATAAATGCTTTGTTGACCATATCCATTTCTTTTTTGCAGTCTTTATACTTAAAATCCATCTCTTTTCCGCCCACAATAGCCGGCAGTTCAGCCAGATCATCCGGCACGGTCCAGTCCAGGGTAATGTTAGAAAACGGTGCCTGGGTTCCCCAGCGGCTGGGGATATTAACGCCGAAAATAAAGGACTGCACACATTTTTTTACTTCATAGTAGGATAAGCCGTCTGCCTTAACAAACGGTGCCAGATAGGTATCAAAGGATGAAAATGCCTGGGCTCCGGCCCATTCATTCTGCATAATACCAAGAAAGTTCACCATCTGATTACAGAGCGTTGAAAGATGCTTCGCCGGAGCGGAAGTGATCTTGCCCCGGACGCCTCCAAGCCCTTCCTGGATCAGCTGTTTTAAAGACCAGCCTGCACAGTATCCGGTCAGCATAGAAAGATCATGGATATGAATGTCAGCATTTCTGTGGGCATCTGCAATCTCATCATCGTAAATCTCAGACAGCCAGTAATTGGCTGTGATTGCACCGCTGTTGCTCAGGATCAGGCCTCCCACAGAGTAAGTTACCGTAGAATTTTCCTTGACACGCCAGTCACTTGCCTTCACATAGCTGTCCACCAGTTCTTTATAGTCTAAGATCGTGGACTTCATGTTTCTGATCTTTTCCCTCTGTTTTCTGTATAGAATATATCCCTTGGCAACATCCGCATAGCCCGCCTGAATCAATACGGATTCCACGCTGTCCTGAATATCCTCCACCGCAATCACGCCGTTCTTTACCTTTGGCTCAAAATCCGCAGTGACCTTTAAAGCCAGCAGATCAATCACGCTGGGATGGTACTGTTTTTCTTTGGCTTCAAATGCCCTTGTGACCGCAGTTGATATCTTCTGGATGTCAAACTCTGCCTTCGTTCCGTCTCTCTTTATTACATAATACATGACACTTACACCCCATTCTTTCTATTTATTCATACATAAAATTATAACACCTTATAACACAAAGTCAATATATTGTGCAATCCGCCGCCTTCACACACAATATATTGTTATATCCCCCTTAATTCTACATTTGGAAGCTGCTCCCTTAAAAGGCCGGCCAGCTCTGCCATCTCTTCTCTTTCATAAGCCGTAAACCCCTGTGCCGGCACGGTATGAGAAGGCTCAAATGTCTGAAGAAAATATGGTTCCTTTCCGGCTATCCACGCTCCGATCTCCAGCATATCCTCCTTTGTGTGCAGCTGTCTCACCACTGTAGTGCGGAATTCAAAAGGGAGACTTCCTTCCATCAGGAACCTGACACTTTCTTCTATTTGTCTTATATCAAGCGCTTCCATGCCTGCTGTCCGGGCATATTTATATTTAGAGTTCTTAATATCCATAGCCACATAATCCAACAGTCCTTCTCCTGCAAGCTCTTTCAGCTTCTCAGGAAAACTTCCGTTGGTGTCCAGCTTTACCAGATAACCAAGTTCTTTGATCTCTCTGATCAGCTCTGCAAGTTCACTGTGGATCAGCGGTTCTCCGCCGGAGATACACACTCCGTCCAGGATATTTTTCCGCTTCTTAAGAAATGCATGAAGCTGGGCCCGCGAAATACCGCTCTCATCTTCCGAAGGGCAGATCAGTTCCGCATTGTGGCAAAACGGACATAAAAAATTACACCCGCCGGTAAATACCGTGCAGGCGACTTTTCTTGGATAATCCAGCAGCGTTGACTTTTGCAGTCCCATAATCTTCATTTAATCCACTTCCCTCTCCTGATCCATATAACGTATCTTTATCAAAGTAAGTCCTTTGGCCGGAGCGTTGGGGCCTGCCTTTCCTCTTTTAGGATTCCGGAATAATTCTGTGATCCACTCTGTCCCTCTCCGTCCCCGTCCGATGGAGATCAGAGTGCCTGCCATCATACGCACCATATTGTAAAGAAAACCGTTCCCTGTCACCCTCATAGTGATATATGGGCCATCCTGTCTCACTTCGCACTCATAAATAGTCCGCACAGTGGTTTTGGTAGGACTTCCTGTGGTAGAAAAGCTGATAAAATCATGTTCTCCCAAAAAATACTGTGAAGCCTCGCGCATGCGCCCAAAGTCCAGAGGCACATAGACAAAGTGATGATGCCTTGCAGTGACCGGGTTGTCAAATGCTGCATTGTAAATCGTATACTCATAGGTTTTTCTTGTGTCTTGATATCTGGGATGAAAATCATCGGGTACTTCCTCCGATGACTGAATGACAATGTCATCGGGAAGTCTTTGGTTCAGTGCTCTGGCAATCCGGTCTCCCGCAATCTTTGTCCCGGAGTCAAACACTGCCACGTTGCCGAGCGCATGAACACCGGAATCCGTGCGGCTTGCCCCGATCACCGTAATCTGCTCATTTAAAAGGCTGCTGAGTTTTTCGTTGAGAACTCCCTCAATGGTTTTATCCTTCGGCTGTATCTGCCAGCCGCAGTAATTGGTTCCGTCGTACGCCACTACTAATTTAATCCGTTTCATCGGTCACCTCTCGCCTATCTGCCGACAGGGCAGAAAAATCCCAGATAAATCATCAGTGCCAAAAATAATGCCAGAAACAGATATGCTGCCAAATCCCTTGAACGGTATTTTAAAGGCTTCATCTTTGTCCTTCCTTCTCCGCCGTGATAACATCTGGATTCCATTGCCATGGCAAGGTCATTTGCCCGTCTCACCGCCGCCACAAAAAGAGGTACCACGATAGGCACCATGCTTTTCATCCGGTGCAGAAAGCTTCCGTTTTTAAAATCAACTCCTCTGGCAGTCTGAGCTTTCATGATCTTGTCCAGTTCCTCGGTAAGGATCGGTATAAACCTCAGGGCAATGGACATCATCATGGCAATCTCATGTACCGGAACTTTGATTATATTTAAAAAGCCCAGAGACTTTTCCAAACCGTCCGTCAGCTCATTAGGCGTGGTAGTGAAGGTCATGAGTGACGTGCCCAGCACCAGCATCACCAGCCTTGTGCCGAGATAGACCGCGGTCACAACCCCTTCCTTTGTGATCTTAATTACACCGAAATGTACAATAGCTTCTCCCGGGATAAAAAATATATTGATTACCACCGAAAACAACAGAATAACACCCACTGCCTTCAGCCCTCTGACAATAAAAGAAACCGGCACTGTGGATATTCCGATCATTAACGCCAGAAACAGCATGGAAGCCGCATAGGTCAACGGAGATTTTGAAAAAAACAGCGTAACGACGTATATTAACGTTCCCAGAAGCTTCACCCGCGGGTCCAGCCGGTGAAGAATAGAATCTGATCTGTAATATTGTCCTATGGTAATATCTTTAATCATATGTTTGTTCCTTCTTTAATGTTTTTAAGATTGCCGTTTTGGCATCATCCAGAGTCAGAACCTCTCCCTCCAAAGGAAATCCCTTTTCCTTCAGATCGTTGGCCAGATAACGGAAAAACGGAACGGACAGCCCCATCTGCTCCAAGTCCTTCTGATGAGAGAAAACTTCTTCCCTCTCACCGTCAAACTCCAGACGGCCCCGGTTCATGACAATCAGCCGGTCCACATAGGAAGCGATGTCTTCCATGCTGTGAGACACAAGGATAATCGTGATCCCCTGCTCCTGATTCAAACGCTTCAGAAGGTTTAACAGATGTACCCTGCCTTCCGGGTCCAGCCCTGCAGTGGGCTCATCCAGTATAAAATACTTTGGCTTCATAGCGAGGATTCCGGCGATGGCAACCCTCCTTTTCTGTCCTCCCGACAGTTCAAAAGGAGACTTCTCAAACAGCTCCTCGGGCACTCCCACATCGGTAAGGGCTTCTTTTGCAGCCTTTAATGCCTCTTCTTTGGAAGCGCCGAAGTTTGCAGGCCCGAAGCAGACATCCTCCAGTATGGTCGTCTCAAACAGCTGGTGTTCCGGATACTGAAAACAGAGACCTACTTTTCCCCGGAGGCTCTTAAGATCATAATTCTGGTCATGGATATTCTTACCCTCAAAATAAACATGCCCCTTTGTAGGTTCCATCAGCCCGTTCAGATGCTGGATCAGAGTTGACTTTCCGGATCCGGTATGGCCGATAATACCGATAAACTCTCCCTCGCCGATCTCTAAATCCACATCGATCAGCGCAGGCTTTTTTATATCAGAATTATCTTCGTATATATAACTTACTTTTTCTAAACTAATTGACATAACTCTTCCACCAGTTCTTCCCTTGTCGTTATCGTATCAGAAAGCCTGATCCCTTCTTTTCTCAGCTCATAGGCAAGCTCTGAGGCAAACGGAACTTCCAGTCCGCATTCTTTCAGCTCTTTTACATGGGCAAAGACTTCCTTTGGTGTTCCGCTCATAACAATCTTTCCCTGATCCATGACAAAGACCTTGTCCGCCATCAGGACCTCCTCCATATCATGAGTGATCAGAATAATCGTGATTTCTTTTTCTTGATTCAGCTCCCGGGCCAGCGAAAGTACATCCCGTCTACCCTTCGGATCCAGCATTGCAGTAGGCTCGTCCAAAATAATACACTCCGGCTCCATAGCCATGATACCGGCAATGGCCACACGCTGCTTCTGTCCCCCTGACAGATGATTGGGACTGGCACTTTTGTAGGCTGTCATCCCGACACCCTCCAGTGCCCTGGCTACACGCTTCCATATATCTCTTGTAGGCACGCCGATATTTTCCGGACCGAAGGCCACGTCCTCCTCCACCACAGAGCCGACGATCTGGTTATCCGGATTCTGGAATACGATGCCTGCACTTTGACGTATCTTCAGAATCTGCTTGGGATCTCTCGTATCCATGCCTTTTAAATACACAGTGCCGGATGTAGGCTGAAGCAGTCCGTTGATATGCTTTGCAAGAGAAGATTTGCCGGACCCGTTGTGTCCCAGAATCGCAATGAATTCGCCCTTTTCTACAGACAGATCCACTCCGTCCACAGCGTTGACTGTCTGGTTTTCTTCTTCCTTCTCCCCATATGTTATATATTGATGAATTAAATCCTTGATCTGTAATATTGACATTGGTTTCTCCTTTGACATATGCTCCATTATATCAATAAAATGCACTGGAAACAATAGGTATTCATTGACATTCATGTGCCTGAATCATATACTGAATATATAAACAAGTACCGCAGAATGCGGCCTTTATAATTGGGCAAAACCGGGGAAATCCGGTGACGCAAAGCCAAGGGCCTAAACCATGTATTGTGGTATGGCAGCCGGTTGCTCCATTTTACCTGCAGGACATTGTTTTGTACGTTATTGTACTGTCCTGACAATGGATTTTTTACTGCACTCTTTTTTGTGCAGTTTAGCTTACGTTGCACATTATGTGGATAAAATTGACTCCGGCAGATTACTGCCGGAGTTTTTTCATTACAAAGATTCGGAACAAAACTTCAACGAAACCAACGCGTAAGTATTTAAGGGGGGAGATCATTATGAAACGCTTAAAACGGCCTGCTGCCTGGATCACTGCAGCATTTCTTATATTTGGCCTGGCAACACTGGGAAACATCAGCTATGCAGCTGATGAAACACCGGAAAACGGGGAGGTCCTAAAAGATACAGCCTCAGCTGAGACTGTGACAGCATCAGAGCAGGAAAAGCTGCCAGATTCTCAGGATCAGACTGAGATTTTGGCACCTCAGACTGAAAAAGACCAACAGGACAGTTCTGACATTCCTGAAAAACAGACTTCAACAGAGCTTAAGAAGGATACAACTTCTCCGACAGCAGCGGACCCTAAGACAGAGACTGCCAAGGTGCAGAAAACAAAAAAGGCAGCATCTGAAGATCCCGGGATATTGATCGAAGGCAGCACGCTTTATGCTCAGGGTACATCCATCGTCATCAAAAAAGATTCTGACGGCAAGGCTTATGTTTTTGACGCTTCCGGCAATACCCGACTGTCCGATACCCCAGTTACAGGCAGTTTTACAGTCTACGGCGGCGGAAAGAACAAACCCACAAAAGGTAATGTAAATATTGACATACAGAATGTACAGGTATCCCAAATATACGGGGGAGGATATTCTGACGGCACCGGAGCTTCTGATCTGACAGGAAATGTCTCCATAAAAGTTACAGGTACTGTAAATGTGTCCAAAGTCTATGGCGGAGGTTATGCCAGTGCATCCAAGGGCAATGCCAGCGCCAATGTATCCGGAGCCGTCACTGTTGATATTGCGTCTGTTCCGTCCGGCAACCACGGCAATTTATACGGAGGCGGTTATGCGTATACCACCGGCTCCTATAATGCATCGGCAAATGCAGGATCTGTCAGTATCAGCGTTACGGGCAGGACTTATTCTCTGCGGGGAGGCGGCTCTGCCACATCATCCGGAGACGGCAAAGCATCTGCAGATGTGGCAGGTTCTGTTTCCTGTACCATGAGAAGTGTCGACATCCGGGAAGTGTATTCCGGAGGCTATGCCAGCGGATCCGGCGCCCATGCAAAATGCGGTTCCATAACATCTTCCTTTGCCGGAAACGGCAATGAAGTGATGATCTTCCACGGTGCCGGTGATGCAGGCGGCGGCGCCTGTGCTGATGTTTCCGGCAATGTCACTGCCAATCTGACCGGCTGTTCCAATATATACGGCTATGTAACTGCCGGAGGCACTGCATCCGGCGGAGGCTCTGCAGATGTAAACGGTTCTGTTTCCCTGAATGTAATCAATTCTGTATCTCCGGTGGGAGAACAATGGGGCAATCCTGTAGCGGCTGCTTTCCACACCGGCGGATCAGCATCAGGACAGGGCTCCAGCGCAGATGTGAAAGGCTCCTGCTCTTCGGTTTACAGGGACAGTGAAATTGTAGGCACTATCGTAGGCGGCGGAGAATCCGCAGGAGGGGGTTCTGCCAAATCAGCAAAAACTTCTCTTACCCTGGATAATGTAAAGGGGAGTGAATACAAAGACACTATGTACTATGGTGATTATATTGCAGCCGGAGAAGTTGATGATGAAAGCTCCAAAAGCCTGGCAGAACCTTCACAGAGTACAATCTCCGTTTCCAACAGCCAGACTGAATTACTATGGGGCGGACTTCTGCTGAAAGGGCATGCACTCTCTTCGGAAACGGTTTCCGAACTTATACTCAAAGACAGCATATCTGCGTTTGATGAAATCGCCCACTTTGACTCACTTTCCATCAGTCATCCTATCACCCTTGCATCCTTTGAGCCTAAGTCCGATACTGTTCCGACAACACTCAAAACCTCAGGATTAGCTGTGGGGGATACTATCGTGACTTACACGGGCAGCAATCCAGATGCAGACTGGTTTAAACTGAAAAACGGAAAACTGGCATACAAACAGTCCTCAGATTTATCTTCCTGGAGTATTGCATCCTTCGGCACAGCTTCCGGCTCCATTGCTGTGGAACAGCCTTCCAGGGCTCCTGCAATAACATTGGAAAATACGGATACAGATAAGTTTCTTACAGCTGACGACAAACAGAAAATTGCAGACGGAAGCACTGTGGAGATTGTGCTCAAATCTGAACCGGTAACAGCTCCTCCTGCAGACATTCAAAAGCTTCTGAAGGAACAGATGGACCGCACTCAGACACATCAGGCCTCCATCCTTGACATTAATCTTCTGAAAGTAACGGATGGCGCCCCTGAAAAAATTCCTGTGCTGGATTCTCCATTAAAGATCACCTTTCAGGTACCTGAGGAGTTTCAGAAGGAAGGCAGGCAGTTCCAGGTGATCCGTATTCATCAGGAGGATGACGGAAGCAGTACAGCAGAAGTCCTGAACAATTTAAGCACTGAACCGGATAAAGTAACAATAGAAACTGACCGTTTCTCTGTCTATACTCTTGTATATAAAGATCCATTGAATTCCTCCGCTGCTTCTTCCGCAGCCGGATCCGAAAACACTCCCGCCAGCACAGATGACCGGACTTCCGGCGGCAGACAAACTGCTGTCAGGAAAAGACCTGTGACGGGAAATGCTTCCGCTAAAAGCAACAGCCACAAATCCAGTTCCAAAGGCAGCCGCCCAGGCTCTCTTGGAAGCCCTGCTTCCACGTCAGATGCAAACCGCGGCATGCCTTCCCTCCTTCTGATTTTATCAGGAAGCCTGATCTGTGCCGGCTTCTTAATAAAAAGACAGATAAAATAGAAACACTATGTACAAAACCCCTGGCTCAAACATGGTTTCATGGTTTGAGCCGGGGGTTTAAATTTTAAAAACCGATTCTACGCTTCTCTTTTTGTTTTTTTATAGTTTCTCACTGCAAGTATTCCCATCACGGCCATGATTGCCAATGCCAAAAGCACAATCATGAAACTGTATCTGGAAGATATGATTCCCGCTTTCTCAAGCATTCCCATCAGCAGAATGAACCCATAGGGAAGAATGATAATTCCTGAGAAATAAAGGATATTTACTATTTTTGTTTTTTCCAATTATAATCTCCTTTCTTCTGTGGTCAAATCAACAGTTCCTTCCTTTTTTTCCTGTAATAACAGATGAAATACATGGATCCTCCCAAAATCATGATACTGAATATCAGAAATCCAAGATAAAGATACTCCTGGTCTGCCCCTCCCAGCTGGCTGTATTTTCTCTCCAGGATTGCTTTCTTGTTTTCCAATGCTTTTCTCTGTTCTGCCGTCAGGTCATCTCTTGCAAGCAGGCTGTCAATCAAAAGGATATTCTTTCTTAACTTTTCTTTGGAATTCGGTACATCTTCCTCTGTGATCGTTTTCAAAAGTTTTGAAAGCAATTCTTTTTTCTGCTTTAACAGCTTCGCTTTTTCTTTTGAGGATAATTTTTTATCTTTCAGCAGTTCATCTACCTGATCCAGAAGATCTGTCAGTTCATTTTTCCGCTTTTCCGGGTTCTTCGATTCTGCTGCCTGGCCTCCATTTTCGTAAGAAGGTTTTCCGCCGTTGCTTCCCTGGCCTCCATTTGCACTAGGCCGGCTGCCGGCTGAACCGCCGCTGTTTCCTCCGTCAGGCTTATCTCCGCCGTTTGCACTGCCGCCTGGCTTATTCCCCGGTTTATTCGGTGATCCGTCCGGTTTATTTGGCTTATCCGGCGTACTTGGCTTTTGATTGCCTCCCTGTTCCGGTTTTTTTACTCCGTCAATCTTATTGACACAAAGTGAGGTAGCCGCAGCATTTCCCGCTTCATCCTTAGCAACGACCCAGTAATTATCATTATCCGTATTATCTATGTAATCTGTAATTCCCTTAGAAGTCACATATGTATCTGATCCCGCTGCTGCCCTCATTACAATGTCATCAGAATAAGGTTCCGTCCTTGCCAGTTTATTTCCTTTATACGGATTGTGCGATGTGAGGAAAACATACGCGACTCCGCTGCTTCCGTCCTCCTGTGTTGCCGCAGCATCTTTGATTGTTGCACTTACCTTCTTGCTCTTTTTCCAATCGCTGCTGTCCTGAGCTGCTTTACTGATCCCCGGTTCCAGCCGGTCTACATATTCAATTTCTGCCTCAGTTTCTGTCTCATTGCCCGCCTGATCCCGTATCACAATTTTCACTTCCTGATTCTTATCGAAAGCGGCTTTCGGTGAATCGCTGAATGTCTTTCCTCCGTCAAAAGAGTAGGAAGCGGTGCCAAAGCCTGAAAGATCGTCATCTGCTTTGATTACCAGCTGGCTTTCACGGTTCGTCCAGCCTCCGGTTTCTTCTGCCTTTAAAGGCACTGGTTTCTGTTTATCAATTTTTACATTGATGTCCCTGATATTGGATTCCAGTCCCAACTGGCTCTTGATCCGGAAGTTGTAAGAATGAATACCTGGATTTGTCTCTTTGATTGTAAGGGCAGCGTCACTGTCATCACTTGTTCCGAGGTAATTCCACGTCCTTCGGCTGTCCGTACTGTATTCAAACGTGGATAAGCCATAGTTCTGCTGCATGTTGCGTACGTTCATCTCTACATCTTTGTTGGTCCAGCTGCCTTCTTCATATTTTATGGCATCCTTGTCCTCAAAATTGGACTCTGCATCTAATCGGACTACCGGAGGATCACTCTCTATCCGGTCAAAAATGATGCTTGTCACGGCTGATGCCTGTTTTGCGCCATTTGTCGCCCGGAAAGAATATACTCCGTTCTTTTCTGCCATATACCCGTTTTTATACACTTGGGTAATATCCTGCCATGCACCGTCATCCTTTTTAGCTTCCACTTTCAGCAGTCCTGAAGCACCTGTTTCCGGTTCGATTGTAATATTCTGTGCCAGAGCATAGGTTTTCGTATCTCCTTTGAGTATAATTGCCGGCTTCTTTGTATCCTTTTTGACTTCCAGTGTGACAGGGTCTGCTTCTGTACCAATAACATTGGAAGCGCCGATCTCGATGACGTTGGAACCTCCCTCTTCCAGTTTATCTGCAGGGATCTCGAAGTACATTTTATCCTTCACCTGATCATTTTGTACTTCGTATTTATTTCCGTTAATTTTATACCATCCGGCCCCCATTCCTCCCAGGCTGTCTTTTAGCTGAATCTTTACTTTATGAGTATTATCAGTGATCCAGACTCCTTCTTTATAGTCGGTGATGACCGTTGGTTTTTGATTGTCCAGAGCAAACCCTTTGGTGGAAATGTAGGAAACATTTCCCGCTTTATCCTTGATCTTGGCATATATAATGTAAGACCGGTTCAGCGCAAGTTCTCTTAAGAATCCTGTGTCTTTCCCATTTCCCAGAATATCCTCCCATGCTTCAGCCGACATGGTAGTCCAGCGTTTGTTCACAAACTCTTCTATCTCTGCCTCTGTTCCAGGATAATCCTGCAGATATTCACCGGAACCGCTTCGTAATATGTAGTAAGATATGGTATCAACACCACTGTCCTTTGCAGATGTTCCATCAGAAACCTTATCTAAGAAAACAGATTTTTCTGTTCCGTAAAATTCCTGTATTTTATTGTTCTCTACAAAAGAGTTTGATCTTAAGTCCTCCTGTTCCAGCTGATCATCTGCATCCTTTGTTCCCAGTACCAGTGAAGCTGATGGTTTCGTTCGGTCAGTTTTTACCTGAAGGGTTGTTTCTGAGTATACCCTTTGTCCGTCTGCATCTTCATTTCCTACCCGCATCTTGATCTCACTGCTTCCTTCCGGAAGAGAGGATGCCTGCACAGATGCAGTGCCATTTTCCACAGAAGACGCATTTTCCCATCCGCCGCCGTTCACTGCATATTCATAGGTAAAATTCTGCACATTCGATGGATCATTTTCAAATTTAATGCTTCCGTCTGCGCCGATCCAAGTATCTTCTGAAACCTTTTTCCCGTCGCCGTTTTCAGTCCATGCATGAATCTTAGGTTCTATAAATTCAATCCGGTCAAAGACCCACTTTTGTGTATCTGAATATTCTCCAAGCTGATTCATCACCTGTGCGTAATATGTGCCTTTTCTTATGATCCGGTCACCGCTTCGATAGGAATCAGTGACATCCCGCCAATTCTTATGGCTGAACTGCTCTTCTTCGGGCACGAACTGCACTTCCACTTTACGGATTCCGGAAGGTCCGGTTACCGGTTCTATGAGGATATTCTGATAAGCCGCATAGTCATCCGGATTTCCTTTTGCAAGCTTCACCTCCGGCGTTGTCTGATCCACATTGAGTGCAATGGTCTTTGACGCCTCATTACCGGCGTTGTCAGAGGCTCTGATCGTAAGATCATAGCTGCCTTCCTTCAGGCCGTCAATCAAAAAAGAATTTTTAGAATCGACCGTAACCTCTTCTTGATCTCCGATCTTATAGGATACTTTGCCGACACCGGACAAAGAATCATTGACTGCTATTTCTACTGCCCCGTCCTGCTCGGTAATCCACTGACCCAATTTTCCAAAATCAAAGGCTCCTTTTACATCTGCAGCAATCTCCGGCTTCTCTGTATCCAGCGCAAAACCTTCACTGCTCACATAGCCTGTATTTCCGGCCTTGTCCGTTATTTTGGCGTATATGACATTATGTTTATTATTTGCCGCAATCGAGAAAGAATCCCCCGTCTTCCAGCCTCCCCGGCTGCTTACATAAGCTTCCAGTTCTTCCTGTGTTTTTGGAAGAGCAGCATATAATTCTGTTTTGGTACCTTCTGTCTCAAAATATTCTGTTTTCTCTACCCCACTTTCCGTGTCAGATGCACTGACGGAAACGTCCACCGTCTTTCCAAAAAACAGTTTTCCCGTCACAGCATTTAAGAATTCTGTCCAGCGGTTCTCATCAATAGAAATTGAACCGGTCGGAAGTACTTTGTCAATATTAACATGAAATGTCTGTATATCACTTACTACTCCGGCATTGCTTGTGATTCTGAATTCATAGGTATGCTGTCCCTGTTTTTCCATACTCAAGTTTACAATATCATCTTCCGGTTCAGCTTTTTTCCATTCCTGTCCGTTTAAACGATACTCATATACGCTGGTTCCAAGATTCTTCGCATGATTTCTGACCTTTATTTTCACCTGCCGGTTTGTCCAGTCATTGTCGTTAAACTGTGACTTATCCGCCTTTGTACTTTCTATGGATACAACCGGTCTGGTCTTGTCGATCCTTGTAAATGAAATGCTTGTCGTATCAGAGCTGAGGCCTACCACACTCTTTACTTTGAAATAATATGTTCCATTTTTGTGAGCCACATAGATCTGGTCATCCTTATAGTCATCCGTAATATCTTCCCACTCGCCGTCCGGATCAAAGTCATCTGTTTTTTCTGCAAACTGCATATAAACTTTTTCCACTCCCGATGCTCCGACCGCCGGATTAATTTTAACCTCCTGCTCAGTAGCATACTCTTCAATATTTCCGCTTACTTTTATAGAAGGCTTTACCGTATCTTTCATGACATGGACAGGAACCTCAGCCTTATTTCCTGAATTATCCTGAGCATTCAGCTTTACATAATAATCTCCGTCGGGCATATTTTTGATTTCTGCACTGTCATTCTCATCTAATTCCAGGAGCTGTATTTTCCCTTCAATGTCATAATCCACATACCGGTCCTTCAGACCTGAATTGTCATCCACTGCTTTTACCTGAAACTCCGGCTGTGTTTCACTTGTCCAGACTCCTTCTTTCGGATAACGGTACGTAATCACCGGATCGATACTGTCAATGACAAATCCATCACTCCGCCCGAAATCAATATTCCCTGCCTTATCAACAACCTTTGTATAGATGATGTACTTCTCATCCTGATCTAAAACAAAATCTGTATTGTTATTCCAGTCAGATGATGAAAGGTCCTCAAGTTCATCCCTGCCGAGGATTTCTCTGGATGCATACCACTGTACCTCTCCTATCTGGCTCAGATCATCATCTCCATAGACACTGACCTGTACCGGGGTTTTCGCACTGAAATAGGTTTTAAACTTCGGGAATTCATACAGTCCTGTCCATGATTTTGCCTGATTGACTTCAATACGGGATACCGGGTTTTCTGTATCCTGTTTAAACTTGATCGTTTTGCTCTGTGATACATACCCGGTATCTGCCTTCTTTAAATAATACGGCATACCGTCAGAATAATCTCCGTCAGTGGGAACGACATATTCAGACCATGCTCCGGCAGGATCACTGTTAAAAGAAATCAGATAACCATCCGGTGCCTTGATCTTGATCTTTTCTTTGTTATACCATCCGTCCAGTCCCATATGACCGTCAATAGCTGCTTCCGCCTCTGTGTTGAACGCCCGGATCTCATAGGTAGTCCTGTCCCCCATAGCCAGTGTATAGTTATCGTTGATTCCCCCGCTCTTTAATGAAAGTGTGCCAAGAGTGATCTCATAAGTTCCGAGATCTTCTCCCTCTGCCCTTTCAAGCCGGGTATCCGGGTCAAATTCCGGATGATCCCCATTGAGATTTCCACTGTAGGTAAATGTAATTTCACCGTCGCTGCCGCCTGCATATTTCCACTGCCCGCTGTCCGGATTGACCGTAAGAACGGCCTTTTCTATCTCAAAGGCTGCGGATTTGCTTCCTTTGTAATTTCCTGTTCCTGTTATTTTGGCTGCTGCAGTACCGGCATTTACATTTTGCTGGTATTCTACCTTATAATCCGTTCCCTCCGTCAGATTCTTACCCTTATAAGAAACCCTCACATCCGGTTTCTGCTGTTTTCCGGTATAGATGACTTTTGGGATTTGCTCAATCTTGTACTCATCCAGCGTATTGATATCCGCCGGAAGAATTTCATAGGATGTCTCTTTGGTCCCAGTGAAATTTCCTTTTCCGACAATGGTTACTGTCACATGGCCGCTGATCATTTCATCATAATTTACTGTGTAATCAACATCCTCCTTCAAAAGCTTCCCGTTGAAGGTTACTGACGGCCTGCTCGTCTGTTCTTCTCCGGTAAATGTAAGGTTGCCCGGTTTTGTGACAGCCGCGTCCTTAATGTCCGCCCTGTTAATGTAGAAGCAGGTCGTAATCTCCCCGTCATAGTCATTAATCCCTATGATTTTCATCGCAGCCTCGCCCCGCTCGACATTATTGTCATATTCGACTTTATAGTCTTTGCCGAGTGTAAGTGTTTTTTCTTTCATCTTAACCACAAGATCGTCCTGCATAATTTCTTTTCCCGTATAAGGCTTGTCTTTAATCCCGGAAAGCTGGAAATTATCCACTCCCTCCGGCGTCACTTCCGCTTCTTTTGGATCACTGAGAGCAGCCTTATAGTTTGCAGTTTCTGCGACGCTTACATGAATCTTAAACTTTCCTTTTTCCTTTGCTTTGATCTGAATGCTGTCTCCGTGGGTGCTGCTCAGTTCTACACGGTCACTGCCTTCGTCCACAGTCCATGTAACTTCCCCGTGGCCTTCGTTATTCAGCAGTGTTGCCGTCATCTCAGAACCTATGCTCACCTTGGAAGTTGACAGGGAGATTACCGGTTTAAAACTTCCCTTGGTTACTTCGTAATTTAATGTAGTACTTCCCTCCAGATAATTACTGAAATTCGGACTTCCTTTTCCCTCCAGTCCAACCTCATATTTTCCTACGTTCAGAAAATCCGATGGCCATTTCAGATTATATGCGTCAGACCCAATGTCTTTGCCATCCTTTCCGACCACCTTCACCTTCGGTATCAAAGGATTTCCGTCATATTCTCTGGTTTTGGGATCCACCGTGGCATTCACATCGTCTATGGTGTACATCTTCACCTGGCTGGTTCCGTATCCGCCTTCGGTTCCGCCTCCGGAACCAATATTTTCTGCATTGGCTGATACGCCATTGGTCAGCTGCCGTGCTCCGGAATAGACGGTGTTCATCGTATAGTATATAAACGTTCCTCCATTTCCGGCGGTTCCGGCAGCTGATCCATTTCCTCCGGGACGACTTGAGCCTTTTGCCCCTCCCTTTCCCGGGGTTGTTCCATCTGCGCCGTATCCTTTTCCTCCGCTGAAATCATTCCCATAGATGACATCCCCTTTGATATGTGTCTCTGCTCCGTCGCCTGCTTTATTTCCGGCAGTAGCACCTGCGCCTCCCGGGCCAGACTGAGTCGGATCATATATGGACGGCATAGGTAACTGATAAACATAGGCATTTTTCCCTCCGGATCCGCCTCCGCCGTTTCCGTATCCAACTCCGCCTCCGCCTCCGCTTCCACCGTAGACAGCAAAACGGGTACAGGTAAAGATACTCTCAGCGTTTGAATCTCCAGCACCGGCTCCACCGCCTCCGCTTCCGCCAGCGCCGCCTCCGCCGATCCCGGCAGCAGGATAACCGCCTCCGCCGCCTCCGCCGCCTCCGGCTCCTGACCATCCGGCATTTATAATCCCCGAAATTACTATTAAGCCTCCTCCCCCTCTGCCTCCGGAGCCTCCGTTTCCTCCGGAACCTCCTTTGGCATGGATCTTAACCGTTCCTTTTAAGTATAAAGCTCCGCTGCTTTCCCCATTGTTTTTGGGATCAGCAGCAGGCGCATGCTGCCCACTGTTGCCTCCTTTTCCTCCAAAGCCTCCGTTACCTCCGATTCCGGCAGCGGCTCCGCCGCCTCCGAAACCTCCTCTTCCTCCAGGTGGTGAATCAATTAATCCTCCTGCCTCTCCCTTCTCTCCGTCCTCACCGTTGGTAGCATTGCCCCCGACGGCGTTGACGGTTCCCGTCCCTGAGATAGTCAGCACCGCTCCTTTCGGAAGATGAATACCGGCCGTAGCTCCGATTGCTCCTGAAGCATTTGCCCCATTCAGATTCACAGTACCGGTCACTTCCAGATAATAGTTGCCTGATCCTTTAATTTCAATGGCCCCGGAATCATTGCTGCCGTTTACCGTCCGGCTGCCGTTAATTTTGTATAACACATCTGTCCTTGTAAGTTCATAAGGACCTTCTCCTGTAAGTACCTGAACAGGAAGATCCTTCGTGTCCTTACTGTCTGCCGCTGCACTCAAATGCTCTCCGGGCAGGGCCTGTACAGCAAGAAGTATCAGAGCCATTACGGCTGCCGCTGTTCTTTTTACGCTCCCTTTTTGTAATCTTCTCGCTCCCCTCATAACCTATTCACTCCCTTTTTTTGAGGTTTTCTTCTGAACCTCTTTGTATTTCTTTCTGGTTCTGACTGCAAAACCTGCTGCTCCTGCTGCAGAAATCAAAGCTATGATACCCACAGCGGTCATAAAGCCTCCGAAATGTTCCTTCTCTTTTCCTGAAGCCTCTTCTTTGCTTAAAAGCGAATCCATATCCTGAAGCTGTTTTAGTCCTTCTTCACTGCTGAGTTCTCCGCTGTCCAGTAATTCCTGAATTTCTTTCAGCTTTTTCTTATCGTTCTCAGGCGATTTCAGCTCGTCAATAGCAGATTGTACAACCTTGCGTTCCTTCTCATTTAAAGTCCCGCTCTTCATCAGCTTTTCCAGATAATTAAGATATGCTTTTTTCTTTTCCTTCTCTGTTTTCGCTTTTTTTAAGTTTTCTTCCAATTCTTTTTTCAAGGATGTTTCTTTTATTTTGTCATTTTTCTGCTTCGCTGAAGAATTCTCCGGCTTTTTCATATCGTCTTTTGAATGACCGCTGTTCTGCCCATTGGATTGATTGCCGCCGGATTGACTTCCGTTTGATTGATTACCATTGGATTGATTAGCGCCGGAGGAGCCGCCGTTTTGGCTGCCTCCTCCTTCCTGTCCCGCTGATTCTCCTCCATTGCTGCCTGAAGGTCCTTCCTGATTTGTCTTAGGGTCTTCTTCCTCCTCGAGAATCTTGTTCACAAGAAGAGATGTCGCACTTATATTTCCTGCATTGTCAGCGGCAACGATCCAATAGTTATCATCATTCTCAATCCCCAACGTTTCTTTAATATCATTCACAGTCTTCCATGTATTTCCTTTCACCTTGGACATCGTATAATCCGAAAGTCCGGGAGAGGTCTTGGCAATCTTTCCATTTTTATATGGATTCTTTGATGTTACAAAAGCCATTTTAATGTCACTGGCTACAGAAAGGCCGTCACTGTCCACAGGATCGTCAATCACTGCTATTACCGCTTTCGATTCTGCCCAGTCGTCAATATTTTGTTTTGCCTGATCAATCACCGGCTCCATATCATCCATCTTAACTGATACATTTTTACTGCTGATATTTCCCAACGCATCTTTTGCCATGACTGTAAGCTGTGTGCTCTTTACAAATTCCTTGTCCGGTGAATTTACCCATGTACTTCCGCCGTCAAAGGAATACGCATTTGCAGGTGCTAATCCGCATCCTTCATCCTCTGCCTGTATACTCACTGTCTGTCTGTTTGTCCATCCCTCAAGCATAGAGACATCCAGTTTAGGACCTTTGGTATCCTTTTTTACAATGAACTTTGTCTCATCATTTTCTACTCCGGTTCGGCTGGTGATCCTGAAATATATCTCTGTTATTCCTTCCTGATCGACTTTCAATGTGCATATTCCTTTGTTATCCGGCTTAATTTCCTGATAAGCTGCATCTTTGCCTAACTTATATGCATATTTGGTATCGCCTTCATTGTTGGACTTATTGCTGAAAGATACCGCAATATCCTCTGTTGTCCAGACATCGGAGAGATATGGATTTTCTTCTTCATCCACTGCATTTACAGACACAACCGGCTGGAGGGAATCCAGATTAGACACTGCCACATTCTGATAAGTCTCCTTTCCTGCTCCGTTTGTAAAACGCACTTTATAGGTTCCGTTAAGCCTTACCGGGAATCCTGTCTGATACTCATCGGTAATATCGCGCCACATATCGGCTTCAGGATAAAGAATCTCAACCTTTTTCACTCCCGAGGTTCCTGCATCCGGTTCTATTGTCAGTATGTTCTGCGCAGCAACTCCGGATAAGTTTTCAGGTTCTACGGACAGATCCGGCTTCTTTGTATCCTTCTTCACTACAAAAGAAAGTTCCTGAGCCCGGTTGCCTGCCTGATCTTCTGCCTGTATCTTTACGATATTTTCTCCCTCTTTAAATTCATCTGCGGCGATCGTAAATCCTCCGTCTTCCAAAGAAGACACAGCTTTTGCGTCTGCCTCACCTATTTGATAGCTGACAGCAGTCTGGCTGAGATCAAATCCGGCCAGCGGATCCCTTACATTAATCTTCACTTTTTCATTTTTGTCTGTGATCCATTTTTCACTGTCATGTGAAGTGCTGACTTCAGGTTTGATATCATCAACAATGATTCCGTCGCTGGAAATATATTTGATGTTTCCGGCTCTGTCCTGAATCTTTGCATAAATAATATATGCGTGCCCCAAAGACAAGGTTCCCGATGTCTTATTGGTCCACCGGCCCTTTACAAACTCTTCGATATTACTGGACAGAACAGGAGTATCATCCATACTTTCATTTTCTTTGCTCTCCCTGACAAAATAGCTGATTCCGCTCTCATCAACACCGCTGTCCTCATCCTTGGCTGTGATAACAAAACGCTTTTCTTCCCTGAAGAAGTTTCCGAACGTTACCATATTCAGAAATTCTCTCCATCCGCCGGAAGAATGATTCTCTATTTGAATTTCTCCGTCCGGCTTCTTTTGATCAATATGCAGCTGAAAAACAGCCGGCTTTGATTCCTCTGAGTCATCTGAGAGGGCCGCTTTAAATTCATAATAATAGTCACCGGGATCTTTTGCCGTCAGTGTCAGAACTCCCTTGTCTGCTGCATCAGACAGCTTCCATTCTCCATCTTTGCTTGTCCGGTAATAGTATTTCAGACCTTCTACATTCGCCGGATCATTGTGCATTTTGATGCTGACTTCATTGTTTGTCCAGCCGTTATTCTCAATTTTTCTGCCGTCCTTATCCACTGCCTCAATCACCGGTATGAGTTCGTCTACAAAAATATGACTGAAACTGATCTTAGCTTCCGCATATTTCCCGGCCCCGCTCACAACACGGAATGTATAAGTTCCGTTCTGTCTGGCTTTGTAGCCGTCCTGGTATGTCTCGGAAATATCTTCCCATTCTCCGTCTTCCAATCTCACCAGAATTTTTCCGATTCCGGATTCACCGGAGTGTTCCGCATCAATGTCCACCATATTATATGGTTTCACTTCATCTTTTCCCTGAACCTGGATTTCCGGCATATCTTCATCCTGCCATACCCGGATTTCATCACTCATCGTTGTATTGCCTGCCATATCTTCGGCTTGAAACTTCACGGTATGTTTTCCCAACGGAAAATTCCCGATACTGAAGCTGTTTCCTGAACAGTCTAAGGATTTCGCTTCTCCGTCATCAATCTGATAAGATAAATTCCCGGTTCCGGACAAGTTATCATCTATGGTTCCGCTGATCACTGCATTATAGGTCCATTTTCCATCATAATCATAGTTGATATCTACCGCCGGCCCGGAGGCATCAAGCATCAGTCCGTTGCTTCCGGCATACCCGATGTTTCCGCTCAGGTCTGTAGCTTTTGCATATACGACATAGGTCCTGTCCGGATCAATCATACAGCTGGAAGCTTCCGTCCATTTTCCTGCTGCCATCTCCTCCAGCTCTTCAGCCGTTGTAGGATAGCTGACAAGCTTTTGGTCTTTCTCACTTTGCAGAATAAAATATTCTACCTTTTTAACTCCGCTGGATGTACCGCTGCTTATGACATCTTCTGCAGAAACTTCTGCTTTCTGGCGTTCCCTGAACATTTGACCAAAGGTGATTGTGTGAAGAATCTCATTGCTGATACTGTCCTTTACCTGAACCTGGGCTTTCGGAGAGGTATCATCCTTTCTTATTCTTAAAACGGCTTCTTCGCTCTTCAGACCGCCTTCGCTTGTAATTCTCATTGTGATCTTATGCTCCCCTTCCAGGGTCATCTCAGGAATCCGGCATATTTGATCCTTTGGCAAAATCTTCTGGTAAACTCCGTCATCCAGTTTCCACTCATAAAGACTCGTTCCCATATTATTTTTTGTGTTGCGGAACGCTGCCGTAATATTCCGGTTTGTCCAAGAGTTTTCTTCATATTGTTTTTCTTCATCCTGATCTGCATAAGCCCATGTTTTTATCTCAGGCGCCACGGAATCAATATTTGTAAACTTCATTTCCTCAGGTTCGGATATTCCTCCTGCTGCGTCATGAACACGGAACCTGTAAGCCACATCATTTTCTGTAGCTGTATACCCGTCCGCCAGGCCATCTTCAACTTCCCTCCATGTCCCGTCTTCTCCGTCTTTGCCAGGGACATAGATCTCTACTTTTGAAGCCCCGGAACATCCTGTAGCAGGTTTAAATGTAATCGTCTGCTTGGGACGGATCGTGACTGTGTCACCCAGAAGTTCCAGCTTAGGTTTTACTGTGTCTTTCATTACCCGGAAAACAACCGGATCGGCATCATTGCCGGCTTTATCCCTGGCGCTGATTGTCAGATTATAATTTCCGTCCGGGAGATGCTCGATTATAAAGTTGCCGTCGGCATCTGTGTTGATAACCTGCGGTTCATGTCCGTCCATGGTATAGGTAACATATCTTTCTTTCAGCCCGGAAAGTTCATCTTTTACATTTCCCTTAATAACAGGATTTTCTTCTTTTGTCCATTTCCCGTCCAGCTCATAGCCGGCCGTAAGAATCGGTTTATCCGTATCATAGACGATACCTTCTGTGGAACGGTAAGACACATTTCCCGCCATATCTTTCACTTTTGTATAAATGATTCCGTGGTCTTTTTCTACCGTAGCAGTCTTGCTTTCTTCCCACCACACCTGTGTATCTTCAGTTTTGTCCTCTTTATCCGGAATCTCCTCAAGTTCATCAAAGGTCAGTTCTTTCCCGCTTTCTATATAAGCTACACTTTGGACACCGCTCAGTGTGTCAGCTCCATAAATGTGTGCCTCTACAGGTTTGTTGAAAAACAATCCAAAAGAAATATTATTTAAAAGTTCCGTCCATGCATCTGTATCAATGATGACAGACCCGGTCGGCATCTTTGTATCTTGTTTATATTTAATGTTTTTTGCTGAACTTACCGCATCATCTATATCACGCTTCAAATAATAAGTCACACCGTCTTTTGCATAGTCCCCGTCAGGATAGGTTACAAATTCTGTCCATGTATTATTCAGAAGTCCGTCATTTAAGCTGACTTTATATCCTTCCGGTGCTGTAATCCTGGCTACAGAAGTATACCAGTCATGGTCTGTCTTTGTACCTTCCGTATGGGCGTCTGCATCAGATCCGTCATAAACCTCAATCTGAAAAGAATCTTCTACGTATTTTAATGTATAGTTGTGATTGACGTACTCATCGGCATCCAGTTTCAGCGAGCCTTGACGAATCGGATAAGCTCCCAGAATCTCTCCCTCATCCCGTACCAATGCCCCGGCAAATATAGGCTTAAATCCTTCAAAATCACCGCTGTAGCTGTAAGTATATACGTCCGGGTCCGTGGTACCGTAGTACTTCTTCTGGCCGGAATCTGCTGTTACAGTCAAAGTTGCAGGTGTTATCTTATAGGAAGCAGGTCTGGTATCCTTAAAGTTTCCAATACCCTGAATTGTGATATCCGCCGTTCCCACTTCTTTTGTTGTATCATGGTCATATATAAGGTTATAATCCTTTCCTTTTGTCAGCAGCTTCCCTTTATATTTTAGTTCCGGTTCACTGTCTTCCTGCGTTTTTCCATTAAATACTACATTGGCCGGAAGCTTTGTGATCTGAACATCATTATCAGCATCGGAGATTGTATCCGGTGTTATCTTAAACTTTATATCAGCCACATCTCCCTGGAAATTCCCAAGACCCGTCAGAGTCTCAGAGGCATAAGAACCATCGGATGCCACATTGATATTGTTTGTTCCGCTGTTGATCTCATAATCCTCATCCTTTTTTAATTCATGTCCGTTAAATACCAGTGTGGGATCAGATAACTGAGCTGCCCCATTATACACCAGATCCGGTGCTTTTTTTGTGATCGCGGCATCGCTCAGCTTTGCCTTGGCGATCGTAAAGTAATCCGTTCTGCTTCCTGTGTAATTTCCCTTCCCTGTAATCTTTACCTCTGCCCGCTTCCCGCTTTTGCTTGTACTGTCAGTATTATTGGCATACCCGACTGTATAGTCCGTATCTTTTACTAATGTTTTGCTCCCGTCTTTTACCACTGGTTCAGGTGTGATCCCATCGCCTGTAAACGTCTGGGTTGCAATCGCTTCTACCGTTATATCTGACACATTCTTTGGATTCACAGTGACGGATGTACTGTTTTCCGTACAGGAATTATAGTTTGTCGTCTGCGCAGTGACTGCTTTCAGCTGCACTGGTTTTGCACTGGTCGGAGTGACGGTTACCGACATTCCCACATCATCATTTTTTACAATATTCGCTGTACCGCTAATCACAGACCAGGTAACAGCTCCTTTTCCCGGATTATTGGTCAGGGAAGCCGTAAAATTCTCTCCATATGTAATAGATGTTTTATTAAATGTGATGCCAGGTGTAAAATTGGCCCGGGCTATGGCAAAAGTTTTCTCAATCTCTCCCGTTGTAATGAACGTCTCCCCGAACTTCTCCGCACCCGTAATCGTCATCAGCCCATTGCCGGCATTTACATTATTTTCTGTTTTAACTGTGTATTTACTGTTGTCTATCGTGGTTGACCCATGCTTAATAGCAGGAACCGGATTTTTGGCAGTACCGTCATAGGTAAAAGAGCTTGGACTCATCGTGACAGAGGCATCTCTTACATCATAGGCTGTGCGGTAGGTGCCTCCGCTTCCGCCCCCATATCCGCTGCCGCCTCCCAGGTTTCCGCTGTATGAATTGTGGGTACTTTTATAATAATAACCTGCGTTGCCTCCGGAAGAAGCGCTTCCGCCGTCTCCGCCCTTTTTACCCGGCCCGCTGCTGCCGTCTCCGGAACCTCCGTTACCTCCGGTAAAATTGCCGTCTGCATCCGGCCCGCCTGCTTCCCCTTCTCCGCCGTGCTGTGGTCTCTTTCCTCCGAGGCCCCCGGCTCCGTTTGCGTATCCCCGGCCGCCGCAGCCGCCTCCGCCTCCGCCTGCATGAACATCGGCTGCATTTCCATTCTTGTCAAATCCTCCGGTACCTCCATTGCCTCCGGCACCTCCTCCGGCACCTCCGCCGCCGACTGCTGCTGCTGGATATCCGGCTCCACCGCCGCCTCCGCCGCCTCCGCCGCCCCAGCCAAGGTCGTCTTTTAAGGCAGTAGGACCATCTTTTTGTGCCGCATTTCCACTCTCACCTCCGGCTCCGCCGTAGCTGCTTCCGCTTCCTCCGGAAGCGGTGATTGTGACATCTCCCAGTGCATATATCGTGCCGCCTGATCCGCCTCCGCTTCCTTTATTACCGGAATCTCCGGGATTTGCTCCTGTTGTTCCGCCATTTCCTCCCTTGCCTCCAAGGCCTGCTCCGGCTCCGCCGCCTCCGACTCCGCCGAATGCTCCGAGACCTCCGCGGGTTTCATTGCTCTTGTCCCCGTCATTGCCTTTGCTTCCGTCTGCTCCTCCTGCCGCACTGCCTCCCTGCAGGGTAAGACTGCCGCTTCCGCGGATGATCAAAGTCGCATCTCCGGGAACTTCTATGCCGGCTCCGGCGCCGGTTCTTCCGCTGGCATTGCCCCCTCTGATCGTTACATTTCCATTCACCTTTAACGTAACACTGGCGCCGGGATTGACTGCTATTCCGCTTTTACCTGCCGGTGCCGTATAAGTGCCGGCATTGATTACATAAGTTCCGGTTCCGTAGGTTTTTCCGGCCTCTGTGATCGTTGTATCCGCATAAACAGTTTTCTCTGAGATAGATCCCGGCAGCATGACTCCCAGCATGGAAGCCGTTAATACCCAGCTGGTAAAGCGCATTGCGGCCTTTTTTATGCTTACAGACTTAGTTTCCCCTTTCAATTTCATGACCAACTCTCCCCTATCATAATTTTGATCCTTGTTTTTTAGTACAAAAGCTATCGCCAAAAGGCACCTTTTGTTTTATGGGTGCCTTTGTGAGTATATATTTAATTTTAAGTCAAAAGTATCCTTCAAGCCGTGCCACTCAGGCATATTTTCCCTCCATTGGGAAGGCAGGCTTTTATATTACGGAATATTCAGCACAAATCTTGATGTAAATACCCCTCCCTTTCTCTTGAACTCTGCACTTCCCCCGTATTTTTCTGCAATCAGCCTCATACTTTTCAGACCGATCCCCTTCAGTCTCGTATGCTTTGTGGAGCTGAAATAGCTTTCATCCATAAAATCAGAAATCTCTTCTGCTTTCTGATCACAGCTGTTTTCTACCTGTATCAGCAGAGAAACATTTACTTTTTTCATCGTAATGCTGATATAAGATTCTCCACTGTCCAGGTGCTCACATGATTCAATAGCATTTTCCATCAGGTTTCCCAAAAGAACAGTTAAATCCATAATGTCAAAATTATAGCTTTCCTTGATCGTTGATAAATCTGTTTTTACAGCGATCCCCTTCTTGTCAGCCTTGTCTATGTAATATTTCAATATTCCGTCAACGGTCGCGTAGCCGCATATCTGCTTGTCCTCAAGCTTATGAAAGCTGACCGTATAACTTTTCAGATACTCATCCAGTTCCTCGTATCTTCTCTCCCTGTTCAACATGCTGATTGTATTTAAATGATGCCTGATATCATGTCTTGCCCTTCTTGCTTCCTCGATCCCGGCAGTGATTTTTTTATAACTCCCATCAAAAGTTCTGAGCTGTTCTTCTAACTGATATTTCTCTTTGGCCAGCCTGATCTCCTCAAAATAAATAAAATAGATTGTTATGTCAGTAAAAATCAGGGTGAGGAGAAAACATATGATCTCCATAAGCCGGAACTGGGAATACACTCTTGTGCTCAGTACAATCATGCTGATACAATAAAGAACCAGCGCGGTTCCTCCATAATAACAGCCGCGTTTCACTTCTCTGCTGTTCATCCTGTAGAGTATGTGCTTCCGGATATAATTAATGAAAAAACACATGATTGGAAATGTCACCAAAAACAAAACGGCATAGATGGCAATCGTATATTCGGAATATACCATATGATCAGCAATGGAATGATGTACTGGAAATTTAAAACTGCTGGTCAAAACAGTCGAGACAGAGTATTCAATGGCACTGTAATGGGTAAGAAGCATCAGTATAAAGAATTGCTTATGTCCTTCTTCACAGATGTTCCAAAAAAAGAAACTTCCAAATAAAACAATGCATACACTCATTGATATATTTCCAATCCACTGTATGTCCCAGCCGCTTTTCATATAAGATAACATCTCCATGCCTGCGAATATGACGGCTCCTGCAAGAAAGATACTAAAGCCTCCTATATATGTTTTCTTCTTTGACAGATGCCATTCCGAATCATAAAAGGCGTACAGACATAAGAAGGCGGCAGGAAGCGCCTGTAAAAGGAATCCTATAATCTGAATCATAAAATATATTATTATCATGTGTTCAGTTCCCCTTTTCTATATCTCCAAACAAATAATCATTATATGCTTTCCTCACTTCCCGGCGGATCTTCCTGCTGATCAGCGAGGATGTTCCGTCTTTAAACTTACATAATTCTTTATCAATGCATAAAATAAAATCCAGGTTCACGATCAGTCCCCGTGAAATATTTAAAAGTCTCTTATCCTTAAGCTGATCCTGCACTTTTATTAAGGGAACAGGGATCCACTGAGGTTCTTTCTGTCCGCTTATGTACACATCAACCCCTTTGTTGCTGCTCTGCAGCTTCTGGATCCTGTGAATTGGAAATTTATAGATTCGTTCTCCTGCCTGTATCGTCAAAAAGCTGATAGGATTTTTTTTCTTTTCAGAATAACGAAGCAGCAGTTCTTCTATTTTTCTGGCAGTAACAGGTTTCAGTTGATAGTGGAGCGCATTCATGGAAAATGCCTCTGGCCCAAAATCACGGCATGAAGAAAAGAATGCGATTTCTGCATCCGGCAAAAGTTCTTGGATACACCTTGCCGTCTCAATCCCATCCAATTCATCCATTATAATATCTAAAATAATCAGGTCGTATATTTTTCCATTCCTGACAGCTGCCAGCAGCTTATCTCCGTTAAAAAAATATTCAACACTGCATTTCATTAAAAACTTGTTAATTGCTTTATCAAAACTGTCCTTGAACTGTAAAATATCACTTTTATCGTCCTCACATACTGCGATACGCGGCAATATGTTCAATGTATTCAACCCCTTTGTACTGTCAATTTTTCTTCTTTTAGGTCTTAATTATAAAAGAAATGATAGTCTATATAATAACCACTCAGTTAAATTTATATACCACTCAGTCGCATATGCTGTGTACAATCGCCAGTATTCGAACAAAAAAGAGCAGGAATAAACTCCTGCTCCTTCAGACTGCCAAATGTATAAAACAATAGGCAATCACCAGTAAATTGATGATTGCCTATTGTTTGAATGGCTCTTATTATACTAACTCGATCAGTACTTCTAAAGCACCGTCACCTTTACGCTGTGCGATCTTGACGATTCTTGTATACCCACCATTTCTGTCGGCATACTTCGGTGCATATTCATTGAATAATTTTTCTGTAAGATCAATGTTCTTTGTATTGGCTTTCTTACCGGCAAGCTCTGTCGGAACTTCCTTCACCGGATATAACACCTTTAACATCTGTCTTCTAGCATGAAGACGGGAAGGCATATCCTTTGTGATTTCTTTCTTTACTGTCTCATATACAGTAACTTTCTTTCCGTCTACAACTTCTTTGACACGTTTTCCGTCGCTGTCTTTCTTTGCCACTTTAGCATCAACAGTAACTGTCTCAAAGTTATCTTTTTCTCTGACTGCCATAGCAATCAGCTTTTCAGCGATCTTGCGGATCTCTTTTGCTTTTGCCTCAGTTGTAACGATTTTTCCTCTATATAAAAGATCTGTTACCTGTGAACGCAATAATGCTTTTCTCTGAGAAGATGTTCTTCCTAATTTTCTATACTTTGCCATTGTAATGACCTCCTGTGATTTTTCGCCATGCCTACTTCATACCTTCAGCCTAGGCGGGTCTTTTTCGTATCTTTTTATTCGTCACCTGAATTTAATGCCAATCCAAGTTCATTTAATTTTGCTAAAACTTCTTCCAATGACTTGCGTCCAAGATTGCGGACCTTCATCATATCTTCTGAAGTCTTGTTGGTCAGTTCTTCTACTGTATTGATACCTGCTCTCTTCAGGCAGTTATAAGAACGAACGGACAGTTCCAGTTCGTCAATGCTCATCTCCAGAACCTTCTCTTTTTCATCATCTTCCTTCTCTACCATAACTTCTGCAGTCTTGGCATTTTCGGAGAGATCTACAAAGAGGTTCAGGTGTTCGCACAATACTTTTGCAGCCAGGCTGACCGCCTCATCCGGTGAAAGTGTTCCGTTTGTAAAGACATCCAAAGTAAGCTTATCATAATCTGTCACCTGTCCTACACGGGTGTTTTCAACCTTTAAGTTCACACGCTCTACCGGAGTATAAATCGCATCTACTGCGATCTCATCAATAGAGTTGCCGTCCTTGTCTGCTTTGTCAGCACCCACATAACCACGGCCCTTTGTGATCGTAAGTTCCATATCCAGATGTGCATCATCTCCGCTTAATGTAGCGATGACCATATCAGGATTTAAGATCTCGATATCACTGTCAGCCTTGATGTCACCGGCAGTTACGACACCGCTTCCAGAGCATTCAATAAAGGCCTGTTTTGGTTCGTCTGTTGAACTGTTATTCTTAATCGCCAGGGATTTGATATTCATGATAATCTCAGGGACATCCTCTTTCACTCCCGGGACAGAACTGAACTCATGCAGCACACCCTTGATCTTTACAGCACTGACTGCAGCACCGGGCAGGGATGAGAGCATGATTCTTCTCAAAGAGTTCCCGAGCGTCGTTCCGTAGCCGCGCACTAACGGCTCGACTACAAAACGCCCAAAGCGGTTATCTTCAGAAATCTCACTAATCTCAATATTTGGCTTTTCAAATTCAAACATTTAAGCCCTCCTTCTGGGTTAGGAATTTGTTGAGGGTTATTACGATTACTTAGAATATAACTCGACGATCAGAGTCTCATTTACAGGAACGTCGATTTCTTCTCTTGTAGGAATTTCTTTTACAGTTCCGCTTAACGCTTCCTGGTTTGCTTCTAACCAAGAAGGTACCATTCTTCCGCCGGTCACTTCCAAAATTTCTTTGTATCTAGGAGAAGTCTTGTGATTTTCTTTGATCTCGATCACATCACCTACAGATACTCTGTAAGATGGAATGTTGACAGTTTTGCCGTTTACAAGCACATGCTTGTGGTCAACGATCTGTCTGCATTCTTTTCTTGTTCTTCCGAATCCAAGACGGAATAATACATTGTCAAGTCTCAGCTCCAGAAGTGTCATAAGGTTAACACCTGTCTGACCTTTCATTTTTTCAGCTTTTGCATAGTAATTTCTAAACGGTTTCTCTAAAACACCGTAGATGAACTTTGCTTTCTGTTTTTCACGAAGCTGAAGTCCGTATTCACTCTTTTTTCTGTTTCCTCTTGTTGAGGTTCTGTTAGACTTTTTGTCGATTCCTAAAAATACAGGATCGAGGCCTAAGGATCTACATCTTTTTAAGACTGGAGTTCTATCTATTGCCATCTTTCAAATTCCTCCTAATTAAACTCTTCTGCGTTTTGGTGGGCGACATCCGTTGTGAGGTACCGGTGTTACATCTTTAATGCTTGTAACTTCCAGACCAGCTGCTGATAAAGCACGAATTGCTGCTTCTCTTCCTGATCCCGGTCCTTTTACCATAACGTCCACTGTTTTTAAACCGTGTACTAATGCTGCTTTTGTTGCTGTCTCAGCAGCCATCTGTGCCGCATAAGGAGTAGATTTCTTGGATCCTCTGAATCCTAATCCACCTGCGCTGGCCCAAGAAAGAGCATTTCCCTGAGCATCAGTTAATGTAACGATTGTATTATTAAAAGATGACTGAATGTGTGCCTGTCCGTGCTGAACATTCTTTTTCACACGCTTTTTAGCCGCTTTTTTTGTAACTTTAGCCATAATTAACTCTTTACCTTTCTTTAAACTAAACCATATCCACTAAACAGCCAGAAAACCTGACAACCCAACGGGGCGTGTCATGTGTTCCTGTCCAAAGTATGTCATCAAACACTTGATGTTCAATAACTCTGCTGTTATTTCTTCTTGTTTGCAACAGTTTTCTTAGGACCTTTACATGTTCTGGCATTTGTCTTTGTCTTCTGTCCACGGCAAGGCAGTCCCTGTCTATGGCGTTTTCCTCTGTAAGATCCTATTTCTTTTAACCGCTTAATATTAAGAGCGATTTCTCTTCTTAAATCTCCCTCTACTGTCTGTGACTCAGAGACTACTTCGCTGATTCTGCGAACTTCATCATCTGTCAAATCACGTACACGAGTATCCGGGTTTACATTTGCTTCTGATAAAATACGCTTAGAGCTTGTAAGACCGATTCCATAAATATAGGTAAGTCCAATCTCCACACGTTTTTCTCTTGGTAAATCAACACCTGAAATACGAGCCATGTTTTTTCTTCCTCCAAAAATTATTCATTCTAATGTTATTCAGGGGCAATCCATATATCCGCGTACGGTGAAATGATATATATGTCTCTAGCCTGACTACGATTTTATCTATATAAATATCAGTATGAAAACTGCGTTCCATACTGCAGCCGCCTAAAAAAAGTATTACTGTATGGTACCTTGGATACAGTAATATAAACACACACAAAGAACAAAGATAGGAATCTTTGCTATCTTAACATAGTAATTATCCCTGTCTCTGTTTGTGCTTCGGATTCTCACAGATGACTCTGACAGATCCTTTTCTTCTAATTACCTTGCATTTTTCACACATAGGTTTTACAGATGCTCTAACTTTCACTTGTAATTCTCCTTTCCCAAAACGTTCGGATTCAATTATATCATCATGTTATTTAATTTTCAAGGCTTTTCTTATTTATCTCTCCAAATAATTCTTCCTTTTGACAGATCATACGGAGAAAGTGCAAGAGTTACCTTGTCACCAGGAAGGATTTTGATGTAATTCATTCTGAGCTTTCCGCTGATATGTGCTAAAATCACATGTCCTCCCTCGATCTCTACCTTGAACATTGCGTTCGGCAGTTTTTCCAATACAATTCCTTCTACTTCAATTGCTTCTGACTTCGCCATTTTTTCCGACTCCTTTTTCTACTTTGATAATGATAATAATTCGTAACCATCTTCGGTAATTAAAATTGTGTTTTCATAGTGGGCGGCAAGGCTTCCGTCTGCCGTCACTACAGTCCAGTCATCAGAAAGCCATTCGACTTCCCAGGTCCCAGCATTGACCATCGGCTCAACCGCCAGTGTCATCCCGGCTCTGAGCTTCATGCCTTTTCTCCGGCCTTTAAAGTTCGGGATCTGCGGGTCCTCATGGAGATGTGTTCCGATCCCATGGCCCACCAGATCTCTTACCACGGAATAGCCGTTTCTCTCGATGTGTCTTTGGATTGCCTCGGAAATGTCAAATAAATGATTCCCTTCTTTGGCAAACTTCATACCTTCAAAGAAGCTTTCCTTTGTGACCCGGATCAGGCGGGCTGCTTCATCCGAGATTTCTCCGACACCGTAAGTCCGTGCGGCATCAGAGTGGTATCCCTGATGGATGACCCCTGCATCCAGACTGACAATATCTCCGTCCTGTAAGATCCGGTCCTTTCTGGGAATTCCATGGACCACCTCGTCATTGACGGATACACAGATGGATGCGGGATAACCGTTATAATTCAGAAAAGAAGGAATACACCCGTATTCCCTTATGATCTTTTCCCCGAACTGGTCAATCTCTAAAGTAGAAATTCCCGGTCTGATAATCTCAGCCAGACGGTCATGAGTCTCCTCTAAGATCTTTCCGGCTTCTCTCATTAATTCGATTTCTCTTTTTGATTTGATCGTCACTGCCATCTTAATCTTATGCCTCTAAAATACTTTTAATCTCATCAAATACTACATCGATGTGTCTTGTGCCGTCAATCACATGGAGGCTGCCTGCTTCCTTATAGTGGGAAATAAGCGGTGCAGTCTGCTCATGGTATACATTGAGCCTTTTCTTTACTGTCTCTTCTTTGTCATCATCTCGGAGGATCAGCTCACCGCTGCATAAATCACAAATTCCTTCTGTTTTCGGAGGATTATATTTTACGTGGAAGATAGCACCGCATTCCTTGCAGGAACGTCTTCCGGACATCCGGTCGATGATGTTTTCATCCGGCACCTCGATATCCAGTGCAAAATCAATTTTCATATCTTTTGCAGCAAGGGCTGAATCCAATGCTTCTGCCTGAGGAATTGTCCTCGGGAATCCATCTAAAATGAAGCCTTTCCCGCAGTCATCCTTTTCAATCCTGTCAACCACAAGATCGACTACAAGCTCATCCGGAACCAGCAGTCCCTGGTCCATGTATTCTTTGGCTTTTTTGCCGAGTTCTGTTCCGTTTTTAATATTGGCCCTGAAAATATCTCCGGTTGAGATATGCGGAATACTGTACTGCTCAGCAATCTGCTTAGCCTGAGTTCCTTTTCCTGCTCCTGGAGCCCCCAACATAATAATCTTCATAATGAATCCTCCTTACATTATGTAATGCACAAATAAGCTGTAGAATTCCTACAGCTTATCGCACATTTAGTCATTTAAAAAACCAGTATAGTTTTGCACTAACAATTGAGATTTAATCTGCTTGATAGTCTCTAATATAACTCCAACCACGATAATGATGGAAGTTCCTCCAAAAGAAACCTGTGCACTAAATACACCGTTAAAGAAAAACGGAATGACTGCTACAATCGTTAATCCAGCTGCACCTATAAAAATAATATATTTTAAGATCTTGTTCAAATAATCCACTGTCGGTTTGCCCGGACGGATTCCCGGTACGAAACCTCCCTGTTTCTTCATGTTATTTGAAATTTCCAACGGATTAAATGTAATCGATGTATAGAAATAAGCAAAAATAACAACAAGAACAATGTAAACCAACAGTCCTAAGGACCTCTTCGGATGATTTGCATCAAACCATGTAGATGAACTTAAACTGTGCAGAACTTTTCCCATGAATCCATTGCTCTCATACTTAAACAGCTGCTGAATGATCAGCGGGAACTGCATGATGGATGAAGCAAAGATAATAGGGATAACTCCGGCTGTATTCACCTTCAGCGGGATATGGCTTGACTGGCCGCCGACCATTTTCCTTCCCTGAACTTTCTTAGAATACTGCACCGGAATATGACGCTCAGCATCTGAAAGGATGATAACAAACACAACAGTGAACAGCATAACAGCCGCAATCACACAGCCTGCAATAAGTGCCGGCCCGATCTGTTTTCCTTTCATGAACTGATTATAGAGTGCATAAAAATCTTTCGGCATTCCTGATACAATGTTGATTAACAGGATGATTGAAATACCGTTTCCAATACCATTTTCCGTGATACGTTCACCGAGCCACATGACAAGGATAGCACCTGCTGTCAGGGCAATAATCATCGTCACAATGGTAAAGTTGGTGTGTTCAGGACCCAGCGCACCGCTGCGGCTGAATCCGATCGTCATGCCCGCAGACTCAATAAGCCCCAGCACAACCGTCACGTATCTCGTGATCTTAGCAATTTTCTTTCTTCCATCTTCGCCGTCCTTCTGCATTTCTTCTAATGCAGGGATGGCGATTGTCATCAGCTGCATGATGATGGAAGATGTAATATAAGGCGTAACACTCAAAGCAAATACTGACATCTGCAAAAAGGATCCGCCGGTGAAAGAGTTCAGGAGATTGAATGAATCTCCTAAAGTACTCTTCAAATAAGCAGTCACCTGGGCAGTATCGATTCCTGGAATCGGCAGTTGTGACCCGAAGCGCACGACGATCAGAACGAGCACCGTGAACGCAAGCTTTTTCCTTAGTTCTTTGTTTTTAAACGCATTTGTCAATGCATTCGCCATACTAAATCACCTCGGCTTTTCCTCCAAGAGCTTCGATCTTTTCTTTTGCCCCTGCACTGAAAGCATTTGCTTTTACTGTAAGTTTCTTTGTCAGTTCTCCACTGCCTAAAATTTTAACTCCATCTTTCGGATTAGAAACGATTCCTGCTTCCATTAAAGTTTCTACAGAAACCTCTGCTCCGTCTTCAAATCTTTCTAATGCTGATACGTTGATTCCAATGATCTGTTTTGAGTTAATGCAAGTGAAGCCTCTCTTTGGAATACGTCTGTATAAAGGCATCTGTCCGCCTTCAAATCCCGGTCTTACTCCGCCGCCGGAACGGGCTTTCTGTCCTTTATGTCCTTTACCTGCAGTTTTTCCATTTCCTGAACCATGTCCGCGACCTCTTCTGAAGTTATCGCTGTGCTTAGATCCGTCTGCAGGGCGTAAGTTTGATAATTCCATCCTTCGCACCTCCTAATCTACAATTAAATTTCTTCTACTTTTACTAAATGCTGAACCTGATGAATCATTCCTCTGACACTTGCGTTATCCGGCATTTCGACAGTCTTGTTTAACTTTTTAAGTCCTAAAGCTTCCACTGTCTTTCTATGCTTTGGAATGGCACCGATTGTAGATTTTACTAAAGTAATTTTTAATTTATCTGCCATTTTAATGTTCCTCCTAACCTAAGAGCTCTTCTACAGATTTTCCGCGAAGCTTTGCTACTTCTTCTGGAGTTTTTAAATTCTTTAAGCCTTCGATCGTTGCCAAAACAACATTCTGCTTGTTGTTGGAACCTAAAGACTTGGAACGGATATTTTTGTATCCTGCAAGCTCCAATACGTCACGGGAAGGACCTCCTGCGATGATTCCTGTACCTTCCGGAGATGTCTTTAATAATACAGATGCACTTCCGAATTTACCTGTGAAATCATGTGGTGTACTTCCTTTTTCGTCAATCGGTACTTCTACTAATTTCTTAGCAGCCGCTTCTCTTCCTTTGCGGATCGCTTCTGGAATTTCCATTGCTTTTCCTAATCCTGCACCAACGTGTCCGTTCTTGTCTCCAACGACAACTAATGCTGCGAATCTGAAATTACGTCCACCTTTTACTACCTTGGTAACACGTTTGATAGATACAACTTTTTCTTCCAGCTCTAACTGGCTAGGGTCGATCATTGTACGCTTCATTTGATTTCCTCCTGTTAGAATTTAAGACCAGCTTCACGTGCTGCGTCTGCTAATGCTTTAATTTTTCCCTGATAAATAAATCCGCCTCTGTCAAAAACAACGGTGGAGATGCCTTTTGCAGCTGCTCTCTCAGCAATCACTTTTCCTAAGTGAGCTGCCGCTGCCACATCGTCAGTCTTCTCTAATTCAGCTTTTACGTCTTTCTGTAAAGTGGATGCTGATACCAAAGTATTTCCAACGGTGTCATCAATGATCTGAGCGTACATATGATTATTGCTTCTGAATACGCTTAAACGCGGTTTTTCCGCTGTTCCGCTAATATGATTACGAAGCTTTAAATGTTTTTTCACACGAACTTTGCTTCTTGACTGTTTTTTAATCATCCTATCTCACTCCTTTACTTCGCACCAGTCTTACCGACTTTACGTCTGATAACTTCATCAGCATACTTAATACCTTTGCCTTTGTAAGGTTCAGGTTTTCTTAATTCTCTGATTTCCGCAGCGTATTGTCCAACTTTTTCTTTATCAATACCTTTAACGATAATGATATTCTGACCATCCATTTCAGTTTCGATTCCTTCTGGATCTGTCATTGCTACCGGATGTGAAAAACCAAGGTTAAAAGTGATCTCTTTTCCTTTTTTGGAAGCTCTGTAACCAACACCGTTGATTTCAAGCTTCTTTTCATATCCCTGAGACACTCCAGTCACCATGTTGGCGATCAAAGATCTTGTCAATCCGTGTAAGGATTTCATCTTCTTTAAGTCATTCGGTCTGGATACCACGATCTGGTTGTCTTCTAATTTAATTTCCATTTCCACCGGAAGATTCTTTTCCAGTGTTCCTTTAGGACCTTTTACAGTCACTTTGTTTCCTTCTTCAATCTTAACCTCAACTCCCTGAGGGACATCGATTGGTAATCTACCTATACGAGACATAGGTTACCTCCTTAAATTGTCGGAAAGGACTATGCGTCCTTTCTGTTTTCAGAATTCGTTTTATTATAAAGTATATAGATTTAAAATAATTTAAATTCAAGTTAAAAATTTGTTTGAAGCTAGCGCAAGCCTTTTGTAAGGAAGTTCGGTTCACTAAATTCGGCCTTCGCCTGCGGCTCGCCCTCATTAAGTTCCTCCGAACGGCTTTCGCACTAACCTCAGCTCTCGCTTGCACTCGGCTTCGCTAAGTGCTCAATGCCTACCATACAAACGCAAGTACTTCTCCGCCTACGTGTTCTTTTCTTGCTTCTTTGTCTGTAAGAACACCTTTGTTTGTTGAAATAATCGCTACTCCAAGTCCGCCTAATACTTTAGGAAGTTCTTCTGAGTTTGCATATACACGAAGTCCCGGCTTAGAGATTCTCTTAAGACCTGTGATGATCTTTTCATTTTTGTCCTGTCCGTACTTTAATGTAACGACGATGTTGTTATATGCACCTTCTTCTTTGATGTCGAAAGATTTGATGAAACCTTCTTTTAAAAGGATTTCAGCAATTGCAACCTTCATCTTAGAAGCAGGAATTTCTACGGTATCATGTTTCGCAGTGTTTGCATTACGGATTCTTGTAAGCATATCTGCAATCGGATCGCTCATTGTCATTGTTTGTTCCTCCTTCCCTATTCTTACCAGCTGGCCTTTTTCACGCCTGGAATCTGTCCTTTGTACGCTAACTCACGGAAGCAGATTCTGCAGATTCCGTATTTTCTTAAGTAAGCATGTGGACGTCCACAAATCCTACAACGGCTATATTCTCTTGTTGAAAACTTTTGTTTTCTCTGTTGCTTTAATACCATTGACTTTCTAGCCATGGGAACCCTCCTAACTATTTCTTAAACGGCATACCAAATAAGGTTAATAATTCACGAGCTTCTTCGTCTGTGTTGGCTGTTGTAACGAAAATAACATCCATACCTCTGACTTTATCCACTTTATCGTATTCGATTTCCGGGAAAATTAACTGTTCTTTGATTCCTAATGCGTAGTTTCCTCTTCCATCAAAAGAGTTCTGGCTTACACCTCTGAAGTCACGTACACGAGGCAGTGCCAGGTTGATCAGACGATCAGCAAACTCATACATTCTTTCGCCTCTTAATGTAACCTTACATCCAATCGGCATTCCTTCTCTTAATTTAAAGTTTGCAACAGATTTTCTTGCTTTGGTCACGATTGCTTTCTGTCCAGAGATCATTTCAAGATCTGCAACAGCAGCATCTAAAAGCTTTTTGTTTTCTTTTGCTTCACCAACGCCCATGTTGATAACGATTTTCTCGAGCTTTGGTACCTGCATAATATTTTTATATCCGAATTTCTTCATCATGGCATCCATGACTTCATTGGTATACTGTTCTTTTAATCTACTCAACTGTCCGAAACCTCCTCTCTTTATTAATCAATCACTTCTCCGCTTGCCTTGGCAACACGGACTTTTTTACCATCTTCTACTTTGTAACCGATCTTTGTAGCTTTTCCGTTATGCACGAACATCACGTTGGAAACATGGATCGGGCCTTCCTCTGTCACAATTCCGCCCTGCTGGTTCTGTACGCTAGGTTTTGTATGTTTTGTAAGCATATTAGCACCTTCAACGATAACAGTATTCTTCTTGTGGTCGATTGCAACAACTTTGCCTTCTTTACCCTTATCTTTTCCAGCGATGACTTTTACAAGATCGCCTTTTTTAATTCTAATTCCTGACACAGTGTTTCCTCCTTATAATACTTCTGGTGCTAATGAAACAATCTTCATGAATTTTTTGTCTCTGAGCTCTCTTGCCACTGGTCCAAAGATACGAGTTCCTCTCGGGTTCATATCCTCTTTGATAATAACTGCAGCGTTCTCATCAAATCTAATATAAGATCCGTCTTTACGGCGGGCACCTTTTTTCGTACGAACAACAACGGCTCTTACTACATCACCTTTTTTTACAACGCCACCTGGTGTTGCATCTTTGACCGTAGCTACAATAACATCGCCGATGTTAGCATATCTTCTAGTGGATCCACCTAACACTCTGATGCAAAGGATTTCTTTTGCTCCAGTGTTGTCAGCCACTCTAAGTCTTGACTCCTGTTGAATCATGCTGTTTCTCCTTTCCTAATGGAACAATCCTATTTCGCTTTTTCGACTACTTCCACAAGTCTCCATCTCTTATCCTTAGAAAGAGGTCTTGTTTCCATAACTTTAACTCTGTCTCCGATACGGCATTCATTATTTTCGTCATGAGCTTTTAACTTGTAAGTTCTCTTTACGATTTTCTTATATAATGGATGTTTTACATTATCTTCGATTGCAACTACGATTGTCTTATCCATTTTGTCACTTACAACTTTACCCATACGGGTTTTTCTTAAATTTCTTTCCACAACAAATTCCTCCTTTCGATTTAAGCGTTAGCCTTTGCTGTAATCGCTCCCTGGATACGAGCGATGTTTCTTCTAACTTCTTTGATTCTGCTTGTGTTCTCAAGTTGATTTGTTGCATTCTGGAATCTTAAGTTGAATAATTCTTTTTTCGCAGCTACTAGCTCTTTGTTTAATTCATCGATAGATTTATTATTTAACTCTTTTACAAATTCTTTAGTTTTCACTGTTGTCACCGCCTTCTAAAGCTTCACGAGAAACAATTTTACACTTAACAGGTAGTTTATGAACAGCAAGACGTAAAGCTTCTCTTGCGACTTCTTCGCTTACACCAGAAATCTCAAACATAACACGTCCCGGTTTTACAACTGCTACCCAGTATTCCAAGTTACCTTTACCTTTACCCATTCGAGTTTCAGCAGGCTGTGCTGTCACTGGCTTATCAGGGAAAATCTTAATCCATACTTTACCACCACGTTTGATGTAACGGGTCATAGCGACACGGGCTGCCTCGATCTGGTTGGATCTGATCCAAGCCGGCTCTGTTGCCACAATACCGAATTCTCCGTAAGTGATTTTATTACCGCGTGTTGCTTTTCCGCGCATGCTTCCGCGGAACTGTTTACGGCGTTTTACTCTCTTAGGCATTAACATTATTTATTTCCCCCTTCCTGCTTTTCTTTCGTCGGAAGAACTTCACCATGGTAGATCCAAGTCTTAACTCCGACTTTACCATAAGTTGTGTCTGCTTCAGCAAATCCATAATCGATGTCTGCACGGAGTGTCTGCAGAGGAATTGTTCCCTCGCTGTAGAATTCTGTACGGGCCATATCAGCTCCGCCTAAACGTCCGGATACGGATGTTTTGATTCCCTGTGCTCCGGATCTCATCGTTCTCTGCATGCAGGATTTCATAGCTCTTCTGAAAGAGATACGGTTCTCTAACTGCTGTGCGATATTTTCTGCAACTAACTGTGCGTCTTTGTCCGGTCTTTTTACTTCTTTTACGTCGATCAGCAGCTTCTTGTCTGTCATCTTCTGAAGTTCTTTCTTAAGCTCTTCAATGGCAGATCCGCCTTTTCCGATTACTACTCCAGGTTTTGCTGTATAGACGATTAATTTTACTCTGTCGGAAGCTCTTTCGATTTCGATTCTGGAAATTCCGGCATTGTATAATTTTTTCTTCACATATTTTCTGATCTTATCATCTTCAACCAGGTTATCTGCAAAATCGCTTTCTGCATACCATCTGGAATCCCAGTCTTTGATAATACCAACTCTTAAACCATGAGGATTAACTTTCTGTCCCATTATTGCCTCCTTCTATCTTTCGTCAAGCACAACAGTAATATGGCTCATACGGTGTTCGATTCTGTATGCCCTTCCCTGTGCCCGAGGTTTAACTCTTTTCATTGTTGGTCCTTTGTTTGCATAACATTCTGCAACATAAAGGTCTTCCGGATTCATTCCATTATTATTTTCTGCATTGGCAATTGCAGACTTTAATAATTTTTCAATTAAACTTGATGCGTATCTTGGGTTATATAATAAGATACCAAGTGCTTCCTGAACGCTCTTTCCTCTGATCGCATCCAATACGAAACATGCCTTTGTAACTGATACTCTGGCGTTGGATAAGGTAGCGCTAGGTCTCGTATCTTTTTGTGCATTTCTTTCTTTTTTGTACTGAGATCTGCTGTATTTCTTAGCCATGGATTGTGAAACCTCCTTCCATTCCTCTATCGATTATCTAATTCCTGATTTTTTCTCTGCTTTTGTATGACCACGGAATGTTCTTGTCGCAACAAACTCTCCGAGCTTGTGTCCGACCATATCCTCTGTTACATATACAGGCACATGCTTTCTTCCGTCATGTACAGCAATTGTATGCCCTACAAAGGAAGGGAAAATTGTGGAACGGCGGGACCATGTCTTAATAACATTTTTGTCTCCAGCTTCGTTCATTGCATCAACTTTTTTTAATAAGCTTGCATCCGCAAATGGTCCTTTTTTCAGTGAGCGAGCCATAAGTTACCTCCTTAAACTATTTAACGTTTTTACCGTCTCTTCTTCTAATGATCATCTTGTTAGACTGTTTATGTTTCTTACGTGTCTTCAAACCAAGTGCCGGTTTACCCCAAGGTGTACATGGACCCGGACGGCCGATTCCAGTCTTACCTTCACCACCACCGTGAGGATGGTCATTAGGGTTCATAACAGAACCGCGGACTGTAGGACGGAATCCCATATGGCGTTTACGTCCCGCTTTACCGATGTTTAC
Source organism: Anaerostipes sp. (assembly GCF_018381315.1). Lineage (GTDB taxonomy): Bacteria > Bacillota > Clostridia > Lachnospirales > Lachnospiraceae > Anaerostipes. The sequence continues at coordinate 41,187 of NZ_JAGZSD010000013.1, read as the reverse complement.
GAGGTCATGTTCGATGTTTCCAACCTGGCCGATGGTAGCTCTGCACACAACAGGCACCATTCTCATCTCGCCTGACGGAAGACGAAGGGTTGCATACTTTCCTTCTTTCGCCATAAGCTGAGCGGAGTTACCTGCAGAACGAACTAACTGTCCGCCTTTTCCAGGATACATCTCAATATTGTGGATTTCTGTACCAACCGGAATGTTTGCCAGAGGTAAGCAGTTTCCAACTTTGATTTCAGCATCCGGACCGTTCATAACTGTAGCGCCTACAGCTAATTTGTTCGGAGCAATGATATAAGCTTTTTCACCATCTGCATATGTTAATAATGCGATGTTGGCTGTTCTGTTCGGATCGTATTCAATGGCTGTTACTGTTGCCGGAATACCATCTTTTCTTCTCTTGAAGTCGATGATTCTATATTTTCTTCTGACTCCGCCTCCGCGGTGTCTTACTGTAATTTTACCCTGATTATTACGGCCGGCTGTCTTCTTTAAGGAAGTTGTCAGAGATTTTTCAGGAGTAGTCTTTGTAACTTCTGTAAAATCTAACCCGGTCATATGTCTTCTGGAAGGTGTATATGGGTTATATGTCTTGATTCCCATGTCTTTCTCCTTTCAATTCCAATTTAATATCACGCTTTTGTTGCGTATAGCTTCTGTAATAAGGGAGTTACACTCGACTAGCGCTCAACTTTCGCCCAAGCTCGGTTTCGCTGAGTCTCGGTAACGGCTTTCGCACTAAGTTCATGCTGCGCTTCTGCTTGCATTCTCTAAGTGCTCAATGCCTATAACCCCTCGAAGATCTCGATATCTGCGCTTTCTTCTGTTAACTGTACGATCGCTTTCTTTGTCTTAGCGGTCTTACCAAAAGTCATTCCACGTCTCTTTGTCTTTCCGTCGTAGTTCATTGTGTTGACTTTTGCAACCTTTGTTCCTTCGAACATTTTTTCCACTGCTTCTTTAATCTGAGATTTTGTTGCAGATGGATGAACTAAGAAAGTGTATTTTTTCTCTGCCATTGCATTCATACTTTTTTCAGTTACAATCGGCTTTAAAATAACGTCATAATATTTGATGTCTGCCATTATGCGTACACCTCCTCGATATTTGCTACCGCTTCTTTAGAAACAACAACTGTATCATACTTTAAGATATCATACACGTTGATTGTGCTTGTAAGAGCAGTTTTTACTCCAGGAATGTTTCTTGCGGATAAGATTAAGTTATCGTTCTTATCTCCCATGACAACCAATGCTTTTTTTACATTTAAGTTGTTTAACATGTTTGCAACATTCTTTGTCTTTACATCGTCAAATTTGAACTCATCTACTACGATGAACTTATTTTCATTTACTCTTGATGTTAAAGCGGATTTCAGAGCCAGTCTTCTTTCCTTCTTGTTTAACTTCTTAGAGTATTCTCTTGGTTTCGGAGCAAATACAACTCCTCCGCCTGTCCACTGCGGAGCTCTGATAGATCCCTGTCTTGCATGACCGGTACCTTTCTGTCTCCAAGGTTTTCTTCCGCCGCCGCGTACTTCTGAACGTGTCTTCGCGCTCTGTGTACCCTGACGGTTATTTGCTAACTGGCTTACAACTGCCAAATGCACTAAATGCTCATTTATTTCAACACCGAAGATGCTGTCGTTAAGATTTAATTTCTCAACTTCATTTCCTTCCATGTTTAACACAGATACTTCTGCCATCTGTTTGTCCTCCTTCCCTAGGCCTACGCCTTCACTGATTCTTTTAACATTACTAAAGATTTCTTAGGCCCTGGTACAGCACCTTTTACCAAAATAATGTTGTTTTCTGCATCAACCTTTACAATTTCCAGATTCTGAATGGTAACTCTTTCAGCACCCATCTGACCAGGCATTTTCTTTCCTTTGAAAACTTTGCTTGGGTCAGAAGCCATACCATTGGAACCTGCATGACGGTGATACTTAGAACCATGTGTCTTAGGACCAGTACTTAAACCGTGACGTTTGATACCGCCTGCATATCCTTTACCTTTGGATGTTGCAGTTGCATCGATTTTATCTCCTGCTTCAAAAATGTCAGCTTTGATTTCCTGACCTACTGTGTATTCAGAAGCATTTTCAAATTTAAATTCTCTAACGAATTTTTTCGGTGTAACACCTGCTTTTTCGAAGTGTCCCTTTTCCGGTTTGTTTGCAGCCTTTTCTTTCTTGTCTGCAAATCCAACCTGAACTGCTTCGTAGCCATCATTTTCTTCTGTCTTTACCTGAGTAACGACACAAGGCCCAGCCTGCAGTACAGTAACCGGCGTTAAAACTCCGTCTTCATTAAAGATCTGAGTCATTCCGACTTTTGTTGTTAAAATCGCTTTTTTCATTGATATTTCCTCCTATTTAATCTACAGCGGATTATAACGCTTGACGTTAAAATCATCCTAGACGCTATGAAAGCTTAAGGGGATTCCTTATTTGTTCATAACCCTGCGGGATAACTTCCTATTTTGTTTTCATCTTGATATCGATGTAAACACCAGCCGGTACTTCTAATTTAGATAACGCATCGACTGTCTTCTGTGTTGGTGTGATGATATCAATCAATCTCTTGTGAGTTCTCTGCTCGAACTGCTCTCTGGAATCTTTGTACTTGTGTACGGCACGGATGATGGTAACTACTTCCTTCTTCGTCGGCATCGGAACCGGTCCGCTCACCTTAGATCCTGTTTTCTTAACTGTTTCGATGATACTCTTTGCTGATGCATCGATTAATTGATGATCATACGCTTTTAATGTAATTCTCATTACTTGACTTGCTGCCATAAAAAAAGCCGCCTCCTTTTCGCACTATAAATTTCTTGTAGCACGACAAGTGGTGACTGTACACTCCTCCGTGTGTATCGTAAGATTTACACACTGCGTCTCTATCTTTAAATAATAAAAATAGATTGTAATATTCGTACAGTGACTTGTCGCCAGTTTTAACAACTTGACATTCGCTCCACGGAAAACCTGCGCCGGCTTTTGCCGGTACAGCAACCTCTCGCTTCACCGCTATCAAGGTCACAACGATTTGATTATATCTTATCTTCTGCTCTATTGCAAGGTATTTTTATGTTTTTTTCGGAAAACAACAAATTCAGTATATTATATAGAAGAAACACGATTCTTTGTCAGATCCAGTTTGTCCGAATCTCATCTCTCAGCTCCCGGAACATACCAGCATACCGTTCTTTTGTATTCTTTACGATATCCATGGCAATGGCCTGGTTGTATGCATGTGCAACATTATTGCGTGATACCAGGGCGTCCAGCCAGACTTCTTGATCTTCTATCAGTTTTACACTGTAAGCCAGTTTTATAATACTTCGGGGTGAGCCCGCAGCCGCTTCTTTTATTCCATTTTCATATAAAACTTCTTTCATTGCTTTCCACGACTGCTCAAAGCATATTTCATACAGCGCTACCAGCCCAATAAGAACAACATTATCATAAGGTTCTTCATACTTATAGATGTCTTCCAGATTGTCCATTGCTTTACAGAAGTTTTCAAACTTTTTCATAGATCACGATCCCTTCCTCAATCGTATCCCCGCCATACACCGCCAGATCAATATCACTTCTTTTCATTATATCCATGCATTCTATTCCTATTTACATTCTTTTTTATAAATGTAGCATATATAGTGGGGGAATGCAATTTGTCTCCAATAACAGCCAGCAATCATACTGCCTGATAAACATCTTGGTTAAATTTATAAAATATTGTATAATAATAAGAAATAAGGGAAGGTGGTCTGTCATTATGAAAACGAAAAAAATGCTGCTCATAACGCTTACATGTGTTCTTCTAATCGGAATTGTCCCTGTCCCGGCCTATGCTGCCGCATCGACATATAAACAATATAATACTTACACGTCAAAAGGAACCAAGATCGGGGCCTACAGAATAAGATGGCATTATAAAACCGGGCTTTACAGTATAAAAGGAAAGAAGAAAGTAAAGATCGCAGGCAAAAACAGCAACACCGTGATTCTGTCCAACAAGAAAAAAATATACTATTCTGTTACCAAAGGAAATCATTATTATATATATTCCGCAAATATAAACGGTTCAAAGAAAAAAAAGATTGTGAAAGGGAAACTAAAAAAGGATGCTCCTTACATAAATCTTGAATACGGGTATGGCAATAAAATATATTTTGTTACCGAATTGGATCCGGGTACTCTCAAAGTTGTAAATATTAAGACAAAAAAGACAAAAAAATTAGCAGCAAATGTGACCTCTACTACACGTTCTGGAAACTATCTTTATCTGGACCCTTATTCAGGAGATGCATACGGCGGACAGCCCTTACGCGTTCTTACTGTAAATAATGATAAAGTTAAAACTATTTCCAAATGTGCAAACTATACAGTCCGCGGAAAAACTCTGTATTACTCTAATTACAAAAAAACTTTGAAAAAAGGATTTCTTGTGGATGTCCTGCAGTGTAAACGAGATGGTTCCAAAAAGAAATATCTCGCTAAAAACATTAAAATAATATGCAGCTGGAATATTTCATCAAAAGGTATGCACTATCTGGACCAAAATTATAAAGAAAAATATTATAAATTCAAATAAATTTCAAAAACGAAAGCGAGGTTATCATATATGAAAAAAAGAAGCCTGAAAATTAATTTAGCAATCGCTGCACTGGCCGCTGTCATAGGAAGCCTTTTCCTTATCTCTCCGGCAAATGTCTCTGCCGAAAGTTATTCCGCCCCGCCGCAGCAAGTTACATTTGGCCATACTTATACAGGAACAATTAATACAACAGAAGATATGTATCGGTATAATGTAACATTAAAAAAACCGGGCACTGTTAAAATTAATATCACTCTCAGCAATCCGGACAGCGAAATACGTTCTCTGATTTTAAAAGTCTACAACAGCTCCGGAAAACTCCTTTATAAAAAACTAGTTGATAAATCACATTCTGTAATTGCAGCGAACCTGAAAAAGGGCAGGTACTATATAGTTGCCGATGGAATGATGGGAACTTATAAAACTACAACATTTAAGTTGAAACCTTCCTATAAGGGATTCCCGGCTTCATCTGTTAAAAAGCTTTCTAATAAAGCAAAGAAAAAATTAAAAGTAACATGGACAAAAAAATCAGCAGTGTCCGGCTATCAGGTTCAGATCGCCACAAATTCAAAGTTCTCAAAAAACAAAAAATCATATACAGCCAAAAAAAATACAATAACAAGCAAAACATTCAGCAAATTAAAAAAATCAAAAAAGTACTATGTCAGAGTTCGTACATATACAATTACATTGGACAAAACAAAAGTTTATTCAAAATGGAGCGGGGTCAAAAAGAAAAAAATAATAAAATAGAACTATTTAAAACAAGAAGGACAGGATACAACCTGTCCTTCTTGTTGATTAGACCGAAACATTCTAAGAACTACTAAAGGCACAAAAGAAAAACTCTCGTTGGATGCCTCCTCCTGTTAAATGTCATAGGTAATTTCCGAATCTGTCTCTCTCCGGCTCTTTTCCTGCTGCAATCATCTCATTTAGCAGCGGAAAGCGGTAGGTCCTGGGATCGTCCCCAACCCGGATCTGCCTCTTTGTAAGGGTGTGCATCTGCTCCATCTCTTCCCCTGAAAGCTCAAAATCAAAAATATCCATGTTCTGTTTAATCCGGCCCTCATTTGAGGATTTGGGTATCACTCCGAATCCATTCTGCACAAGCCAGTGCAGAATTACCTGTGCCGGCGTCTTTTCATGATTCCGGGCAATCTGAACAATTACAGGATCTTCCATGGGGGTTTTTAACTGGATCTCTGTCTCACCCGGTTTCGCTGTTTTTGCATCCTTCCTGCTCTCCCCGCCTGCCATGAGCGGACTCCATGCAACTGGAAAGATGTCATGGCTGCTGCAGTACTCAACGATCTCATACGGCTGAAAATAAGGATGCATTTCAATCTGGTCCACCATCGGCATAACCCCGGTCTCCTGAGCGCAGGCCTCCAGATGTTCCGGATAAAAATTGCTGACTCCCACTGCACGGAGCAAACCTTCCTCATACATACGGACCAGTGCTTTCCATGTAGGGACATACATATCCTCTCCGGGCCAGTGGACCAAAAACAAATCCAGCTGGTTCAGTCCAAACCTTTTCAGGGATGCTTCCACCGCATACAAGGTGTTGTCATAGCCCTGAAAACGGTTTCTCACCTTAGAAGTAACAAAAAAATCTTCTCTTTTCTTACCGGAGCGGCGTATCCCCTCTCCTACCGCTTCTTCATTTAAATAAACCTGTGCCGTGTCAATCGCTGTATAGCCTGTATCCAGTGCATACTTCACCATCCGGGAGCACTCTTCTCCCTTAAGCTTCCATGTCCCAAATCCGAGATACGGCATCTCAACTCCGTTGCTCAATGTCCTTTTAGGTATCATCCGGTTTCCTCCTTATTCTTAAATTCCCCTACTCTGCAGTTATTTCGTACCAGCCGTTGGTCTTGCTTCCCTTTTTGCTGACCTTAATATAGTAGGTTTGTTTTCCTTTTGGCAGCTTATATTTCTTAGCATCATTCATCAGGCTTACTTTTTTCCAAGCCTTTTTTCTTCCCGCTTTGTAAATAGTAAATCTTACTTTTCCGCTGTTTCCTTTTACTTCTAAAATTAAATTCTTTGTTTGTTTTGTATTCTTTTTAAACCGATACCATCTGCTTTTTTTTGCTTCCTTCGTAAACATTTGATCTGCTGTATATGCCTTATTTCCCAGTATTTTTTTCAAATCTTTGGCCTTTGACTTTTTCAGCCCGTACTTTCCATTATAAAAAGATACTGCTGTATCATATCCAAACATAACTGCCTGAGTCTTCGGCATCTTAAACACAATGCGGTAAGTTCCTTTTCTGAGCCCATATGTAAATTCTTTTGTCTTTGCAGAAGCCTTCATAGATGCCCCGGTTTTCTTCCAGGCCTTCCCTGATTTTTTTTGGATGTATCCGGAGACAGTTCCTTCTCCCTTAACCAGACTTTCATACTCAAACGTCACAACACTTTTCTTTTTGAGCCGGAATGTCCGGGTACATTTCTTTCCTTCACCTAAAACAGTCACCGGATCAGGTCCTTTTTTAACTGAAACTGCATTTCTCAGGACGGCCGCCTGAATCCGGAAAGATCTCTTACTCTGGGGTACCTTTACATAAAAAACATCTCCGGCCTTCACATAAGTTTTCCTATAGTATTGGGATCCATATTGGCTCCACGTTTTTCTCAGTAATTTTTTGCTGCCGTCATATACAGATGCCTGAGGAACCGTCTCATCCTCATCCCATGAGGACAGCTCTATGTTCAGCAGCCCGTTATCCTTCACTGTCAATTTTACCATTCTTTCATTTGTCTGATAGGACGGCTGGTACACAGGAGCGAACTCATCTGTCACTGCATTGGCCATCTGCCAGTCCGGAAAACCTTCCACGTCAATCTCCGGAAGATTATACTGTATCTCGTCATCTGCTGCCACAGTCTGTACTGTGCCGGCTGCCCCTGCCGCTATTAAACATGCTAACAGGCAGGCTGCCCATCGTTTTCTCCAACTTTTCATATGCAGCACCTCCAATTTATCCTAACCCATAGCTTCTTTCTTTATTATATCATGGATCACCTCACTTTTTCTCTGCCAGTTCAAAAAACAACTCCTTTTACAGCAAAAAGGCTGTCCGCCGGCTTCACACCGGCATGACAGCCTTTCCTGAATAAGAAATCCCTCAATCTCTCACATTGTATATCTCAGACTAATTTATTTCAGCAGTCCAATGGCTGCTTTGCCGATACCTGTTACAATGAAATAACAGCTTGTAGCTCCGGCATCCAAAACTCCTCTGGAGCGTTCACCCAGGCGGCTTGCCCGCCCGATTTTGGCCACAAGATCTTTTGTGGACTGCCATCCCTTTTCGGCAGCCTCATTCATTGCTTCCAGGCACTGCACAAACTCTTTTCCTTCTTCTTTTGCTGTAACAAAGGCTTCCTTTGCAGGAACCAGCGTATCAATCAAAGATTTATCCCCAACCTTGGCAGGACTGATTTCCTGGATCCCTTCCACTGCGTTGGTCAGCATCTCTCCAAATACTTCTGCATCTATGTCATCTGCATCTTCACAGGCCATGGCCATTTCATCAAACAGCATACCATATAAAGGTCCCATAGAACCGCCGATATCATCTAGAAGAGTCTCCCCAAGGATGGATAAAGCTTCACTCAGATTATAAGTCTTTCCGCTTAACTTCTCCTCACACATGGTAAAACCTTTGTTCATATTAATACCGTGGTCTCCGTCCCCAATCTGTCCGTCAATCTCACTCAGATAATTTCTCTGCTCCTGAATGACTTTAATCAGCTGGTCTACGATCATCCCTGCATCTGCATTTTTAAAACTAGCCATTGTTCTCACCTCTCTATTTAAGTATTTTACAGCATTGCATCTTTGATTGCTTTTGCTTCTGCTACCGGATCATCTGCATGGCCGATTGCAGATCCTACAATAATAATTTCAGGCTTTAATGCAACATATTTATCAATTGTCTTACTGTTGATTCCGCCTGCAACAGCGATCTGAGATTTTTTAGCATGCTCTGTCATCACCTGAAGATCCTGGATCGGCTCTCTTCCTGCAGCCTGCTGGTCGGCTCCTGTGTGAACTGCTAAAATATCCACGCCGATCTCTTCCATCTTTGCAATTCTTGCCGGAAGATCTTCTACACAGATCATATCCACAACAAGCTTTCTTTCATAGTCTCTGGCTGCCTTTAAAGCTCCTTCAATGGTCAGGTTATCAGACACTCCGAGGATGGTTGCATAAGCTGCTCCCGCCTCATAAGCATAGCTTGCTTCTAAATATCCGCCGTCCATAATCTTTAAATCCGCAAGGATTTCTTTATCCGGGAAGAAGCGGTGGAATTCACGGACTCCGCGCATACCTTCATCCATAACAAACGGTGTTCCGATTTCAATAATATCAACATGCTCTGCAACCTTATCTGCAAATCTTAAGGCATCTACTAACGGCATCTCATCTAACGCTAACTGTAATTTCATAACAAAATTCCTTTCCTAAATATATTCCTGATTTTTAAGTTTATTTTAAACCTGGCGCTTTCGCATCATAATCCAGCAGTTCTTTTAATTCTTCGTCCAGTTTCATAACTGTAAGCGCGGCTCCGTTCATGTCCAGTGAAGTCACATAATCTCCGATCAGCACCTTATAAATGGAAAGTCCCTGCTCTTTGAGATATGCTTCAATCTCATCATAAAGCACATACAGTTCCATAATCGGCGTGGCACCAAGTCCTGATAAGAGTACTGCCACTTCATCTTTGTTCTCAGGCTCCAGATCATCAATGACAGCCTTAGCCATATCCCTGGCGATCTCTTTGGCTGGCTTTAACTTCTGGACATTAATCCCCGGCTCTCCATGATGACCGATACCGAATTCCATGTCCCCTTCTTTGATTTCAAAATTCGGATGTCCTACTGCTGGTATTGCACATGGCCCCAGCCCCACACAGATACTTCTCGTGTGATCGACTGCTTTTTGAGCGATGGCTATCACCTCATCCAGGTCTGCTCCCATAGCTGCCTTTGCTCCGGCAGTTTTCCACATGAAAACACCTCCGGCGATTCCATGGCGTTTTTCCTTTGTTTCTTTTGGTGAAGATGCCACATCATCAGTAGCCGTTACATATTTTACAGTGACTCCCTGCTTCTTTGCCTTGCGGACAGCCATTTTTACATTCATATTGTCACCGGCATAATTTCCGAACAGGCAGGCTACGCCTTTTCCGGAATCTGCTGCCATAAAGGCATCATAGAAAGCCTGTGCAGAAGGAGAGGAAAATACTTCTCCTACTGCCACCGCATCCATCATATTTTCTCCCACATATCCAAGGAATGCCGGCTCGTGGCCGCTGCCTCCTCCGGTAACCAATCCTACTTTACCTTCTACCGGTGCGTTTTTATACTGAACCACCCTGTCATTTTTATCATTTTTCACAATCAGGTCATCGTGGGCTTTCAAAAAGCCTTTCAGCATATCTTCAACAACGTAATCCGGATTATTTACAAATCTCTGCAATTCTCTTCCTCCTGTTTGGCTTCTTATTCTAAGTTTGTATGTCTTTCTATCATTTCTTCGCTTGTCTGCCCCAAATCACTCATAAGGTTCATGATGATACTGTCATAGGTCAGCCAGCTCATCTGCTCAAACAGATTTCCCATAGGCTGGTTAGATTCTGCCAGGTTCTTTTCCCCTTCTGCTTTCTTTGGTGTAGATCCGGGTACTGTCACGATAACATCTGCCATCTGTCCGATAGTGTGTGTCGGAAACATGGTAACTGTGGCGATTCTTGCTCCGACCTTCTTAGCCTTTTCTCCCATAACAATGAGGCTCTGTGTCGTACCTGAACCAGATCCGAGTATGATCAGATCGCCCTCTTTGATCGGCGGGCAGGAAATCTCACCTACAAAATGCACGTCAAATCCCATATGTAATAAACGGTTGGTAAAGCCTCTGGCTGCCAGTCCTGAACGTCCTGCGCCTGCCAGGAAGATTTTATTCGCTTTCTTAACTTCATCTGCCAAACCCTGGATTTCTTCTTCTTTTACCATTCCAGAAAACTTTGACAGTTCATCCGTGATTATCTTTAAATTGACTGCTTCCATGATTATCTCCTTTTCCTTGACATGTGGCAATATGTTTTTATATTGTGGCGTTTTGTTGCTTTATGCTTTCATTATAGTTTTATAACCCAATAATGTCAACATCATTTTTTGCTTTTTTTGCAGTTTTGCTGTTTTTTGTGCTGTATATATTTGACTTAAACATCAAAATGATGTAAACTATTTCTAAAATAATTTAGATTGAAATCTTTTTATAGTTTTATCTACAAAGGAGACCATCATGGGCAAATTAATCGCGGCAGAACGCCACAAAGAAATCATACGGCTGCTGAACAGCAATGGAAGTGTAAAGATCAGCCAGCTGGCCAAGCAGTTCCAGGTATCCAGAGAAACCATCCGGCGGGATCTGCTTCATTTAAATGAAATAGGCGCGGTAAAGAAGAGTCATGGCGGTGCCACGTCCGTCTATGAGCTTAAGCCCCTGCCGTGGGAGTCCAGAGTAAGGGAGAAAGTTCCGTTAAAAGAAAAGCTGTGCGAACGGGCCATGGAGTTTATTGAGGACGGCAATGTAATCTTCCTGGACTCCGGCAGCACTATTTTCTGTCTGGCAGGAATGCTGAGCAAGAAATCCGGCTATACGATCGTTACTACTTCACTTGAGGCTGCCTATGCGCTGGTCCACAGCAACAATAAAGTGATTCTAACCGGCGGCATGCTGAATCCGAACAGCATGGCCGCAGAGGGATTCCAGGCCACCAGCCTGATCAACTCCCTGAAGGTTGATATTGCATTTCTCGGCACGAACGGTTTTGAACAGCACAAGGGGCCGGCTGTATCAGATTTTCAGGACGCCCAGACCAAACAGGCCATTATACCAAACGCCAGAACCAATGTAGTGCTGGCAGACAGCTCTAAGGCACAGGCATCCTCTCTGATCCAGTACACAAGCTGGCATGATATTGACCATCTGATCATAGACAAAGAAATCCCGGAGGATGTACTCCGCAATATACAGGAAATGACGGATGTAGTCCTGGTATGACATTACATCCACAAAAATACCGCCGAAGGTCTGACAAAAGACCTTCGGCGGCATTTTTTATTTGATGATAAATTTTAATATTTCATCTGGAGCATGACAATGCCTCCCAGATTCATGAGTATTCCAAATACAACTGCCGCATTCAGCATCCACTGAAAACGGACTTTTTGGATTCTTTTATATATGACAGCCGATCCGATTATAAATGCCATATATAAAAACAGATAAGTTCTTGTACTAGATGCAAACATGGTCGGAGTGAATGCCAAGGCCATTCTGGTTGCCCCTCCGATCAAAAATCCGGAGATCACAAGCAGCCGGTCCCTGCTGTCCCTCAGCCCTTCTACACAGACAAAGATCACACAGATGATAAATATCAAAAAGGCGGCTCCCATGGCAATCTGAAACGCCCACTGTCCGGCATTTTCGGGAAGCACCCTGGGTTCTGTATATTCCACTGACCGTTTTCTGATGATATCTGCCAGAAAATATAAACTGTAGATAATATTCAGCCCCATAGGAACCCATGCCGCAGCAAACTTCCATCCCCGGAACTTTCTGTCCGCTGCCAGAAGGATCAGTAAAAGACAGAAAATAAACAGGATAAAGTTCGGGACAACGGTGAAATGCTGAAAGATCGACACAAACCCGAGTCTCAGCTTATCAACAAATGTAAGCTGTATAAATTCCGGCATTTTATCGTGGATTTCTTTTGCCACCCGGACAGAATTCCCCGGATTGCTCAAAATGAATACCAGATTTCCAATGACCGATAAAAGCCCTGCAATCAAAAGAGCTGCCGCTTTTTTATGATCCCTGTAACATATGATCAGCAGGCAGAGGCAGCCTGCAAGCACAATGGCCATCTGTTCCAGATTGGCCGCATAGAGCAGGCCGGCTATATAAAGAATATATTCAGCCACTGACAGCTTTTCATTCTCTGTAAATTTTTTGAACAGCACAAGACAGCCGATCCCTGCTGCCAGAGGCCAGAGGTAATTGGCTGTAGTAACTCTCCATCCGGCAGAGCCCATATGCATAAACGGATATACACATAACAGTGCCGCGGTAAAGACTGCATTTTTCCCCTTGTTGTCCAGCAGATAGTTCAGTCCTGCGCCGAGCAGGATGCAGATAACAGTATCCGCTGCCTTCCAGAGCAAAACCGGTACCTTCAGTGCCGCTGCCATGGAGATCTCCACCAGGAATCTGGAAGACAGACTGTGATATCTGTGGATTAACCATGGCAGAACAGCCTTGTGCTCCAGCTGTGCCCCGAAAATCAGGTCGTCCCCGAAATCACTCTGAAGAATCAGGTGAATGAGGACTGCAATGCCTATAAAGATCCAAAGATACCGTTTCTCTTTCTCTCTCTCTCTTCTCATCTTAAATAGCTTCCGATAACGTCTTTCACAGTGGTGATCTTGCTGCACTTCCATGCATCAGCGCCGCAGAAGATCAATCCGTCGTCAATGTTTCCTTTTACAGCTTCGATCAGCCGTTCTGTAATACAATAAACTGTCTCCGCAGGATTGCAGGCAGACATACAGTTAAAGCAGTGGTTGGGCTTGATTCTGCCTTCCTTCTGGACAATCTCCATGAATTTATTTTTTATGGCCCGTCCCGGCATTCCTACGGGACTTTTAACGATTGTGATATCTTCTTTTTTACAGTTGATATACGCCTCTTTGAACTTGATATCCGCGTCACATTCTTCGGTAGTGACAAAAGGAGTAGCAATCTGCACTCCGGAAGCTCCCAGGGAGAGACAGCGGTCCATATCTTCTTTGGAAGAAATGCCTCCGGCTACAATGACGGGGATTTCCTTCTGATATTTCTCTTCATAAGGCTTTACCATGTCGATGATCTCCTGGATCGTGCTGTCATAATTTTCATAAGTCTCATCGCTTACCAGCTCTTCGTACTTAAACCCAAGATGTCCTCCGGCCTTCGGCCCTTCAATCAGCAGCGCATCCGGTGCCGTCTGGTGCTTTTTATCCCACATCTTCAGGATCACCCTCGCTGACTTTTTGGGGGACACAATCGGCACAAGCTTTGTCTTGCTCCCTTTTGCCAGAGCCGGCAGCTCTGTAGGCAGTCCTGCTCCTGAGATGATCAGATCAATACCGTTTGCTATGGCTTCCTTTACATAGTTGGCATACAGTCTGGTAGCCACCATAATGTTAATGCCAATGATTCCGTCGGGAGCGATCTCTCTCGCCTTTTTAATATGTTTTTTCATGGCCCGCATATTGGCTCCCTCAGGATCCTTTTCAAAATCAGGCTCATCATATCCAATCTGAGCTGCTGACAGCACTCCGATGCCGCCCTCTTTTGCAACTGCACCTGCAAGGGAACTCAAACTGACACCTACGCCCATTCCTCCCTGTATAATAGGGATTTTTGCAACTAAATCCCCGATTTTCAATGGTTTCACTTCCATTACCTCCGTGGTCTTTCTTTCAATTACATTTTTCTAAAGCGCTGGTATCTCTCTTCCACAATTTCATCCGGTGTTTTTTTCTTATATCGGTTCAGGAAATCAGTGATCATTTCCCTCATTTCCTCTGACAGTTCGATGATATTGTCAATACAGGCAGGTTCCGGCTCTTTTATCACTCTCTCTATGACACCCAGCTCTTTTAAATCCGCTGCCGTAATCTTCATCACCTTTGCGGCCTCAGATGCTCTGCTTCCATCCTTCCACAGGATGCTGGCAAACCCTTCGGGAGAAAGCACAGAGTAAGTAGAATTTTCCATACTCCACACTTCATTGCCGACAGCCATGGCGATGGCACCGCCGCTGCCGCCTTCCCCGATCATAATAGAGAGAATCGGTACTTTTAAGGATGACATTTCATAGAGATTTCTGGCAATAGCCTCCCCGATTCCGCCCTCTTCAGCTTCAATTCCGCAAAAAGCTCCCGGTGTGTCCACAAAACAGATGATAGGACGGTGAAACTTTTCTGCCTGGCGCATAAGGCGCATAGCCTTTCTGTAGCCTTCCGGAGAAGGCATTCCAAAATTCCTCTTAATATTTTCTTTTGTAGAACGGCCTTTCTGCTGGCCAACCACTGTGACCGGCATACCGCCTATGGATGCCAGCCCTCCGACAATCGCTCCGTCATCACCGAACAGACGGTCCCCATGCAGAGACATATAACGGTCAAAGATCGTTGTGATATAATCCAGGCTGGTCGGCCGCTCCGCTGACCTGGAGATCTCAACTCTCTCCCATGGTGTTAAATTATTATGACTCATAACAACAACTCCTTATAATGGTGGCAAGCACTTTCCGCAGGTTTTTCCGCTCTACAATCTTGTCTGCAAATCCATGTTCCAGCAAAAATTCTGATCTCTGGAAACCGTCCGGAAGCTTCTGTCCGATGGTCTGTTCAATGACACGCGGTCCTGCAAATCCGACCAGTGCCCCGGGTTCCGCCAGAATCACGTCACCAAGCATCGCAAAGCTTGCAGTCACTCCGCCGGTAGTCGGATCCGTCAATACACTGATGTACAAAAGTCCTGCCTGATCATGCCTTCTTAAAGCTGCAGACGTCTTTTCCATCTGCATCAGGGAAATGATCCCCTCCTGCATTCTTGCTCCTCCGGAACATGTAAAAATGATGATCGGGATACGTTTCTCAGTCGCTCTCTCAATAGCCCTTGTTATCTTTTCACCGACAACCTGGCCCATGCTGCCCATCATAAAATCAGCGCTCATGACAGCGATTGCCACTTCAATTCCGGCAATCTTTCCTTTTCCCGTAATCACTGCCTCTTCCAGATTTGTCACAGACTTCTGGTGCTCCAGCTTCTTTAAATAGCCGGGAAACTCCAGAGGATCCGATGTGGTAAGCCCGGTATCCCATTCCTCAAAGGTATTGCGGTCCAGAACCATGGCAACCCTGGTTCTCGGGCGGATTCTGAAATAGTTTCCGCAGTGGGGGCAGATATAATAGTTTTCAATAATATCTTCATTATAGACCGGCTTTCCGCAGTCACTGCATTTTTGGAACAGTCCTTCCGGCGCCTGGTACTCAAGCAGGGTATCTTTGGCTTTTTTTACCCGTTCCGCCTGTTTTTTCTCCTGAGGTGTCAATGTTCTTTTCTTAAACATTTCTTTTAACATGATGCTTCACCTTGGCTTTCTTTCTCTTCTTCCCGTTCCTTCTGGAACCTCTCAATAAATCCAGTATCCACATTTCCGTCAATGAAATCCTGGTGGTTGATAATATCATACTGATAATCAATGTTGGTCTTAATACCTTCCAGCACCAGCTCACCCAAAGCATTCCTGAGCTTCCTTAAGGCCAGCTTCCTGTTTTTATCATAGACAATCAGCTTGGCAACCATGGAATCATAAAACGGAGGGATCTCGTATCCGGTAAACAGGGCAGAGTCAATACGCACACCTTTTCCTCCCGGAAAATGAACGTTCGTGACTACTCCGGGACTTGGGCGGAAATCATGTTCTGTATCCTCTGCATTGACTCTCACCTCAATGGCGTGTCCCGTAATGTGGATATCCTTCTGCTGATAAGTCAGATGCCTTCCCGCTGCAATACGGATCTGCTCCCGTATCAGATCAATGCCGGTTACCCACTCCGTTACCGGATGCTCTACCTGAATTCTAGTATTCATCTCGATAAAATAGAAGTTTCCGTCCTGATCCTTCAAAAATTCAATGGTTCCGGCACTGTAGTATCCGGCTGCTTTTGCGGCCTTTACCGCAATGGCTCCCATCTTCTCTCTGAGTTCTTTGCTGATCGCAGGTGACGGTGATTCCTCAATCAGCTTCTGGTGGCGTCTCTGAATGGAACAATCCCTCTCCCCCAGATGAATCACGTTGCCGTATTTGTCTGCCAAGATCTGAAATTCGATATGTCTCGGGTCCCGGATATATTTTTCAATATACATAGTACCGTCGCCGAAAGCATTTTCTGCTTCTCTCTTTGCTGTTTCAAATGTATGTTCAAACTCTTCGGAAGCTTCGCAGATTCTCATTCCCTTGCCACCGCCACCGGCGGAAGCCTTGATCATGACAGGATACCCCATCTCATCGGCGATCTTTCTGCCTTCCAAAGCCTCATAAACCGCATCCTTAGTACCCGGCACAACAGGCACATCCGCCTCCATCATCGTCTTTCTGGCTGCGGACTTATCTCCCATTTTGTCAATAATATCAGCAGAAGGTCCGATGAATGAAATATTGCATTTTTCACACATGCGCACAAACTTGCTGTTTTCTGATAAAAATCCGAACCCCGGATGAATCGCATCTGCTCCCACTGCCATGGCAGCCCCGATAACACGCTCCATATCCAGATAGCTGTCCTTTGCAGGCGCAGGGCCGATGCACACAGTCTCATCTGCCAGCTGTGCATGAAGGGCATCCTTATCCGCTTCGGAACAGATCGCCACAGATAATATATCCATCTCACGTAAGGCCCGGATAATGCGTACCGCAATTTCTCCTCTGTTTGCAATTAAAATCTTCTTAAACATAAGACGCTTCCTCCTAGCCGATCATGAATGTGATTTCTCCGGACGCGACTACTTTACCGTCCACCGTTGCGGTTCCTTTTCCGACACCTACCGGTCCTTTCACCTTGATCATCTCAATTTCCAGGGTAAGCACATCTCCTGGTACAACTTTGCCGCGGAATTTTGCTTTGTTTACTCCGCCCAGGAACCCGATTTTGCCTTTGTTCTCCTCCGCAGAAAGACAGCAGACTGCACCAACCTGTGCAAGCGCTTCAATGATAAGCACACCCGGCATTACCGGCTCCTGAGGAAAATGTCCTGCAAAAAAAGGTTCATTATAAGTTACACATTTTTTCCCGACTGCCCTCTTTCCGACTTCCATTTCCTCTATGCGGTCGACCAGAAGAAAAGGACTTCTGTGCGGAATGATATCCATGATTTCTTTAATATTCAGCATATGCTACCCCTTTCTTACCGGATGATGACCAGCGGTTCTCCGTATTCTACAATATCCCCGTTGTTTACCGGGATGCTGACTACAGTTCCGTCAAACTCACTCTCCACCTCATTCATCAGCTTCATCGCTTCAACGATTCCAACGATCTGGCCCTTTTTCACTGTATCGCCTACCTGTACAAACGGCTCAGCTCCTTCTGACGGTGCTGAATAGAAAGTTCCAACCAAAGGTGCGGTCACTGCATTTCCTTCCGCTTCATCATTTGAAGAAACAGGCTCAGGGGCTGCCTGCCCTAAAACGGCAGCTGCAGGTGCCGGCGGTGCGGCAGGTGCTGGTGCTGCTATCACTTCTGCCTTATTCTTTGACAGCTTCACTGAGAAATCATCGTCTTTATATTCAAATTTATCGACATTTGAATCTGATAATGCCTGGATCAGTTCTTTCATTTCCTCTAATTTCATAACTTATCCTCCCTATTCTGCGAACTTTTTGATCAGAAGTGTTGCATTATGCCCGCCGAATCCCAGTGAATTGCTCAGAGCATAATTGACTGTACGGTCTGTGACAGGTTCTAATGTATAGTCCAGATCACATTCTTCATCCGGCACTTTCAGTCCGACGGTCGGATGGATATAGTCTTCCATGACAGACTTCACACAGGTAATAAATTCAATAGCACCCGCTGCTCCAAGTCCGTGTCCGATCATAGATTTCGTGGAACTGATCTTTAAGTCCCCGGCGTGTCCGCCGAAGGTTGTCTTGATGGCTTTTGTTTCAAATTTATCGTTGGCCGGTGTGCTCGTTCCGTGAGCGTTGATGTAATCCACTTCCTCGGGACTGATCTCTGCTTCGTCGATGGCAAACTGCATCGCACGCGCAGCTCCTTCACCGTCCTCTGCCGGGGATGTGATATGGAATGCGTCGCTTGTCGCACCGTATCCGACTACCTCTGCAAGGATGTTTGCACCCCTTGCCTTTGCATGCTCCAATGTCTCCAGCACTACGACTCCGGCTCCTTCTCCGATGATGAAGCCGTCTCTTTCCTTGTCAAACGGAATAGATGCACGCTCCGGATCTTCTGATCCGCTCAGAGCTGTCAGGGAAGCAAATCCTGCCACCGCTACGGGTGTAATGCAGGCCTCTGTTCCTCCTGCCACCATCACATCTGCTTCTCCGCACTGGATAGACCGGTAAGCTTCACCTATGGACTGGGTTCCTGTTGCACATGCTGTAACCACGTTGATGCTCTTGCCTCTTAAACCAAAGGCCAGAGATACATTTCCGGCTGCCATATTGGAAATCATCATCGGAACTACCAGAGGTTTCACCCTGTTCGGTCCTTTTGTACGGATGACTTCTGTGCTTTTCTCTACGATCTGCAGGCTTCCTGTTCCGGAGCCCACAGAAACACCAATCCTTGCGGTATCCTCTTTTTCCAGATCAAGACCGGAATCCTCGATAGCCTCCTTTGCCGCAGCTACAGCGTACTGGGAGAACAGTTCCATTCTCCTTGCAGAGCGCGGATCCATGTAGTCTTTTGCTTTAAAGTCTTTTACTTCTGCTGCCAGATGAGTTTTGTATTCACTGGCATCGAAATGGGTAATCGGGCCAAATCCGATCTTTTGGTTTTTAATGCCGTCCCAGAACTCTTCTACGCTATTTCCGATCGGAGTAATAGCGCCCATGCCGGTTACTACAACTCTCTTTAAATTTTTCATACTGCTCTCCTTTACATTCCCATTCCGCCGTCTACACTGATTGTCTGTCCAGTAATGTAGGACGCCTTGTCAGATGCTAAAAATGCTACCGTCTCCGCAATGTCCTTTGTACTTCCCACTCTTTTTAATGGGATTGTATCAATGATGCCTTTTTTTACATCCTCCGGAAGCACATCCGTCATCTCTGTATCTATGTATCCAGGTGCCACTGCATTAACCGTAATCCCTCTGGATCCAAGCTCTCTGGCAAGAGATTTGGTCATTCCGATCACTCCTGCCTTTGAGGCACAGTAATTCATCTGTCCTGCGTTGCCGATCACTCCTGAGACTGAAGACATGTTGATGATATGCCCGGATTTCTGTTTGAGCATGATCCTCGCCACATGCTTCATACAGTTAAATGTTCCTTTCAGATTCACATTGATCACCTGGTCGAACTCCTCCTCGCTCATTTTCATAGCGAGATTATCCTTTGTGATGCCTGCATTGTTTACCAAAATATCTATGGATCCAAATTCCTTTTTCACAGAAGCCATCATTTCCTTGGCTGTGCCGAAATCTGAAACATCACCCTGATATGCCTTGGCTTCTCCTCCGTCTGCAGTGATCTGAGCCACAACTTCTTCGGCTTTTTCCTTCGACCCGCAGTAGTTGACAATAACCTTTGCACCATATCCCGCAAGTGTCAGCGCCACTTCACGTCCGATTCCACGGCTTGCACCCGTGACAACCGCTACTTTTCCTTCTAACATGACAAGACCTCCTCAAGCTTTTTCAAATCTTCTTTTTTCTCTATATTGATCACCTTCATCTTCCGGTTGATCTT
Source organism: Anaerostipes sp. (assembly GCF_018381315.1). Taxonomy (GTDB): domain Bacteria; phylum Bacillota; class Clostridia; order Lachnospirales; family Lachnospiraceae; genus Anaerostipes. The sequence goes on along the minus strand of NZ_JAGZSD010000013.1, from coordinate 21,002 downwards.
TCTCATGAATCCGGATAAGGTTTTTCCAGGACCGATCTCAATAAACGTATCTGCTCCGGCTTCTATCATTTTCTCTATAGATTGTTCCCATCGTACAGAAGAATAAACCTGTTTTCCCAGCAGGTCCTTTACCTGGTCCCTGGAAGTAACAAATTCTGCAGTTGTGTTTGATATGTAAGGAATCTGCGGGTCCTGAACGTCCACATCCTTCAAAACTTCCAGCAGCTTCTCTCCGGCCGGCTTCAGCATAGCAGAGTGGAACGGACCGCTGACCTTTAACGGAAGCACTCTTTTGGCACCCGCTTCTTTCAGGGCTTCTGCTGCTGAAGCTACCGCCTCTGCCTCTCCGGAGATCACAATCTGGCCCGGACAATTATAATTGGCAATGGAGACAATTCCGTCCACCTGAGGAAGCACAGCCTCGATCTCTTCTTTTTTCATGCCCAGAACAGCCGCCATTGCTCCTTCTCCGGCAGGCACGGTATCCTGCATCAAAATTCCTCTCTGGCGCACAACTTTGACTGCATCCTCAAAGTTCATGACTTTGCCTGCAACAAGAGCACAATATTCCCCGAGACTTAAACCTGCTGTCATATCTGCCTTTATACCCATAGCCTCGATCTCTCTCAGGATGGCAACACTGGCTGTCACCATAGCGGCCTGTGTATATTCTGTAATATTGATGTCTTCATTTTCCTCGAAGCACAATGCTTTCACATCAATGTCCAACACTTCATTCGCTTTTTCAAATACTTCTCTGCTGTGTTCAAAAGAGTCATAGAACTCTTGTCCCATTCCGACATACTGTGCTCCCTGCCCCGGAAACATAAAAACAATTTTACCCATCGTTATCACCTCGTCAATTACTTTGAGTTTCAAAATATCTGTTTCTAAAAAATTGACTTATAACCTCAAAAAATCAGTTATAAGCCAATATTTTGTCAATCTTAGTCTTCTACGCCTTTATTCTTTAAGTAGTTGATTACATCTTCAACAGTGTTCAGCTCTGTCAGGTCGTCAGACGGAATCTCTACATCGTACTCTTCTTCTAATGCCATAACCAATTCAAATAAGTCCAGGGAGTCAGCTCCTAAATCATCTTTGAAAGATGTCTCTAACGCAATTTCACTTTCATCAACGCTTAACTGTTCTGCAATGATTTCCTTCATTTTCTCTAACATAATTTAATCTCCTTCATACCTCATAATAGTTTGATTATCAAAGTATAACTACTTATACCCGAACTTGTCAAGTAAATTCACTCCTATATTATACTAACTCACATACAAATATGCAAGGAAGTTATTAGGAAATAACGGTGAAAAAATCCGTTTTTCTAATCCTTCGCCGGCCAGCAGCCAAGCAGGATATCTTCTGCTTTCTTATTCCAAAATCCCCCGGCTTCATCGCATGCATCCGCCAGACGTTCAAACAGCGGATTCTCTCTGCCCAGCTTCCTGAAGTCTTCAATCGCTGTCAGCGGCATAGAGATATGTGTGTAAATGATCTTTTTCTCCCCCGGCATCTTCTTTAAATACAGTGTGGTGTCCACCACTGCGTCAAGGCCGCCGATATGTGTAATATTCATGGCAGCATTGATCTTTTTGTCACGGAGCAGCTGCAGTGCCTCTTCCATATCTGATTTAAGTCCCCCGGAGGATCCGATCAGCTTGGTTTTCAGATAATGGCTGCCGTAAATATTCATCCCAGCCCGGTACTTTTTGTCTGCTGTAGCCGCGTAAATGTTCATGCAGCCGTCCATCGCCATGATCCTGTTTCCGGTTTCCGCCACATTTTTGGGCGGGGCATAGACAAACACATCATCATAGCCCTTTTCATTGGTCAGTGCCAGAAGTGCAGAGGCAGGGTCCACCATCATAGACGGATTTATATAATAAAGCTCCACGCCGTTTCTCTGTGCCTCCTGCACCGGGATCAGCTTTCTTGCCCTGGCGATTCTCTCCTCGTCTGTATCTGTCACAACCAGCCGTTTCGGCTTCTTCTCCATCGTCATAACATAGCGGACAGCCATCAGCCCCATAGGTCCGCAGCCTCCCAGAATGACCGTATTGCCGCCCTCTTTTATACCGGAAATATGTTCATGGGAACCCGGCTTGCTGTGGTAGTTGGAATGAAAACTCCCGACAATACTGTACAGCGCCTGTGCCACCGTGGCCTCATAAAAGCTCTCCCCTTCAAATTTCAGAAGACATTCCTTCTCAATTACGTTTCCCGGCACAATACAATAGGTAGCTGCCCCTCCGAAATACTCATAAGAATATCCCGGAGACTCAATCTGTCCCGGAATCTCGGGAACGACTACATACTTGTCTCCCGGATGATACTGATTCTTCCACTTGTCTCCCACCTGTTCAATGACTCCGGCAAACTCATGTCCGATCAATATAGGATACTTCCGTATATTTTTTGGTACCCGCAGATGCCTCTGCGCAAGTGTGATCTCTTTCAATGTGGACATGGCAATTCCGTTGCACAAAATCTTCAGCAGAATCTCATCCTCTTTGATCGCAGGAAGTTCAAACTCTTCCATCCTGATGTCCTTTACCCCGTAAAGTCTGACGCCTTTTACTTTCATAGTCATCGCCCCTTTTACTCAATGCAGGTCATATAGAAATTATTTCCTAGAATTATACCAGAAACAGAAATAAAAAAAAAGACTTGTGAAAGACCTTAGAGAAACAGTAAACACAAAATAATCAAACTTTCATCACATTCTGTTTAGGTTTCTCCTTTATCCTATATAGAGCGAAACAAAAGGAGGTAACAAATTGATAGAAGTGAAACATCTTACAAAGAAATATGGCAGTCATCTGGCATTAAATGATTTGTCATTTACCATTGAGAAAGGTCAGATTTATGGTTTTCTCGGTCCGAACGGTGCCGGGAAATCGACCACGATGAACATTATGACCGGATACATCGGTGCCGACAGCGGGGAGATTCTCATAAACGGATGCGGCATTCTGGAGGAACCGGAAAAGGCTAAAAAATCGGTGGGATATCTTCCGGAAATACCGCCTCTTTATCCGGATATGACTGTCCGGGAATACTTAAGCTTTGTCTCTGAATTAAAAAACATACCAAAAAAAGACAGGGAGGCAGAAATAAATCAAGTGTGCAGCATGATCCGTCTCGATGAAGTCTCACACCGGCTGATCCGGAACCTGTCCAAAGGATACCGCCAGAGAACCGGTCTTGCCGCTGCGGTGCTTGGTTTTCCTGATATCATTATTCTGGATGAACCTACCGTGGGTCTGGATCCAAAACAGATCATTGAGATCCGGCAGCTGATCCGCACATTATCCAAAGACCATACCGTTATTTTAAGTTCCCATATTCTGGCGGAAGTACAGGAAATCTGTGATTATGTACTCATTATTTCAAAAGGTCAGCTGGCCGCCGAGGGAACCCCTGCCCAGCTGGAACATATGTCCCACGGAAAAGATACTGTAGAACTCACAGTTATGTCAGACCCGTCCTGTATACAATCCGTACTGGACACTGTCTCAGGCATACAAAACATTTCCTGGAAAGGCCACTCGGACGACTCCTGTGATTTGACACTGGAGATATCCGGGGACAGCAAGGAGATCTGCCAGAACATTTCTATGGCCTTTGCCAAAGAACAGATCCCGGTCACACGGATTTATATCTCCAAGACAACTTTGGAGGATATATTCCTGGAATTAACCGATAATGTCAGTGAAGATAAGGAAGGAGAAAATGAAGATGAAAGCAGTTTATAAAAGGGAACTCCGTGCCTATTTTACCTCTATGATCGGATGTGCCTTCGCAGCATTTCTTATTATCATCGGGGGCATCTATTTTATGGTATATAACTTATCCAGCGGGTACCCATTTTTCGCTTATTCTCTCTCAGGAGTTATCTTTGCGGTTCTGATTACAATTCCGGTTCTGTCTATGAAATGCTTTGCAGAGGAAAGAAAAAATAAAACAGATCAGCTGCTGCTGACTTCACCAGTTCCTCTGTTGAAGATTATTCTGGGCAAATATTTTGCCATGATTACGGTATTTGCCATTCCGTGCCTGGTCTACTGCCTGTTTCCCCTGATTATTAAATTTCAGGGAAATGCCCATCTTCTGGTTGATTATTCATCAATCCTGGCTTTTTATCTTCTGGGATGTGTTTTCATCGGGATTGGGATGTTTCTGTCCTCTCTCACAGAAAGTCCGGTCATTGCTGCCATCAGCACATGCGGAGTTTTATTTTTCCTGTATATGCTGGATAATCTTCTGAACTATGTTCCGACCGGTGCACTCAGCGGTGTCATTATCCTCATTATTGTATTGTCACTGGCCGCAGGCCTGATTTATCACATAACAAAAAATCAGGTGATTGCCGGAACTGTGGAGGCCGCAGGAGTCATCACTGCCATAGCAGTATATTTCATAAAACCTTCTCTCTTTGAAAATCTGATTCACGACATTCTGGAGCATTTGGTTCTTACTGACGTTTTCTATAATTTTGCCCAGAATTATATTTTTGATATCGGAGGACTTTTGTATTATCTCTCCATCATCATTCTTTTTATTTACTTGACCATACAGACATTTCAGAAGAGACGATGGAGTTAGGAGGAGATGAAGTGGAAAAACTAAAAAAATTATTTCAGACAAAGGATTCCAGAAGGGGCTCCTACAGTATTGCCGTTACTGCGGTTGTCATCGGTATTATCATCCTGTTCAATCTTCTTGTGGGCCAGCTGCCGCAGAAAATCAGACAAATTGATATCAGCGATACCAATATCTATGATATCTCATCACAAAGCCAGAAGCTTTTAAAAAATCTGGACTATGACGTAACTTTTTATGTGATTGCAGAAAAAAGCAGCACAGATGACCGCATTAAAACTTTCATCAGCAAATATGCTTCTCTGTCCGGCCATATCAAAGTTGAGTGGATCGATCCTGTGCTGCATCCTTCTGCACTGACAAAATATGATACGGAAAAAAACAGTATCGCCGTATCCTGCAAAAAAACCGGCCGTCAGACTTCAATCTCTTTCGACGATATCTTAGTTGCAGAATCTTCTTATTATAATACTTTAGGTTCAGCAGCCCAGTTTGACGGGGACGGACAGCTGACCAGTGCCGTGAATTATGTTACCAGCACAAAAGAATACAAAGCTTATTATACTGCCGGACACGGTGAAACTGCTCTTTCGGCTTCCGTCACCAGCCTGATGGAAAAATCCAGAATCTCTGCGGCAGAACTGAATCTCCTGACGGCCTCTTCCATCCCTGAAGACTGTGATCTTCTGATCCTCAACGGACCGACCAGCGATCTTACCAAAGATGAGGTTAAAGTACTGTCTTCTTATTTAAAAAAGGGCGGTAAGGTTATGACTCTTCTTGCCTATACAGATAAAAAGATGTCCCAGCTTAACGGGCTGCTGAACGACTACGGAATGAAGGTTGCCAGCGGGTATATTGCAGACGCTGAGCGCTGCTATCAGGGAAATTATTATTATCTCATACCGAATTTATCCGTAAGTGATAATATGGCCTCCGGTATTTCCTCCAACTCTGTGCTCATGATCAATTCAAAGGGAATGACTCAGACAGATCCGGCCCGTGACACAATCAGCCTGGAGTCCTTTATGACCACATCTGACAGCGGCTGTGCGGTCACAGAAAAGAAACAGACTCAGGGAACCTACATACTGGGTGCTTCTGCCACGGAGCCGGTCACGGTCAAAAACAGCAGCGGCAAGAAACAAAAGAAAGAAAGCCGGCTGACTGTCTTCGGCAGCAGCATGCTTGTTGACGAACAAGTTACGGAGTCCTTTTCCACCCTTGAAAATCTGACACTATTTATGAATTCTGTCACAGCAAATCTGGACAGCGCAGATAATATTTCCATCTCGCCTAAGAGCCTTCAGGTAACCTACAATACCATTGCTCACCCAGGCATTTTCAGTATCTTAATCATTTTTGTGATTCCTTTCATTGTCATTGCCGGAGGCTTTATTGTCTGGTTCCGGCGCAGAAGAAGGTAAGGGAGGGACTTATATGAGACAGAAAAGAACATTTATCATTCTGATTCTGGTATTTACAGGGCTTCTGGCCCTGTATGCCGGCATCACCTTGTACCAGAAAAGGCAGTCTGCTGAAAAAAGTTCCTCTGATCAGCTGATTGTGAAAAACATGAAGTCTGTTACATCCATTTCCTACAGCAATGGCCAGGATTTATCCTTTATTAAGAAAAACGGGATCTGGTATTATAAAAAAGACAGGGAATACCCATTAGAGCAGAGTTACATTGCCTCTCTGGCATCCCAATTTCAAAAGATAAAGGCAGTCCGGAAACTGGAAAATGGAGACAGCCTGAAAGACTATGGACTGGAAAACCCTGTATATACGGTTAAGGTCAAAGATACATCCGGAACAGAAACGACTTATTATATTGGAAATGCATCTGGAGATTACTACTATCTGACTCTGGATGATAAATCAGAAATATATACTGTATCCGCTGATCTTCTCTCCAACTTATCTTACTCCCTGCAGGATATGATGAAGACAGACACCTTTCCCTCTTTAAGCAGCGGAAACCTGAAAAAAGTCGTGGTGACAGACAAGGATAAGAAGAAGATTTACACACCCAAATCTAAAAATGATATGGACAGCATTGCCGGAGGCCTTGGAGTGTTCACTTTTGGGGACTGCCAGAACTATTCGGTCAAAGACGATGAGCTTTCCAAATACGGGCTTGACAGTAAATCCCGGATATCTGTAGATATCACCTATAAGAATACGGATACAAAGAAAACAAAACATCTCACTCTCTATATTGGCTCCAGGGATAAAGATAAAGAAAACTACTATGTACAGCTGAAAGGATCAAAAATGGTCTATTTAAGTGATGCAGATGTAGTGAAAAATATCCTCAATCCCTGACCCCGGAAGGCTTTTTATTACATGCGGCAAGCTTTTTCTATGCATCTAAAAAAGGAGACTGCACATCTGCAGTCTCCTTTTAAATTTATTCTTAACCGAAATATCTTTTTAATAAGCCTTCGAAAGCTTTTCCATGGCGTGCTTCGTCTCTTGCCATTTCATGTACAGTGTCATGGATTGCGTCCAGGTTTGCTGCTTTTGCTCTCTTAGCAAGGTCAAACTTACCTGCAGTTGCTCCATTTTCTGCATCGACTCTCATCTCAAGGTTTTTCTTTGTGCTGTCTGTCAGCACTTCTCCAAGCAGTTCAGCGAATTTTGCTGCATGCTCTGCCTCTTCTAATGCTGCTTTTTCCCAGTATAATCCGATCTCCGGATATCCTTCTCTATGTGCTACACGGCTCATTGCAAGGTACATACCTACTTCTGAGCATTCTCCCTCAAAGTTTGCTCTTAAGTCTGCCATGATGTCTTCACTGGCTCCCTGTGCCACTCCGACTACATGCTCTGCTGCCCATTCTCTGTCTCCTGTCTGCTCTTTAAACTTCTCTGCAGGAACTCCGCATGTTGGACATTTTTCTGGTGGAGTATCTCCTTCATGAACATAACCGCATACTGTACAAACCCATTTTTTCATAGTTTACATCTCCTTTTAATTTATTCATTTTACTGTTTCTACTATATTCAAGAAAGCCAGATCAGATAATAGTAACTGTTACTGTTTTCTTGTTGTTTTAATAATAACACCGCTATTTTGTATTGTCAATATCTTTTTTTAAACATTTTTCACAGATTCCGCGGAAGTAAGTGACATTTTCGTCTACACGACCCTGAAAGTGGGCACTTGCGATCGTATTCACATGATCAATCGGGTCCATCTCAAGATCAATCACTTCCCCGCACTCCTTACATATAAAATGATAGTGCGGATCGATGTTGGCGTCATACCTGTCTGCCCCGCCGTCATAACTGAGCTTTAAAATATCACCGCGGCTTGACAGCAGCGCCAGGTTGCGGTAAACCGTACCTAAGCTGATGTTCGGAAACTCTTCTTTTATATTAACATAAATTGTATCCGCAGTCGGATGATCTTTTCTGCTCATTAGAAACCTTATAATGGCATCCCTCTGCTTGCTTTTTTTAGTTGCAGGCTGCATAGGCGTCCTCCTCTCATAATAATAATTGTTACTGTTTTTAGTATAAAATACCCTATATCTATTGTCAAGAGAATTCCTATACAAAATGAACAGAAAGCAAAACCGCAGATTTGTATTACTCTTTTAAATCATAATTGCTGCTGCTGTCTTCTTTAAAAATCTTATAGGTTGAACGTCCTGACTGCTTGGCCTTATATAAAGCTATGTCTGCATTTTGGTAAAGCTGCTGAAAATCTGTGCCGTCCTGCGGATAAAATGCTACACCAAGACTGCAGGATACCTTCCCCCTGTCTTCAATCTCCCTTGACAGCTTTTCACATATTTCAGCAATCCTTGGCATAACCTCTCTCTGTGACGGAATCCCATTCAGGAATATGATAAACTCATCACCGCCCAATCTTCCGCAGAGATCGTTCTTCCTCAGGGATGATTTTAATATTGCAGCTGTGTCCCGTATGACTTGATCTCCATATTGATGCCCCCATTGATCATTATGCTGTTTAAACTCATCGATATCCAACAGGATAAATGCATGGCGCATAATATAATCATTAATCCCTAAAATATCATTTACCCTGCGGACAAATGTTTCTCTTTTCAGCAGCCCCGTCATCTCGTCGATCTCCACCATCTTCTGCAGGCGAATCTTCTTTCTCTTTTCTTCATCAATATTGATTGTCATCATAAACATTTTTACATGATCTGTCTGAGGATCATTCATCATTTGGATGCTGGCCCGTACCCAATAGACGGAATTTTGTCCGACTCTCCGATACTCAATAGAAACTTCCTTTTGATTATCATAAAACAGAGTCAGCAGCCGGTTTCTGTCAAAAAAACGATAAAAACGTTCCCTGTCATATTCATAGACAAAGTGTTCTGCAATATAAAGCACGGTTTCCGTATACTTTTTTAAATCTTTCATATAATCAGGCGGGATATCCCCTACCCCTTCAATCTGCCGGTCAAGACTTAAGTCATATTCATAATATCCAATGGTTTTTCCTTCCTGCGATTTGAAGTACTGAGCCCATTTATGATAAATCAGCTCTTTTTCTTTCTGCTCCGTAATGTCTTCACAAGATATAATCGCACGCTTGGGCTGATGGTCACTGTCATAAATCATAATATATTTCGCTGCATACCAGCCCACAGTTCCGTCTTTTCTTCTTTTTTTTATTTCAGAGGATCCCTCTGGAACCCCATGGAACATCAAAGAGTAAAACTCATAGAACCTGTCCAGACTGTCTTCTTCTATTATGCCGCAGGCTGCAAGGCCGTCCGGCATATCACAGACTGTCCGGGGCATGTCAAATTCAATGGCAGCCTCCTCCGGGACTTCAAGACGGCGTTCTTTTATATCAAAAAAATAGGTGATCCTGCCTGTCAATTTAAAAGCCAGCCGGCTTTCTTCTATTCTCATGCGGAGTTCATCCTCCAGGCGCTTATGCTCCGCAATATCCATGACCACACAGATCATGCTGTCTGGCTGTGCAGGATCATATGTACAGCGTACAAGGAGCCAAAGAGAACTTCCTGACCGATGCAGACCGTGGTATTCAACCTCAAAGTGCCTGTCATTTTTTCTGATATGTTCCATGATGATTGTGTGAATTTCCTCAAAAATATCATCTTCAATGACGTGTCTTGCATTGTCAAACCCCAATGAATGTGCATTTTCCGGAGTATAACCATAAATATGATAATAAAATGGATTTGCATATAACAGTGTAAAATTTTCATCCAGCAGCACACGGCAGATACCGCAGGCAGCTGACTCAAACATATAACAATATTCTTCTAAAGATAACATGGTATACCTCCCCATACGAATGTTCCTTCCAGCAAAAATCCCCTAATTTATTGAAATCATTATACAACTAATATTTTTACGATACAATTAAGGCAAAGCATTTCCTATGCAAAAAAATGCGGCCAGTCGATCGGCCGCATTTTAAAATCTCTATTTTATTCTTACATCTACTTCCGGTTAGCCGGTTCCATGCTGACACTTTTCCCTTTAATCTTGGCATGGCTCATACCGTACAGTACATCTTTTGCAACTTCTTTCGGAACTTCTACAAATGTATACTGATCATGGACATCAATAGCTCCCACCAGATCTCCGGAAATGCTGGATTCTCCTGCAATGGCTCCAAGGATATCGCCCGGGCGGACACCTTTTTTCTTACCAATGTTGATGAATAATCTTACCATTCCTTCTTCAGCTCCGGTATCTCCAAAATCATCTCCCTGACGGACTTCCTCTTCATTTTCAGAAATCTGCTTTTTCAAAAATGCAGCAGCGATCTCCAAAGCAGTGTAATCGGTCTCGTTGATAAATTCATCCAGCATATCTACATATTTATCAAGGTTATTTTCTTCGATCAGTCCTGTAATCTCTTCCAGGCTCTTTTCGGCTCTGGTCGCCTGGACATCGTTTAAGCTTGGAATCGGTCTTGCCTTGATCTTTGTCTTGCAGTAACGCTGTACATCTCTCAGCTTATAAATTTCTTTCCCTGCCACAAAGGTAAATGCTTTTCCTGCTCTTCCGGCTCTTCCTGTCCGTCCGATTCTGTGTACATAAAACTCATCGTCCTGCGGGAGATCATAATTAAAGACTGCATCTACATCGTCTACATCAATCCCTCTTGCAGCCACATCAGTTGCCACAAGAATATCCACGCGGCCGCCTCTGAAGCTTTTCATGACACGGTCTCTCTGGCTCTGCTTTAAGTCTCCGTGGAGTCCTTCTGCAAAATATCCCCGGCCTTTCAGTTCCCCGGCCACTTCGTCCACCATACGTTTTGTGTTGCAGAACACTACGGAGAGTTTTGGAGAATGCATATCCAGCAGGCGGCAGAGTACTTCTACTTTTTGTTTTGGTCTTACTTCATAATAAAACTGCTCGATGTTCGGCACTGTCAGCTCTTTGCGTACAACCTTGATAAGTTTAGAATCCTTCTGGTATTTTTTTGTAATATCCAGGATCGCCTTCGGCATGGTTGCAGAGAATAACAATGTCTGACGTTCTTCAGGTACTTCTACCAAAATACTTTCAATGTCTTCCCTGAATCCCATGTTGAGCATCTCATCCGCTTCGTCCAGAACGATCATCTTTAAATCTTCTAATTTCAAAGTGTGGCGGCGCATATGATCCATAATCCGGCCCGGAGTTCCTACTATAATATTTGCTCCTGTTTTTAACGAACGGATCTGGTTGGTGATATTCTGTCCACCGTAAATTGGAAGCACCTTTGCTCCGTGCATAAATTTCGCCAGTCTCCGAAGCTCATCTGCCACCTGAATCGCCAGTTCCCTTGTCGGGCATAAAATCATTGCCTGAGGCTTTTTCAGCTTCGGATCCAGCTTCTCTAAAAGCGGAATACCGAAAGCGGCTGTTTTTCCTGTTCCGGTCTGCGCCTGCCCTACAATATCTCTTCCCTCCAGCACTACAGGGATCGCTGCTCCCTGAATCGGAGAGGCTGCTTCAAATCCCATCTCTTGTACTGCTTTTAAAATTTTATCGTCAATGTTCAATTCATCAAATCTTACTGCGTCCATAAATTCCTCTGTATCTTTCTCTTTCAATCAAAAATAATGCTCTGGGTTGTCAGGCATGCTGACAGTCCAGAGCAACAACGTTATCCACTATAACATATTTTCCTGTTGTGCGTCAAGAAGACTGTGCGTCAGTCTCTCGACAATTAATGACGGCCGCAGCCGTGTTCCCCGCAGCTCCCATGATGATGGTCTTCTTCATCGTGATGGCTGCACATAACATTTGCGTCATAGGAAAGCTGATCTTTCAGCAGATCTTCCACTGCCTGGTCTGCACTTCCGCAAACGCCTCCAAAAAATGTGATCCCTGCTTCTTTCAGAGCATCCTGTGCCCCTTGTCCAATACCTCCGCAGATCAGCGTATCTGCGCCGTGTTCTTTTAAGAATCCGGCTAACGCTCCATGTCCGCTTCCCATAGTAGAAACAACCTCACTGTTCTTTACTTCTCCGTCTGCAGTTTCATAGATCTTAAACTGCTCTGTGTGGCCAAAATGCTGAAAAACTTCTCCATTTTCATAAGTTACTGCTATTTTCATTTTCTTTCTCCTTTTCTTTTTTACAGCAGCGTCTGCTGCATTCATTTCTATTTTCAGAACACAGGGTATAGTCTCCGCCCTGAATCTTTAAACTTTTTCCATGAACGAGAGCGTCGGCAAGTTTCGTCCTGGCAGATTCATAAATGCCTGTAACTGTTGTCCTGGCTATCCCCATCTGCACTGCACACTGCTCCTGCGTAAGTTTTTCCCAATCAATGAGACGGATGGCTTCATATTCATCAATGCTCATTACAATCCTGCTCCCGCAGCAGTTTCCCCGTCCTCCCAGCGGCTCAAACCCCTGATTTTCCGGCATTGCGCAGATTCGCCTGCATTTTCTGGGTCTTGGCATCTGTTCTCTCCTTCACTGTTTTCTGACATATGTCATTTATAATGATACCACATTAATGACATATGTCAAATAAAATCTTAACATTTTATAAATATGGAAAATTTCCTTGAAATGGGTCCTGGGTAGTAGTAGTATATAAATACATCGAATATAGTTTTGATTACTACATATAATATATTTATGACCCAAGTTTATATCGGAGGTTTACATTATGAAGTTTAGACTTAAAGATCCCGGAAGCGCCATCACACATTTTATCGGAATGGTTTTGTCCATCCTTGCAGGGATTCCCTTGATCATCATCAGCATCCCCACTCATGACCGTGTGCGCATTGTCTCTCTGACAATTTTTGTACTGAGTATGGCAGGGCTGTATGCAGCCAGCACAACCTATCACTCCATTACTTCTTCGGAGCATGTGATGAAAGTATTAAAAAAACTGGATCATGCCATGATCTTTATCCTGATTGCAGGCTCCTACACACCGATCTGCACCATTGTATTAGGAGGCAGGATCGGATATGGGCTTCTTACCGCTATCTGGATCATCGCCATCCTGGGAATTATTTTTAAAATGTTCTGGGTGACTTGTCCCAAATGGGTATCATCCGTTATGTACATTGCCATGGGCTGGTTTTGTGTGGTAGCCATCGCTCCGCTGTTCCACAAACTGACTGCTCTATGCTTCGGCCTGCTTCTTGCCGGCGGTATTATTTACACTGTAGGAGGCATTATCTATGCCCTGAAGCTTTCCTGGTTTGAAAACCATTGGAAAAATTTTGGACTCCACGAAATCTTCCATCTGTTTGTCATGGGCGGAAGCGCATGCCACTTGATCATGATGTTCTTTATTTAACATTTTGTTTGAATCCAGCATATCTTAAGACATAAAAAAGAAACACAAGAAATTTGTGTTTCTTTTTTATGTTCTTCCCAAAACTAACTTGCCCACATTGCCCATGGTCATCATGCTATATTCATTTCTGCACGAAACAAATCAATTTTTACAAAGGAGAAAGAAATGAATATTTGGGAAAACACAGTATTAACAGACCAGGGAAAAGCGCTTCAGGCAAAGCTGCTTCAGGGGCAGACATTAAAAATCACAAGAGTTACGACGGGAACTAAGAAGGTCCCTGTTGTAGATCTTCGCCAGCAGACTGACATCACTGAGGGTGGATATGATATTACTCTTCAGCCCTCCAGAACAGAAGGTGAGCAAACAATTCTTCCGGTTCTGCTTGAGAACACAGGTTTAAAAGAAAGCCATGACTTGTGGCAGGTCGGATTTTTTGCGGAAGATCCGGATGAAGAAGAAATTTTGTTTTGTATTTCACAGGCATCTCAGGCAAAACATATTCCTTCGGAAGCTGAAAGCCCCGGGTATTCTGTTACATGGGATTTTTGTTTCAGCACATCTAATACAGTACCGTTTGAAGTTGTTTTAAATTCTAACGGGCTGGTAAATATTGAGGCTTATCAGGCGCATACAGATGCAATTCATAAGGTGAATGGCAAAATTGATGGGATAAATTCGTCTTTAGAATATAAAAAAGTATCATGTACCACTACGTCTTTAACTGGTACTGCATTTATAGAAAAAAGCGGTTGTACAGTATCTTTGGTGTTAAGAGCAGAATTTGCACAAAATATTGAACAATACACAAATGGAACTATATGTACAATACCAGAAGAGTTTCGTCCGAAAGTAGTAAGTAGAGTATTTAATGGTTATTCAGGTGGACTAAGTTTCTATTGTGTAATTGATATAGATGGAACAGTTAAAATCCAGCCGATGTCTGGAAAATATTCTGCCGGCTCTTGGATTTATGGATCATTTACATATATTGTTGAGTAAAAATCAAAAATCAGAATTTAACCAAACGCCCAGAACAGAACTTGCCCACATTGCCCATGGTCATTATGTTATATTCTTTATAGAGATCATGATCTGATAATTTTTAAAGTAACTGTTATTTTTGTCACATATTATCATTGACTTTTATTCGGTATACAAAACCAGGAGGTAAAGGTATGGATATTTGGGAAAACACAGTATTGACAGATCAGGGAAAAGCTTTGCAGGCAAAACTGCTTCAGGGGCAGACATTAAATATTACAAGAGTTACAACAGGAGCAAAAAAGGTTCCAATTGTAGATCTTCGCCAGCAGACTGACGTTACCGAGGGCGGATACGATATTACTCTTCAGCCCTCCAGAACAGAAGACGATAAAACGGTTCTTCCGGTTCTTCTTGAGAACATAGGTTTAAAAGAAAGTTATGACTTATGGCAGGTTGGTTTTTTTGCAAAAGATCCGGATGAAGGGGAAATTTTGTTTTGTATTTCACAGGCATCTCAGGCAAAACATATTCCTTCGGAAGCTGAAAGTCCGGGCTATTCAGTTACATTGGATTTTTATTTCAGTACATCAAATACCGTACCGTTTGAAGTTGTTCTAAATTCTAACGGATTGGTGAATATTGAGGCTTATCAGAAACACACAGATGCTATCAGTGAAATAAATAGTAATATGAATATATTAAATACTGACTTAAATAATATTAAAACAGAAGTTTCACAAAAAACAAATCAAACAGATTTTAACTTGTTAAATTCAAAAGTCACAGAGAATACAAACCGCTTAAAAGATTATTGTATTATTAGAGAAGCAAATACAAGTATCACGGTTGCTACAAACGGTTACTCCGGAGACAAAACATATGTAATGCCATCTGTTTCAGGCTATAAAATGATTGCAGTAGTTCAAATTACTGCTGGAAATAGATTAATTCCTGTTTATAACTATTATTGTTATGGTACAACCGTACACTATTGGCTTCATAATGGAACTTCAACTACCACTTTTAATGTATATTTCCGATGTTTATATATCCGTATATAACTTACACTTTCATGCCGGGCAGTTTCAGCTTTTCTGCCCGGCTCATTTTTTTAATGGCGGCTTCTCTTTTCATTGCCGCCTCTTTTGTATCAAATTCCTCCAAGTACACAAGATCTGCCGGTGTCCGGCCTCTTGTGTACTTGGCGCCTTTCCCCTCATTGTGGGCCTTAAGGCGTTTGTTCAAATCATTGGTCCATCCTGTGTAGAGACTTCCGTCACTGCACTTTAAAACATATGTATAGCACTTCATTTGTATATTATCCCTTCGTATTTTATTCGAAGAAAAAGCTGCCGAAACGGCAGCCTTTCTTCTACAGCAGCCAAAGATGTGAAAAGTAAGATACTCTAAAAAGCAAAGTAAAGTAGAAAAAACATTGACTGTTATTTTTGCTTCTTATATAGTATACGATATTTTCAGATCTTTGTTCCACTATTCTAAATAACTGGTTGGATTAATTGTCTTCTTGTCTTTTTCCATCTGCAGGTACACATTTGCACCTTCCAGTGTGAAACAGTCAGTAGGAGCCGCTACTTTGCCGAGAATTTGGTTCTTTGTGACCGTATCTCCTTCTTTCACAGCCAGATTTTTCAGCTGTCCGTAAAGAGCTGTATATCCGCCTCCTAAGTCCAGGAGCACTGTCTGACCGAATTCCTCTGTCTTGCGTATCTCTTCTACTTTTGCATTTTTCGGAGCTTTGACTGCCATTCCCTCTTTTGCCTCAATCATGATTCCTTTGTTTACCCGGTACTGATCCAGGGATTCAAAATAAATTGTGGAATCCACACTGTAAGGCATCAGAACATTTCCTGTCAACGGCCAGGCAAGTTTTGTTTTACCATCATATGAAACCGTATTCTGGCTCATAGTCTCTGTGGTTTTCTCAGTCTCTGCCTCTGTCGCTTCTGTTGTAGTTGCTTCTGTTGTTCCCTCGGTAGCTCCGTTGTTGACACCGACAGAATCCTTGTTCAAGTCTACCTGCTGTTTTGCTAAGTCTCTTTTATTTTTAAATTCTATGCTGTAATATGTCATGATCCCGATAAAAAGGGCCAGTCCTACCAGCATCACCGCATAGTATTTCTTTAATGGGGAAGAGACGTCCCGGTTATGTCCTTTCATTTTCATCACCTCAGGGATAGTTTTACCGAATTCTGAGGCTTTATTCACTGATCGGACAATTTTGTTATCTGAATTCCTGTGTAATAATATTTTAATATTTTTTTATAGCTTTTTCCGTCCTTTGCAAGCTCATTGGCACCGTACTGGGACATGCCAAGTCCAAGTCCTTTTCCCAGAGCTACCATACGCAGTTTTCCGTCATACGGTTCCAGGTAAAAGTTCGTGGAGTTCAGCTGAAAGCATTTGGCCCAAGCTTCCCCGGACATGACATACTTTCCGATCTGCACTTGCTTTACATATCCGTTTCCTGTTTTTTCTTTGACTCTGATGGACTTTTTAGCTTCTTCCACCGTCAGCTTAATTTTTTTTTCTTTTTCAAGCTGCGTAACTACCTGTTTGTAGGTCACTGGGATACCGGTCATATACTCCGGAGATTCCACATCCTTTAAGCTGTCTTTTTCCTGAAGATAAGAAATATCTTTCCCGAACCACTCTTTGGCACTCAGAGTTGTTCCAACGCTGATGCCGTGAAAATACGGCTGTATGTACTTTCCCTGACAGGTGATCACTTCCCCGGTTGTCTCACCCACCGCCTGCTTTCTTGACTGATCCGTTATTTTATATTTTCGCTCTCCCAGCTTTTCTTTCAAAATCTTGTCTTCTTCATATTTATATGGCAGAGAATCCTGGCTGACATCTTTTTTGCCGTCCATTCTCCGCATAATATCTGTTCTCAGGATTACAGCCTGAGCTTTTAAAGTTTCCTTTTCATTATCCATAGAAATCTGTGTCGGCAGGACACCAAGCAGATACGTTTCTAAATCCATGGCCTTTTTGTTCACCGTCACTGTGTAGCCGCTGCTGTGGGTCTGAAAGTCCACAGGCTTTGCATCTTCTTTTCCTGAAAGCACCACTGTCAGCAGATATGGGACACTGCAGAACAGAAACAGCAAAAAGAAAAGGTAGGACAATTTATTTCTCATCAAAATCCCCCTTCCTGTCCGTCTTATTATTTTATTCAGGACAAGCAGGAAGTATACCTTATTATTTTATGATAAACGGAAAGAGAGATACACAAAAACTGCGTATCTCCCTTTTTTAAGACAGGTAATCTTTAGTTTTTCTCTACTCCGAGAGTTACTTTTTCCCCGTTGATATTCCAATCTTTCGTGAAGCCTGCTGCTTTTCCTGAAACAATGCCTGTGGCCAGAACATCGTTCATGATGGCATCTTCATTTTTGGAAATCAGACCGCTTACTTTTTCATTTCCTTCATAAGAGATCGTGATCTTATCCATAACTTCAAATCCTGCTTCTTTTCTCATAGACTGTACTTTGCTGATGATCTCGCGGATAAACCCTTCTTCCAGAAGCTCTTCTGTCAGATTTGTGTCTAGTACAGCCGTAAATTCATTGTCTGCCTCTGTCACAAAGCCTTCCTGTTTCACCATTTCGATGAGCAGGTCTTCCTCTGAAAGTTCTACAGGCATACCGTCCACAGTAAACGCAAGCATTCCTTTGGAATCCAGCTCTGCTTTAGCCTTATTTCCGTCCAGTTCTGTCAGATGTGTACGGATTCCGTTTAACAGCTTTCCATATTTCGGTCCCACCGTCTTCAGCTGAGGCTTGAAGTTATAGGTGGTAAAGTTTGAAACATCATCTGTAAACTCAATTACCTTAACATTCAGCTCTTCGCGGATAATTTCCTGATAAAATTCCGGGAGTTCGGCCGGAGCTTTCACATACATCTTTCCGATCGGCTGGCGGTTCTTGATACCGGCACTGTTTCTGCATGCGCGTCCCAGGACAACGATTTTCAGAACAGCATCCATGTTTTCTTCCAGCTCTTTGTCATACATACTTTCATCCACAGCTGGGAAGTCACACAGATGGATGCTCTCAGGAGCTTCGCTGTCCACACTTTTTACAAGGTTCTGGTAAATTTCTTCTGTCATGAACGGGATCATCGGAGCTGCAGCCTTGCAGACCGTTGTCAGTGCTGTATAAAGCGTCATATAGGCATTGATCTTATCCTGTTCCATCCCTTTTGCCCAGAACCTTTCACGGCAGCGTCTCACGTACCAGTTGCTCATCTCATCGACAAAATCCTGGAGAGCCCTTGCGGCTTCTGGGATTCTGTAGGCACCAAGATTTTCATCCACATCCTTGACCAGAGAATTTAATTTGGATAAAAGCCAGCGGTCCATGACCGGAAGCTTGCCATAATCCAGACTGTATTTTGTCGGGTCAAACTGGTCAATCTCTGCGTATAAAACATAGAATGCGTAAGTGTTCCAAAGAGTACCCATAAACTTTCTCTGACCTTCTGTCACAGCCTTGGAATGGAATCTGTTCGGAAGCCACGGAGCACTGTTTGTATAGAAATACCAGCGGATTGCGTCTGCCCCGTGTTCTTTTAAAGCCTCCATAGGGTCTACTGCATTACCTTTGGACTTGGACATCTTTTGTCCGTTTTCATCCTGGACATGGCCCAGCACGATAACATTTTTGTAAGGTGCCTTGTCAAACAGCAGTGTGGAGATCGCTAAGAGGGAATAGAACCAGCCTCTTGTCTGGTCCACCGCCTCGGAGATAAAGTCTGCCGGGAAGTTTTCCTCAAAGATCTCTTTGTTTTCAAACGGATAGTGCCACTGTGCAAACGGCATAGATCCTGAATCAAACCAGCAGTCAATAACCTCTTCCACCCGGTGCATTTCCTTTCCGCACTCCGGACACTTGACAGTCACATCGTCAATGTACGGGCGGTGAAGTTCAATATCATCCGGACAGTTGTCAGACATACTCTTTAATTCTTCAATAGAACCGATGGCATGCTGATGACCGCACTCACATTCCCACACATTCAGCGGTGTTCCCCAGTAACGATTTCTAGAAATTCCCCAGTCCTGGACATTTTCCAGCCAGTCTCCGAAACGTCCTTTTCCGATGCTCTCCGGAATCCAGTTGACGGTATTGTTGTTTTTAATCAGCTGGTCTTTCACATCCGTCATCTTGATAAACCAGGATTCTCTTGCATAGTAGATCAGCGGAGTATCACATCTCCAGCAGTGAGGATAGCTGTGCTCAAAATCAAGAGCGGCAAATAAAAGTCCTCTTTCTTCAAGATCCTTCAGGATCAGTTTGTCTGCATCCTTGCAGAAGGTTCCTGCCCAGGGAGTTTCTTTTGTCATCTCTCCTTTTTCATCTACCAGCTGTACAAACGGCAGGCCGTATTTTCTTCCTACCTGGGCATCGTCCTCACCGAATGCAGGGGCGATGTGTACCACTCCGGTACCGTCTGTGAGAGTTACATATGTGTCGCAGGTAACATAGTAAGCTTTTTCTTTTGGTGTGACAAACGGGAACAGCGGCTCATATTCCTTATGCTCCAGGTCAGTTCCCTTGTAAGTCTCCAGTACTTTGTATTCACCTTCAAGAACGCTGTCACAAAGTGCTTCTGCCAGATAATACGTATATCCGTCGTTTTCTACTTTCACATAGGTCTCATTCGGGTTCACACAAAGTGCCACGTTGGAAGGAAGGGTCCACGGTGTTGTGGTCCATGCCAGAATAAAGGCATCTTCCCCTTTTACTTTAAATCTTGCGATGGCTGATTTTTCTTTGACATCTTTATATCCCTGTGCTACTTCATGGGAGGAAAGAGGCGTTCCGCAGCGAGGGCAGTAAGGAACGATTTTATATCCTTTATAAAGAAGTCCTTTATCCCAGATTTGTTTTAATGCCCACCACACAGACTCGATATAGTTGTTGTGGTAAGTTACATACGGATCATCCATATCAGCCCAGAAGCCTACAACACCTGAGAAATCTTCCCACATGCCCTTGTACTTCCAGACACTTTCCTTACACTCTTTGATAAACGGTGCCAGACCGTACTCCTCAATCTGTTCTTTTCCGTCCAGACCCAGCTTCTTCTCCACTTCAAGCTCCACCGGCAGGCCATGGGTATCCCACCCGGCCTTACGGATGATCTTATGGCCTTTCATAGTCTGATAGCGCGGAATCATATCTTTGATGACACGTGTCAGGACATGGCCAATATGCGGCTTTCCGTTTGCAGTAGGAGGTCCGTCATAAAATGTATAGGTGTCATCCCCTTTTCTCTCTTCAATACTCTTTTCAAAAATCTTATGTTCTTTCCAGAACTCTACGGTCTGTTTCTCGCGGTCAACAAAATTCAAGTCAGAAGATACTTTCTTGTACATCGCTTATTTCTCCTTTTATTATTAATGATTTCCATATACATTTGTGCGCATCCTGCACGGAGTGCTTTTTATTCCATAGGGAGGTTCGGAGAACTTTCCTATGGAACAAGAAAGAATCCCGCTTGCGGGATTCTCCGCCTGCGGCGGGTCGCTTTGGCGACATGATTCCTTATCGCCGCAGTGCGATCCTCGCGGAGCGTTTTTTATTTCA
>NZ_JAGZSD010000012.1 GCF_018381315.1 Anaerostipes sp. | reverse complement strand
AACGTATGGAGCTGACTGTTACTAATCGGTCGAGGCTTTAACCAAGGTGAAGGTAAGGAAGAGGTTTGATGAAAGATTCTGTATGTAGTTTTGAAGGTACATTTTGTATTTCAACATAAAAATGAGACATAAGAAATAAAAACTGTTTAGTTCTTACTTCTTAGTTTTTGTTTTTATAAAGATTTGGCCCGGTGGCTCAGCCGGTTAGAGCGCCGCCCTGTCACGGCGGAGGTCGTGGGTTCGATTCCCATCCGGGTCGCTTTTCCTTAATATAAGGATTTATATATAAATTTGGGATCATAGCTCAGCTGGGAGAGCATCTGCCTTACAAGCAGAGGGTCATAGGTTCGAGCCCTATTGGTCCCATTTTTTATCAGCCGTTGTGGCTCAATTGGCAGAGCAGCTGATTTGTAATCAGCAGGTTACCGGTTCAAGTCCGGTCAACGGCTCTCATAGATGCATAAAAATCTTTCTTTTTTGTTTGAGTTTTATGCAGAAATGGTATAATATATGTGTATGGTGGGATTCCCGAGTGGCCAAAGGGGGCAGACTGTAAATCTGTTGGCAACGCCTTCGAAGGTTCGAATCCTTCTCCCACCATTTTAGCGCGGGGTGGAGCAGTCTGGTAGCTCGTCGGGCTCATAACCCGAAGGTCGTTGGTTCAAATCCGGCCCCCGCAACTTCCAAGCAGTATATGAGTATACAAAACATTGAAAATAAATAAGGCTGAACATTGTGGTCAGAATTATTTATTTTTAGTATTTTACTGCATAAAATCAAAATCCAGGCCCAGATAGCTCAGTCGGTAGAGCAGAGGACTGAAAATCCTCGTGTCGCTGGTTCGATTCCGGCTCTGGGCATCCAAAAAGTTCTGAGAATATCAGAACTTTTTTTGTTGCATAGGAAATTATTTCAGAATCCCCTATACAACAAAAAGCACTCCGTGCAGGATGCGCACAAATGCGCAGAGAAATTATTTGCCTGTGGCAAATCGCATTTGGCGCGCAAAGTGAACAAGCTCACTTTGTTCTTGCTTCCAGTTTATGAAAAAGCAAGGAAAGGTCTTGGATTGTTCTCTGTGTCTATGATAAAATAGGATAAAATGAGGCTGAATAAAACAAATGAAATATCCTATTTATGATAAATTAAGACAACTTAATAAGGAAGATATTTATCCATTTCATATGCCGGGGCATAAAAGGCAGAAACAGTCTATTATGAAAGATGAAGACCTGTTTGCGCTTGATATTACAGAGATCACAGGTTATGATGACCTGCATCACCCGGAAGGCATGATTAAAGAATCAATGGAGTATGTCCGACATATATATGGAAGTAAGGAAAGTTATTTTCTGATTAACAGCAGCACTGCAGGTATTTTATCTGCTGTCACTGCAGCCTGCCGCTTTGGGGACAAGATTCTTGTCAGCAGAAACTGCCATAAGTCTGTATATCATGCAGTATCTTTGCTGGGCCTGAAGCCTGTTTACGTATATCCGGACATACGGCAGGATATTTGCATGGGTATCACACCGGGTGAGGTAAGTGATGTTATCAGAAGGGAACCTGGCATTAAGGCTGCGGTTATTGTATCCCCCACTTATGAAGGAATTGTTTCTGATATCAGGGGAATTGCAGAAGTGCTCCATGAAAAAAGCATTCCGCTCATTGTAGATGAGGCTCATGGGGCGCATTTTATATTCCACAGCGGATTTCCGGACAGTGCAGTTACACAGGGTGCGGATGCAGTGGTACAGAGCCTTCACAAGACACTGCCTTCTCTGACACAGACCGGCCTTCTGCATATTTGCAGCAGCCGGATAGGAAAAAGAGAAATAGAACAGGCAGTGTCTACATTTCAAAGCAGCAGTCCGTCTTATATATTAATGGCGTCCATTGATTACTGTGTCAGAAAATGTGCAGACAGTCCCCAGCTTTTTGAAGATTATATGCAGAATCTGAGGGATATCCGGACGAGACTTTATAAAATGAAACATCTTAAGCTGGTGAAAACGGATGATCCGGGCAAATTAGTGATTCTGACCAGGAATACAGATCTTACGGGAAAAGAGCTGTTTGAGATTTTGAGAGTTCAGTACAAAATGGAACTGGAGATGTCTGAGCTCTCATATGTGATTGCTATGACCAGCATCTGTGACACAAAAGATGCATTAAACCGACTGTGCAGTGCTTTGACGGAAATAGATGACAGCCTTGATTTTACTCAAGAAAATAATATTTCTATTTGTTTTAAAAATGAAATGGTTATGACGCCTTATGAGGCAAAGATCAGGGAAAGGAAACTTTGTGCTCTGGAAGATGCATGCGGTCAAGTCAGTGCGGAATATGTATTTTTATATCCGCCGGGGATCCCTGTGATTGTGCCGGGAGAAAAAATCTCCGGAGAAACTGTCCGGAAAATTGAACAATATCAAAAGCAAAAGATGAATCTGACCGGCCTCTTTGAGGATCAAGTTTATACAGTGGATGAAAGGGTTTGACATGGGAATATTTATAACAATGGAAGGGCCGGACGGCGCCGGTAAATCTACACAGATTGATTTACTAAGAGGCTACTTATTGGAGAGAGGGTATGATATAATAGTATGCAGGGAACCAGGCGGTACAGTCATCAGTGAAGCAATCCGGGAAGTGATCCTCAACAAGGATTACAAAAATATGGGACATATGACGGAACTTCTTTTGTATGCGGCAGCCAGGGCCCAGTTGGTGGAAGAAGTGATACAGCCTGCTCTGGAGGAGGGGAAAGTGGTCATCTGTGACCGGTTTATTGAGTCCTCCGCAGTATATCAGGGAATCGCAAGAGGGATGGGCGTTGATTTGGTATATGAGATCAACCAGTTTGCGGTTGGAAGCACCATGCCGGATATTACAATTCTTCTGGATATTGATGCCGAGACAGGCATCGGAAGGAAGAAACAGCAGGCAGAATTGGACCGGATGGAATCAGAAAAGCTGGAATTCCATAAAAAGGTTGTAGAAGGTTACAGGCTTTTAGCTGAGAGAGATAAAAATAGAATGGTGAAGATTGATGGAACAAATCCCATAGAGGAGATTCACCGTCAGATCAAGGAAGCAGTTAATAATACCTTATCAAGCGAAGCACACCAGTCCTGAGGGGACAAAAAAGTGACTCATGGGGTATAATTTCATAGGGATGGAAGAGGATGCGATGAAGAGTTTTGATAACGTGGTTGGGCATAAAAAGGTGATACAGCATTTTGAGGAGGCAATTCAGACCGGACAGATTTCACATGCATATCTGCTGAATGGGGAAGACGGTTCAGGAAAGATGACATTGGCCAGGGCTTTTGCAAAAGCACTGCTGTGTGAGTCTCATACCGGATGCGGTGAATGTACGCCCTGCCGCCAGGTGGATACAGGGAATCACCCGGATTTGATTTTTATTACACATGAGAAGTATGAGATCCGTGTGGATGAGATCAGAAAAGGGATTAATGAGACGATTGACATTAAGCCGTACAGCAGCGATTATAAGATCTATGTTGTGGATGATGCTGACCGTATGAATCTGGGTGCCCAGAATGCACTGCTGAAAACACTGGAGGAACCGCCGGAATATGCAGTAATCCTGCTTTTGACAAATAACAAAGACCGGCTTTTGGAGACTATTTTATCCCGGTGTGTGTGTATGTCTCTGGGAACGGTGCCTGAAGATTTAATACGGAAATACTTAAAAGAGAATACAGATGCAGATGAGGACATGATAGATTTTTCAGTATCGTTTTCTCTGGGGAATTTGGGGAAGGCTATACATGTGGCCACAACCGAAGAATTCCACGATATGCTCAATGAGGCTTTGGGAATGCTGGGCTGCATTCATCATATCGAGCTTCACGAGATGATTTCTTATCTGAAGACATTGACAAAATATAAAGAACAGATTTATGATTTTCTTGATATTATGACAGATTGGTACAGAGATATGCTGATACTGAAGACGACAGGCTCTGTCAATCACCTGATTTTTAAGGACAAGTACCGCCAGCTTAAAGAGCAGGAGATCTATATTACATTTGAAGGCCTTACCCATATCATGGATGAGATCCAGAAGGCCAGAGTACGCCTGAATGCGAACGTGAATTTCGAAGTGACAATGGAGATGTTGCTTCTTACGATGAAGGAGAATGGAAAAGTATGGTAGAAGTAGTTGGGGTGCGTTTCCGTACTGCCGGGAAAGTATATTTTTTTGACCCAAAGAAATTTGATATAAAACAGGGGGAGCATGTCATTGTGGAGACAGCCCGCGGTGTAGAGTACGGCAGGGTTGTCATTGCCCGGAAGAAGGTAGAAAAGGACTCTATCTCCGATGAATTAAAACCGGTTCTGAGGATTGCCACAAAGGAAGACAGAGAAGCTGCCCTTGAGAATATAAAAAAAGAAAAAGAAGCATTTTCTATCTGCTCCCAGAAGATCCGTGAGCATAAACTGGAGATGAAACTGGTAGCTACCGAGTATACCTTTGATAATAATAAAGTCCTGTTTTATTTTACAGCCGACGGAAGGGTGGATTTCCGGGAGCTGGTAAAGGACCTGGCATCTATTTTCAGAACAAGAATTGAACTGCGCCAGATCGGCGTAAGAGATGAGGCCAAAATGCTGGGAGGAATCGGTATCTGCGGAAGGGCATTATGCTGCAGCTCCTATCTGTCAGAGTTTATTCCGGTTTCCATCAAGATGGCCAAAGAGCAGAGTCTTTCTTTGAATCCTACAAAGATTTCAGGAGTCTGCGGGCGTTTGATGTGCTGTCTGAAAAATGAGCAGGAAACATATGAATATTTGAATAAGAAGCTTCCTAACATCGGCGATGTGGTAAAGACCGCGGACGGCCGTACCGGAGAAGTCCAGAGAGTCAATATTTTACGGCAGAATGTGAAGCTGATTGTGGTAGATGACAATGGGGATAAAGAGGTGGTTGAGTATAAGCTGGATGACCTGAACTACCATCCCAAAGGCGGAAGAAAAAGACGCGGAAAGGGCAGCCAGAAGAATTATGAAAATTGAGCTTCAGGACGGGGAACGTCTGGATGATCTGGGGATCAAGGGCTATCAGATCATCCAAAAACGGGATGGATTCTGTTTTGGCATGGATGCAGTTCTCCTGTCTTCTTTTGTAAAAGTAAAAAGAGGCGGGAAGGTGCTGGATCTGGGCACCGGAACCGGGATACTTCCTATCCTTATGGAGGCCAAGACACCAGGGGAACATTTCACAGGTCTGGAGATACAGAGTGAGATGGTCCGGATGGCAGAGAGAAGTGCCGCCGTCAACGGCCTGGAAGAGAAGATTGAGATCGTAGAAGGCGACATTACCAAGGCCTCTGCGATTTTTTCACATGACAGCTTTGATGTGATCACATCCAATCCACCTTATATGGTTGATGACCATGGCCTTAAGAATCCAAACGGAGCCAAGGCGATAGCGAGACATGAGGTTTTGTGCAGGTTCGAGGATGTATCCAGGGCAGCCAGAGTTCTTTTAAAGAACAGCGGAAGTTTGTTCTTAGTGCACCGGAGCTATCGGCTGGCGGAGATACTGCACTGTCTGAGAGAAGACGGAATTGAACCGAAAAGGATCCGGTTTGTCTATCCCTATCGGGATAAGGAGTCCAATATTTTTCTTCTGGAGGCGGTGAAAGGCGGAAGATCCAGAATGAAGGTGGAACCTCCTTTGATTATTTATGAAAAGCCCAATCAATATACAGAAGAGATTTACGAAATCTACGGATGGAAACCCGGGGAGGTTTAAATGGCAGGAACATTATATTTATGTGCGACACCGATTGGAAACCTGGAAGATATCACCTTCCGGGTATTGGAAATATTAAAAAAGGCAGATCTGATCGCTGCAGAAGATACGAGACACAGCATTAAGCTTCTGAATCATTTTGAAATAAAAACTAAAATGACCAGTTATCATGAATACAACCGTGTGGAGAAAGCACGCTATCTTGTGAAGCTTTTGAGTGAGGGAAAAAACATTGCACTGATTACAGATGCAGGAACCCCGGGTATTTCTGATCCGGGAGAAGAATTGGTGCGTCAGTGCCATGAGAGCGGGATTCAGGTGACAGCCCTTCCAGGTGCATGTGCACTGATCAACGCCCTAATTATTTCAGGACAGCCCACCAGAAGGTTTTGTTTTGAGGCATTTCTTCCTGCGGATAAAAAGGAACGGAGTATGGTCTTAAACCAGCTGAAGGATGAGACAAGAACCATCATTTTGTATGAGGCTCCTCACCGTATGATGAAAACTCTGGACGAGCTGTATGAGGCATTGGGAAACAGAAAGATGACAGTATGCAGGGAACTGACTAAAAAACATGAGACAGCGTTTGTCTCAAATATTGAAGATGTGATTGCGTATTATACAGAGCATCCCATAAAGGGAGAATGCGTTCTGGTCATTCAGGGCAGAACTTTTCAGGAAATTATAAAGGAAAGCCAGGAGCAGTATCTGGAGTTAGACTTGATGCAGCATATGGAAAGCTACCTTGAAAAAGGATACACTCAGAAAGAAGCTATGAAGCTGGTAGCCAAAGACCGCGGAGTGGGCAAGAGAGAGGTTTATCAGGAGCTGCTGGCATACAAAGATCAGGAACAGTAAACAAGAAAGAATTCGCTTTTCTATGAAATTAAAAAGAGACATATGAACATCATATTTGAAACCTTTTTGCCTTTGTACTCAACGAGATCATCCATTTCGCCAGTAAAGATGTCCGCCGGATTGTACTTTTTCAATATGATTGTATCTTCGTCAACGAAGATCTCAAGGGGATCCCTCTCATTCACATCCAGATTACGTCTTAACTCGATTGGTAAAGTAATACGTCCCAGCTCATCAAGCTTTCTTACAATACCTGTACTCTTCATATTCGCTTC
Organism: Anaerostipes sp.; assembly: GCF_018381315.1. Lineage (GTDB taxonomy): Bacteria > Bacillota > Clostridia > Lachnospirales > Lachnospiraceae > Anaerostipes. The sequence goes on along the minus strand of NZ_JAGZSD010000012.1, from coordinate 95,758 downwards.
CCTCCTTGCAAATTAGTAAACTACTATACCTAACAATATCACACCTCAGAAAGCTTGTCAATTGTAGGCTTTGAAGCATATTACCTTTCTTTAGAGAATAGGATAGAGTATGAACAGAAAAGGAGTTTTCCTTTGATTAATTATATATGGAGTGTCTTAATTTTAGCAGGAATTTTAATAGGAAGTATTAACGGTAATCTGAACGCAGTATCAGACACAATTTTGGATTCTTCCAAGGAGGCTGTGCAGCTCTGTATTTTAATGTTTGGGGTTGTAGGGGTATGGTCCGGCATTATGAATGTAGCAGTTTCCCTGGGTCTGGTGAAAAAGATGGAAAGGCTCATTGCACCGATTCTTAAATTTTTGTTTCCGAGATTAAGGGATAAGGAAGCAAAAGAATATATCAGTACAAATATCGTGGCTAATCTTCTCGGGCTTGGATGGGCAGCCACGCCTTCAGGGATTAAAGCAATGAAAGCACTGGATCGGCTCAATCCTCATAAGGGCACTGCAACCAGGGAAATGTGTATGTTTCTGATCTTAAATATCTCCTCTCTGCAGCTGATTCCGGTCAATATTATTGTATTCCGAAGCCAATACGGAAGCGTCAATCCAACTGCGATTGTTGCACCGGCGATTATCGCTACTTTCTGTTCCACCATTGTGGGGATTTTTTTTGCTAAAATCATGGAGAAATTTCAAAAAAGTACTTGATTTTTATCAGGAATTTGTATATGCTAAGGATAGGGTAAAGGGAGTAGAAAATAAATAGGCAAAGCTGTCGAAAGGCAGTGACGCAAAGCTACAGGGGCTATGTTGTATAGGGAGTACAGCCGTGCCAGCCAGCTGCCTCATAAATTATTATTTATGTGTAGATTGAAAGTCCATTGGATTTTCGGTCTTTTTTATTTCAAATAATTAATGGGGGTATCAAAATGAATAAAAAAGTAAGGAAAGTTTTCGCAGTTCTTGCGACTTTTGTGCTGACTGTATCATTTATTGCAGGAAACGGCGCATTCAGCAGTGTATATGCACAGGAAGCAGGAACAGAGACTGCATCAAATCAAACCACATCTGCATCTTCAGAAACTTCTGCTGTGGAAGAAACAACAGCGTCTGCAGAGACTGCCACAACAGCGGAACAGAAAGTAACTGAAGAGTCAAAAAAGACAGACAGCACAAGTGCTGTATCTGCCGCAACAGTTCAGAATAAAACAGCGGTAAGTCCTGTAAAAAAGGCATCAGAGCCTGCAGTGACAAACGGCGATTTCTCCAAATATTTAACTAAATTTTCATTTACAGACCATTTAGGAAATGCGTTTACAGAATCAAATCCTGTCACAAAAGACAGCAATGCGATCATCAGATACGAGTTTAAGATCCCAAATAAGGAAACAATCCAGGGAGGATCTACTTATATTCTGAAAATGCCGAATGTATTCCATTTAGATGGTCTCAGCGGCGTTGCGCAGAAGTTAAATAAGCAGCAGACAGGGAACGTTGAGGATGTTCCAAACTGGATGGTAAACAGCAATTCAACGATTACCGTTACTTTTCCAAAAACATTGACTGAATCCAATATTGAAGGGTTCATGGAGATAAACTGCAGTGTTGATGCTGATAAATTAAAAGATGAGATCATTATTTTTGATCTGGGACAGCTTCAGGGATTCGGACAGGAGTTTCATACAGACTACAAACCGGAAGTTACGAAGAGAAGCCCGAAAGTAGAAAAGAAAGGAAGCCTGAACCGGGAAGATCAGACGATTACATGGACGGTCACAGCCACACCGGATGAGAATGACAGCAGTCTGGAAGGATACACACTGACAGATACGTTTGATAAGTATCAGTCTTATGTGAATGGTTCTATGGAATTAGACGGGGATAAGACCGCAGACCCTCAGCTTACTGAGAACGGATGGAATTACAAGTTTGGAAAAGTCTGCGGCGGATCTCATGTCATTACGTATAAAACAAAACTTACAGATGAATTTTTTGCACTTAAATATAACTATAACGTAGCATCAGATGTTTCTAAAAGCGCTGCAAATACTGTGACGGTCAAGACACAGGATGGAAAAGGCGAGGCTTCTGCCAAAGCAGAAGTAAAAGCTGTTAGATATGCATTCTGGAAGGATAAAGGGGCATCTGACAACTTAGGATATGATGATACAGAACAGAAACCGTACCTTGGCTATCAGTTAAAAGGCTACTATGATGCGGCAGGCAAAAATTATCCTGTAACCTATACAGATACGCTTCCGGCAGGAACCTCTTTAATGGAAACTGCAGGAAAGCTTACAGTAAAATATGGAACCCAGACAGCGATAAATCTTACAAAAACACAGAATCAGACGCCTGGTGTCAATGAATACAGCTATAATGCTTCAACCAGACAGTTTAAGGTGACGTTGAATCCATCCTTCAACAATGCCTTTGTCTATGTAAATTATAAGATCTGGCTGGATACAGACAGTGTAGTTAAACAAGGAAGTATCCGCAATACAGCAGTTATGAAGGTCGGAAATAACGTAAGCATCTCTGATTATGAAGACTTTTCATGGGGGCAGGGTTATCAAAGCGGAAAGCTTGGTCTTACAAAGTCAGGAAGCTTTGCAAGAGTCGGTGACGACAATACCATCAAATGGACCGTGACGATCAATAACAATCCTACCAAAAAAGTAAGCGGAGACATTTTCTTTAAGGATGTCCTTCCGGAAGGTCTGGAATATGTAAACGGATCTTTTAATGCAAGCTATAAGAATAAGAACGATAAAAATGTTCAGGTAAACGGAAATGAATTAGGCTATACGAATAAAGATCTTGGAAAAAACAAATGCACAATCACATATACTACAAAGATCAAAGGCGGAGCACTTCAGTTTACACAGAAGGCCGACGGAAGTTCACCGGGAATTTCATTCAAAAATCATGTATATCTTGAGTGGGACGGAAACAAACAGGATGTTACCGGAACAGGGACTGTGAATGTTCAGACTTTTGTAACAAAAAAAGGAAGCTACAACAGCAGCAAAGATCAGTTTGACTGGACCATCTGGCTTAGATCAAAGGGGCTTGTAGTTCATAATATGACAGTTACCGAGAAACTGCCGGAAGGCCACAGATTAATAGAAGGAAGTCTGAAGTATGGCAATACAGTTCTCGGAACAGAACCAAGCACAGTGAAGCCTTACTATGAAGTAAGCGGAAATCAAATTGTGATCCATTTTCCGGAAGTGATCCAGCCGACAGATCAGAATGATTTGACACTGAGCACTGTGACAGATGAAACCAAGGCGGAAACAAAGCCTGAATCTGTAACAGCAGTGAATGAAGTAAGTGTAACTGCAGATGAGATCAAAACAGAATTAACAGCAAAAGCTACTGTTAATGTCAGCTTTACTCCAAGTGTGGAGAAAACAACTTCTTATAAAAAAGGCAACTATGTTGAATGGAATGTCAACATTAATAAAAATCATGCAGTTCTGACCAAGAATAAAGCAGAGATTACAGATACATTACAGCCGGGGCTGGCTTACAGAGAGGGATCTGTAAAGCTCTATGATGTGACTGCAGGGAATAAAGTTATATCCGGTATGGGTGAAGAGTATGACAGTGTGTCAGGAAAGATTGTATTCACAATGCCGGAAGGCATAGATTTGGCACATGAGTATAAAGTAGTATTTATCACAGATGTGACGACTGCCACAAAGAATGTAAAAAATACAGTAACCTTCGATGCCAGTGCCAAGGAGACTAAAGCCAGCAGCGGCAGTGTACCGCTGATTCTGCAGGGAATGAACAGCGGCCTTACAGGTGACAATATCCGTTTTATCTTAAATAAAGTGGATTCTGAAAATGAGAGCCCTCTGGAAGGAGTAGAGTTCCAGCTCTATGACCATAACAGAGATACAGTGGGAAGTCCTCTGACTACGGATGAGAAGGGCAGGATTTCCTTTGATGCAGGCCTGAAATACGGAAACACATATTATCTGAAAGAGACAAAAGCTTTAGATGATTATGTTCTGGATGGAAAAGAATATAAGCTTACCATTGGAGAAAAAGGTGCAGACGGAGTTGCGGTACAGTTTGACGGAAAAAATTATATATTCTCACCAGATGACAACGGAACTTTAAATATCAAATTCACTGTGACAAATGATGCAAAAAGAGGCTCTGTGCTTCTTAAAAAGACCAGCAGTGAGCATCCGGATCAGGGACTTGGAGGAGCAGAATTCAGTCTCTATACAGAGGATGGAAAATTAGTCGCTGAAGGGCTAAAGACAGATGAGCAGGGAGCAGTCAAGTTTGACTATCTGAGGTTCGGAAACTACTATTTCCAGGAGACAAAAGCTCCGGAGGGCTACTATCTGGATAAAGATACAAAACATAGGTTTACAGTCAATGACCAGACAATGGAGACACCGGTTGTTGTAGAGGTGAAAAATGTCCCTACGAAAGTTTCTGTGCGTAAGCTGGATGCAAAGACAAACAGACCACTTGCAGGGGCAGAGCTTCAGATTATCAAAGTTCAGGAAGACGGCTCAGAATTGATCGTTGAGGAGTGGACATCAACAGAAGAAGCTCATGCAGTGACAGGGAAGCTGGTGCCGGGCGAAGAATATATTCTGAGAGAAGCAGAAGCACCGTTTGGCTATGAACTTGCAGAAGATGTGAAGTTCACCGTAAATGCAGAGCAGGAACTGCAGACTGTCGTAATGTATGATGAACCTTCCCCGGAAGCTCCTTTTATCGGCGACGATGAAAAAGAAGAGTCTGAATCCAGTGAGGAAACAACCACAACGACTTATGAGGAGCCGGATGATGAAGATTCATACTATAAGGGAGAAAATAGAACTTCCAAGACTTCCAGTGAATCTGTAACTAAAGTGACAAAATCAGAGGTTTCCAAGACCGGAGATACAGATCACACAGTTTTCTATATTTTAGCAGCTGCAGGAGCAGCAGGCGCAGTATTTATTCTTATGAGAAGAAAACGCAGATAATTTAACTAAGGGAAAGGGATGCTTGCAGAGTTAGGATGTTCAGTGAGCATCCTTTTCCTGAAAATACGTGAAATATACTTGACTTTTTTTGTAAAAAAGAATATGCTTAATGTAACAAGTAAACAGGCAAAGCTGCTGAAAAGCAGTGACGCAAAGCTATAGGGCCTTGATATATATTATCATGGCAGCCAGCTGCCTCATAAATGATTATTTATGTGTAGATTGAAAATCCTCCGGGTTTTCGATCTTTTTTGTTAATCATGAAAAATGGGGAGGAATTCGCTATGTTTAAGAGAAGAAAGGCAAGAAAAAAAGCAGCGCTGATTTTTGTAGTATTGTTCACGTTTACAATGGTATTAGGAAACAATCACGTGCGGGGACTGCTGGCCCAGGAAGAACAGAAAGCCCAGGAGACTACAGCCACAGAACAGACAGTGCCATCAAGTTCATCCACTGCTGTCACAGCAGCTACGGAAGAAGAGAAGACAGGAACTACAGAAACTGCAGCTGAGACTCAGACAACAGAAAAGACAACAACTGAAGTACAAAATACAACGTCAGCAGCACAAAATACAACAGTATTAAAAAAGAGTAATTCTGCAAAGAAGATTCAGAGTACTAAGAGTTCTGTCATAGTAAACGGAGATTTTACTCAGTTCCTTACAAAGTTTGAATTTAAAGATCAGAAGACCGGTGAAGCATTTTCAAGTACTCATCCGGTGACAAAAGACAGCAGCGTACTTATCAGATACGAATTTGAGATTCCAAATAAAGTGAATATAGAAGGAGGCTCTACCTATAAGCTGAAGCTCCCGAATGTTTTTCACTTGGAAAACCTCACAGGAACAGCAAGAAAGCTGAATGAAAGCCAGCAGGGCGCTGTAGGAGAGGTTCCGAACTGGACCATCAACAATGACAATACAATCACGGTAGCATTTCCAAAGACACTGACAGAGTCCAATGTCGGCGGATTTATACAGATTCAATGCAGTGTGGATGCAGAAAAGCTCACAGAAGAGGTAATAAAATTTGATCTGGGACAGCTGGAAGGCTACGGTGAAGAATATAAGACTGATGTAAAACCGGAGGTGACCAAGAAAAGTCCCGATGTAAAAAAGGAAGGTTCTCTCAACCGGGAGGATCAGACGATCACATGGACAGTCACAGCGACTCCGGATTCCGGGGACAAGAATCTGAAGGGATATAAGCTGACCGATACATTTAAATATCCTGAGGAACAGGATTTTGTGAGCGGTTCTATGCAGTTGGACGGAAATGCAGTATCAGACCCGGCTCTGACAAAGGACGGATGGGAATATACATTCGGAAATGTAACAGACGGAGTGCATGTTATCACATATAAAACGAAGATTCCGGATAAATATTTTGAAGATATGAGCTATAACCAAAACGGATCTGCCCAGATTAATAATAATATAACGAATACGGTCAAAATACAGACGGCAGACCAAAAAGGTGAGGCAAGTTCAACTGCTTCCGTGCGTGCCGCACAGTATCAGTTCCTCAAGGAAAAGGCCAATTCAACAATGGGCTATGACAAAATAACGGACAGAACCTGGCTGGGATATAAACTCAAAGCCATCTATGATACAGGCGGAAAAGTATTAGAGCCAATCATGATCACAGATAAACTTCCTTCAGGAACATACCTGAATGAAGAACAGGGTGTACTGAGGGTGAATTATGGGGGCAGCGATATCTCGCTTGTCAAAGTGTCTGCAGCAGAGCCGGGAGTGAACCAGTATACTTACGATGAGAAGACCAATACGTTAAAAATAAAGCTGGACCCGACGAAGAAATCCGCAAATGTATATTATAAGATTTGGCTTGATACAGAGGGAGAACATGGACAACTGGGCTCCAATCCAAAAAACAATGCAGAAATTAAGATCGGAAATAAGATCACACTTACGGAATGGGAAGACGGATACAGCTGGACTCCTGGATACGCATCCAAAAAAATTGATCTGAAGAAAACAGGAAGTCTGGTAAAACAGAACGGAACACAGTTTATTGACTGGAAAGTTACGATAAACTCAACTCCTAAGAAAAATATAACAGGAAATGTTGATTTTACAGATACCCTCGGAGAAGGATTAGAGTATGTAAACGGCAGTTTTAAGGCAAGTTACGGGGAAAAGGATTATACTGACGTTACAGTCCAGGGCAGTACACTTAAGTATACGATTAAGAACCTGGGCGAAAATGTATGTACAATCACTTACAGGACAAAGATCACAAGTGCTCTGGATTTGAAACAGACTGGTAATGGTACTTCTCACAATGGTGCTGAGTTCAGCAACCAGGTGAAGCTTTTCTGGGAAGATAAAGACAAAGAAACTTCCGGAGAAGGAAGCGTAACAATCAAAACGGATCTTAAGAAGAGCGGAAAATATCATGCATTAGACGATAAGTATGACTGGACAGTTACACTCAACTCTTATGGACTGGCATTCCGCAACTTTGTGCTGACAGATAAGCTGCCTGAAAATCATACTTTGATAAATGGAAGTATTAAATTCGGTGATAAAGTCCTTACAAAAGAAGTCAGCACTTCAGCACCTTATTATGAAGAAAAGAATGGAACTGTTATTATACATTTTCCGGACGCACAGGCCTTTCCGGCTGATTCTAAGGTAACCTTGAGTACGAAGACCGACCAGCCGAAAGAAAAGAAAGTGACAGCCACAAACACTGTGAGTGCGGCGGCAGATGAGATTACCGGGGAATTAACCGCAAAAGCCACGGTAACGGTAGAGTATACTCCGAGTCTAGAAAAGACAACGTCCTATACAAAAGGAAACTACGTGGAATGGACTGTCAATATCAATGCAAATAACAAGGTACTCACAAAGCAGAATGCCAAGCTTACGGACAGTCTTCCGGCCGGACTGACCTACAGAGCAGATTCTGTGAAGTTAATTGATAAGAGCAATAGCAATAAAGTTATCTCAGGTGTAGAAGCGAAATACAGCCCGATAGACGGTGAAATTATATTCACACTGCCGTCAGGTCTAAATCCAAGCCACTTCTATCAGATGAAGTTTATCACAGATGTAACGACTGCTACCGGAGAGATCAAGAATAAGATTACGCTGGATGCCAGCGCCGAAGAGGTTTCCTCCACAACAAAAGAGATTCCTTTGATTTTGGAAGGTGCAAGCAGTGATCTTACCGGCGATAACATCCGTGCGATCATTGAGAAGAATGAAGCAGGAACCACAGAGATACTGAAAAATGTAGTTTTCCAGCTGTATGATGAACACTACAATAAGATCGGTGATGAAAAACGCACGGATGATACCGGAAGAATTGCATTTGACGCAGGATTAAAGTATGAAAATACTTACTATCTAAGAGAAGTATCTACACTGGAAGGATATGAACTGCCGGGAAATGATTTTAAATTAGAGATCGGCAGCAAAGTTTCAGACGAAAGCAAGGTCTCTGTCAAATTTGACGGCAATGAATACAGCTTTGAGCCGGACGGCACAGGAACCTTAAATATTAAGCTGAAAGTTGGAAATGTTGCCAAGAGAGGTTCTGTAGAACTTTTGAAGGTAAACACTGAGGATCACACGGAGACACTTACAGGAGCAGAATTCAGCCTGTATAAAAAAGACGGCACATTGATTGCCGAGAAGCTGCAGACAAATTCAAACGGTAAGCTTCGTTATGATTATTTAAAATTCGGAGATTATTACTTCCAGGAGACAAAAGCACCGGATGGATTTAAACTGGACGGAAGTACGAAGTATGAGTTCACGATCAATGACCAGGCGGTGAAGAAACCGATTCTTGTACAGGCAGTGAATGAAGCTAAATATGGTTCTGTAGAACTTACGAAGACAGACAATGAAAATGAAACAACGACGTTAAAAGGAGCAGAATTCAGTCTGTATCAGAAAGATGGAAAGCTGGTGGAAGAAGGCCTGAAGACAGATGAAGACGGAAAGATCAAGTATGGACATCTGAGGTTTGGAGAATATTATTTCCAGGAGACAAAGGCACCAGAAGGCTATCATTTGGATGGAAACACAAAGTATGAGTTTACGATCAACGACGATGCTGTTGAAATCCCGGCGGCAGTTTCAGCAGTCAATGTTCCGACTAAGGTTTCTGTATCTAAACAGGACAGTGAGACAAAAGAACCTTTGGCCGAGGCAAGGCTGCAGATTCTGAAGGTTGAGGAAAACGGTGCAGAGACTCTGGTGGAACAATGGACTTCCGATGGAAGTGACCATCTGCTTAAAGCAAAGTTAATCGTTGGGCAGGAATATATTCTTCGTGAGATTAAAGCACCATTTGGTTATGAAAAGGCTGCGGATATTCGGTTTACAGTCAGTGAAGACGAAGAAATCCAGAATATTGTCATGCTGGACGCTGCGTCTGAGGATGATGAATACCGCGGAAGTACAACAGAGTCCTCAACGACCTATACAGAGACCACGTCTTCAGAGGATGAGGATGATTCTTACTATAAAGACGGCGGATCTAAATCTTCCAGCAAAGTCGTTGAGAAGGAAACGACAACTACGACAGAAGTAACAGGCACTGGGGATGACTCCAAGGCAGGGCTGCTGGCAGCAGTCGGGGCGGCGGGTATCGGAATGATCTTGTTCGCAGTGAGCAGAAGAAAATATAAGAAATAAAATCTAAGGAGACAGGAGGGATTCCTTCTGTCTCTTTTTTTGGCATATGGGACAAGGGGCATTGGATATATTATAGTATGAAGAAATAAGGTGGGACGTGAATGTGATTGTATCGCTGTCCGGAATTATTATTCCCTTAATCCTGTTTGTCATTATTCTATATGGACTGATATCAAAAAAAGAAATGTACCAGCCATTTTTGGAAGGAGTACAGGATGGGTTTAAGGTGGTCATGGAGATTGCACCGACGCTTATCGCACTATTCCTGGCGGTACAGATCTTCAGGACTTCCGGCGCTCTGGACCTGTTAGTTTCTGCGCTGACTCCGCTTGGAAAGCTTTTGAGGATACCAAAGGACGTGCTTCCGGTAATCTTTGCAAAGTTATTCTCATCCTCAGCTGCTACAGGATTTCTGCTTGATATTTTTAAAAATTTTGGCCCGGATTCGGCCCAGGGAGTTTTGTCATCTATTATTTTAAGCTCAACAGAGACGTGTTTTTATACAATGTCCATCTACTTTTCAGCAGTACATATAAAGAAGACGAGATATACCCTTACAGGAGCTCTATTGGCAACCTTTGCAGGAGTTATGGCAAGTGTGATCCTTACCGGAATGCAGTAAAAAAGGAAAGCCGGAATCGAAATGATTCCGGCTTTCCTTTTTAAATATTTTTGATTTCATAATAATCCCGGAAGTATTCCATAATCCGGATCAGCAGCCGTTCTTCATCGTCATCCAGGCGGGAGAGAACATCCTCCAGCATATCGCGGTGAAACTTCCGGTGGTGTTCAAAGGCCTCCCGGCCTTTGTCAGACAGGGATATATATACAATCCTGCGGTCCTGTTCGCCGCGTTTTCGTATGACGTAGCCCTTTTTCAAAAGGCTGTTGATGGCTATGGTCAGGGTACCTACCGTGATATTCAGAGCTTTTGCAATGGAAGACATGTTTTTAGGGCTGCCGGCTCCAATAGCATCAATGATATGCAGTTCTTTGTTGGAAATGTCTTTGAACTCCGCTGTGATAACGGCCTTTTCCTCCTGATATGAAATCTCATGGAAAAGACTCACCACTATGTCATTTAACTGCTCTTTTGTCACGGTAAGAATTCACCTCACTTTTATTTTACATGGTTGTGTGCTTCGCTGATAACTTTTGCAAGTGCTTCCTTTGCCTCTGTAGGAAGTGCGTTAAATCCGCCGTCCTCCGTATCCTTTTCAAAGATAAAATTGAGACGTTCTGTCATTCTTGCTTTCAGGGTATTTACATATGCTTCGTCATTAAAGTCAGGGATATAGCCTTCCACGTCAATGGTTTCCATATTGCTGAAAGGTCCCCACGGTTTAAACTGGGCATTGCCTTCAACCACCTGTTCCAAAACAGATAATGTAACACTTGGCGTAATGTCTTTGCCCATAAAATCACCGGTATTTAAAATATAACATTCTACGTGTCGGTCTTTTACAAGAGAACGGAATTTCTTATAGTCGTCCACCAGAGGATAAGTACGGAATGGGTTTGCATATGGCTCTACAACCAGACGGTTCGGATCTACTCCTGGAGCAAGGCGTTCTGCATTGGTCCGCTTTGTGGCAAGTGTGGCACCCATAACGGCAGCCAGGTGTGAACCGTTTACTTTTATGATCGGCGGAATCGTCGGATCTTTCATGATCCAGAAGATACCGTTGACCGGGGAATCAATCTTATCTACCCTGTTGGCAGACCAGAGTTTTGACTTGATGGCACGGCCGTTTCCGTTGCGGATATCCTCTGTGACAAGAACAATATTGCCTTTGTCATCCCGGGTAGCGGAGCAGTTCTGTGCTGTCAGCAGATATTTGTTGTCCTCACATCCGGTCGGGTAGTCAGCAGTTTTGTCAAAGTAAGTAGGCTCCATAGCAATGGAGGAACCGGTTTCTGTGTTGATGATAAATGCATCGTCATGCAGAACGGTAATATCATATTTATTATTGTGCACAGCGTGGGTAAGTGTTGACTTTCCTGAACCGGACAGGCCGAAGAAGGAAGCCACATAGCTGCTGTTCGGGCTTAAGCGGTATTCTTTCTGTCCGCCGTGGCAGGAAGCGTAGCCGTTTCGGTTGGCAATAGCCCATGCAATGGTAAGAGTGCCTTTTTTATGTTCTCCGAAATAACGCATTCCAAGCAGAGCTGCACAGTTAGTCTGAGTATTGAAGTAAGTAAGTCCGAGCGGATGTTCCGGATGGCTCCACTGAGGATCAGAAAAGATATAAATATCAGATTCACTTCCTATTGGGCGGGACTTTTTGTACATCTTGTTATATTCATCAGACTCATACTGGAAGTTGAGCATCCAGGAGTAAAGAATGTTTTCTTCGCCCTCAGGAATCAGAAGATGAGCTTTCACCATAAATTCAGGATCAAGACCGATGTAAACCTCTGCGTGATACATTGTCTTTTTGCGTGTATCGTAAATCGCGTCCATAACTTTCAGATCCAGGTCGTTGGTGTCTACATTGGGACTTCCGGCAATTCTTCTGGCTGCTGCGCAGCGTCCGGTGACAGAACCGTCATTAAATAATAAAACCTTGGAATCTTTTTTCAGGCCGAATTCCTCCCCGCGGTAAACCGGCATGTCAGTGACAATGGTACCCGGTGAGTTTTTTGCAAGCTCATATGCCTGCTTCAGGTTTACGACCTCAATGACATTGTTGCCGTAAAATGCGGCCTCAATAATGGAACGGGTCTTTGAAAACCCTGGTTTTCCTTTTCCAATTTCGTCATGGGTGTAGCGTGCTTTTGTTGACATAATCTTTCCTCCTAAACTTATGTGTTTTGCAGGTACAAAGACCGTACCCGGATTTACAGGTTCTCGTCGATGCGTTGTTTGAGTATACGAAAGCTGTTAGGTCCGGCATCTAATATGATTTTATGAAAAACTTTTTCATCATAAGCATTTCCAGATTTCTGTTGATAGTAATCTTTTAATTCCATGAACTCTAAGTAGCCGATATAATAACACAAATAGTTGGCAGGGTTCTGGATGACATAGCGGTAGAGGGCTTTCATGCCGGAGGAACTGATGGTTCCGTACTGCTGCATATACTTGACGGCCTCGTCAACGCTCCATCCTTCATAGTTGACACCCAGATCCACTCTGGCGCTCAATGCCATATTATATAAATAATTGTCCGGAAGGAGCTTTTTTAATGGCTCAAGTTCCGGCTTCATATCAAGATAACTGTAAGAATCCATCTCCACATAGGTTGCCCAGCCTTCGCTGTAGCCCGGATAATCAAGGATATAGCGGATCGGATGTTCCTTTTTGCTGTGGAAATAGGTTGTTTGGTATAAATGTCCCGGATAACCCTCATGGGCCAGTGTCGGGTAAAGAGATTCCTGTCCGGTCTGCGCCTTATTAATGTAGATGACATTTCTTTTATAGTCATCAATGGCAGGGATCATATAAAATGCCGGACTGGAAGTCTGCTCCAGGGAAGAGTGAACATACTTGATGCTGCATTTCACATCCGCGGCAGCAGGATACTTCTTCTTAATCTTTTCTTTCAGCTGTGCAAGGATCTTCTCCGGTTTTCTGCTTGAATATTTATTCAGGTCCAGATCTAAGAACGCATGATAGATGGAGGGATCTTTTTTTATGATCTCGGTCATCTCTGTCTGAAGATATAAGAGATGATCTTCCGTGGCTTTGATCATCTGGGGTACAGTTTTATCGGAACCGGTTTTGCAGGATGCAAGAGCAGAATAATATGCCTTTCCATTCTTGAAATGGGCATATCCCTTTTTGTTCTTGCCATTCCCTTTTAAGTTCTTCAGATCACTGTACAGATTTTCGTAAGCCGGAATCACTTTTTCTAAAATCAGCTGACGGTTTTGTTTCCGGTAATTTCTCTTTTGGTTTGTGCTGAGGCCCGGGACCGAATCAATGTTGGTGTTGAACACCTCAATCATGTAATTGTGGTCGGTGGCCCGCGTAAAATCGTTGATTTGTTCTAAGACGGCATCTACATCCGCATCTGACATGAAATATCCCCGCTTGACCTGTTCCTTTTCGTAGCGGATCACCGTATCGAAATAGGAGCTGACCTTTGAGAGCAGTGAGAGATAGGTGTCTGCATCCTCCTTGTTTCTTAAAGGAAACTCACACAGGGTTACAGGAAGCTGTGCCTGGGTACCGAGAGTGGGGCTTAAAACTGTCTGCAGATAAGGATAAGGGGCAAGACGCAGCTGCCGCTTAAAATAGTCCATCAGATAGTCATAAGACTGCTTCTGGCTTTTGGAAAGCTTCTTGTAATGAAAACCCTTGAGCTTTTGTATCTCTTTTTTGCAGTTAGCCTCGGCCTGGTCAAGATCCTTGAGATTTATGCTGCCCAGACTGGGCTTTTTTTCCTTGATGCCGTAGCGCTCCGGATGTGCAAGGGTATAATGCAGATTGACCGTATTGGAATTGACGTCTTCCTTGAAAAGCTGGTTCAAATAGGAGTCAAACTTCTGCCGGTCCGATGCTTTGTCTTTGGTGGATTCTGATTCTTTTACTGTTGAGGTGCGGCCGGGACCTGATCCCTTGGAACAGCCCGTAAATGCAACCATCACAGCCATGGTAAATGCAAGAAACTTACGATATGTATATTTATGCATAAGAATCCTTTCTGAATAGAATCTCTTAGATACTATTATACTATTTTTTCAAGGAAAAAAATAGACTATCTTTGCAAGATGTACTATAATAAAACACAGTATAATGCGAAATTGGAGGAGAAACATGAGCAAGGAACCATATTATATAACAACTGCGATTACTTATACATCTGGCAAGCCTCACATCGGGAATACTTATGAGATTATCTTGGCAGACAGTATTGCCAGATATAAAAGAATGGAAGGCTATGACGTATTTTTTCAGACCGGAACCGATGAGCACGGACAGAAGGTGGAATTAAAAGCGGCAGAGCAGGGTGTCACACCGAAAGAATTTGTAGATGACGTGGCAGGAGAGATCAAGCGGATCTGGGATTTGATGAACACTTCCTACGACAAGTTTATCCGCACAACGGATGCGGACCATGAAGCCCAGGTACAGAAGATTTTCAAAAAGCTGTATGAGCAGGGAGATATCTATAAGGGCCACTATGAGGGGCTCTACTGTACTCCGTGTGAATCCTTTTTTACGGAAAGCCAGCTTGTGGACGGCAAATGTCCGGACTGCGGGCGTGAAGTACAGCCGGCCAAGGAAGAAGCATATTTCTTAAAGCTCAGCAAATATGCGGACAGGCTTATTGAGCATATCAATACTCATCCGGAGTTTATTCAGCCGGAGTCCAGAAAGAATGAAATGATGAATAACTTCCTGCTTCCGGGGCTTCAGGATCTGTGTGTGTCCAGAACCTCCTTTAAGTGGGGAATCCCGGTAGACTTTGATGAAGGACATGTGGTCTATGTATGGCTGGACGCTCTGACAAACTATATTACAGGGATCGGATATGACTGTGACGGGAACAGCACAGGCCAGTTTAACAAGTTCTGGCCGGCAGACCTGCATTTGATCGGAAAAGATATTATCCGTTTCCATACGATTTACTGGCCGATCATCCTGATGGCCCTTGACCTTCCTCTTCCAAAGCAGGTATTCGGACATCCATGGCTTTTGCAGGGCGACGGAAAGATGAGTAAATCTAAAGGAAATGTACTGTATGCAGATGATCTGGCCGATATGTTCAGTGTAGATGCTGTGCGGTACTTTGTCCTTCATGAGATGCCGTTTGAGCATGACGGTGTGATTTCATGGGAGCTTATGGTAGAGCGTATGAACTCTGACCTTGCAAATACCTTAGGAAATCTTGTGAACCGTACTATTTCCATGTCCAACAAATACTTTGGCGGCATTGTTGAGGATAAGGGTGCTGAAGACGAGTTTGATGACCAGCTGAAGGCTGTAGTCACAGGTGCAAGAGACAAGGTGCAGAAAAAGATGGATGTGCTCCGTGTGGCAGATGCCATGACAGAGATCTTTAATGTCTTTAAGAGATGCAACAAATATATTGATGAAACCATGCCTTGGGTATTGGCAAAAGACGATGCCAAGAAGGACCGTCTGGCTACAGTTTTATATAATCTGGTGGAAGGTATTTTAACCGGAGCCGCTTTGCTGGAGCCGTATATGCCTGAAACTTCAGAAAAGATTTTAAAACAGCTGAATGCTGAGCCGAGAAGCTTTGAGGATCTGAACTCATTCGGACATTACAAGAGCGGTACGAAGGTGACAGAAAAGCCGGAGATCTTGTTTGCCCGCCTGGACGAAAAAGAGGTTCTTGAACAGGCTGAAGAGTTGATGAAAAAACAGCAGCAGGCGGCAGAAGGGCCTGTGATTGATATTGAACCGAAAGAAGAAATTTCATTTGAAGATTTCGGTAGAATGCAGTTCCAGGTAGGTGAGATCATTGCCTGTGAAGAAGTGAAGAAGTCCAAAAAACTGCTCTGCTCCCAGGTGCGTGTGGGAAGTGAAGTGAAGCAGATTGTTTCCGGAATCAAGGCATATTATAAGCCGGAAGAGATGGTCGGCAAGAAGGTTATGGTATTGGTGAATCTGAAACCTGCCAAGCTTGCGGGAGTACTGTCTGAGGGAATGCTGCTCTGTGCGGAAAATGAAAAAGGAGAGCTTGCCTTAGTTGTTCCTGAAAAGGACATGCCGGCAGGTGCAGAGATCTGTTAATAATTCATTAATAAAAGAACCTTGTATAGATTGTTTACAAGGTTCTTTTTTAAATAATTGCTGATTATTTCCAGAGAATAGTATATGATTTAAGAAGAGCAGATGTTAATTGAAAGCGGAGGTACATATGAATCCTGATTTTATAAATTTATCAGAGGAAAACCTTTCGAATGAACATTTATGCTGTATTATCCGCAGCAGAAAGACTCACCCGGGAATCGAAGCAAAACGTCAGTGGCTTTCCGAACGGCTCAGGGAAGGCCATGTCTTTCGAAAGTTAAATGAGAAGGGTGTGGTTTTTATTGAGTATGCGCCTCTGGAGACAGCATGGGTCCCTATAACCGGTGAAAATTATTATTATTTGTACTGTTTATGGGTTTCAGGAGACTATAAAGGCAAAGGGTATGGGAAAATGCTCATGGAGTACTGCTTGGCAGATGCCAAAGAAAAGGGTAAATCCGGAGTTTGTATGCTGGGAGCCAAAAAACAGAAAGCTTGGCTTTCTGACCAGGCATTTGCCAGGAAGTTTGGTTTTGAGACTATTGATACCTCTGAGAATGGTTACGAACTGCTGGCGCTTTCCTTTGACGGAACAGTGCCAAAGTTTGCGCAGAATGTTAAAAAACAGAAAATTGAAAGCAAAGAGCTCACGATTTATTATGACATGCAGTGTCCTTATGTGTATCAAAACATTGAGAAGATAAGAACGTATTGTGAAATGAACCATGTTCCTGCATCTTTCATTCAAGTGGATACACTTAAGAAAGCAAAAGAATTACCTTGCGTTTTTAATAATTGGGGTGTATTTTATAAAGGAAAATTTGAGACGGTGAATTTGATTGATACCGCATACTTAAAGAGAATGCTCAAAAAATAGAAGGAAGATCCGGAAATGATAGTTGAGATTACAGAAGAATTAAAGCAGCAGCTGACAGAAGCCGAACGGCAGGTTATCGAATACATTAATCAAAATGAAAATGAGTTTTTAAAGCTCACAATTACGGAGCTGGCTGAGAAGAGTTTTACTTCGCCTCCCACTGTGTCGCGTGCAGTTAGAAAATGCGGTTATAACAGTTTATCGGAATTAAGATATAAGCTCTCAGCCCAGATGGAGGAGATCGTTGAAGGTGAAATCGTCAATGAGATCTTTCAGAGATCGGTGACAGAGTGTATGAAAACTATCGAGATCCTGAAGGCGGAAACAATTCTTAAGGTAGTGCGTTTTATTAAGACGGCCAGAAAGATTTATATCATTGCCAGGGGATCAACGGCGTGGATTGCCAAAGATGTGGAGCTTCAGCTTCAGCTGCTGGGCTACAATACATATATGCTCTCTGACTCTGAGGTTATGAAAAAATCGGATAAACTGTTTCGTGAACGGGATCTGATTATTATTTTTTCTATTAAGAACAGTACACCGGAGCTTTTGCTCACGGCTAAAAATGCAAAAAAAGTAGGGGCCAATGTGGTGACCTGCTGCTGCCTTCCGAAAACAGATTTGGAAGATTATTCGGATCTGTCTGTACTGGGGTATAACCAAAGAGACAAGACGATTGAAGATTTTGATATTGTTTCCAGGCTTCCGCTGCAGATTATTGCAAGGACGCTGATCGACTATTTGAATTTATGAAAAGATGACATATGAAATGAAGATCCTCGGAGCATTAGCTCCGGGGATTTTTTTGAGCACTGTTTTATCTTTGGCAATTCAGCTATCTGCAGAAAGTAAAATAAAAGGTATTTTTAACAAAAGGTTGACTGGTTATTGAAAAGGAGATTTTTGGATTTTCATATTTCTGTTTAATCTTAAGCGTTCACTTTTCCGCACATTCACAGAAAACATAAAAAGAGAGGACGGCGGAACAAGAAAACATTTTCAGTATCCCCCTGTTATGATGGATTTATAAAAGAAAAGGAGGAGCGGGAATGGTTGGAATATTGATCGCAACCCATGGAGGGTTTGCAGAAGGACTGTTAAATGCAGTGGAGCTGATTGCGGGGAAACAGGAGAAGGTAAAAACAATCGGGCTGTATCACGGAGACGGGATAGATGATCTTGAGCAAAAAATCAGAACAGCCGTACAGGAATTGGATGATGGGGACGGAGTACTGGCTTTTGTGGACATCTTAGGCGGAAGCCCATCTAACATGGTGATGAAATGCATGGAAAATACAGACAATTTTAAAGCGATTGCAGGTGTCAGTATGGGAATGGCAGTGCAGGCAGTTATGATGAGGGATCAAAGCAGTTTAGATGAACTGGTAAGCATATGTGAGGAAGCCGGTAACCAGCCGGTAGTCCTTTTGCATAAGCAGTATGAAGAGATGCTGAACGATACTGAAATGGATGAAATATAGGAGGAACGAAGATGCAGGGAATTGTTTTGACGAGGATTGATGACAGACTGATTCATGGACAGGTAATGACATCATGGCTGAACTTTACAAGTGCCAATAAAATCATGGTGATTGATGACCAGTCAGCAGCTGATCCATTTATGAAAACAGTGTTAAAAAACGCGGTGCCGGGCAATGTAGGACTTGGTGTATTTACGGCAGAAAAGGCGGCGGCAAGGCTTAAAAAGGGATTCAAACCTGATGACAAAGTCATTATTTTGGTGAAGTATCCAAAGACGATTCTCAGCCTTATGGAACAGGGCATTAAATTTGAGCATTTAAATATCGGCGGAATGGGAGCAGGCAGCGGCCGTGAAAAATTTTATAAAAATATTTCCGCTTCCGAAGAAGAAAAGGAGATTCTTAAAAAGATTGTTGACAGCGGATGCCGCACAGAAATACAGATTATAGCGGAAGATGCAAAAGTTGATGTGGCAAAGCTGCTTTAGACATTTGAAAAGAAAGGTGGAAAAATTATGAGTATTTCAGTTGTTCAGGCGATTCTCATTGGAATCGTGTATTACCTTGGAATCAATGGCACCCCATGGCTTACCCTGCTGGGAAGCACAATCATTCAAAAGCCGCTGGTATCCGGTGTTTTGGTAGGGTTTATTCTTGGAGATCCGGTTCAGGGCGCTGTCATCGGTGCCGCAATTCAGCTTCCGTTTATTGCTTATATTTCAGCAGGCGGGGCACCTCCTACAGATCCGGGACTGGCCGGTACTTTGGGAACGGCTCTGGCTATGGCAGCAGGAGTGAAACCGACCGCAGCAATTGCCCTGGCAGTGCCGATCGGACTGTTGGGAACAATCATCTGGGTTGTTCATATGACTGTGGATGTATTTTTTGTACATATGATTGACAGAGCAGCGGAAGAAGGAAATATGAAAAAGGCAAAATTCCTTCATATTGTGCCGCCTCAGGCCTTTGCTTTTGTAATTGGATGTATTCCGGTAGCGCTGGGATGCTATTTTGGATCAGATGTGGTCACAAATATCATCAATGCATTGAGCGGGCGGCCGCTTCAGGCTTTGGAAGTTATCGGAGGACTGCTGCCGGCCATTGGTATTGCCATGAACCTGAGAGCCATCAGCAAACCAGGAATCCTGTTATGGTATGTGCTTGGATTTATCATTGCGGTTTATTTAAACCTTGATACTATGCCGATCGCCATTATTGCCGGAATTGTTGCCTATATTTACACCGGAGTTGTTGCCCTGGCGGAAGAAAAGCATACAGCGGCAGCAGCAGGAGCAGGCGGGTTTGACGATGATTTCGATGAAGATTTCGAATAAAGGAGGAAAAGTTAATGGCAGATAATAAAAAAGTTTCCCTGAGCAAGAAGGATGTACTGAGAGCATTTTGGAAGTGGACCTTTTTTTCACACTCAAACTATAACTATGAACGCCTGCAGGCCAGCGGTGTACTTCAATCCATGTCCCATCTTCCCGAAAAATTATATCCTGGGAATAAGGAAGAGCAAAAGAAGTTTATGGAACGTCATATGGCATTTTATAATACAGAGCCTCATTTTGGCGGCATCATCAACGGTATGGTTGTCGCGATGGAGGAGGAGCGTGCTAACGGTGCAAATATTACAGACGATGCGATCAATAGTGTAAAAACCGGTCTTATGGGCCCTATGGCCGGTATCGGAGACACTTTGTGGCAGGGAACACTGCAGCCGATCCTGCTTGCAGTCGGTATCAGCATTGCCTCCGGCGGAAATGTTATGGGAGCAGTTGCATTTGCCGCTCTGATGGCAGGGATTATGCTGCCTATCGCATACTTAATGTATATGAGAGGCTATAAGACAGGAAAGACAGGCGTTGAGGCAATCCTTGGCGGAGGAAAAATGAAACAGCTGATTTCAGCGGCATCCATTATGGGAGCAACAGTTCTGGGATCTCTGACAGCAAACTATGTAACGGCCGAGTCCCATATGAAGATCAAGGTAGGAGCTGCGAAACTCGCCCTCCAGGCAGATGTCTTAGATAAGCTTTTAAAGGGGATGATTCCTTTGGGCATTACTTTGCTGACTCTCTATTTATTAAAAAACAAGAAGATGAAATCTACATATGTGATGCTGATCTTAGTAATCATCGGTGCGGTATTTGGACTGACAGGAATTTTAGGTTAAAACAGGAGGAACTATTTTGAGCAAAAAAATGAAAACGGCAGTATTTACGGACATAAAACAGGTAGAAATCCAGGAATGCGAAAGACCGTCGGCATCCGGAAATAAGATTTTGATCAAAGTCGATGCAGCGGCAGTCTGCACTTGGGAACAGAGGGTTTATACAGGAGTAAATAAAGTAGAATTCCCATTCATCGGAGGACACGAAATCGCAGGACATATTGAAGAACTGGGGGATGAGGTCAACCGGGATGAGTGGAGCATTGGCGATAAAGTTGTGGCAGGGGTAACGCTTCCGTGCAGGAACTGTTATTACTGTAAGACTGGAAATGAACAGAGCTGTGAACATTTCGACCATAGTGCACATCTTCCGGGACTTCCGCACAAGGGGATGGGGGGATTCAGCGAATACCTTCTGGTCCCGCCGGACTGTCTGTTTAAATACAGTGATGTCTCACCGGAAGAAGCGTGCATCATAGAGCCTGTGTCCTGTGTGGTACACAGTGTAGAGACGGCTCAGGTAAGCATGGGAGACAATATACTGGTCATTGGCTGCGGAATTATGGGTCTGCTGCACACAGCCATCTGTACAAAAAGAGGAGCTAAAGTCATTGTATCCGATGTTAATGAAGAAAGACTAAAGCTTGCCGAAACTCTTGGAGCTAAGGCGGTGATCAACCCGGCTAAGGATAATTTGGAACAGAAGATAAAAGAAGTGACCGGAGGAATCAAAGCCCAGGTGGTTTTTGACACAACACCGATACCGGCCGTTGTAGAAGATACATTTCAGTGTGTCAGCAATGCAGGGAAAATAGTACTTTACAGTTCTATTCATCCGGCAGAGCCGGTTCCGTTTGATCCGAATTGGGTACATGGAAAATCCATTCAGATTCTTGGAACAGCTAACTCTAATGACCGGGATTTTATGAGAGCGGCCCAGATGGTATCCGGGGGCGTCATTGACTTAAAACCATTCATCAGCGGCGTATATCCGGCAGAAAACATTAAAGATGCTTTGGAATCAGCAGTCCAGGGGGATAAATTCCGAAATATTATCACGTTTTAATGATTATAGTAACACCTGATAGTTTTTCTCCACAGAAAAACAAATGTTAAAAGGAGACAGCGATTGCCCTCGCTGTCTCCTGATTTTTTGAAGGGTATGTGGAAGTTAAAAATACAGGATAAATAAATATACTTTTTGACAGGTCCAATGCAGTACAAAATCAGTTATAAGGCATACAAACTGAGAAATTTGTGTTAATATATAACTATATTTATCATAAAATTCTATTGGCAGCGGATTTGAAAGGAGTATGCTTATGAAGAAACTGGAGCGGTTGTTCAGTGTGGTGCTGATTTTATGCCTTTCACTTAGTTTGGGAGGAAGATTAGTGAAAGCTGCAGCAGATGGGAAAAAACAGGATTATTATCAGAAGTATCAAAAGATATGTGAAGAAGTGAACCAGGAAACCAAACAAAGTATTTCCTTATTGCCTTTAAAAGAAATAAAAGATGAAGATTTTATGGATCCGGCGGCCTTTGAAAAGACAATAAAAGATATATCGAAAGCTGAATTCCATAATGTTGCCGCTGCCGGAAATATTTTAAAGGATCCTTGTTCGTTGAGCGGAAAGTTTAGTAAAACCAAGTCCTTTACAGTCAAAGTAAATGACACGAAGTCTGTTGAGATAGAATGTAAGATAACCGGAACATATTATTACGATAAAACTCTGAAAAGATGTTTCTTTGGCAAAGTTAATAAACTTGGATATACTGTTTTAGGAGGAAACTGGGAAAATCGCGGATATGTACAAGATTTTATTGACGGAAGCAGAACTGCTTGTATTGAGATGCAGGGGAAAGCTGTAGCCGGAAGCAATTATTCAAAAAAGTTCAGCAGAGCATTGGAATTCTATTGTACACAAGAAGGTAAAATCAAATAAATAAAATTTTAATATTTCCAGCGGGAGCATTCTGTCTTAAAGACAGAATGCTCCCGCTGGTTTTGATTAATCATTATCCGGTATACCATAGCGGTTTGCTCCTTCTGTTCCGGTCTTTACAAACAGAATAAGAAAATAAACAGCTACAACCAGGGTTATAAGTCCCAATACCAAAGTTACAAGTCCGAACCCGCCGGCAGTAGTGCTGCCCGAATTCAGTAATAAGGATACGGTTGTCATAGTAGCACTTGCTATAAATAAAATCATTGGGACATACATAAGTATGATCCACCATCCAGGTCGGTCCAGGTCGTGCAGGCGCCGAACACACAGTGATATAGATGGAATGAAAACTGCCAGAGACCACAATGTCTGAAGGGCCTCTATATCCAGCATTCCTGCTATGAAGCCAACCAGAAATGTAACAATAAACTGTGCTAAGATAGCCCACCAGTAGTTCCCGCGGGATGTCCTTCCTTTAAAATCAAAATAATGTTTCCAATATGCTTTATAAGCGTTAATCATTTTTTAGTCCTCCTTTTTCTTGCGTGTAACAAAAGATGAAATTTTCCTTTCCTAAAATATTATAGAAATAAATCAAAGAAATTTCAACAATTACTGTGATCTGCGGTATTCCAGCGGACTTACGCCAAAATGATTTTTGAATTTTTTAGAAAAATTGCCGCTGTACAGATAGCCTGTCTTTTTTGCAATATCGCTGACTGAAAGATCGGTGGTTGAGAGAAGGCCGGCAGCCATAGCCATTCTCAGGCTGTTGGTATATTCACCGATGGTCATATGATATTGTTTTGCAAATCCTGCCTTTAATTTCTGCTGATTTAAAAACACCATCTTACTCAGCTTTTCAATGGTAGGCGGATGGACCGCCTGTTCAGTCAGTATATCGTGTGCTTCCTGTATGGCATGAAGATCAGCAGCCGTGAGGCGGAACCAGCGGTCTGAACCAATCCTGACAGTCCCATAATCAATTTGGTGTGCAAACATATTGTCTTTTGGCTTTTTGATCTCCTCTGTCAAAAGGGCAAGACATTCAAGGACTTTGCTTTCCAAAAACAGGGGGGTTAAACGTCCGGATGCAGACAGACTGTTAAACTGGTGTATGACAGAGATCACAGGCGGAGGAAGGTAGCGGTACGTGTGATTTTGTTTAAAGTCCTTTAAAGACAAGACTTCCGGGAAAGTTTTTGAAACTACTTCATCAAGAAAAGCGCTGTGGACAGTGATTTCTGTTCCATGGAAATGCTGTCCCTTGTGCCATGCCTGTTTTCCTTTCAAATTTTTCTCTGCAACAAAGAAGGATGACGGCGAAAATGAAGATACCTGCTGGTTTTTTAACTGAAATTTTGTACGGCCTTCATATACGGTTCCGAACCGGATCAGGGGCTCAGGGTTGTCAAATTGAATCTGAAAATCCTTTGGCACTGTATAATCTGCAATTCCAAGCTCATAATAACCTGGACGGGAATAATACAGGAAACAGCCATTTTCAGGAGCCGATGTATTTTTATATAAGGTACAGTTTCCCTGAGTATACGGCTGGAAAGAAAGCTGTCTTAAAACTTCTTCACGAAAAGCTTTGCTGGATGTAACTGTCATAAGATTGAATCCTTTCGATTTTTATTCAATAAGATGTCAAATTAATTCAACTGAATGAATACAGGAGCTTTTCATTGAAAAGCGAATCAGATTTCGGTACAATACGTTGCGAGGTTGTTAGCTTAGGCTAACTAAAGATAGTATACACGAAGAAAGGATAGAAGTACAATGGGAAATCAAAAGTCAAAATTTATAACCATCATTTTTGTTCTGGCTGCTGTGGCAGCAGTGCTGGCAGGCTGTGCAGGCAGGGAGGACAAACAGGCTGAAAAAGAAAAAGATAAAACGGTTACTGTCACAGATGCAAAAGGAAAGGTAGAGATACCTGCCAATCCTAAGAGAATCGTTGATATCAGCGGCAACAGTGATATCCTGTCTGTTCTTGGCTATTCTGTAATAGGAACTGCAAATTCAGATGCCTATGATTATACAAAGTTTCCGGCATATTTGGAAAAGAAATTAAAGGGAGCAGAAATCTTAGGCTACAGTATGCAGGATAAAATGGATGTTGAAAAAATTCTGGCATTAAAACCGGACCTTATTATTATTTCCTCTGTTCAGGAAAAAATGTATCAGCAGCTGTCCAAGGCTGCTCCGACGGTTATGCTGAAGCTGGCACAGACAGACTGGAAGGAAGACGTGCAGGCGGTGGCAAAGATTATGCAGAAAGAGGACAAGGCCGGGAAATGGCTTGCGTCTTATGAAAAAAAGGCTGCAGAAAAAGGAAAAGAGATAAAGAAAACCTACGGAGAAAATAAAAGCTATCTTTCAATTCTTGCCAGCGGAGGACAGATCTTTGTCTATGATAAGGCAGGAATCGGAAGTATCTTATATGAAGATATGGGGTTAAAACGTCCGAAGGGGCTGCCGAAGCAGAAAGATATCAGTCTTCCGGTTGTTTCCTATGAAGGATTGGCATCTATTGAAGCAGATTATATTCTTGCTGTTGGTACGAAAGATGATATGGAAGCTCTAAACAAAAATTCTGTGTGGAAAGAGCTTCCGGCTGTAAAGCAGGGTCATGTAACGGAACTTCCGGCCAGCCCATACTTTAACCAGGGATACAGCTCCATCGGACGGCTCGCATTTTTAGATGAAATGAACAGCCTGATGGGGAAGATGAATGAATAAGAAGGTTTCTGTTTTTCTGATACTTTCTGCAGTTCTGTTAACCGCGGGAATGCTGCTGGCTGTTTGTTTAGGAGCAAAAAGGCTGCCGTTTGATACGGTGGCTTCCGCACTTTTAAAAGGAGGGGACTCACTGGAGATTAAACTGGTGCGGGACGTGAGGCTTCCAAGAACAGCAGCAGCTGCACTGACCGGAGGTATGCTGGCTTTGGCCGGAGCCGTCATGCAGGGAGTTACCAGAAACCCTCTGGCAGAGCCGTCCATTATGGGCATGACACAGGGAGCTTCCCTGGCGGTGGCAGCGGCAAGTGTTCTTCCGGCGGTTTCAGGATTATTCAGTATTACTGCCGCCGCACTTTTGGGAGCTTTTTTAGGAGGCATTCTTGTGCTTGGCTTCTGTTTAAGAACATCAAAATTAACTATCTCAAGGCTTTTGCTGGCGGGAACAGCTTTAGGGACATTTTTTCTGTCCCTGTCTTCTTTGATCGGCATCCTTGGGAATCGTTCGCAGGAGCTTGCTTTTTGGGCAGCAGGCGGATTTAAATCAGTCACATGGGCACATGTGGCGATGCTGGTCCCGATGGGGGTTTTTGCCTTGATCCTGTCCTGTTTTCTGGCAGGACGCATGAATGTTTTAAGCCTTGGGGATGAGGCAGCTGTGGGTCTGGGAGTGAGTCCGGCCAAAGTCAGGCTTATTTCCATTCTTCTTTTGATTCCTATTTGTGCAGTATGTGCAGCCAGTGCAGGAAATATTGCTTTCGTGGGTTTGATTATCCCTCATATGGTCAGAAAAATGTTTTGTCATGATTACAGAAGCCTGCTGCCGCTGTCATTTTTGGGCGGCAGTGTTTTGATGGTATGGGCGGATCTGGCAGCACGTTTAGCCAACCAGCCCTATGAAACACCGGTTGGACTTTTCACTTCCATCATCGGAGTCCCTGTGTTTTTGTGGATGATCAGAAAGGAGACAAGCAGATGAAAAAAAGAAGACGGATGGCAGCCATCCTGCTTACTGCTTCACTGCTGGCTGTTTTTGTGGGAGCACTGATGTACGGAAGCTATTCGATGACAGCAGGTGATGTCTTAAGAACTCTTTTTGGAAAAGGGGACGGGATGCAGAATATTGCTGTTTTTGACCTGAGGCTTCCAAGGGCAGTGACGGCAATTCTTGTGGGAGCAGCCCTTTCTGTCTCCGGCTGTATTCTGCAGAGTGTTACAAAAAATGAGCTGGCGGAGCCCGGCATCATCGGAATCAATGCGGGAGCAGCTATGGCCGTGGTGCTTCTGGTATCTGCACAGAATTCGGTCTATTATTCGGCAATAGGCATGCAGACAGTCTTACTGATGCCTGTTGCAGCGGCAGCGGGAGCTTTTATCAGTTTCTTATGCATTTATTTTCTGGCCAGGGAAAATGGAAGTGTGAAGCCTGTAAAAATGATCCTGGCAGGTATAGGGGTAAATACTGGGATCAATGCACTCATCACACTTTACCAGCTGAATATGTCCAAGGGAGACTATAACCAGGCTCTGGCATGGATCGGGGGAAGTCTTTGGGGAAGCAGCTGGATATATGCGGCTGTGACAGCGCCAATTATTCTGATACTGACAGGTGTGGTTTTTTATAAAAACAGAATTCTGGATGTCATGGATCTGGGGGATGAAATGGCCGTGGGTTTGGGGGTCAGCGCAGAGCGTGAGAGGAAGGTTCTTCTGGTGCTTGCTGTATGTCTGGCAGCCTGTGCCACTTCCGTAGCCGGGAATATTGCATTTGCAGGGCTGATCGGACCGCATCTGGCGAAACGCCTTGTAGGACCGGTCCACCGGCGCCAGATCCCTGCTGCTGCATGTATAAGCAGTATTCTGGTTTTAGGCGCGGATACACTGGCAAGGACTCTGTTTTCTCCGCTGGAAATACCGGCGGGCATTATGATTTCTCTGGTCGGAGTGCCGTATTTTATTTATCTGCTGATGAAGGAAAGGTAAAGGTTAAGAATGGAACAGCAAAAGATCCAAGTACGGAATATTACGGTTTCCTATGAAAAGACGATCGTAATACCAAAACTGAATCTGAATATTCCGGAAGGAAAGATTACCGTTGTGGTGGGAGCTAACGGATGCGGAAAATCTACCATGATCAAAACTGTGGCGGGGATACTCAGGCCTGATAAAGGGGAGATCCTGATTAACGGAAATCAGATCAGGAAACAGGCTCCTAAGGAGACTGCAAAACAGATGGCAGTCCTGCCCCAAAGTCCTCAGGTACCCGAGGGGCTTTTAGTGAAAGAGCTGGTGGCCTACGGCAGATTTCCATACCAGAAGCCTGTCGGGGGACTGTCTGAACATGACCATCAGGTCATACGCTGGGCTATGGAAGCCACAGGGATCGAAGAATTGAAAGACAGAAGGGCGGACTTTCTTTCCGGAGGCCAGAGACAGCGGGCATTTATTGCCATGGCCCTGGCACAGGAAACGGAGATTCTTATTTTGGATGAACCTACGACCTATCTTGACATGTCCCACCAGCTGGAAATTTTGTCTCTCCTTAAGGAATTAAACCAAAAGAACGGCACAACCATTGTGATGGTGATACATGAAATTAATCATGCCTCCAGATTTGCAGATCATATTATCGGAATGAAGGAAGGGAATATGGTATTTGAGGGTGCCCCGGCGGATGTTATAACAGAAGAGAATTTAAAGCAGCTCTATGGTATTCGGGCAAAGCTTGCCATGAGCGAGTGCGGATCATATCCTGTCTGTACTGAGTATGAATTGGAATGAGCAGAGCAGTGAATAAGAAGAATTTCAGGATGATTGCAGCAGGGCAGCTGATCTCTCTGCTCGGAAGTGCTGTGCAGCGGTTCAGCATGTCCCTCTATGTTCTGGATCTGACAGGAAGCCCTGGTCTGTTTTCTGCGATTCTTGCTGTCTCGATGCTGCCTTATGTGCTTCTTGCCCCTGCGGCCGGGAAAATAACAGATTCCTTCTCCAAAAAGAAAGTGATGATCTTTACAGACCTGTTCAGCGCCGCAGTTATCAGCTGTTATGCGGTCGTTTTGTTTTCAGGGAATGACCGTCCGGCTGTCATTGCGGTGACGATGATCCTTTTGTCTGCAGCAAGTACTGTATACGCACCGGCAGTGACGGCTTCCATACCTCTGGTTGTGCCGGACGGACAGCTTTATAGGGCCAATGGCATCATTCAGCAGATTGGGTCGGCTGCCAATTTTGCAGGACCGGTCGTTGCCGGGATGCTCTATGGTTTCTTTGGAATCCGCTGGATTGTTCTGCTGAATGGAATCAGTTTTTTTGCGTCAGCATTGATGGAAACCTGCCTCAGCATGCAGGAAGAGATAAAAAGATCTGAAAATAAGCCGGCCCTTCTGGGAAGTGTGAAGGAAATGCATCAGGGATTTTTGTACTTAAAAAAATC
This sequence comes from Anaerostipes sp., assembly GCF_018381315.1. Lineage (GTDB taxonomy): Bacteria > Bacillota > Clostridia > Lachnospirales > Lachnospiraceae > Anaerostipes. The sequence continues at coordinate 66,709 of NZ_JAGZSD010000012.1, read as the reverse complement.
CAGGCCGGTGGTATTAAAAATGATAGTCTCCTATGGCCTGTCAAATCTGTTTATTGTTCCGGTTTTTTCTGTGGCAGCGCCTCACTTCATTAAAAACGTACTGGGACTTTCATCTGAAATCTATGGTACTGTGGAAGGAATTACTGTGCTTGGAATGATTTCAGGAGGTATGCTGATCAGCATATGTCCCAAATATTTTTCTATGGAGAACATCCACAGGGTACTTTATCTGATGCCGGCTGCTTTCTTCCTTATGTGTTTTGCCGGCATTCTTTCTCAAAGTCCTTTCGTAAACTTATCAGCCTTTGCAGCAGGGGGATTTACAGTTATGCTTTCCCTGGGGCTTTCAAATGTCATTTCTTTGACCTATATGCAGCAGGCAGTCCCCGGGGATATGCTTGGAAAAACCAGTGCCTTTTCTACGGCGGCAGCCACAGCTACTATCCCGCCGGGACAGATTCTATTTGGGCAGATTTTAGAAGTGGGGCTTACGGTGCCGATGGTGTTTCTTTTTGTATCTGCGGCGAGCTTTGGAACTGCAGCGTTTGTGAAACATGCTGTGAAAAAAATTAAAGTCAGCAAAGCCCATTGAAGCAATATGTTTTATGGAGCTTTGCTGACTTTAATAAAGTTCATACGGGCCATCAGATGCCTAAATGTTCTGCCATCTCCATAACACTGATCATAGTGTTTTGGTCTGTAATTAACGTATCTAAATATCCTCCATTTAATGCGCCGAGAATTGAGGCAACCTTATGGTTTCCATTGGCAATGCCCACCACGTTCTTATGCTGCCTGATCTCATCTATGCTCACTTTAATAAATCTGTCACAGAGAGGATTTCTGCATATCTGGCCATATATATCATAGAAGTTAGAGCAAATATCCCCACATACATTATTGTTCTTCAGTTCTTTAACAATTTCCATATCATAACGCATATCCGTAATATTAGAGGATGTGTTCGGTGTTGGCCCCAAACCAACGAGCGTTAAATCAGAATCTTTTGTTTTCTCCACAATGGAAGTGAAGGAACTGTCATTCATGATCGTTTGTGCTGCTTCTGATGTATCACACATAAAGGGAGCGTTCATAACATAACCGGTACCTTTATATTTTTTTAGAAGATTCTGTGCAATTGTGTTTGGCTGCATCTGCATGCCAATCGTTCCCTGGGCTCCCACCAGCGTATAAACTTCAATGTTTCTGATAAAATTGCTGCCTTTTAAATAATCCACAAGAAGTTCCAATGTTGCTCCCCAGGTTAAGGAGATTTTAATACCGTCAAACATCATATGATCCACTAATCTGGCGGCTGCATATGCCACATCATGATGGCTGCCTGACACAGAAGGAACGATATGAATGTCTTTTAAAGAAAACTTTTCTTTTATCATCTCTTCTAATTCTAAAATTCCGGTAATGTTATCCTGATCGATAATATCAATTCGGACGATTCCGTCAGATAACGCCTCTTCCAATAATTTATTGAGAGTAACTCTGGATATGTTTAAAATATCAGCTATTTCTGAAAGCTTCTTGTTTTTTTTGTAATAATAATAAGCAGCTTTTACCTTTAAGTCATGCTTATAATCTTGTGATAATGCCATATTAAACTCCTGTAAAATCAGAACATAGATTGTGTAACTGTCAGTTTAACAATACTACTTCCGCATAATTAGTGTCAACAATATTTCAAAATGTCAATGAAAGCAGACTGATTGCTTTTGAAAAAACGTAAACTAATTTACAAAATTATAATTTGTACCCGATATATAAATAAAAAGAATACAGATATTTCTGAAATTGCATTGATTTCTTGTTTATTGCGTGATAATATACATTTGTAAACTGATTTACAAATATCACATTCAAAGAAGGAGATGGGAAGCTTATGTATCAAAAATGTACTCTGACGGATCAGCAATTAAAAAGAATACGCTGCTTAAAGGATGAATCTATTTCTGTCGAACAAAAGGTCTGCGTTCAAAGAGCCAGGTATCTTACAGAAGCCTACAAGGCATATGTTTCAGAACCAATGATCAAAAGACGGGCATACGCCTTTAAGAACATTTTGGAGAAAATAGATTTATTTATTGAGGAAGGCCAGTTATTGGCCGGAAATCAGGCAGCATCTCTTCGGGCAGCTTCTATTTTCCCTGAATATTGTGTGGACTGGATTTTTGAAGAGATTGATGAACTTGCACAACGTCCTGGAGACCGTTTTTTGGTCGATAAAGAAGTCCGGGAGGAACTTTTAGAAATTGCAGAATGGTGGAAGGGCAAAACATTAGAAGACCGGTGCAGGGCCACACTTCCGGAAGAAGTAAAAAATACCTATGAGTTAAAAGTTCTTTCTGCAAGCGGGAATATGACATCCGGGGATGGGCATATTATGCTGGATTTTGAAAAGATTTTAACAGTGGGGGCTCAGGGAATCATTGATGAGACAAAGGCTCATTTAGCATCCTTAGATCTGACTGTTCCCCAAAACCATCATAAGCGGATTTTCTATGAGGCAGTCATCACTGCATATGAAGGAATGATTGACTATGCACACAGGTATGCAGAGCTTGCTGCGCATATGGCCGGGGAAGAAACGGATGCTGACCGAAAAGCAGAACTTCTGAAAATCTCTGAAAACTGCAGGAGGGTTCCTCAGTATCCGGCCGGTACATTTTATGAAGCTGTGCAGTGTGTATGGTTCGCCCATCTCTTATCTCAGATCGAAAGTAACGGACATTCAATGTCATTCGGGCGTTTAGACCAATATTTGTATCCATACTATAAAAAAGACCTGGATGAAGGCAGATTAACCCAGGGACAGGCAGAGGAACTGCTTGCATGTTTATGGGTGAAGGCGTTTGGCGTTGTGAAGATACGGCCATGGGAACATACAAGATTTTCCGGCGGCGATCCCACCTATCAAAATCTTACTCTGGGAGGCATTACGCCGGAAGGAGATGACGCAGTCAATGATCTCACAATGGTTTGTCTGGATAGTGTTAGTCTGACAAGATTAACCCAGCCAAATGTTTCTGCCCGCTATCATGAAAAAAATCCAGAAGAATATTTAATGAAATGTGCAGAGATTATTAAACTGGGGTTTGGCATGCCGGCAATGCACGGCGACCATGTTATGATTCCTTCTCTTATAAACCGCGGGGTAGACCCGAAAGACGCCAATAATTATGCAATTGTCGGATGTATTGAACCAATTGTTCCTGGGAAATTCGGATATCGAAGCGCAGGAATGAGCTTTACAAACTTTGCAAAAATCCTGGAAATTGCTATGAACGGCGGCAATGATTTAAGAACGGGACGAAATCTTTTAAAGCAGAATACAACATTTGCAGAGATGGACAGTATGGAGGAACTTAAGGCTGCTTATGACAGGCAAATGGAATATGTTGTGAAAATGCGTGTTATAGGAGAGCATTGTATTGATTATGCAATAGAAGATATTGTTCCGGATGCCTTCTGTTCCGGATTAGTACAAGACTGCCTTGCCCGCGGCAAAACTGCGAAGGAAGGCGGAAGTATTTATGACATGGTCACTGGTCCCGAAACAGGGATTACAAATGCTGCAAATAGTCTGGCAGCTGTCAGGAAGCTTGTTTTTGAAGAAAAAAGGCTTACTCCATCAGAATTGTTAAAATATCTTCACAGTAATTTTGAGGGTAAGGACGGAGAAAATATCTGCCGTATGCTTCTAAACCGGGCTCCTAAGTTTGGAAATGACGATGATTATGTAGATGAGATCAGTGCTGAAATTTACTTGGATTTTATGAAAGAACAAGAAAAATATCCTACGGCACGTGTCGGAAGAGGGCCTGTTGGCTGTCTCAGTTATCCGTGTACAGCAACAATTTCCGGAAACGTTCCTCAGGGGGCTCCGGTCGGTGCAACTCCGGACGGAAGAAAAGCCGGCGAACCGTTATCAGAAGGGTGTTCGCCGTATCACGGAACCGACAGGATGGGGCCTACCGCTGTGCTGAATTCAGTTGCTAAAATGCCAAACCATTTGATTACAGGGGGCAATCTTTTAAACATCCGCCTGGCGCCTTCTGTTATGTCAACGGAAGACGGACAGAAAAAAGTAGTCAATATGATACGTACATTTTTTATGCTGGACGGATGGCATGTACAGTTTAATGTTACTTCCACAGAAACTCTTTTGGATGCAAAAAAGCATCCGGAGAATTATAAAGATTTAGTTGTCCGCGTAGCCGGATACAGTGCTTTATTTAATGACCTTGAAGAGAAAACAAAAGATGACATTATTGCACGTACAGAACATGAACTTTAAAAACAGGGAGACAATTTTGAAAAGTAAAAAAACAGGGATCATTACAGAGATAGAGAGATATGCCATAAAGGACGGGCCGGGGATCCGGACAGTCGTGTTTTTCAAAGGATGTCCGCTTCAATGCAGGTGGTGTGCAAATCCTGAGACACAAAAAACCGCCTGTCAGTTAATGTATTGGAAGACCAGGTGCTTAGGATGTAAAAAGTGCATTGATACATGTCCTGAATGCGCACTTTCATTTGGAGCCGGAGGAGTCGAGATCGACCGGGATAAGTGCAGCCTGTGCGGACAGTGTGCGGATGTGTGCAACAGCCAGGCATTGACAACGGCTGGAGAGAACAGATCTGTGGATGAAATCATGGAAGTTATTTTAAAAGATAAAATTTATTATCAGACATCTGGAGGCGGAGTGACTTTTTCAGGAGGGGAAGCGGCCAGCCAGGGAGATTTTCTTTGTGAATTAGCAAAAGCATGTAAAGAACATCAAATATCTTCCTGTATTGAAACTTGCGGTTATGCAGCATGGGAGACTTACAAAAAGATACTGCCGTACATTGATTGCTTTTTCTATGATTTGAAAATCATGGATGAGGAAGAACACAAACGATTTACTGGAGTCTCCAACAGGCTGATATTGGATAACTTCTGCAGACTGATTGAGGCCGGAACCGAGGTGACCGTTCGAATTCCTGTCATCCCCGGGGTTAACAATACGGATGAAAATATAAACAACACAATTAGTTTTCTCATGAAGAATGCACCGGATTGTCAGATCAGCCTGCTTCCGTATCACAGATTGGGGGTGGCTAAGTACGAAAAGCTTGACCAGAAGTACAGTTTGGGAGAAATTCTTCCGCCGTCAGATGAGGAAATAAAGGTTATAGAACAGCGTTTTAAGGAGAAAGGGTTTTATGTAACTGTCGGAGAGTAAAAAATTTAGTTTGCTAAAACGGAGGTACGATCATGATTTTAGGAATTGGAACTATTAATTTGGACTATATCATTAACTGCAGGAAACTGCCAAAACCCAAAGAGAGTATTTTTAGTGAAAATGTAACAAAAATGCTGGGCGGAAAAGGTGCAAACCAGATTGTTGCTGCCGGACGCCTTGGTGCGGAAACGATGTTTATCAGTATGGTTGGAGAAAATGATTCGAATAATGAAATTCTTTTCAATGACTTAAAGTGGGCGGGTGTAAACACAGATTATATTGGTAAAGCACCGGCTATGTCCAGTGGTTCTGCCTATGTTATGGTAGAAGATTCCGGACAGAATGCCATTATTATTAATGTAGCCGCTAATGCCGCAATAACAAGGGATGTGATTGATAAGAACATACACTGCTTTGAGGCCGCAGATGTGGTTATGACAGAATTCTCCGTACCGATGGAAACCTGTGAATATGCTATGAAGACTGCAAAAGAAATGGGCTGCAGTACAATTGTGAATCCGGCTCCATATGCAGAAATTTCAGATGATTTTTACCGCAATATAGATATTATTACACCGAATGAAATGGAAGCTGCCGGCTTTTGTAAATTTCCGGTTACAGATGAGAAAAGTGCATCGAAAGCAAGTGCATTTTTCCATGAGAAAGGTGTAAAGAATGTTGTAATTACTATGGGACATTTAGGGGCTTTTGTCTCTGACGGGACCAGGCAGGTGATGATTCCGTCTTATAAAGTTGATGCCGTTGATACCAGCGGTGCAGGGGATTCATTTAATGGAGGATTCGCCTATGCATATTCGAAGAAAAAAGATATTTTTGCGGCCGCTGAATTTGCCAATGCGGTTGCTTCATTAAGCGTACAGAAAAGGGGAACTGCACAATCCATGCCGACACTGTCAGAGGTTGAAAATGTTCTGGGATTACAATAAATACGGAGGGAATTTATGGTGAAAATATCAGCTTCTATTTTGGCATGTGACCATACAAAAATAGGAGAACAAGTGCTGGAAGCGGAAAAAGCAGGTGCAGACATTATACATATAGATGTCATGGACGGAGTATACGTTGAAAACGTAACCTTTGGACCTCAGCTTGTTTCAGATTTAAAAAAGATTACCAGGCTTCCGCTGTCCGTACATTTTGAATTGCTGCGGCCTGAGAATTTTTTTAGTATTTTTCAGCGGGCAGGAGCTGATTATGTAACATTTCAGTTAGATGCCTGCCCTAATCCTATCCATCTGCTGCGGGAGATCAGAAAAACAGGAGTAAAAGCGGGGATTGGAATTGGGCCGGCATACGGGGTGGAGAGTTTAAGATATCTTCTTCATCATGTGGACGGGATCATATTAATGAGTGCAGAGCCTGGATATGGAGGACAGCCTTTTGAAGATTCGATATATCAAAAACTTGAACGTCTCCATGAGATCATGGATCAGGAGGTATGCCATATTCCGATTAGTGTTGACGGCGGTGTGAACGAACTTACAGGCTGTGAACTTGTAGATGCAGGGGCCGATGTTTTAATTGCCGGCAGTTCGATTTTTCAAACTGGCTCTATTGCCAACTCTGTGAAACGGTTAAAGAATCTATAAAATTGAAGTCAATTTAAGAAGGGAAAGGTGGATTATGAGCAATGTAACTGATGGAACCAACGTGAAAACCTCTGAAAAAATATCTTTTGGAGCAAAAATAATTGATATTGTTGTAGCAATTTTTGTACCGCTTCTTCCTGTTTTTGCAGGATCAGGAATTTTGAGAGGAATGCTGCTGCTTGCTGTAAATGCAGGTATTCTCTCCGATGCCGGCAGTACATATGCAGTTCTCTATGCAGCATCGTCTGCGGTATTTACATTTCTGCCGTTTCTATTGGCGGTTACAACAGCCAAGAAATTTGGCGCAAGCCCTTTTATATCCATGCTGATCATTGGTGCGCTGATGATGCCGGAATATGCGGCGCTTATGACAAACGGTGCGGGGACAATGTCAAGTTTTATGGGAATCCCGATGCTGACACTTGAGTACACAGGCCAAATTATTTCTCCAATTGCTGCAGTGATAGTACAGTCATATTTAGAAAAATTTTTAAATAAGCATATTCCGGAAAGTCTGAAAATGATACTTGTACCTGCTGTTTCTCTCGTGATCATGGTGCCATTGACCGCATTGGTATTTGGGCCGGCAGGTTATATTATTTCTACAAATATTGGTGCATTTACTCTTTGGCTGACGGACTTAAATGGATGGGTTTCCGGAGCGGTTGTTGCCCTGTTTTGGAATGTAATGATTATGTTCGGACTTCATTGGGCAATCAATACTATGGTTATCATTCCTGAACTTGGGAAAACAGGGAACTCAATGCTGATGGCAGTCACAAGTGCCTGCAACTTTGCAATGGCCGGAGCTTGTTTTGGAGTGTGGCTGCGGACAAAAAATAAGGACCTTAAAAGTTATTCTATGTCTTCTATTGTCTCCGTTGCAATATCAGGCATCGTTGAGCCGGCACTCTATGGGGTTGCACTGCAGTATAAACGGCCGCTGATCGCAGGTTCTCTGGCAAGTGCAATTACAGGTGCATTTTTAGGGGGATTTGGTGTTTTGGGACACGCGTTCATTTTTGGTTCAGTTACATGCATCCCGGCTTTTATAGGCAGCACATTTCCTCTTTATATCGCAGGACTTGTGATTGCATTTGTAACTGGCGCGATTTTAACAATTCTTATTGGATGGGATGATTCCATACCATTTGAGGCAAAGGAAGTTTAATCAGGCCCGCATCATAAAAGAAGTCAAATGCCAGCCGACTGTGATGCAGTTGACTGGCATTTCGGCACTGTATAAAACTTTTATAGAAATTTTAAAAAAGTTCTTGCATTTTATTTTTAGGTTTGCTATACTATCACTTGTCTGAAAGATGCGGGTGTAGTTCAATGGTAGAACTCCAGCCTTCCAAGCTGATCACGTGGGTTCGATTCCCATCACCCGCTTTCATAGAAAACTGTCTGTATTTACAGGCAGTTTTTTTGTTTTTCACAGATCCGGCTAAAGATATTGAAGAAAAACTCATTCACGATGAATCGTTTTCAGCTGTTCTTTCAAAAAACTTAAAATATGGTTTTGCAGGTCTTCCAGTGCCTCTTTTTCAATCGGGTAGTGAGAGCCGTTTTGAAGCACTTTTTTTGTTACAGGTACCCTTTTTATCCTGTCAAGAAAAGTATCACTTAAATACTGCGGTGTCCAGCCGTCTTTTTGCGGCTGTGTCAGAAGAACCGGGCAGACTGTAAAATCCTCCGGCTCAATATCCGGCGTATATGTTATATAACTGTGCAGAAATTTCATTGTAACCTTATTGCCGGCCGAAGTTGGATCGTCCATCATAATTTTCAGACATTCCTTGTTATTGACAAGGGTTTTCATCTTTGACGGTATGCTCATTTTTATCTTAAATCCTCCAAATCCGGCTGCACAGGAAAGCTTTGCAAGAAAGGCGCCTGTAATCCCCCAAAATTTATTGCTGGCTGTCGTCAGCTGAACCTGTTTTTCTCTCTGATCGAGAAAGGTCATGCCGATAATACCTTTTACCTTTCCATTTTCAGCAGCTATATGATAAGTTTCCATACCGCCGGCAGAGAGCCCGTACAGAAAAACAGGACGGCTATCCTTTTTCAGTTCTTCATCAACCAGACTGCTTCCGCATTGTACCCAGTCATCGTATGTAATCTGCATTTTTGGATTTACTTCTGTCATTCCATAAACAGGCATATCGGCCATAATCGTTTCAAAACCATTTTTGGCCAGCGGTCCTCCCACAATCATAGAAATCTGCCGGCCGTTTGTTCCCACACCATGGAAACAGATAATTTTTGCTCTGGCATCCGGATTACGAAAAGTATCAAGATGTATATTGTTTCCTTTCCAGTTCCAATGTTCTTCCTGCGGCTTATAATCTGAGTTAAATTCATATTCCTTTGGTAAAAAAGATTCAATCTCTTTCCATGATTTTTGATTTTTATACAGCACTGTACATTCCTCCAATTCCATCAGGGTAAATAATGATTATCTGACTGAAATTTTATTCTGGACGGAGAAATTATGCATTAACAAATGTTAATTTATAAATGATGGCGGATTCTGCTGAGAGATTCCTTTTTGATCCCCAGATAGGATGCAATCATGTTTTGAGGGACTCTTTCTTCAATACTGCCGTACATTTCTTTAAACTAGAGGTACCGTTCTTTGGCAGGCATATTCTGAAAGCTGTACTCACGGTGCATTTTATAAATTACGGTCTGCTCCAGCATTTTTATATAGATCATCGACAAAGTATTGTCAGAAAGAATAATATCCTTAAATCTTTCTGCTTCAAAACGGAGGCATTTTAAGTTCTCCAGGGCCTCAAAAACCTCCAGACTTTCTGTGAGGAAAAGGCTTTCCCCCACTGCAAATTCGTCCTCAATTAAGAACCTTTTTGTTACATCATTGCCGTTTACATCAATATAATAGCTTCTTGCAGCGCCCTTTATAATGAGATAGAGATATTTTTGCTCCATCCCTATATCCTGTATTGTTGTTCCGGCAGGAAAATTAATTTCCTGAGCAATCATCACAATTTGATTCAGCTTTTCTTCACCAGGAGATAGATTATGGTCTTTAAAAATCTTGCTGATTATATTTTTCTTTTCTGCCTCTGTCATTGCCGCACTCCATTCACTTTCTTGTTATATTCCATAAAATTTTATTTATGATATAAGTATATCATGGCGGCAGGACGCCATCATTTCTTTTTGTCTTATTATATAGAAGTACCCATTTTATTAAGCATACGAAATCTAAAAAGTTCTTTTATTTTTGAGAAAGTGTGTTATAATTAAATCGTAAGTAGTAAGTAATAAGTAGTAAGTATCCGGGAGAGGAGTTGTTACTTATGGAGGAATATAAATTATCACAAAAGGCGGCACTTGCAGGCCTGAACACCCTGGAATCCAATCATAATACAACGGCAAAAAGTGCTGTGGTCCGGGGGATTGCTGCCCTTATGTCCCTGGAACCCATGCTTTCTGACATGGACGAGGGGCAGGCAGCAGGGTTTAAAGAATGCCTGAGCAAAATAATACAGGATGTAAAGAAGCTGGACAAAAGAAAGATTAAGAAGATTGAGAAAGAAACGGCAGGATTTTTAAAGGCAGAGGGTGTTCTGGAGGAGGTTCCGGCTCTGATTGCATGCGATATGAATTACGAAACTGCCGGAGTGAAGATTTTAGAATACCGAAGCAGTGAAACAGAGTACAGAAAAGTAGTAGAAAGCGTGCGTGCTGAGGTTTTGGACGCCGGGATGCCTTCTGTGGAAACTGTTTGTCTGCTGTGGATGTTCCGGGAATCCTGTCTGATGTCTGAGTTCTTTTCATCATCAGAACAGACAGAAGTAAAACAGCGGATCGGTGATATTTCAACACAGAATGAATGTTACCGGATTCTGTTTGAGGCAGAGTTCCACAGTGCATTGGGAAATTTCAGCACCGGATTTTTAAAGGCAAAGAAAAACCTGTTTCAAAATCCATACCTGGAAGGGGTAAATCTGCTGTTTCCGTTTCTGGAAAGAAGAAGTGCTGTTTTTATTGACATGGTAGTTCTTGGTTCAACGGTGGCAGGCCGGAGGGAAGCAGTTCTTTGCTATTTAGCCGAACGGGGCCATTATGCAGAGGAAGTCAAAAACGGAAGCGAGACTCTGCTGCGCATAGACAACAGCTATTACAGAATTTTTCCTACAACAAAGGCAGTGTATAAATTACCGGTACAGGGCATAACCCTGGTTCCGGCTTATCAATAGGTGATGCCATGTCCAGACAGAGAAGTATGGATAAGATTCTCTCATCCGAGTATGTGACAATAGGGGAGCTGGTCCGCCTGACCGGATGCCGTTACAGCACATTAAAATATTATACGGAGGAAGGGCTCCTTTTGTTTGAACAGGAGGAAGAGAATTTAACGCGCAGATACCGGAGAGAAGAGAGCACTGCAAGGATAGAAAAAATAAAGAAGCTTAAAGATGCTGGAAACACAATTTCAGAAATTAAAAATATTTTACAAAAGGAAGGCCGCTGAGGCCTTCCTTTTAACTGCCGGTTAAGTTTCATGAGGAAAAATAAAAAAGGATTCAATTGTCCGCGGCCTGAAGGATTGATACAATGAAATCAGAAAAGGAGACAGGCATATGAAGATCAATAAGACAATCCGGGAACTTAGAATAAAAAAAGGAATGACGCAGGAGCAGATGGCATCGCTTCTTGGCGTATCTGCACCCGCCGTGAATAAGTGGGAAAAAGCGGTATCCTATCCGGATATTACTCTGCTTCCGGCACTGGCACGGTTACTGGATACAGATTTGAACAGGCTCCTGTCTTTTAAAGAGGAACCTACATCTGAGGAAATCATAAAGTTTTTAAACGATTTGGCAGAGGATGCATCCTGCAATAGTGCGGAACATGCATTTCATATGGGAATGGAAAAGGTGCGGGCATATCCGAACTGTGATCTCCTGGTTTTGCATGTTGCCATTGCACTGGAGGGGATTTTAGGTCTGTATTCCTATGACGAATGCGCTGCTTTTCTGGATGATATTGAAAAACTGTATGAACGGACAGCACAGAGTACAGACCCAGAGATCAGAGACAGGTCACGTACCCTGCTGATCTATAAATATATAGACAGGGAAGAATATGAGAGGGCGGAAAGACTTCTGGAAGAGATTCCGGAGGAGCCTGTGATGGATAAAAAACAGGTTCAAACGAAGCTGCTGATGAAACAGGAACGCTGGGATGAGGCGGCATACGTTCTGGAGAGAAAGCTTGTGATGAGATTAAGTGATATTCAGGCAGTTTTATTGGACTTAATGATCATAGCACTGAAAGAACACAGAAATAGAGATGCAGATGAGATTGCGGATATATCAGAAAAGGCGGTGCAGCTGTTCGGGCTGTGGGACTATGGGGCTTATTCAGTGCCGCTTCAGCTTGCATTTACAAGGAAAGATACAGAGCAGTGTATAAAAATATTGAAGAACATGATTCCTGCAGCCCTTAAAAACTGGGAACCGGGAAAGACACCTTTGTATAAACGTATAGCAGCAAGAGCAGGCACAAAAAATTTGGGGAACACTATCCTTCCAAAGTTATTAAGGCTATTTGAAGATCCTGAAAATAAGGAATTTGAATTTCTTCAGAAAGAACCGGAGTTTCAGCAGCTTTTGGCAGAGTGGAAAAAACATTCAAACTGTTTGCAGTAAAACAGTTTGAATGTTTTTTTGTCTATTTCTGATTTAACTGTAAAGTCCAAAGCTTAACAGATAAGCTACGAGCACAGCAGCAGGTCCGGTTACAAGTCTTGTAAAGAGCATAGCCGGTACACCGGCGCTTACCGTTTCGTCTTCTGCCTCAGCCAGTGTCAGTGCAACCGGTACAAAGTCACATCCTACCTGAGAATTAATGGCAAACAGTGCAGGAAGGGAATAAGCGATCGGGATTGTGCCTTTTCCGATCTCTACGCCGAGGAGTACGCCGACTACCTGGGCAATGACTGCGCCGGGTCCTAAAACCGGGGACAGAAACGGGATGGCACAGAAGACAGACAGTCCTAAGAGTCCCGGAAGACTTCCGGCCAGCGGTTTAATGGCATTGGCAAGGAGATCACCGATTCCCGTATAATTGATAATTCCCACCATGATGCTGACAAAGATCATAAACGGAAGTATATTTTTCAGGACAATATCCAGGGTATCCCGGCCTGCCTGATAGAAGACATTGACGATACTTCCGATTCCCCGGCCCATACTTGTGATAAAGTTAAAAAACTTATTGCCGCCGGGATCTGTTGTTTCTTTTGCTTCGGCAGCAGGAGCTTCAGGAGCTGTCTGTTCTGTCTTCTCAGGTTCACAGGATACGGCCCCGCCGTTTAAGGAGATGCAGTCCAGGGTAGTGCCGGAGACAAAGTTATCTTCTTTTATGTATTTGCTGAGAGGTCCTGACGGAGAGATTGGGTGGATATCAATGGTCTTAACACCCATTTTCGGGTAAACGCCGCAGCGCAGTGTTCCGCCGCAGTCCACCACTGCGATAATGATCGTGTCGGGTTCCACTTTATTGTTAAATGCATCTACCACAGGGACACCCAGAAGGTCCGCAATCTTTTCGGCCAGTGGATGGATAGAGCCTCCGGTGACAGAAGCAACAACTTTTCGGGTTTCTGTCTCATAGACAGTCAATGGTCCGCCCCATCCGCTGGAGCCTTTTGTAATCGTTACAGCTGGTTTCATTTTGCAGCACCTCCTTTATTTCTTGCCATGATTTTTTTCGTGAGAAACTCTGTGGCATTGCCGCGGATAAATATAACAATGACACCGGCCAGCAGATACCGCACAGCCAAAGGCATGGTGGAATAACCAAGCTTTGTAATGCCGGCAGCGATACCGGTCCAGACAAAAAGTTCCCCTGCATTGCCGTGAGGAAACAGGCCTGTTATAGGGTGGGCAAAAGAGAAGCAGGCATCAATGAAAGCAGGCTTTTGGTCTTCCTCCACGAACCGCCCCATGGTATAGCACATAGGGTTGGTAAGGAAAAACAAAGAGATCACCGGAAGCAGAGTGTAGCGCAGCAGGCGGAAACGTGTCAGCTTTTTAGAAAAGTTCATGACCCGGTCTTCCCCAACCAGTGTGATGACCGCATTGATACAGGTGAGCAAAATCAGCAGATTCGGAAGGATTCCGGTGATCAGTCCCATCAGGTTTTCTCCTCCGGCAGAGACAATTCCGGTAAATCCCTCGGCCAGTTTTACAAATACATTCATAAGTTCATCCTCCTTAACATGGACAGACAGCAGTTTTTCGTTTTTCAGCAATTTGTTTCAAGGCTGATGCATAAGCGGCTTTCTCATTTTTCTTCTTCATCAAAGCTTTTGCATCTTTGGCAGAACATCCGATGAAGCCTTTTTTCTGATGAAATTTTGAAAACACAGTCCGCCCTTTCATTTCATAGTAATCTACAATTTCCTCCGAATGGTTCACCACCACCAGTACAATCACGCCCGGGCGGAAGGCAAGGCCGGATTTTGCAAAACCGGCAGCCAGGATATTCGGGGTGTGTCGGCAGGCCTTTTTCAGATCTTCGATTGACTGGTACATGCGTTTGATCTGAAACCAGCCTAAGGCTGCCTGAGCTGTCATTGTGACCATCAGAATCCCAAGAACATAAGTAATCATAAAGCGGTTAGCACCTCCTTGATATGAATAGGTTGACAAGCAGTTTCACGTGAACACTTAACATGTGTTGATACTAGCCCGCACTCAAAGTGAAGTCAATTCTTCTGAATGTTTTGGAACATAATTTACGATTGTACAAAAATAAATACAAAAATCCGGAGGGTTCCGTAACATTTGTTCCAAGTCTTCACTTTTGATTGACGGAGGTTCAGAAAGGAAATTATGATGGGGATGAATTTCAAGAAAACCCTGAATTATAAGAAAGAGGTGCAGACTATGCAAACACAAGCAATCAGACTTTACGGAAAAGGGGACCTGAGGCTGGATACCTTTGAACTGCCGCCGCTGCAAGAGAATGAAATTCTCGTGAAGATTATTTCGGACAGCGTCTGTATGTCTACCTATAAGCTGGCTAAACAGGGAGCATCCCATAAAAGGGCAAGACCGGACCTGCAGGAACACCCATCAATCATCGGACATGAGATGTCAGGTGTTATCATTCAAGTGGGGGATAAGTGGAAAGGGGAATATAAAGAGGGACAGAAATTTACTGTGCTGCCAACAGTCACTCAGGACGGACAGTTAAAAACAGCCGGATATTATTATGAAACTTATGGAGGAGACTGTACCTACTGTATACTTCCGGAGGAAGTGATGAGACACGGATGCCTGATCCCGTTTGAAGGAGATTCCTTCTTTGAGGCATCTTTATCTGAGCCGACAGCCTGTATCATTGCCGGGTACCGGAGAATGTACCATACATCGGAAGAAGACCATGAACACCGCATGGGCGTGAAGCCCGGGGGAAGCCTTGTGATCTTCGGAGCCTGCGGCCCTATGGGACTGGAATGTATTGATTATGCCCTTCAGCTGGAAAACGGCCCTTCCAAAATCATTGCGGTCGATATGTCCGGAGAAAGGCTTGAAAGGGCAGAAAAAATACTTGTCCCTGAACCGGAAAGCGGCAGGGAATTAATCTTTGTGAATGCAGGAGAATGTGAAGATTTAGTGGAAGAACTGAAAAAATTAAATAATGGCAAAGGCTATGATGATGTGTTTGTTTATGCTCCCGTGGAATCTTTGATTGAACAGGCAGACCAGGTACTGGGAAAAGACGGGTGTATGAATTTCTTTGCAGGACCTGTGGAGCAAAAGCTTTCTGCAAGGATCAATATGTACAATGTGCACTACTCCTACACTCATCTGGTCGGATTTACCGGAAGCACCAATGAGGACCTCCGCGATGCCCTTAAACTGATGGAACAAAAAAGAATCCGCCCAACGGTTATGGTGACCCACATCGGAGGATTGGAGAGTGCCATTGAGACGACTCTTCATGTACCTGACATCCCGGGCGGGAAGAAAATGATTTATACCCAGATTGACTTGCCGCTGACAGCTATAGATGATTTTGCAGTGCTTGGAAAGAAAAATCCGCTGTTTAAAAAGCTGGCGGAATCCTGTGAAGCTCATAATGGATGCTGGAATGCAGAGGCAGAAAAGATATTATTGGATGCATATGAAGCAGGATGTGATGGCTGAATACCTTTCAGTTCTGCTATAATCGGGGAGGAAGAGGGAATACGTTTTTTTGTGGGAGGGAGACCAATGGCAGATGCAGAAGAAGTCAGAATGCTTGCGGAAATTACGCGGCTTTACTATGAGGAAGAATGGACCCAGCAGAGAATTGCAAAGAAGTTTAATATGAGCCGTTCGCTTGTATCTAAGCTTCTTTCAAAAGCGAGGAAAATCGGGATTGTCGAGATCATTATCCATGATGAGGAATTCCATCCGTACAGAAAACTGGAGGAAGAAATAAAAAAGCGGTTTCAGATCAAAGAGGCTGTTTGTGTCAGCGTGGAAAACAGTGAGAAGCCGGTAAAAACAGTGGGTGCGGCTGCTGGCAAATATTTGGCGAGGAAACTGTCCTCTGTAAAATATGTGGCTATGACAGCAGGTAATACAACCCGTCAGATTGCGGAGAACTTTTCATCCGGGGTACCGTTTGACCATGTGACATTTGTGCCCATGTCCGGAGGACTGGGAGAAGAACGGTGGGAGATCCAGGCCAATGTGGTTTGTGAGAGAATGGCAAAAAACAGCGGCGGAAACAGCCTTCAGCTGCATGCGCCCATTGTTCTGGACTCAAAAGAAGCAAAAGAGATGCTCATGAAACAGCATTTTATTAAAAGTGTTATGGAAAAAGCCCGGAATGCAGATCTGGCGGTTGTAGGCCTGGGAAGCTCCCCGCAGTATTTTGAACTGACAGAATCCTATCTCCACGGAATCAACCGGGAAAAGGATGACATCAGCAGACGTCTGATCGGAGATATTTCTTATAATTATTTTGATAAGGGCGGGGAATTGATCGACTGCAAATGGAATCAGCAGCTTATGTCTTTGAATATTGGCGAGATTAAACAGATCCCGGAAGTGATCGCTGTGACAGAGGGAGCGGAGAAAGCCGCAAGTGTGTATGCGGCTCTCAGGCATAAGATTGTGGACGGGCTGGTTACGGATGTTCAGACGGCACAGGAACTGATAGAGATGGATAATAGAAGGCTCATGGGAAAGGAAATGAACTTTTAGAGGAGACTGTTTAAAAAAGGGCCAGGTGAAGTGCAGTTTCCTCTATGTTTTACTGCGGTCAGAAATAAGTATAAATCAGGTTTAGAACGATTTTAACTGTAAAGTATAAGATAGATGCACAGGAAACGTATCTTCCTATTTTACTTCCCAAGTCATTGGGATGTCTTATGGCTGTGACAATTCCTAAAATACTGAATGTCAGATATAAATATAAACTATAGTGAAGCCCATCCAGTGAGATGATGCCATTTTGATTACCTGACCAAATTGGGATTCCAAATCGGGCCAGAATCATGTCTCCATAACAAATCATAGGAGGAAAGGTAAAACCAAAAAATAAGGTAATTATGCTGATGACGATTGAATATGTCCCCAAACCGGGTGTTTTGCTGCTGACATATCGGTTTGTCAGACAGAAGATTGACTTATACAGCGCATATCCTAATACACCTCCCAAGGTATTGGCGATAAGGTCATCAATATCTGCCAGTCGTCCCACAAAGAAAAACTGAACACATTCTATGATTAGCGAAAGAGAGAATACAAACAGTATGGTTCTTTTCAGACTGCGATTTTCTTTCTTCTGTACTAAGGGGAGAAAAACTCCCATTGGAAGGAACAGCAGAACATTCAGAATGATATAGGAAAGATCTTCACCAATGAAAGGAATTAAGTTGTAGTTATGGGCACCATGAAGGCTCCAGGCATCAAAAGAAAACATGCCGGTGACAATTCCTATAAAAATCAAATATATAGTAAAGAGGCAATGCAGAACCCAATTTCCGTTTTTTAATGACTTGGTTTTTCCCATAACCTTTAAAACTGCAGCAGTCATTCCATATATAATAAGTCCTGCAGTTAGTGCCTGAGCAAGAAGTATGGCCCCTTTTGAAAAATTCTCTCTCATATTTTTTCCCCTTTCTTCCAGCGAATCACAGACAGCAATGTCAAGAAACTTCCAACAGACAGAAAAAATATCACTGTTGTCAGTCTCGTACGGATAAATATATTCCGGTGATTCGGATATAGGCCTAGAAGAATTATTTGGCTGATCAAATAAGCAGAAAATAGCCATCCAAAATAAACGGACAGATGCTTAATTGTGACCTGCATCAGATAATTTCCCGGTTTGATAAACGATTCTCTGTATAATTTTCTGACAGCCAGCATTAAAGCCAAAGCGGATAAGAGAAAGATCAACAATGTTTGAGCAATGGACAGATGGTATAAATTATATTTTATTTCCGGTGGAATGATATATTCATAACCGGTTTCTTTTACAATTTTTTTTATTTGACGGGCCATTTCATGATATTCTTTTTTGTTATTATAGTGAAGATAGCCTTCGCATTTGTCTGACAGCAGAATTTTTTTAAATTCTAAAGTGTCCCCTGTGGATAATTTAATACTGGGCATGATTAAATAATTATCTAAATTGATATTTTCTCCATCTATGCTGGCGGTTGTATTTTTATCAAGAAACCCTATGATTTTGCAGCGGATATTTTGGGTCGCCAGATAGGAGTTTTCAAGAATGGAGTTTAATTTAAAAATATGTTGATAATTTGCACCTGCCACTACAGGAATAATTTGTCTGGAGGTTTTTTTGTATGCAGATTGGTCAAAAAAACTTCCAGAATGTACTTTAAGGTTTAGATTTTGTTTTTTTACATAGAGTTCTGATACCTGTATGGATTTTAAAGGTGTAATCAACATACCATTGACTTTTTGATTTCCCTCACCATTAATGAAATTCTTACTACCATTAAATCTTTTATTATAGATAAAATTTTGATTTGAGATTTCATAATAATCGATATTTTTAATATTCAGAAGATGTTGGTATACTTGTTGTAGTGTTTCCAGAGAGTTTTTTTCTCTTAAGAAATTCTCATAACTGTGGCCTTTTCGATCATAGTTATCGCTTAAAAGCCAGTCACCCTGATCATAATTCTGTGGAATTACAGAATTATTTCTTTCTATAAGCAGTCCATAGGAATAGACAGATGACCCAAATACAAATATAAACATAATCAATAGAAAGACCAGATAATTTTTAATATTTTTATTGAAAACCATAATATACACTTGAAGAATATAGATTTAACAGGCAGCAATTTTTTGTAGCCCAGCCTGTACTATTATCTACTTTACCCTTCCCCCATATTTTTTAGAAGTCTTCCAGCAGCCGGTTGAATAATCCGCCCATAACTTAACTGTTACATAATGTTTTGACTTGCTGTTACGTAACCCTTTCCATTTCCTTTAAGGTACCCTTTTTTCCAATTTTTATGTGATTTTGCTTCTGCTGCTGTAATCTCTTTGACTGAAACCCAATGTTTTGATGCTTTTACTCTTTTATCCATTGCGAAAGTGGAAGATGGTGCGGAAAATAAAATAGTTGTAACTAATAAACTAATCAAAAGTCTTTTCATGTTAATACCTTTTTTTCTTGTAATATTAATAAATTCCATTATATGCATATAATTTGTTATAATATACCAGATGTGTATTTTGATGTCAAGACTAAAAATCAAGTTGTATTTTTTGATAGAGAATTAATAAATTTAGAAATGCTCATGGGAAAGGACTAATATCCTTTCCCATAACAGTCCCAAAATGCTTTTACTGTGTCTGATACTTCCGATGGATGATATAGCAGATTTAAAGAAATGGTGAACGAAGTTATTTTTTTCTTTTTGGCGCTGTATGCGGTGACTTTAATAGTGCGCCAGCCGCTTTCATTGGAAAATTCCATGCTGTGTATATCTTCCCAGTGAAAATACTCTCTGCAGTGAAGAGGAACAGAGTCATAGATAAGACCCTTTTCATCAATCTCAAGACAGGGATGTTTTCTTGTTATTTGTACAATTCTTGTAATTCCCAGATAAAGCATGTAACAAATGGCTCCTATGCAGAACACAAATTTAACGAGACTCATTTGTATGTTATCTCTTAAAACCCACAATATAAATGCAATAGAGGCGCAAACGCAGAGAAAGATAATGACAGATGATTTTATGATCCACGGTTTGTCATAACAGGCAATAAAGCTGTTTTCGTTTTTCATTTTAAATCCTTTCTTTTATCTTTTGTTATACTGAAAAGCTTATGAAAGCTTTTCCAGAAGAGTTTCCAGCATCCAGTCACAGGAAGCAGTTACGGATTCAATATCTGAACGGCTTAAATCAGGATAATGGATGCCGCATTGTACGCAGACAGGTTCTCTCAGGCAGTCCCAAAGTGTTTTAGCCCAATGGCCGCTGATATATGCATCTTTATGGCCGGGAAGCTGTATGGTTTCATTTATTCCATTATAACCCATAAAGCTGACTGCGCCAATATGGGTGCGGCTTCCTCCGGAGATATTCACCTGGATTCCTTCTTCCAGGCGGATGATACGGGCACAGATTTCGCAGCCGAACAGTTCTGTTTTTAGCATAGTCTGGTCTGTCATTTTCTTACCCTTCCCAGCGCTGAAATTCACTGTATATTATTCCAAACTGGTCTAAAATTTTACCAGTGATGTGTTTTGTCATATCTTCCACCGACTGAGGATGATTGTAGTAGCTCAGCACAGGCGGCAGGATAACGGCCCCTGCCTGTGAAACCTCATACATATTTCTCAGGTGGATATTGCTGAGAGGACATTCCCTTGTCACAAGAACCAGTTTTCTGCGTTCTTTTAATGTAACATCGGCGGCACGCAGAAGCAGATTATCGCTGTATCCGCTGTAAATCCCCGCTAAAGTTTTCATACTGCATGGGACTACGATCATTCCGTCCATGGGATAGCTTCCGCTGGCCGGGGCTGCGCCGATATCTCTGTTGTCATAGACTGTATGGGCAAGGCTGCAGAATTCTTCCAAGGGCAGGCCGGTTTCAATAGAAAATGTCTTTGCGGCACTGTCTGTATAAATTAAGTGGGTTTCTATTCCAGCCGCTTTTAATGTCTGCAGCAGTTTTGCAGCGATTGGCATGCCGGATGCTCCGCTGATGCCTACTGCCAGCCGTTTTTTATCCATAGTTTATACCTCCCGTTTTTTAGGTTCAGAAATCCACGGACTGGGATCTACATCCAGGAACTGTGCACGGCGGAACCGCTCTTTTAATGCAAAAGGAACTGTGCAGTCAAAAATGGTTTTGCATGCAATACCGTGATCCCGAATGCTTGCTGAAAAATCAGGGTCATTGGAAGGATCCAGCGGATGGCAGCGGACACCGGGAATGGTAATCAGATCGGAGTCCCCCTGGAACCGTGTGTTCATAGCCCACAGAACATCATTCATATCAAAGCAGTCTACATCCTCGTCCACAAGGAAAATATGCTTCAGTTCACTGAAGGCTGAAAATGCCAGGAGAGCAGCCTGTCTCTGGCGGCCTTCATCGCTTGGATCCTTCTTTTGAAATTGAAGTACTGCCATATATTTTCCTCCTCCTGAAGAGCAGCAGTATACATTTTTAAGACGCCCAGGCATGGCTTTTTCAATCATGCCGATGATGCTTGCCTCTGTGGGGATACCAGCCATGGATACATGTTCTTCACTGGGGCCGATGCATGTCTGCATGATGGGATGTTTCCGATGGGTTACAGCTTTAACTTTGATCAGCCGGCACTGGCTGCTGGCCGGACCGGTATAACCAGGAAACTCCGGCATGGCATATCCTGTACGGGTGTTTTTGTCTTCCTGTACCCTTACTCCGGGGATGACTTCGCCTTCGATGACATACTCTGCGTTCGCAATGGCATGCTCGCAGACAGTCAGACACCGGCATAGTTCAACCGGTCTTTGGCGCAGAGCACCGGCTATAGACAATTCGTCAAATCCCAGCGGTGTGGTTGGAGGCTCAAAGCATGAACCAATCTCAATGGCAGGATCAACCCCGATACTGATGGAAATCGGAAGTCTCTGCCCTAATTCCTCTGCACGCTCAGCCATGGCGCCGATATGCCGTGCGCCGGGAGTAAAAAAGATGGAAAGTTCATCTTTGCCCTGGATGCAGAGCCTGTGTATGGTTACATCGCTGAGGCCGGTATCCGGGTGGGATGCATAACACATACCCAGAGTAATATAAGGGCCGGCATCCACGGGCGTGTTAGTAGGGGCCGGCACCAAAGTTCTTAAGTCAAAGTCCGGGGAGTCTGCAAGGTGAACCGTTTCCTGGGATTTACCCTGTCCGTCTATAACAACTGGTGCAACAGGGTGTTCGGCACATTCGTACAATTTCCATCCAAGTTTTTCAGAAGGGCAGTCCAGCAGAGCAGCCACCCGCTCCCTGCTTGCCAGAATCCCTATGGCAGCTTTGGCATCGGGATGACCCTTTATGTTGTGAAACAGCATAGCGGGCCCTTCCTTCGTCGGGCGCATAACAGTCCCTCCGGATCCCACATGGCGGTAAATGCCGGAAAGCTCGGCCATGGGTTCTACAGGCACATGAGTCTCCAGAAGCTGGCCCGGTATTTCCTTTAACCGTTTTAAAGCGCTCCGAAGATCGGTAATTTGATCAGACATAAATCTTACTCCTTTTATTTTATGATTTTTCTGTGAAACAGGGTTCTTTTGTACCTATATTAGCAAGGGGCCGGTAGTGAATCAATTCGATCTGTAGTATAATTGATTCCATAATGGAATGAATAGGAGGCGCCTATGACCTTTGAGCAATTAAGTGATTTGATCGCTGTGGCAGAAAATGATACCTTTCTGGAAGCGGCGGAAACTTTAAATTTATCCCAATCCACGCTGTCTAAAAAGATCATGAAGCTGGAAAGAGAATTGAATGTGAAATTATTTGACCGGAGCAAAAGAAAGGCGGAACTGACTGAGGCGGGGCAGGTATTTTATCAGGAAGCCTGCCGCCTTACTAAGAATTATTCTGAAATGCTGACAAAGCTGAGGCCTTATCAGGCGAATCATAAACAGAAGCTTCGTATAGGAACGCTGCCCATCTTAACCCAATATGACCTGACAGCACGCTTAAAAACATTTACAGAACAAAACCGGCAGATTGATTTCTCTTTTGAAGAGGCAGAGGAGGCAGAACTCTTGGTAGGGCTGCGCCAAAAAAAGTATGATTACATCATTGCACGCCATAACCTGTTTTCAAAGCTTGGATGTGTTTCTTACCCGCTGGCGGAAGATGAGCTGACAGTTGTGCTTCCAAGGAACCACAGATTATCCGGCCGTTCCTCTATAAAACTCACCGATCTGACTGAGGAAAAATTCATTTTAATGAATCCATACACCTCGGTATATGAGCTTTGCATCCAGCTGTTAAAGGAAGCGGGAATTACACCTGAAATTATACGGACGGGACGTGTGGAATCTATTATCAGCGGAGTAGCTGTGGGTGAAGGATTGAGCCTTCTTGCGAAAAGCAACTTTCGGATTTTTCATGCAGATCAGGTGAAGATCCTTCCGTTAGATCCGCCCCAGACTATATCCGTGGTACTTGCAAAACTTGAAGGGACATCACAGACTGAGGCAATGAAGAAATTTGCAGAATACATCTGCGGTAAATAAAATGTTATACATATAAAAACCGGAACTGCTCATCCTATCGTTATAGCAATAACTGACAGAAGGAGAATCCGGATGAACTGCCGTTTAGAGTTGGACCAGGTGAAATATAAAAATAATGTACAGATGAAAATTGCAGCGCATTGTGCGCAGGTGTTTGCCGGGGTGAAACCGTCAAACACGGTGACTCTGGACAGGGAAGACACAAGTACTCTGATACAGTCACTTAAGGGAACCAAAATCCGGTGCAGTCTGATATATGCCGGAGTAAAAAGGTGTGTATGGCTGCTTTACAGGGAGCAGGAACTCAGGCAGTATCTGATGAAAACAGAGCATCAGAAGTTTATAAAAACCTGCGGTTATCCGTCTGTTCAGTTAAACGACATTTTTATAACCCTGCAAAAAAATTATGAAAAATATAAGAGAGGAGAAAAAGGATTTCCCCATGAACTGGGCTTAATCCTTGGCTATCCCCTGTGCGATGTAGAAGGGTTTATCCGGTATCAGGGACACGGTTATCTGTTTTCAGGGTACTGGAAGGTTTATGGAAATGCACAGTATACGAGAAAGTTATTTGAAGTTTATGACCTGGTAAGGTATCAGATCATAAAACAGGTACAGTGCAAAAAGTCCTTGGCACACATTGATGCATCCTACAGTAACTACAAGATTCCAAAAACAATATTAAAAACAGCAGGAACATCTGCTGTCCCTGCCGTACTAATTTGATATTTGATCAGAGCATGATAACGGTTACGCCCATATCTCCTTCTCCGAATTCTCCGTCCCGATAGCCGGAAATACGTTTTTGTTTTTTCAAAGTTTTTAAATAATTATGAACACCCTTCCTCAAAGCGCCGGTTCCCTTTCCGTGAATGACAGTAATCTGTCCCAGGTTTGCCAGACAGGCGTCATCAATAAATTTGTCCAGCTGGGAAACAGCTTCGTCCACAGTCATACCCAGAACGTTAATCTCCGGACGGATGCTGGAAGACTTATTGATTGCCGTCCGCCCGCTGTTTCTGGCTTCATTTCTCGCATTTTCACGTTTCACCTGTTTTACGCTTTTCGTGATCTCCAGATCTTTAACATTAACTTTAGAGCGCATCATGCCCATCTGAACATACAAATCACCTTTGGTATTTGGCAGTGTCTGTACGGTACCGCTCAGAGAAAGACTGGTTACATAAACCTCATCTCCTATCTGGAAATCTTCGGGCTCATGTTTTTTGGTATTCCTTTTTTTAGAACGGTAGGCCATATCCTTTTCCAGGCCGGACATCCTGCCCCGCAGGTCGCTGCGCATATGCTCCATTTTCCGGTTTGCATCTTTTCCGGACTGTTTTTTTAATTTATTGTACTCTTTGATGGTCTCATCGGCAGTTTCCTTTGCCTCGGAGATGATCCGGTAGGCTTCCTCACGGGCTTCCCGCAAAAGCTTATCCCGTTTTTCTTTTATATTGTCCTGGCGTTCCTTCAGGCTTTTTCTGAGTGTTTCAATCTCTTTCCGGTACTCAAAGATTTCTTCCTGTTCCTGTTCAATGGTCTGCTTGCTCTTTTCAAGGTCAGCCAGTATGGTCTCAAAATCCTTTACAGACTGGTCGATCTGGCCGGAAGCATGTTCAATGATATGGTTATCAAGTCCCAGTTTCCTGGAAATAGCAAAAGCATTGCTCTTTCCGGGGATACCGATCATCAGCCGGTAAGTCGGAGAGAGGGTTTCCACATCAAACTCACAGGAGGCATTTTCAACACCTCCGGTGGAGAGGGCGAACATTTTCAATTCGCTGTAGTGGGTTGTTGCCATTGTTTTCACACCACGGTCATGAAGATCTGTCAAAATAGAGATAGCCAAAGCGGCACCTTCTACGGGATCCGTTCCGCCGCACAGCTCATCCAGCAGCACCAGAGAACTCCTGTGGGCGTTTTGGATAATAGAGACAATGTTGGTCATATGGGATGAAAAAGTACTTAAATTCTGTTCAATACTCTGTTCATCTCCGATATCTGCAAACACTTCCTCATAAATCCCCAGGCTGGAACCCTGGAATGCAGGAATGTGAAGCCCTGCCTGGCCCATGAGCGTAAATAAGCCCACGGTCTTTAAAGATACGGTCTTGCCTCCGGTATTGGGCCCGGTTATAACCAGCATGGAAAATGAGTCGCCGAGTGTTACATTGATCGGCACCACTTTTTTAGGATTCAGCAGCGGGTGGCGTCCCTGTTTGATATTAATGACACCGTCTTCCCGGAAAACAGGTTTGCTGCCGTCATAGTCTTTGGCATATTTAGCTTTTGCAAAGATGAAATCCAAATCAATCAAAAGCTTTTGATTCTGAGCCAGTCCATCCATATCATAGGAGGCCTGTTCACTCAGCAGAGATAAGATGCGTTCGATCTCTGTCTGTTCCTGGCCTTCCAGCTCTTTCAGCTGATTATTCAGTGTGACAACAGCCATAGGCTCGATAAACAAAGTAGAGCCGCTGGATGACTGATCGTGGATCATACCCTTAAACTGTCCGCGGTATTCCTGTTTTACCGGAATACAGTAGCGTCCGTTTCGCATGGTCACAAGGGCATCCTGCAGCATGTCCTTGTTGGATGAAGAACTTACCATAGCGGTGAGCTGGCTGTGGATCTTTTGATTGGTCAGTTTCATATTTCTGCGGATATCTTTTAAGGCAGAAGAAGCATCGTCACTGATTTCTTCCGGGGAAATGATACAGTGCTTAATATCCTTTAATAAGCCGTCCATTGGCACCAGAGATTCAAAGACAGAATCCAGTGAGTCGGCATCTGCCATGTCATCCCGCTGTGCGCCGTAAGCCAGAGCATTTTTCACAGCCTCCAGGAGTCCGGCGATCTCCAGCAGCTCCCCGGCACTTAATGTCCCTTTCATTTTCAGTCGTTTCAGAGAAGCCCCCAGATCCTGGACGCCAAAAAAAGAAATGCTCCCCTGCTTATAAAGCCTTGTAAGGGCATCCTGGGTCTGTTCCTGGGCCAGAGAGATCTCCGGTTCCTCTGTCATAGGCCGCAGCTTTTCACAGGCTTCTTTTCCAAGCTCTGTGGTGGCATAGGCCGCCAGCCGTTCAATGACCTTGTCGTATTCTAATGTATTTAAAACTTTTTGATTCATAGCGATTCCCTCAGTTTGTTTGAAAACCATTATTAAAGAAGGTTTTCCTTTTTTGATTCAGAAAAAGTGTAGCATAAAACAAAGGGCATGTAAACGAGGCAGACGGCAATTTTCCAGTGGATTTTCAGGGAAGTTTATGTAATAATAGGGAAAGTAAAAGAGGTGCGGGCTTTGAGACGGCCCTAGAAAGGTTAAATTATGAGATATATAAGTGAACTGCATGAAGGAGATATGGTTTCTGAGGTATTTTTGTGCAAAACAAAGACATCCGGCACATCAAAATTTGGGAAGACCTATTATTCACTTTCGCTCCAGGACAAAACCGGAATGATCGACGGAAAAGTATGGGAGCTTAACAATGCCATCGGTCATTTTGAGGCTATGGATTATATCATGGTCAAGGGGAAAGTCACAAACTTCCAGGGAAATAATCAACTGAATATTGAGATGATCCGGAAAGCAGATGAAGGAGAATACCAGATTTCTGACTACATGCCGTCTACAAAAAAAGATATTGATGAAATGTTTGACGAACTTTTGGGGATGATCGAAAAGGTGGAGAATCCTTTTTTAAAAAAGCTTGCCCTGAAAGTCTTTGTGGAAGACAAAGAATTTGCAAAGAAATTTAAGATTCATTCCGCAGCGAAAAGTGTACATCACGGATACATCGGAGGGCTTTTGGAGCACTCTGTCAGTGTGGCAAAATTGTGTGAGCAGTATACCGTGCTGTATCCCCAGTTAAACAGAGATCTGCTCGTCACATCGGCACTGTTCCATGATATTGGAAAAGCAGAAGAATTGTCTGCATTTCCTGAGAATGATTATACAGATGAAGGGCAGCTGGTGGGACATATCGTCATGGGAACTATCAAGCTTTCAAAACTCATGGATGAAATCCCGGGCTTTCCTGCAAAGCTTGCCAATGAAGTGAAGCACTGTATCCTGTCCCATCACGGAGAGCTGGAATTTGGCTCACCGAAAAAACCTGCACTGGCGGAAGCTCTTGCACTGAGCCAGGCTGATAACTTAGATGCAAAAATGGAGACATTTGCAGAAGCAATCGAGAAGAAGCAGGAAGGCCAGGAATGGACCGGCTTCCAGCGTTTATTTGATACAAAGATCAGAGAGACATCCATTTAGCAAGCATAAATGGAGCGTTATATATAAGAGGTGCCTATGGAATTTAAAAAGAATCAATTAGTGGAAGTAGAAATTGATGATATGGGCAATGAAGGAGAGGGCATCGGCCATGCAGACGGCTATGCCCTCTTTTTAAAAGATGCCGTAGTGGGGGACAAAGTACTGGCCCGCATCATCAAAACAAAGAAGAACTATGGATTTGCAAGGGTTGAAAAACTTCTGGAGCCATCCCCGGACCGGGTGGAGCCTAAGTGTCCTTCTGCACGTCCGTGCGGAGGCTGCACGTTGCAGCATCTTTCTTATGAAAAGCAGCTGGAGTATAAATTTAATAAGGTGAAAAACTGCCTGGAGCGGATCGGCGGGATCGAGAATGCAGCTTCTCTGATGGAACCAATCTATGGGATGGACGAGCCGTATTATTACCGAAATAAAGCTCAGTTTCCGGTAGGGCGGAACAAAGACGGAAAACTGATTACTGGATTTTATGCGGGAAGAACCCACGCGATTATCGACTGTATCCACTGTTCTATCCAGCATCCGGTGAATGAGCAGATCCTTACCAAGGTGCTTGACTATATGGAGAAGAATCATGTGGAGCCTTATGATGAGGAGGAACACAGGGGGCTGGTGCGCCATATCATGACCCGGGTCGGGTTTGTTACCGGTGAGATCATGGTCTGTCTTGTTGTAAACGGAAGGAAGAAAGATCTTTTGAATCTTTCTGAGCTTGTTGAGTCATTGAAAGAGATTGAGGGTATGACCAGCATTTGTGTGAACAGCAACAGGGAGAAGACCAACAGGATTTTGGGAAGTAAAGTAGAAGAAGTCTATGGACCGGCTTATATTTATGATTATATTGGGGATGTGAAGTACCAAATCGGGCCGCTGTCATTCTTTCAGGTAAACCCAAGACAGACAAAGGTGCTTTATGAGAAGGCACTGGAGTATGCCGGTCTATGCGGGGATGAAACTGTGTGGGATCTTTACTGTGGGATTGGAACGATTTCTCTGTTTTTGGCCCAGAATGCAAAGCAGGTCTATGGGGTTGAGATCGTTAAGGAAGCTATTGAAGATGCCAGGTTAAATGCTGAGATGAACCATATGGGGAATGTTCAGTTTTTTGTGGGGAAAGCGGAAGAGGTTCTGCCGCGGGAGTATGAAAAGAATGGGGTTTATGCAGATGTGATTGTTGTTGACCCGCCTCGGAAGGGGTGCGACAGGACACTGCTTGACACTATGGTGAAAATGGGGCCTGAAAGAATTGTTTATGTAAGCTGTGATCCGGGGACTTTGGCACGGGATTTGAAGGTGCTGGGGGAAGAAGGATATGGCGTGGAGAAAGTGGCGGTTGTGGATCAGTTTGGGCATACGGGGCATGTGGAGACGGTGGTGCTGCTCTCCCACAAATAATCTGATAGAGCAATCAATGTAAAAGTGAAGTTTGGCAAGAGTGGAGATTAAGTGCCGTTTGACAATATTGCCAAGAGAGCCGAAGCTTACAAGCCGAAAGAGCGAGTTACTTATAAGATGATTAAGGAGTACATAGAAGCGAAATATGGCTTCAAGGTACATATTGCATATATTGCAGAAGTAAAACGGGATTTAGGCTTACCGATGTACGATGCACCTAATACGGTAGAGGAATTGAAACAGCCGAGGAAGCATCCGACAGCAGAAAAAGTGGAAGCGATTAAGGATGCGTTGAAGCATTTTGAAATTATTTAATTAGTTTTAACTTATAGATATGGAGGAGATTTTTTGAAAGAACTAGAGATTGAAATAAATAAAATTAAAAATATAAAAAAGGGGAAATTATCAATTCCGCTTCGTCGAGGTATTTATGGTATTATTGGGAACAATGGTACAGGGAAAAGTACAATTATGACTTGTTTAGCTCAAGTTGTGTTTTCTCATAGTTTAGATGCATTAAGAGATGAAGATATAGTAGAGGAATCCTATGTTTGGTTAAGTGATGGAGAAAAAACTGCTAAATGGCATCGTCAGAATGATGCATGGAAGTCAATAGAACCCCCAAGGAAAAGAGTTCATTATAACGGTATGTACGAAGGCAGCTTATTCTATGGTACTAGATTCAATGATTCCAAGATTGTTGATGATTTGCTTTATATGGAAAAAATTGATAGTCGTGATATAATAGAAGCAGATGATTATATCAAAGATAATCTGAGCTATATTTTGCATGGTAATTATAATTTTTACAGGACATTGAAAAGAATTCGTAATAAACGGATAGCAGCAATTTTAGAATTGGAGAATACACCCTACTTTCAAGAATTTAGAGGAAAGTTAGTGAGTCAGTATAGGATGAGTTCTGGAGAATGCCTTTTAATATCGCTGTTACATTTTATATATAATGCCATAGTTAGAAGATCATTGCCTCAAGATCAACCCATAATAATGTTGATTGATGAAATTGAGTTAGCTTTACATCCGATTGCTGTTGTTAGGTTGCTTGAGTTGTTAAGTGAACTAATAAAACAGCATCATAATTTAGTAGTAATTTTATCTTCACATTCGCCAGAGGTTATAAGAATTATTCAACCTAATAATTTATTTCAGATAGAATTATCTAAGCAAGAAGAAGGGCTGATAGAAGTGAATACTCCTTGTTATCCGAGTTATGCTATTAGAGATGTGTATATGCATGATGGCTTTGATTTTGTAATATTGGTGGAGGACTATTTGGCTAAAAAGATAGTACAAGCTATTATTGATGAAAAAGATATATCTAGAAGTAAGCTCATAAATATTTTGCCAGTTGGAGGATGGAGTAATGTACTGAATTTACAACATGAATTGTATATACATTCTACTTTTGGTGCAGGAACAAAGATTTTCAGTATTTTGGATGGTGATATAAAAGAGAGTGTTGGACAACAGTATAAGGATTATCCCAAACTTTTTATACCAATAGGAAGTATTGAAAAATTTTTAAAAGAAGTATTGGTTACGAATGTGAATGCACAAATAAAGAAAGAAATAAACGATAAATTTTTTAATGTGAAATCTGTAGATAATCTTATAGCTGAATATGTCAAAACAAACAAAAAAAAGGACGAAGACGGAAAAGAGTTGTATAAAATAATTCGTGTTGATTTTGAAAATCGTTCTATAGCCGAGATGACATTTGTAGAAAACATATGTAAAATTGCTAAAAAATATATTGATTTTTCCAAATTTGAAACTAATTTAGAAAAATTTTTAAAAAGCGAATAATTACAGTTGATGCAAATCAAAATCTTATAGTATAAGGAAAAGTTAAAAAATATATTGTGAACATTTGAAGTGACAGCTAGCTTATACTTATTAACAGCAACACAGGCAGCTGCAAGGCGTGCAATTGCATCCCTATTTATCTTTTTCCTTTGAAATTACATACGAACAGGCAGTAGCTTATCGTAAGCTTACTGGAAATTCTGTTCGCAAAAACAGTTGGAAAGATCTGACTGTAGAAGTTTCTATTACGCTATGACAAAAAGTGTCGTTGAGAAATCAGCGGCACCTTTTGCGTGCCAAAACAAGGTTAGGTGATATATTTGATGTTTGAAGAAAAAAGAGGATTAAAGATTGCTATCTAGGTAAAGGGATTTTCAGAAAGAGAGAAAAGAGTGTTTCCAGATAAAGACCCGATGAAGATATGTAAAGAATTCATCTAGTCGCAAATAGGAGAGAGTCTTGTTAAAGAATATTATGATAATTATTCAAAGAGTGGTTATCTTCCTATGCTTAATCAGATGATTGAAGACGCATTGCATTATTTTAAAATGATATAAGCTTAATTGAGGGTGACTGAATGCAAGATAAAACAGATTTAATACGTTTGCAGATTATGCATATAATCTTACATCAGAGCAGAAGGAAACATTTAATAAAGAAAATTCATATTGGAAAGACTTTTTCAATGATAGACAATAGAATAATTGCAGTTTGTATTGGATGAGAAGAAAAAATTCTTTGAATGTAAACTGTGATTTATATTTATGAAGGTGCAATCGGCACATTGGTTTTATGAAAAATTATCCGTTATGATGAAGATACAAAATATGAAACGGAGGAATTCTAATGAAATCAATTTATGAAACTACTGGCAATGGGAATGAGCAACAAGGCGATTATATGTATCCTAATATCCGTGTGAATGTTGAAAATGAGTATCATATCGGTGTATGGGGACAGCGATATCGTAAACTTTTACAAGAACATTACAAGATTATTTACTTCAACTTTTTAACGAAAGGTACGCTTTACGAATATCTTGCCCAGAAGGAAAATGTAACAGAAAAACTCGAGGTAGACAAATACGATGTTATGGGCGCAAAAGATGAATAATATCCGTAGCAGAGCTACAGCAATTGTGAATAGTGAGGTGATTTCTTGTTTTCAAGCAGATGTACCGAATGAAGTAG
Source organism: Anaerostipes sp. (assembly GCF_018381315.1). Classification (GTDB taxonomy): domain Bacteria; phylum Bacillota; class Clostridia; order Lachnospirales; family Lachnospiraceae; genus Anaerostipes. The sequence continues at coordinate 34,394 of NZ_JAGZSD010000012.1, read as the reverse complement.
AGAACATTTCTGCTACAACTACTACGGAGGAAATTCAAGAAATCACACAAGAAATACCTTTGGCAGATGGTGATACGCTTGAACATAATGCAGATAATGTACCGGGGATTGGTGATGTTGAGAAAGAAGAAATAACGTCATTGGTAGCAACAAAATCTACAACGGAAATTGCAGAAATTACAACAAAATAAGAGCCAACAAAAGAAAAAATCACTGTCACAACAGTTTATAAATCTGAGAAGAAAAAATTGAGATTAATCTTACAACACCGACAGTAATAGAAAATAAGATTGACATTGATTATTGCATCAATTATGCAAAGAATTTTGCTCAAAATATCGGTTTAGAAAATAATAATTCTGCCACAGAATGTTAGGATAATCCTATATCAATTACATCAAGAACAACCCATACAATCGCAAATATTGAAAGTCATTAGAACAGATACAAGAACTTATAAGGCTTTGAAAGTGACTGCATTTGGTACGAAAAGGTGAATACAAATGAATTTGAAATCTACATAGGATACATTTAATACAACAGAAGGCAAGGGAACTGAACCCTTGCCTTTGTTCATTTTTATACAGTAAATGAGATGCTATTTTATCTTAGCGAGCAGTGCATTTGTATATCTAGGGGACTATCCCAAAGATTGTGTAAACTTTCAAATTGATGTAAGATAAAACTACTCAGTTTGAAGGTTTTATTATGGTAAGAATAAAAGACACACCACAGAAAGCAGCCATGCGTGACATGATGCGTGATTATCTGAAAAACAATGATGTCAGCATCAAAAGTGGTACCGATGTAAACTCTGTCATGCGGGATATGATGTCTGTCCTGTTGGAGGGCGCGCTTGATTAAGAACTGGGGGAAGAACTCGGTTACTCCAAGTATGATTACCGCAACAAAGAGACGGATAACAGCCGAAGCGGTCACTCACAGAAAACCATGCATACCAGTTATGGGGATATGGAGGTCTCTATCCCACGAGACCGCAATGGAGAGTATGTACCAGCGTTAGTTAAGAAATACCAGAATACGGTTACCCAGGACATGGAGGAAAAGATTCTCTCAATGTATGCCAAAGGCATGACAACAGGCGACATCGAATTCCATATGAAAGAGCTTTATGACATTGATATCTCTGACAGCACTATCTGCCGGATTACCTATAAGATTCTGCCAATCGTCAGAGAATGGCAGGAACCCTCTTGAAGAAGACTACGCAGTGAAGGACGGATTGTGAAACGGGCTGTTTATATTGCACTGGGGATTGATATGGACGGAAGAAAAGAGGTTCTCGACATGTACGTAGGTGAAAATGAAAGTGCTAAGTTCTGGTTGTCCATTATGAATGGATTGAAAAATCGAGGTGGGGCAGATATCCTGATTGCCTATGTGGATGGACTTACCGGTTTTTTGCAAGCGATAGAGGCTGTTTACCCACAAACGAAGGTACAGCAGTGTATGATCCACCAGATTCGCAATTCCACAAAATTTGTATCCTACAAGGACATTAAAAAGCTGATGTCTGATCTGAAGCGTGTGTACGCTGCGTCAACAGAAGAGACTGCTTTGAATGAACTAGATACTGTTTAAAGATAAATGGGATGGAAAATACCCAAAAATCTATAAATCCTGGCATGATAACTGGGCGAACCTGTCTACCTACTTTAAATATCCAGAACCTGTGAGACGCCTGATTTACACAACAAATGCAATAGAAGGATTAAACCGTCAGCTACAGATAGTAACCAAGTGTAAGACGATTTTCCCCTCAGATGACAGTTTGTTAAAAATGCTGTATCTGGCTACAATGGACATCAATAAAAAATGGACAGGCCACCGTCAGGAATGGGGCAGATTCACTCATAGCTGGAGATTTATTTTGAAGAGAGATTAGAAAATCGAAGGATATAAAAAGCACCTGATTCTACCAGTTTTATTGACATGTAAAAAATGGTAGTATAATGCAAATAAGGGCAGATATCTCTGACCTTATGTGACTATTAACCTATCTTATATCAGTTTTTTCTGTTTACACAAAAAACTGATACTCTCTCATATCTAGATACACAAATGTCTCGTTAGGTACTCTAAGACTTATCAGAGTAAATGTATTGTTCAATAGATGCTAATTTATCTTCATCTAGATCATTGATTTTTTCGTTAAATGCAATTTCTCGTTCGTCTATAGTTTCAACACACTCGGATAACCATTCAATTTCTTCAAAAGAAAATCCATATCGAAGCATCCATATCTCGGTTAAGTCTTCTGTCCCATATTTAATCAGTTTTGCCAATCTCTCAGCACGATTATCTTGATATTCAATAGAATACTGATGAAAAATAGCATAAAACAGATCACTTAGCTTAAATCCAATGAGTTTATCAAGAAAATCATATGTATCATAAACAATTCGGTCATAGTCTACATCTTTTCCTTTTGTCTCAGAAGGAAACAAAGGAAAGGCACGAAGGTTTTTGTCAGGGATATCATTATATCCTGCAATATATCGAACTGTCAGATTATCAGCTGTTTCTTTTAGCCCTTTCTGCGATAACAAGCGTCTTTGTGCAGCTTTTGAAACATAAGCGTATCTTTCCTGACATATTTTGCTGAATGTTTTTCCGTGCACTTTCCAAATCATAATTTTTATCGCTGAATCGAAAATATATTTTTCTGCCGCAGTTAATTCTCGACCAAGGTATTGTTTATATAAGCATTGAAAATCCTCATATACCTCTTTGGCAACTGCATTTGGCAATACAAACCCCGTATCTGTAAACATCATATCAAGTAGGGTAGGAACAATAGTAGTGACACTATCGGATTTTAGCTTCTCTAGGTCTTTATTTGTCAGGTTATATTCATCAGAAAATTCACCAGTTTTAATTGCTTCTTTATATTCCTCGTATTTTTTATCCATTGTATCATCTGTTGTATCTAGTCGAGATTCTGGGGAAAGAGTGTTCTTTTTTCGACATACATTACGAAACCTGCTCATTGCATTTGGGCGTAATATCACGCTACCGTAATCGAATACTGGTTTGTTTGTTGAACGGCCTGCTCTACCAATTAGGTTTTTAACGGAGAGTGTCTTACTTTCTTCAAGTCTGTTAAGATAGACTACATCAAACGGCATGTTGATACCCTGTTCCAAAGTAGAAGTTGCAAAACAGATTCTACAGAAACCACGCTGTGTAAAATGTTCTAATATTAGGCGGGCAGTTAATGGCATAGAACCGTGATGAACAACGATACCGCATTTTAATTTTTCTAGCATATCAGAACTATAAAAAAACTTTTCAGTTGTCGAAGCGCCGATATAATCCTTTAGATTTTCTATCATATTCAAAGCAATTGAGTCATCAATCGGGTGGCACATAGAGATATACTTTTGAAACTGACTATATATCTGTTTACTGTAAATATGTGTTTTAGAAACATAGATAAGTACGCTACCACCTTTTTGCAAGGCAGCTTCAATAGGATCGAAAGTTGATTCTAATTTATGTCTTCCAAGTATTTTTGGGTCGCTGCCAAAGTGGTAAAATTTTTGATTAGTCGTATCGTGAGTATAAAAAATTTGTCCAACATTTTTTAACTCATAATTATTGTACGCTGAAGTCGTATCGATAATCTTAATATCATTCTTTTGTAATTGTGCTTCCGGATTTTCAACAAATGGATGTGCAAAAACAAATTTTGCATTAGGGAAATATTTGAGTGCTCGCCTTACAATACTGTCAAAGTAAAGACCACGAACTGAGTTTTCATCGCTAAGTTGAGCTTCATCAAATAGAATCAAATCTATTTTTAGCCAATCTTTATTTTTAAATAAATCTTTTGCTCGTTCGGGAGTCAATATAAAAATATTCCTGTTACTATGTTTTGTGTTTATTTTATCAACAAAAGTTAAAATATTTACCTTTTTTCTATTTACGATGTTACTCAAGCGAGTATAATACTCGTTGATTAAAGCTCTTGAAGGAACAATAACAACTACATCGTTTGAGTAGGCAGATATAAGATTACGGAAAACAAAGGATTTCCCTGTGCTTGTTGGTGCAGAGAAACTAAAATATTGTAATTCCTTGATTTTTTTGAGAATATCTGCTTGCATTGGTGTATAGTCATTTCCAAGCTCGTCTTTAAGTTGATTATGGTACATCTCAAAAATTGACCCAGTAAGACTTTCGATTTTGGGATGTTTGAAAAACAACCCCATTGTTTCAATAATATTCTGTTCATATTTCCTAAAATATTCTGGTTGGAACAATTTTATGTAAGAAATGACTTCCAATACCACAGAGTTATTGGGACCATTTTTGTAAATCTCAGATTGAACATAATTGATAATCTGATCTAAATCTTCCCCTTTGCGTATTTTAGCAATAATATTACCTTTTTGTAATATAGTATTCATAAGTCAACCGCCACCAAGATAATTTCCTCATATTGAAGTAAGAACTGAAAATCTTCACGTTTTTTTATATTTTTTATTATTTTGTCTGTACTTGTGACTTTTGCTGAGAAAGCAGCAGAAAATCCTTTTCTTCCGTCAGCAGCTCCTTGTAACGCTGATAATGTACAGAATGGCTTTAATTCTGGAAGATCCTCAATATCTTTCCCATTTTTAATGAAACCAACAATTTGAGGTAATGCCGACGAGTATGCTGTTGTAGCAGAAACATACTTTGCTTCTCCAAAAATAACAGTATCAGTAAGATTGTTCTGTGAATGAAAATCAAATCCGGGATTTCCAGAACGCTTTTTTGCTACAAGTTCATCGAGTGGAATGTCCAAATAGTCAAGTTTTTGAATCATAGTTTCTCTAGCCAATTCGGATACAACATACTCTCCAGCGTCTTTACTAATGCTGTCATTGATACATTGGTCAAATTTTGTCTTTATGTCATTTATGGTTTTCTGGGCACGAGAAGCAAAAGCCTTTTTCTCAAAGTCTTGATCAAATTTATTTAGCCAAGATAAGTCCATAAGTATACGTAAAATATCTGATAATGTTTCAGATATATCTTCAGGATCTATCCTGAAAAATTGAACTTTTGCAGGTGATAACTCAGTTAACACTTTATGGTCAGTTATTATCAATGAAATCACCTCACTTCAAAATATTGCTCAATATAATCCAATTTTCGCATTGAATATCATCAGAATATTCGTCCATACAAATACAAAGTTCATCGGTTGTAGCATCGTTTCGCACGATACCACCTTTAAGTTTATATTTATCAAGATATGCTTTCAGCACATCAAATTTCTTTGGAGTAAAGATGTCTATATCTTGACTATTTCCACTACGGTCGAAACCGCCTTTTGTTTCTATAATCCATATATCATTACCTGAAGAGAGAATGTAGTCAGGGTAGAATAATTTCTGCTTACTTGAGTTATCTTGGTAAACGACAGATAAATATTCGTTTCCTTTATCGCCGTTCTTGTACCACCAATCCACGCTATCTGAGTTTTCGCAGAACTTTTCAAATTTAACTTCAGGAGCAGAGCGTGGTGCGGCAGAAGACAAGTAGTTTTGATAAACATTTTTTCTTCTTACCAACTGAGTTTTCGCATCGCCATTGTATGTAAATAGACAAGCACCAGGGATATGAAAATCAAAAGTAGATGTAGCTGGTAAATCTAACTGCAACTGTGCGATTTCGGCGGCCATTGCTTCACGCACCAAATATTTAAGTCTATCAGCATTATTAAGCACAAAAGAATAAACCTCTCTTGGCTCAAGAAGCAGCACTTTACGACTATAATTAAATTTTTTGTCAAATAATTTACGGATAATGGTATTCATAAAAGAATATTCCATACCAATCTCTAAGCCGATTTGACCGATTTTTTGATGATAATCTCGTCCGTGAATATGTGTATTAAGCTTTTCAGATACTGCGATGGAGTTCATATCTTTTGATGAAAAATCAAGAGTAGATGTTTCTCCTGAAATTGTATGTTTAATAATATTCTCATCAAATACGAAACCAGCAGTCTGCAAGCGTGTCTTGTTCTCAGTAGTTCTAGCACTAACACCCAATTTTTTTTCCATATATGAAACGATAGCAGTTAATGCCTTTTGTGGATTCCTTGTAGAAGTAACCATCGTTCTCTGTTCGCCAGTGAGAGTGATATTCTTAAATTCATTCTTTAGGAAAAGGGTAGTAGCATTAAGTGCGTTTTTGCCTAGAGCCAATTTAACACCAGCAGTAAACTTTTCATCAAGGGTATATAAGTAGCAACAATCTAGTAGATCGCTTCCATAATGTTTAGCTTCAGGCATACGGCGAATACGACCAATAGTCTGTATTTCAAAAGTTTCGTCCATGTTGTCACGAAGTTTAACGAGAATATGTGCTCTAGGGCAGTCCCAACCAGTAGCAACTGCTTGCTTGATGATAACGGCAGATATCTCTGAATTGACACTATCTATATTTTCTAGGTTTTCGTGTTGATTTGATAACCATACGGCTAACTGTCCGTTCTCGTAGGTTAATCCTTGTTTTTCAAAATATTTTTCTACACCATCTTGTAAGTTATCCGATTTGTTAGGTAACTGAACAACGATAAGAGGGTTAATATCAGCTTTTCTTTGTAAAAACTCTGAACGAAGTTCTTGTTGCTTTACAAGTGCTTTTTCAAGTAAAAATGCAGTTTGATTTTCAGTATCAACACTTTGAGGAAAGTCAGGGTTGATTACAAGCATTTTCTTGATAAGACCTGCGGCAATAACTTCACTTTCAGGGATTTCAATGATCTTTGCTTTTGCGATACTCTTAGGTGTAGCAGAACAACGAATAATCTTGTCGGTATTAAAATACTGAATAATTTCATCTGCTTTAATGGTATTATTTTGATGGCTTTCATCCACAATGATAACGAAGTTCAAGCAGTCATTTAAAGCGTTTTGAATATGCTCTATAAAATTTGTACGTTCACTATCTTTAAGAGCGTTATTGCCTTTTTTAGTGAGTTTTTCCCAGTTGATAAAGCAACTGTCATTTTCCTCAAAACCAGTAGTCATAACATCGGATAAGAGCTTTGTTTGTGAAGCGTGAATGTATTTATCCATCTTCGCTTTGCTCTGTTCTTCAAGATTACCTTTACCCGGTGTGAGCCATACGAATACTGTTTTTGAATATGACTGAATGTACTGGTGCATAAAATAAGTTAAAATGATAGTTTTACCACTACCCGTAGGACTTTTTAAGATGATGTCACGGGCAGAAGTGTCCATTGCTTCAAACAATGATTTCACAGCATTAAGCTGAAATTCTTTTAGTTCCATCTTTAGTCCTCCTGTAAATCCCTGTAATAATAATCAGGGATAATATTGACTTCAATTTCACGCTCGGAAATTGCAAATTCTTGTTCTTCACTTGGTAGGAGGTCGTGTCCCATATAAAGCTTCTTACAAGAAGAAAATGCGTCTATATTAGTAATAAATTCTTCTAACTCGTCCTCAGTAAGTACAAACGCTATTTCCTTATTGCTAGTGAAATTAAGGCTATTTTCAAGCTCAACCAGTTCTTTTATATGAGCAAGAAGTTCATGGGCATATTCATAGTACATACGCTCTGAAATTGGAATATAGTCTACTTTGTAATATTTAAGAGAATCAGAACAGCCTTCTTTGTCGATTACACGCTTAATACGTTTATAAGTAACATCACGGCATATGTTATTCTCATTGTTGGTGCAAAGAATGAATTTTCTATTGCCACCATCCTCGGCATTCAACTTTATTACGGCGTGTCCAGTAGTACCTGAGCCCGCAAAGAAGTCGAGAATAGTGAGATTATGTTCTGGTTTTAGGGAAAGTAAATACTGGAGCATTTCTAAATTTTTGGGGTTGTTGAAATTAGAACGTTCTCCCATTATTTGCGATAAAGTGTTGGTTCCTTCATTTGTTGAAAATTGAATAATGCTACGAGAATTACTTTTTTCTATGGAAACATAAAATAATCGACCGTCTATTTCTTTAATATTATCAATGCTAACGAAAGTGCGTTTTTTTACAGCATAATTAGGTTTTTTTCCGGTAATAATGATGTTGTCTTTTTCAGTATTGAATTTATCTAGAGACCAAGTCCAGCATCCTAGTTTTCCACGCACTTTAGGAGGGAGAATTGGAAAATATCCATTTGAAAGCAATGAACTATCGTGTGAATATATTTCATCTATGCTATTGGATGTTTTTGCAAGTTCTATATCATAATCCGGAAGCCCAATTTTATCATTTGTTTCAGGGTTGAAATATACAGTGTATCCTAAATTTGGACGAGCATTAAGTGTTCCACCTTCACCTCGTGTTGTAATGGCATCGCCTATATAAAAATAACGATTTCCTTCTTTCAAAGCAGGACGCATTTTTTCTGTTTTATGTATTAAAGTTGGTTTTACACGTGTTCCATTTAAGTAGATTGGATTTTTTCGATAAGCAAGGATATATTCGTGATTTTTTTGAATATTTATGGTGTCGTTCTTAGCATTCATTTTATCTTGAATGATTGTTCCCATATAATTATCAGCACCAAAGATTTCATCACATAGTATCTTTAAAGGTGCTTGCTCATTATCATCAATAGAGATAAAAATAGCACCATTTCGACATAAAAGCTTTTTGGCAATTATTAGTCTTTTAGAGATAAAAGAACTCCATTTACTGTGTTTAAATAAATCATCTGTGTTTATAAATGTATCATCATATATAAAGTCTTTGCTTCCAGTATTGTAAGGCGGATCAATGTATATCACATCAATTTTACCTTTATGAGTTTTTTCTAATAATTTAAGTGAAGCAAGATTATCTCCTTCAATGAGGAAGTTCATATTGCCACCATTATTTATGAATAAATCTTCATTTTCCGTTAAAACGGGTGTATGTGTAGATAAAACTTCATCAATTTCCTCACGATGTTCCTCGAATACAAGACCGTACTTTTTACCATTCACATCTTTTTCAAGGTCGGAAAGGTAGGATAGTAGGTTGCCAGTGTTTTCATCTTGAGGAGCAGATGATACAAAAGTGCGTAATTCTTTGATTTTGGCAATCAAATCTTCACGCTTTTGCTTTGAAATGTTTATACTCATAAAAATCCTCCATCATCGGGCGAAGGATAGAGTATCGCTCTCCTAAGTCCGAGTTAATTGTTCAAGTCCTTATGGGGACGGGAGTTTTCTCTCGTCCTCTATATTTTTCTAAACTGTTTTTGTAAATTCAAGAATGTCATCAACTTTGCAGTCTAAAACATTACAAATCTTTTCAATACTTTCCATAGAAACATACTGATCTCTTTTTAAGCGAGTAATAATATTTGCACTGACTTCAGCTTTACTTGCAAGCTGAGCATTGGAAATTTTCATATCAATTAGTAAGTGAAATAACTTATCGTATTTAACAGCCATAACAGTCCTCCCATTACATTAAAAATATCCAATAATAGTATATCACGAAATCGTTAAAAAGCCAATAATTATTACACAACATCACCGTAAAAGGGGCGTAGTTTATTTCTTAAAACTATGTCTAAGAAATAGGTTGTCATTCTGATTTTTAATTCCAAACAAGCGAAGGGAATTTTTATTAATATCCGATATCTTGATGTATGTTAGTACAAACAAGTGAGAGGACTTTTATCCCCTCAATATTTTTACAACTGAATGATTGGCTGAATAAAATATGACCTTGTGAGGATATGAGCAAGGCAAATTCTGTGAAATTTAGAAAGGCATACAGAAACAATATTCAGGTAGACAGATAAAAGCACTTATTCGAAAAATAGAGAAGAAAAATATATTAGTAGGATAAATACCTTGGTTTGAACATTTCGAGGGCTTACAGAAGAAAAAATGTAAATAGTGCCCCGAGATGTTACAAAAAATGATGGTTGGAAATGAGGTGGTAAATTGCCCCGAATGAGTAAAAACAGAAAGTTGGAATGGAGATTTTTTCTCAATTATAGAAAGCGAATCACATATAACGATGTTTGTCGTAAATGTCAAAGGGAGTGCAAGCAGAATTTCTGTGTTTTGGTTATCCAATGCCTAAATTATGTGAGAAAGGAGCAAAGAAAGAAAAATGAATAAGTATTTTACAATATCGGAAGCACAGTGCTCCGTTTTCTACAAAGTGCCAAAGGGGCTGTTTACTGATGATAAATACAAGAAAGTATCTACTGATGCAAAAAAGCTGTACGCATTGTTACTAGACCGAATGTATTTAGTCAGTAAAGAAAGGTCGAATTGATGAATACGGCAGAGCCTATCAGGTATTTACAGTCAAAGAGGCTCAAGAACTGTTAAACTCCGGTCCTCACAAGATAATTAGGTTGTTTAAGGAACTTGAGAACATTTATCTAATAGAGCGTAAGTATCGGGGACAAGGGAAAGCAAGCCATATTTACCTGCTGAAATTATAAGAAGTAGACTTTTGGGACTTCTAAAAGTCGGCATAATAGAATGTAGTAATACTAATAGAACTAGATATTTACTATTTGAAAAAAATATCTCTTTCATTTAAATATATTAATGTATATAGATATCTCCATATTAAGAAGCAATGCTTTTTGCGGGTAGTAAGGAAAGGACAATATTATGGCTAATAAAAATAGAATTAAATTTGAAAACATAGTATTTTTTTCTAAATATTGAAGGTGGTAAAATAAATAGAGAAGTAAAGAAATGCGTTCTGTATCCGAGAGTTAGTACCAAGATTCAGGTTGATGGATAGCCTTGTGGATCAGAAAAATAGTTTCAAGAGGTTTGTAAGCCGTAAGGGAATGGAGATTGTTAGTATTTATGAGGATGCAGGGAAATTAATAGAAGGGCAACCTGCATTTAAGAAAATGCTTTCCGATATAAAGAATGGATTGTAGATAGAGTACATTTTTGTTTATAAATTTTCTCGTTTGGGAAGAAATGCAGCTGACATCCTAAATTTTTTAGAATTTGTTCAAGCTTATGGGATAGACTTTATCTGTATTGAAAAAGGGATTGACTCATTCCAGACAAACGACAGGCTCTTAAAAGCTGAATTCATCCCCTAAGGGTAAGTGAACAGGATTGCGATAATGTTGAGTAGACAACTTATATATCACAGAAAATAAATAATATTTTTAGTTGTATCTAAGAGGGGTGCTTTTTCTGCGCATATGAAAAACTATGAATACATGATATAATTATTAAAACTAATCCAGACAGAGGAGATCTGTTTATATAAAAATAACATAGAATTCAATGTTAAAGTGAAATACATAGAACGTGGTATTACAAAGCCTCAGCTTACAACGATAAGTCCGTATTTCAATCGCATTATCAAAAAACAGGCCGGTGTTATGAATAAGACATTTGTACAGGTTCCTGAGACACATGGGTAGGATATTGAAATTACCTTTGTTAAGAAGAAAAGAGTAGGAGAAATGTATTATGGCAGATGTATATAAATTTAAAGTAAGCCTCTGTGAATTGGAAGACATCATATGGAGAGAGATAGAAATCTCATCTATTTCCAGTACAGCAAAACTTGGTTATGCAGTACTGGCGGCATTTGAAAGTACAGCAAGCCATTTGTTCAACATAAAGTATAAGGGAAAGCGTTATGAAATTGTGTTTGAAGAGAATGATTTTGATTATGAGCCTGCTATTGATCCAATCAAGACAAAACTTTCTGCATTAAATCTTAGTGTGGGAGATAAGCTGAACATGGAATATGACTACGGCGCTGGCTGGGAATTTGAGATAGAATTATTATCTGTCGTTGAAATGAAACGCGGAGCAGGAACGCATTATCCATATGTGACAGATGGCAGAAGTAAAGGAATTATTGAAGATACATCTCCGTATGAATTAATTGAAATAGTTGAAAAAACAGATAGGGATGGTATTTTACCTCAAATTCTGAATCTGTATTCTGGAAAAGAAGTACCGTGGGATTACAGGGAATTTGATTTGGAATATTGTAATATGTTTTTTAAAGATAGGGTACAGCAGATACAAGATGCTTATGAAGAATATGAATAAAAATGAGCTGGTCAAACATTGTTTATAATCTTCTTTTATCTATAAATAAAGTTTAAAAAGAGGTTCCGAAATGGAATATAAAATAAGAAAAATGTATCCAAATGAATATTCCTGCCTCCAAGAGTTTTTATACGAAGCAATTTTCCAAAGAGATACAAAAAATCTTTTGCCAAAAGAAGTAATCAATGATCCAGCATTAAAGATTTACATAGAAGACTTTGGAAAGGAACACGACCATTGCTTATGTGCCGAAGCAGACGGAAAAATTGTTGGGGCAGTGTGGACACGTATTATTCCAGGGTACGGAAATATAGATGACGATACTCCCGAATTTGCAATTTCCCTTTACAAAGAGTACCGGGGGAAAGGAATCGGAACAAAATTGATGCAGGAGATGCTGGCTCTTTTGAAAGTAAAAGGGTACACAAAGGCTTCATTGTCAGTACAGAAAGACAACTATGCATTTAAAATGTATCAGGATCTCGGTTTTAAAATAATCAATGAGACAGAGGAAGAGTTTATTATGGTGAATGATTTGATCAAAACAGTTATTTAGCCGCTAATGCAAGGAGGAATTAGGTCATGAAAGAAGAAAAAACATCTCCAAAAGATGCCGTCAGTGAACTATCAATGCTTTTAATGTATCTTACAAAATTCGGAAGCTTGGATAGATTTTCATCAGAAGAAAATAAAGCATGGAAAGGGTATCCCTTTCAAGTATTAGATGAACTTGAGGAAGAAGGGCTGATCGATCAAGGAAGCCACCGCTCTAAATCTGTGCACATTTATGAAGAAGGGTTAGAGAAAGGAAAAGAATTGCTTGCCAAGTATAATATAAAGGACTGGGATGACTGATCACACAACAAGCATTAATTTAAGAAGAGAAAGGACTATGGTATGCCTATCAAGCTGGAAGACACAACAAAAGTCACAACACTGTTCGGAGACTGGCAGGAAACTTTAATTTGGTCTTGTCTTCAAAAGGTCATGGGAGACATCTACGTGGACAACAATTCAGACCCACAGTCTGCCATGGCTGTTCTCGGTGACTTCTGCTTTTTTGCGGGAAAAGCAGCGGAAGATTTGGTTTCCTATAAACCAGAAAACTGTTCCCGGGATTTTATGATTATGGTGTCCCAGAATGATGATTGGGCGCGGCTGATCGCCAAAAAGTATGGGGATAAGGCAAAACCGGTAACACGTTATGCTATAAAAAAGGAACAGGACATTTTTGATAAAGATTTTTTAAGGTCTGCTGTCAATTCATTAAAGCCAGGATATACTCTGCAAATGATTGATGCAGACCTTTTTGCGCTCTGCAGATCAAGCGCATGGAGCCGGGATCTGGTCTCACAGTTTACAGATTATGCTGCATATAAAAAACTTGGTATTGGAGTTGGTGTGCTAAAAGGAGATACACTTGCGTCAGGAGCATCTTCTTATGCAAGATATGCAGAAGGAATTGAAATAGAGGTCGACACAAAAGAAGATTTTCGGCGAAACGGATTAGCCTATGCATGCGGAGCAAAATTAATATTGGAATGTCTGGACAGAGGCCTTTATCCCAGCTGGGATGCTCAAAATCAAGCGTCAGTTGCTCTGGCTGAAAAATTAGGATATCATTTTAACTATGAATATAAAGCATTTGAAATATGGGGATATTGAATGGAAATTAGATTCCTAAACAAGAAAGATAACATCGATGCTGTGTGCGCTGTCTATGAGGCCGGTTGGAAAAATGCATATCGAGGCATTATCCCTCAGGAATTTCTGGATAATATTAAAAAAGAAAAGTGGCGTGCAGGAATTCAAAATCCTGAACTGAATTCATTCATTATGCTGGATGGCGAAAAGATAATTGGCACTGCTTCCTACTGTGCTTCCAGATTTATGAGCATGAAGGGATTCGGAGAAATCGTGTCGCTCTATCTGCTTCCGGATTACTGGGATAAGGGATATGGCAAAAGGCTTCTGCAGGCAGCAGTTGATGGACTGGGTGAGCTGGGCTATACACAGGTTTTTCTGTGGGTTTTAGAAGAAAATGTGAGAGCCAGAGCTTTTTATGAGAAGTTTGGCTTCCGAAACAGCGGTGATTGTCTGAATGATAATATCGGAGGAAAAGATCTGAGAGAACTGCGCTATATCTATAAATTCAAACCTCAGAGTACATAATTTCACAAAACTATTCATTTTATCAGGAGTAAGACACTATGGGATTTTCAGAAAAAGTAAAAGAAGAAGCAAGAAGAAAAGCAGGCTTCAGGTGTGTTATATGTCAGGAGCCATTTGTTGAGGTTCATCATATCATTCCTCAAAATGAAGGGGGAGAAGATACAATTGAGAATGCAGCCCCTCTTTGTTCCAGATGTCATGATCTATACGGGGATAATCCTGCAAAAAGAAAACAGATCCGTCAAATGAGGGATTACTGGTTTGAAACCATGGAGAAGAGAAATAAGGAAGGGCTGGATGTATTAGGGCCTATAGCTCCGGATCCGGACAGAGTGAATGCTTTAAGAGATAAAGGAATAGCGATTCAGCATACTGTTTTTGCAGAAGAAAATTTTCAGACAGCGGCCAGAATGATATATAAACTCATATATTCTGCACAGCAAAATTTTCCGAATCAGAAACGTGTGCTGTACTTGGATATTGAAGGGCATAGAAATAAGGCAGGCGGCTATGACCATGATATGCTGGAGCTTCAGCAAGACTTTATCCTCGGATTTCTGATGCCTTATGTTACCGCTGTACATATGCCGCTGATCAGTGTTGAAAATAAGAAACTGCAGAAGAATGAAATATTAGAGGACCTAGCGATTTTTGCAGAGGATGAGAGTATTAAGAAATAAGGCGGGAAATTCATATATTAAAATATGCAGAAGGTATTAAAGAATAATCAGAGGAGACTCCGTATGAAAAAGGGTGCCATAATCTATATCATAAAGTTATTTATTCAAAGGGCTCTCGGTATCCTTCTATTCTTGTCAGGCTCAGAAGGATATCTTGGAACATGTGCTGCAGTTTACTTTGGTTTCTATCTTACAACAACAGCCATATCAAGTGCTGTCATGTATCATGTGAATCCGGAGACACTGAGCGAGAGGAGCAAGACAAATACGGATTCACCGGTCTGGGATAAAATTCTGCTGGCAGGTTTCTGGTTGCTGGCATATTTTTTAATTTATTATATTGCAGGTACGGAAACAATCAAACATAAAGAGCTTGGAATCATATTTTGGGCAGGTATTTTTCTGCAAGTCTGCTCCAGTATTCTCACGGTAAAAGCTATGATTGTCAACACTTACCTGGAATCCACAGCTCGTATTCAGAAAGACCGGGGACAGACAGTATGTAAAGAAGGGCCATATCAAATCGTCCGCCATCCTGCCTACTCTGCCATTCTTATATGGTGTGCAGCAGCGGCAATGGTATTCCAGGCACCGATGACGGCAGCGGCGGCATTTACGACAGCGGTCTTGATCGTCATAAGGACTTATCTGGAAGATCAAATGCTGAGACGCGGTCTGGAAGGTTATGAGATATATACCCAAGAAGTAAAATACCGGCTGATACCATTTATTTGGTGAAAAAGATAATAAAGAATCTCTGCACACATAAAGCTGCCTTTTGTAAGGTGGTTTTCTGAAAAACTGTACATAGAATCAGAACCCGGCTGCACCCGATCAGCAAGAAGGAGGAGAACAAGTGAAAATCATTTCCGTAGATAATGAAAAAATGGCAGTGGAATATATGTCCGGACTGGTGCAGAAAGTAATACCTCAGGCGGAATTCGCCGGGTTTACAGAGGCTTCCGATGCATTGGACTATCTGGCTGAGAATGCGGCGGATGTAGCTTTTCTGGATATTGAGATGGGTGAGTATAACGGCATCGACCTTGCAGGACGTTTCAAAAAAATATGTCCCAAGATCAATATTATCTTTGTAACAGGATATTCAGATTATACAATGGATGCCCTGAGACTTCATGTCAGCGGTTATCTGATGAAGCCTGTCCGTGCAGACGATCTGCGCACAGAACTTGAGAACCTGCGCCATCCGATTCAAATTCCGGTACATCAGCGGGTGAGGATCCAGACATTCGGCAATTTTGAAATTTTTGTGGACGGCAGGCCGCTTAAGCTTCCCCTTACGAAATGCCGGGAATGTCTTGCCTATTTGGTGGACCGCAAAGGAGCGCTTGTTACCGTGGCAGAGCTGGCAGGGATTTTGTTTGAAGACAAACCCTTCAGCAGTGCATTAAGAAATAGTGTTTATCAGATTACATTTAATCTCACAAAAGCTCTCAAGGAGGCCGGAGTGGAGGACATTCTTATCAAGCAGTCCAGAAAGCTGGCCATTGATCCGTCTAAGGTAGACTGTGATTATTATCGGGCGCTCTCCGGAGACGTAGGTCAGCTGAATCTGTTTGCCGGAGAATATATGAGCAACTACAGCTGGGCAGAGTTCACTGTAGGGGAACTTTTGTATTTGAAACAAAAGTTATAAAGCGCTCCGTGGCCACGTTGTTCTGACATAGGAAATCCCTTCAGTATCCCTCAAGTTCATTATTAAGAATTGCATAAGAATTGTGTTTTATAATGAAATTGGGATATTGGGAAATAAAATTATCATCTGCGGAAAGAGGGAGAACCTATGAAATCAATACAGACAAAGTTTGTCCTGCTGATATTAAGCAGTGTGATGCTCTGCTCGCTGGTGATTGGAGGCGGGGCAATACGGAGTACAAAGGGAGTCATAGATGACTTTTCTGTACGTTTTATGAATCTGCAGTGCCGCGAGGGGGCAGAAAAGTTCAACAGCCAGCTTGAACGGACAGAACAGGCGGTGAATACACTGTCTGTGTTCGCTTTAGATGAATTAAAGAGTGTAAAAAAACTTAAGACAGATGATGCCTATGTAAAAGCATACACAAAGCATCTTGAAGAGGTCGTTGTGAATGCTGCCAATAATACAGAAGGGGCGCTGGCAGTGTATGTGCGGTTTAACCCGGAATTCACAAAGCCGGATTCGGGTCTGTTTTGGAGCAAAACAACCACGAACGGAAACTTTCAGCGGCTGAAGCCTACGAATTTTTCAAATTACAGCCCGACAGATGTAGAGCATGTTGGCTGGTATTATCTTCCGGTGCAGAACGGAAAGCCTATGTGGATGGAGCCGTATTTAAACCAGAACATTAATGTACGCATGATTTCCTATGTGGTTCCCCTGTATAAGGAGGACGAGGTAATCGGAGTTGTGGGTATGGATATTGATTTTGGGATATTTGAGAAGCTGGCGGACGATGTCCGTGTGTATGATACGGGCTATGCATTTCTGAGCAGTGAAGACGGGAGGATTATGCATCATCCCAAATATTCTCTGAACACAAAATTAGTGGATGTAAATAAGGAGTTCCAGCCCCTTGTCCAGGAACTGAAAAGTGAAACCAGTGCCAGCAGCCTGTTTACTTATACACTGGGCGGGAAAACTAAGAAAATAGCCTACCGCACGCTGGATAACGGGATGAAGCTGGCGATTACTGCTCCTGTTAGTGAAATTAACGCTGAAAGGAACGGGCTGATTATCAGGAGCCTGATTTTATTAGCTGTAATATCACTGCTCTTTGTAATTATTACAGTGGTGTTTACAAAACGTATTGTAAGGCCGCTCAAAGAACTTAATGAGGCTGCCAGGAAAATAGCAGCCGGGGATCTGACCATCACCTTAACCCAGCAGTCCAAGGATGAGGTGGGAATGCTGACTGACAGCTTTCAGCAGACCGTAAACCAGCTTCAGAAATATATCAGTTATATTAATGGCCTTGCTTACCGTGATGCTCTGACTGGAGTAAAAAACCATACAGCATATAAAGAAGTTGAAAACCGCCTGGAAGAACAAATGCGTATTGGTGAGCCGCGTTTTGCCCTGGTTGTGATGGATATCAACGGTCTGAAAATAGTCAACGACCGGTATGGCCATGATTTTGGGGATATGCTGATCATGGACGCCTGTAAGTATATCTGCAAAATATTTAAACACTGTCCGGTATACCGTATCGGAGGGGATGAATTTGTTGTAATCCTGGAAAATGAGAAATGTGACCGATACGCACAGTTTATGGAGGAATTTGCTTCCGGCATGGAAGAATATAACCGGACTGCGCAGCCGGACAATCAGATCTCGATTGCAGCAGGGGTTGCTGTCTATAACAGCCAAAGTGACTTGGTGTTTGCCAATGTCTTTAAGCGTGCAGATGATGCGATGTACCAAAATAAAATAGATATGAAGGCGAAGCAGCAGGACACGGCGGCGGACGGGGACAACACACTTAAATAAACAGCATTTTTACAGCACATTCGAGCAGCAGCAGAGCCATGAGGACGTTAAAAAGCCGATAATGCTGCCGGATTAATTTTTGAAACACATTTCCAAGGCATGCCCATACCATGGTGGCAGATATTCCAATAGCACTGATGATCAGTGCAAAGATCATCAAAATAAAAAAGCTTTCATTTGCCGGAAGAACGTAGCAGGTGTAAATTGTAACAGCATAGAGAATGATTTTTACATTTACAAACTGCAGTAAGAAGCCTTCGATAAATGAGGGCTCTTTTTTTGCCCCTTCAGAAGGGGATTTACTGAGAGCAATATGAAGAGCAAGCCAGACAATATAACCGGCGCCCAGATATTTCATAATCTGAACAAACCCCGGAAGGAAAGAGGCAAGGAAAAATGTGAAAACGGCACTTAGAGCCATAACACATAAAAATCCAAGGCTTATGCCGATGATCGTATTTCTGCTTTTGCGGAAGCCATACATGGTTACAGAATTGAGAGCCAGAAGATTATTGGGGCCGGGGGTATATGCAGTTACCAGGGAATATGGAAAAAATAATGCTAAAGTAGACAATATCATTGAAAAACCTCCTTTATGTGATTATAATATTACAATAAGATCATAAAGTAAAATTAAAGTATTTTA
The DNA here is from genome assembly GCF_018381315.1 of Anaerostipes sp. Taxonomy (GTDB): domain Bacteria; phylum Bacillota; class Clostridia; order Lachnospirales; family Lachnospiraceae; genus Anaerostipes. The sequence goes on along the minus strand of NZ_JAGZSD010000012.1, from coordinate 15,360 downwards.
AAATACAATTCGAAAAAAATGAATGGTTGGAGACTCATGGAAATAAAAAATTTAAAAACTTTTATGACGGTTTTAAAAGAAGGCGGGTTTGGGAAAGCGGCAAATAAGCTTGGATATACGCAGTCCACGGTGACCCTGCACATGCAGCAGCTGGAGCAGGAACTGGGGATCCCCTTATTTGAAAAAGTAGGAAGAAAAATGGTTCTCACCAAAGCCGGGAAGCGCATTGTGCCTTATGTAGAGGAAGTGCTGAATTCGGTTGAGAAACTTCGGAGCAGCCAGGAGCAGATAAAAGATTTAGAGGGAAACCTTACGATTGCCATGGGGGAGACACTGCTGTGCTATAAAATGCCTCCGATCTTAAAGAAGTTCCGGGAAATGGCGCCGAAAGCCCAGTTAATGCTCCGTTCCACGAACTGCTATGAAATAAGGGATTCACTGAAGGAAGGAAAGGTGGATTTAGGAGTGTTTTATAAAGATGTAGGAGGCTGCGAGGACTCATTGGAACTATATCCGTTTAAGGAAGTTTCATTAACGCTGGTTGCATCCAATAATACGAAAAAACTCTATCCTGACTTTATATCTCCCGGACAAAAAATGAAAATACCATTTATCATTGATGAACCAGACTGCATTTTCCGGCAGATATTTGAGGAATATTTGAAAGAAAAAAATATTACGCTGGATCACACCATAGAATTGTGGAGTATACCGACCATTAAGAATCTGGTAAAAAACGATGTGGGAATATCCTATCTGCCGGCTTTTACTGTTCAGGAAGAACTGAAAAAAGGTGAGCTGACAGAGATCAATACGGAGTTGAAAGACCGCAGGATTACGGCTGTATGTGCACACCATAAAAATAAGTGGATCAGTCCGTTAATGCAGCTGTTTATAGATCTGGTAACAGAGTCAGAATCAGATACAGGGAGATGATAAGATGAAAAACTTTAGCCGGAAGAATCTGCTGTTTTCCCTCTGCGGTTTAAACTGCGGACTGTGTCCCATGAACATAGACGGATACTGTCCGGGATGCGGAGGAGGAGCAGGGAATCAGTCCTGTAAGACTGCATGGTGCAGCTTGGAGCATGATAAGGTGGAATATTGCTTTCAGTGCAAAGAGTATCCGTGTGAACAATATAATAGTATTGATGAGTTTGATTCGTTCATCACACATCAGAACCGGCAGGCGGATTTTAAAAAGGCAGAGGAAGGCGGCCTGGAATTTTATACTGCTGAACAAAAACAGAAATTGGAGATGCTTCACTTTCTTTTACAGAACTATAACGACGGGAGGAGAAAGAGTTTTTATTGTACAGCTGTAAATCTGCTGGATTTTGAAGACGTAAAAATGGTGATGCAGCGCATCCGGGATGAGATTCCGCCGGATAGGACAGGACTGAAAGAGAGAGCAAAAGCAGCAGCAGAGATATTTCAGGAAAAAGCATCAAACAAATGGTGCTGAAATTGAAAAAGAAACCTCGGAAAAGAGTTTAATGATTTGCAGACAGTAAGGGAGGAAAGCTATGATTCAGAAAAAAGAGATTGACGGCGGCAGAAGTTTTGACTGGGGAAGAACTTCAAAAGATTATGCCAAATACCGTGACATTTATCCGCAGGAGTTTTATCAAAAACTGCTGGACCATAAGATTGGCTTAAAAGGCCAGAATATTTTAGATATAGGAACGGGGACGGGAGTTCTGCCGCGCGGCCTGTACCCGTATGGAGCCAGGTTTACAGGGATTGATATTTCTGAGGGACAGATCAGGATGGCAAAAGAGCTGGCAGCAGTACAGAACATGGATATCAGTTTTCAGTGTACGCCTGCGGAAGAGATTCCTTTTGAAGAACACAGCTTTGATGCAGTGACAGCCTGTCAGTGCTTTACATATTTTGACCACACAGTTCTTTCGGAAAAGATCAGCAGGGTGCTGAAGGATAACGGAAGATTTGCTGTGCTGTATATGGCATGGCTTCCCATGGAGGACGAGATTGCCGGAAAGAGTGAGGAGTTAGTGCTTAAGTATCATCCTCTGTGGAACGGGTGCAGAGAGACAAGGCATAAAATCCAAATACCTGAGGTTTATAAAAAATATTTTGAGATTGAGGCAGAAGAGGTTTTTGATCTGTCTGTTCCCTTTACACGGGAGGGGTGGAACGGACGCATGAAAGCGTGCAGAGGGATCGGAGCATCCCTGCCGGAAGAACAAGTGGCTGCGTTTGAAAAAGAACATCTGAAATTGTTGGAACAGACCGCCCCGCAGGAATTTCAGGTTCTTCACTATGCGGCTGTGTCCTTCCTCAGAAAACAGGATTGACAGATTGGGGAGATTTGGATGAAGATTACATATTTAAAAAAACAGAATTTATTTGATGATGCAAAAAATATCAGGGAAGAAGTGTTTGTAAAAGAACAGGGTTTTGTCAATGAGATTGATGATACAGACAAAAAGGCGGTCCATATCGTCTGCTACGATCAGGAAAGACCCATTGCGGTGGGACGATATTTTCAGGGGGAAGAAAAAGGAGTTTATAACATCGGAAGAGTTGCCATTATAAAAGAATACAGGGGCCGGCAGATCGGCAGGTATATCATGGAAGTGATGGAGCAGAATATCCGGAAAGAGAGCGGAAGGACAATTTATCTGTCAGCCCAGGCCAGAGTGCAGGATTTTTATAAAAAGCTCGGGTATACGCAACGGGGAGAGGCTTTTATGGAAGAGCACTGTCTGCATATTCCCATGAAAAAAGATCTCAGGGAGGAAAGATAAAATGACACTGCGTTTTTATTTACCTTTGATTCTGGTAATCGTTTCTAACCTGATTTATCATAATGTAGCGAAAGGCACGCCGGCGAATGCAAATACGTTTCTCACGTTAACGCTTACTTATCTTGTCAGTACACTTGTATGTGCAGCTGCTTATTTTGCCGGAAGGGGAAAGCTGTCTGCAGATATGCGCAGCATAAACTGGACCAGCTGGGCATTGGGGTTAGCGATTGTAGGCATTGAACTTGGTTATATTTTAATGTACCGCTGTGGATGGGAGATCAGCAGGGGGAGCCTGGCAGCCAATGTCTGCGCTGCGGTTGTACTTATTCTTATTGGCGTACTGTTTTACAGGGAAATTATCACCCCGGCTAAATTTGCGGGAATCGTGTGTTGTATTATCGGTCTTATACTGATAAATTATCATTAAAGAGCCATCCGAAGGAATGATCCCAAGGATAAATATTTTAAAAAGGAGAAGGCATTATGGCGAATTCAAAGGATAGATTTAAAAAGATTTATAAGCAGGGGAAGATGACAGTGACAGAAATCTGGGTGGATCAGGTAACCGGCATCAATTACCTGTATCATGTAGACGGCTATTCCGGAGGGCTTACTCCGCTTTTGGACAGAGATGGGAAGCCGGTAGTCTCTCCTGTTGTGAATGGCTGCCAGGAGTATTAAAGGGAAGCCGGTCAGTAAGGAAGTATGAATAATAAAATAAGGAGCACACAGATTTACAAAAAGTCCCGCAGACCGATTTTCTCTGCGGGACTTTTTTAGTTTTCAGGAAATTTGGTACATACAAAGAAACAGATTTTTATAGTTCACCGCGGTTTTCCCTTTCTGCCAGATCTTGCATAATCTGCGGATATATTTTATCTAACCGATAAAAAATAAGAACAATAATGGCAGCGGCCCAAATGAAGAGTATGCCATATTGGTAAAGGTTTACGATCATCTGTTTTGCAGACTCAGGCTGTATCGCGCCGCCGGTTGCGGAACTGATAAATCCGCTCATGCCAAGCAGAGAAGTAACGATTGCAGCTGACACACCGCTGCCGATCTTAAATCCCAGGGAGCCGCCGCCGAATATAAGGCTTTCCTGGCGGATGTGGGATTTCCACTGACCGTATTCAATGACATCACCCATCATGCCAAAGATAACAGCAGTGATCGGTGCCTGTCCGACAGCCCGGATAATGGTGATGGCAAGCATCCAGTGAAAGCTGTGCTGATTTAAAAGCAGAGCTGCCTGTGAACCTGCAGCAATTACACATCCTGCAAGACAAAGATTTCGTTTACTGAACTTCTTAAGTAAGACAGGACAAAGGAGAGCCCCAGCAATAAGGGTAATATTTTCCCCCATATAGAGAATACTGTACCAGGTGTCGTTTCCAAAGATATATTTACAATAATACGGTGTCAAAGTTCCCGCAAGAGTCTGCTGGACAACAGTGACAGTCCAGAGAATCAGAGTTGCCCAGAAATACCGATTGGATAACAGTGCCCTCAGAGACTTGCCGATGCTTACTTTAGGGGTTTCTGTTTTTGTAGTAATCTGTACATGTTCTTTGCAGTTAATGAAACATATAAGCAGTAAAATGAATGCCAGTGCAGACCATAGGATCATTGCTTTCACCCAGGCAGCTTTATCATCTCCAAACAGCTTGACTATAGGCAGGGACAGGGTGACTGCGATCAGGCGGCCCACCGGAGCCAGTGACATACGGACGATAGAAAGCATATCCCGTTCATGGGATGATCGTGTCATCATAGCGGATAATGTGCCGTATGGTACATTGATCGCAGTATAGCATACTGTAGCCAGCAGGTTATAGGTAATAAATATGTACCAGAACTGCAGCGTTGCTGAAGTCTGGGGGATAGTGAACAAGGCGATGGAGCAGATCACATATGGTATGGACATCCATAGGATCCAAGGCCGGGCTTTTCCCCATTTTGATTTCGTTTTTTCAACAATGATCCCCATGATCACATCGGAAGACCCGTCAAAGAAACGGGAAATCAGCATGACCAATCCTACTGTTGCGATGGGAACACCGGCATAGTCAGTATAGAATAGTGTCAGCAGAGAGTTGACCATTCCGGCCATGACAATATTACAGGCAGTATCGCCGCAGCCATATGCAAGCCGGTTACGCCAGGACAGCCTGACCTCGCCGCTGTCCTGCTGCTGTATTGTGTTGCTGAGGGTTTGTGACATAATCATTCTCCTTAAAATTACTGAAAAGGTTTACATGAATCATACCTTTATTTAGGTGATCCATTCGTGATACTTGCAATCAATTAATGTTTTGAATTTCTGTCCGTTTGTTTCCGCTGTATTAATTATTGCACAGTGCGATATCCTGCACCATGGCAGCACTTGCTGTGGAATATTCAAAAATTGCTATATATGTTTAAAGAGCAATTTTTGAGTGTTTTTATATCCAAAATAGAGATTGTATGTTCTGTCGGAATCCATCAGACTAATAGCATCAGCAAATATCAATCTATAAATGTTGTAAAGGAGAAAAAATGAGACTTTGTTTAAACACAGACGGATTAGGGCATCTTTCATTTGAAGAAATGGTGGAGACTGCAGCACAGATAGGAATCGAATCATTGGAAATTGCATGCGGCAACTGGTCGAGTGCACCCCATATAGATCTGGAAGAAATGGTTGCCAGTGCTTCAGCCAGGGATAAGTATATGGATAAGATCAGGTCAAAGGGGCTGGTTTTGGAAGCCCTCAACTGTTCAGGAAACCAGCTTGAACCGAACGAGACTGGAAGGGCACACCAGGAAGTTGTGGAAAAAACTTTTTGTCTGGCAGAGCAGCTGGGGATTAAGAGTATTGTTATGATGAGTGGACTGCCGGGAGGCAGTCCGGCAGACACAACCTCCAACTGGGTTACTACCTGCTGGCCTATGAGCTGTCAGCAAATACTTAAATACCAATGGGAGGAGGTCTTAATTCCCTATTGGGAAAAGACAGTTAAGCTGGCAGAAGAACATGGTATTACTTCCATTGCTCTTGAAAACCATGGTGCACAATGCGTCTATAATGCAGAAACACTCCAAAAACTTAGAGATGCAGTTGGTCCCATGATCGGTATGAATCTAGATCCCAGCCATCATATGTGGATGGGAGGAGACGGTATTGAGATGGCCAAGGCACTTGGTGCAGAAGTTATTTCCCATGTACATGCGAAAGATCTGCGCAAAGAAAGAGGATTGTTTGCGGCAAACGGCGGTCTGGAAACAAAATTTTTTGATAACTACAGCCAGCGCTGCTGGAATTATGTTGCACTTGGTTTTGGAGAAAGCAAAGAATGGTGGAAAGAATTTTTTGCCGTACTTAGTATGATGGGCTATGACGGTCCGATTTCTTTAGAGATTGAGGATAAGACAATGCCTGCCCTGACTGCAATTAAGAAATCTATTGATTTTCTGCATGAGGTTATGCCGCGTGATTTTAAAGATCAGAATGCATAAACGAAAGAAGGGAATGCACAATTTCATGTGCATTCCCTTCTTTGTTAACTAAAATGGTATTTTCCGGAAAGCTGTAGGTGTCATACCTACCCTCTGTTTAAATAGGCGGATGAAGTTGGAGGTATTATCAAAGCCGCATAATTCAGCCACCTTTTCTACAGAATGATGTGTCGTTGCAAGCATTCTTTTAGCATTCTGCAGTCTCATATTTATAAAGTATTGATGGGGTGTCATCCCCATGTGTTTTTTGAAATAACGATTAAAATAAAACTTACTTAGATTAATATTTTCTGCCAGTTCATCCAGAGAGATGGGCTGGTTAACGTTATCTTCCATATAGCGGATGGCTTTTTCTATTGATTCGTTTGCGACAGAATGAACTCCGGAGCAGTTTTCAGCAAGTTCACATAATATCATATGAATGTATACAGAAATGCGATGTTCACTCTGTGTATTGGACTGGCCTTTGGCCAGGCTTAACAGATTAGAAAATATATTATGAAGTATAACAGTCTGCCCATTCCGGATAAGAGCCCCTTTGTTGAGTCCATAGATCAGATTTGTATACTCTGCACTTCCTACACCGGTAAAGTGGAAAAAATGAAACTTCAGTCCTTCCCCGGCATGATAACTGTGCTGCTGGCGGCAGTCGATAAGCACAATGTCATTTTTATGGGCAGTAAAATTTTGTCCGCCGAAGGAAACTTCCATTTCTCCTTCATCTACAAAGATCATAAGAATTGATTCCCAATAGGGATGAGTAGCTGTGTATCGGGGATCACAGAAAAAAATTCCGATATGCTGCAGACAGTAGAGCGCCTTTGAAGCAAAATCGGACGGCAGCAGAAAATAGATTTCGGAAGAGTCCATAATTCCTTCTTCTAACATATGCATAAGATAGACCTCCTGTGAGAGCTTTTTTTGAATATTACAGGGCAAGTACAGAGCTTGGTTGTAAATCTATACTAACATACAATAAAGGTGCAATCAAGAAAGCTACTTTCTGAATCTGTCTGAAATTCTTTCATTAAAAATTATGAAGGTTCGATTTCCAGAAAACAAAAATAACGAATAGAAAAGGAGAATTCATTATGGGAGAAAATTATCAAAACAAACTTTGCTTAGTAACAGGAGCAGCACGGGGTATCGGAAAGGCCTGTGCTGAAAAATTTGCAGAATATGGTGCAGATATCATAATGGTTGATATTAATAAAGATGTGCTGAATGCTTCTTCAAATGAAATTGCACATAAATATGGATGTAAGGCCTATCCATATGTGGTTGACATCAGTAACATTGATGAATGTGTGTCTTTTATGAACAGCGTAAATGAGAATATCGGAACCGTGGATGTCCTGGCTAACTGTGCCGGGATCACAGTTTCTAAATGTATGATCGACTTGACTTTAGATGAGTGGGAGCGGGTCATAAATGTAAATCTCCGGGGGATATGGTATCTGAGCCAGCTTTTTGCAAAACAGCTTAAATCAGCAGGAAAAGAAAAAGGAAATATCGTTTCTATTTCATCACAGGCATCAAAGATCGGAGAATATGCAAATGGTGTATATTCTGTTTCCAAGGCTGGAATCAACTCTCTGACCCAAGTACTTGGTCTCGAATATGCCCAGTATGGGATTTCTGTTTCTGCAGTTTGCCCAGGCTACGTGAATACAGAAATGGTGCAGGAAGTATTCCAGAAACGCTCTGCTGTAGAGGGGATGTCTCCGGAAGAATACGAAAAAGAACTGACAAAAGATGTGGCCTTGAAAAGAATGTGTGAGCCGTCTGAGGTTGCAGATCTTATGGCATATTTGGCAGGTGGAAGGGCGGATTACATAACCGGAGTAACCGTAACCATTGCAGGCGGGAAAACATTAATTTAATAAAATGTATGAGGCTCATTCGGCTGCTCATTACAGTCTGAGGGTTCGGTTGAGATTAGTTTGTTTCTCTATAAGCATTAAGAAAAATACAGTTTATATTTTTTTGGACGGGTAAGGATGTACTAAGGCACTCAAAACAGTCGCAGGTCTGACGCAGCTCTGCAGCAGAAGACTGTTTGAGTGCCATTTTGTTGTAGGAAATTTATGAAGTCAGGATCACATCTTTGTCCGGACCGGAGTACAGGGTTTTTATAAAAAATTCAAGTATACGATGGCCGGCTGCTAATGTTTGTGCTGCTATAACTCTGATTTTTATTAGTATCTTGTTTTATAAAGAGATATTGTCTCCGGATAAGTTTGCCGGAATTAATGTTGAATGTAAGAATATAAGAAACAACACATCAAAAGCTGTCCTGAACGGGCAGCTTTTGGTATAATGTAAAGAAAGGAGTATGAGATGACAAAAGAAAAATTAGCATTAGAAATTATAAAACGGCTGAAAGAGGAATATCCAGATGTGGGATGTACGTTAGATTATGATCAGGCGTGGAAGCTTTTGGTGAGTGTACGTCTGGCGGCACAGTGCACAGATGCCAGAGTCAATGTTGTAGTACAGGATCTTTATGAAAAATATCCGGATGTCAATGCGCTGGCGGAAGCTGACGCGGCAGACATTGAAGAGATTGTAAGGCCGTGCGGGCTTGGACGGAGCAAAGCAAGGGATATCAGTGCGTGCATGAAGATACTGAGAGATGAATACGGCGGGGGGATTCCGGATAATTTTAAAGATCTGATGAAGCTGCCGGGAGTGGGGCGGAAAAGTGCAAATCTTGTGATGGGCGATGTCTTTGGGGAGCCAGCCATTGTCACAGACACCCACTGTATCCGTCTGGTCAACCGGATGGGATTGGTGGACCAGATCAAAGATCCGAAAAAGGTTGAAATGGCCCTTTGGGAGATCATACCGCCTGAGGAAGGAAGCGATTTCTGCCATCGGCTTGTATTCCATGGAAGAGATGTCTGTACTGCCAGGACGGCTCCTCACTGTGAGATGTGCTGCCTCTGGGATATTTGTGCAAAAAAAGGGGTATAACACAAGAACAGTGGGACAAAAAGGAAAGAGGGAACTGGTATGAAGAATAAAAAGCTGCTGAAAACTAATGCTGCGGTCAGTATAGTTCTGCTTATCGGTTTTCTGCTTACATCCATATTCAGTTATAAGGCTAATTACAAAGCATCTTTGGATAATATGGAGCAGGTATCAGCCCTCTGACAGACCATTTATCAAAAGAGTCTTCTGAGGCAGACAGCAGCTATGAGAAACGAACAAGAGAGTATTTAAATTCCTATCAGAAGAAATATCATTATGACTCTGTGTTTTTAGTCTCAGCATCCTCAAAGCGTTATTATAATTTTAATGGGCTTGACCGGACGCTGAACCAGCATAATCCGGAAGACCAATGGTATTATGATGTGCTCAAAAGCAAAAATGAATATACCCTGAAGGTGGATAATGACGAAGTCCGGGGTGCGGACAACAAGATCACTGTATTTATCAACTGTAAGATACAGGACCGCAGCGGGAAAGTTATCGGTGTGGTAGGTGTAGGAATGAGAGTGGATTCTCTCAAAAAGATGTTTCAGAAATATGAAAAGGAATCCGGCCTTGAAGCCTGTTTTGTCGATAATGAAGGCGTTATCCAGGTTTCTACTGCATACACAGGTTATGAAAAAACAGACTGGTTTCAAATAACCGGAGATGAAGATCACAGAAAAGAGATTCTGGGCTGGAAAAATGAAAAGTCCGACCTGAACATGTGGATCAGCCAGTCCGGAGACAGCAGCGGGAAAAGCTTTATATCCACCCGTTATATACCGGAACTGTCCTGGCATCTGATCATAGAACAGAAGACAGGCAGGCTGATTGACGACATGAAACAGGAGATTTACAGGTCCGGATTTATGATCGCAGTCATTATACTTGCAGTATTATTTATTATCACATCAGTGATTAAGAATTTTAATAAGCAGCTGACTCATCTTATGAATGAAAAACAGACACTGTTTAAAAATGTGACGGAGCAGCTCTATGAAAATATTTATGAATTAAATATCTCTAAGAACTGTCCGGCAGGAAAAAGCACGGAGCGGTATTTTGAAGGCCTGGGGGCAGGAGATCTTCCCTATGACCAGGGGCTCAGAGTGATTGCCGAGAAACAGATAAAAGAGGAATTCAGAGAAGGCTATATAAATACATTTACTCCGGAAAATGTTCTGAGGGAATACGGAAAAGGGAACTATCATCTGCAGTATGATTTCATGATTTCAGAGGACGGGTCTCAATATTTCTGGATGAGAATTGATGCCTATACATTTTTGTCATCGGAAGATAACTGTATCCATATGTTTACTTACAGAAAAAATATTGATGAGGAAAAACGCAGGGATCTGCAGATGACAAAAATGGCAGAGACCGATGAGATGACAGGCTTTCATACAAGAAAGGCTACCGAGCGGTGTATTGAAAAGCTCTTGTCAGAGAATCAGGGTTCCAAGTATGCATTTTTGATTTTTGATATAGATAATTTTAAGCAGGCAAATGATCAGTTCGGCCATGTTTTCGGCGATATGGCCATCAAAGAGTTTACTGCGGTGATACGCGGGCATTTTCGCGAAAGTGATATTCTTGGGCGGATCGGGGGCGATGAATTTGCAGCGTTTATTCCGGCAGAGGAGATCAAAGCTGTGGAGACCAAGGCAGGCGAAATTGCTGCAGACCTGGACAGAACCTTTACCGACGGGGTATCAAGCTGGAAGATGTCTGTCAGTATCGGTATTTCCATTGCCCCGCAGGATGGAACAGATTTTGTGACACTGTATAAAAATGCGGATGCAGCTCTATATCAGACTAAAAAGAGAGGGAAAAACGGATACACTATTTTCAGAAGATAGATAACCATAAAACGGAGTAAGTCAATTTTTGATTTACTCCGTTTTATGATTGAAAAATAAGATCCGGATGGCCTTAAAAGTGCTGCTTTAACAGAGAAAAAGGGAAACGCTTGGCAGACAGAGTATCCCGGTCTGATTCTGAAGGGTAAGGTTTCCATCTGGCATACAGAATGTAGTGTTTTGTGCTTCCATGAGGGATGATGTTTACCTGCTCTCCGCTGAATGGATCGTCATACCATCCGAGGAACATAACATCAGGAAGGGGTTCCGGAGGGTTCAGAATAAGATCAGGGGAATCAGCTGTATAAGAGGCAGGGTTGGGGTTATCTGCGCCCATCAGGTTTTCATACCGGATTTTGTAATGGGCAGGAGCCAGAAGGATCAGTGTGCGGTCAGGGTTCAGGCTGAACTCCCAGCCATGGAATCCGTCAGAGGGGCTGCGGAATTTATCAGCATCCGGGGGCTGCAGTCCAAAATATTCGGAGGCAGAGGCGCAGACGGTGATCGGGGCTTTTTCTTTGTCAGGAGTAATATACTCTGAGGCTTCCAGACGAATGCAGGCATTGGGATGCAGGGCAGTCTGTAAATAAAGCTGTGAAGACTGATCTTTGAGAAAGAGGCTGTCATAAATATTTTGTGCCCCTTCAAGGATCAGGGAACTGCCGCTGCCAATATAAATGCCGCGGCCTTCTTTTCCGGCAAGGTTTTGAGCAAGCCGGGCAGTGCCTCTCAGGCTCACCGCATTGTGGGAACCAAGGGCCAGAATCCCGCCTCCGCTGCCAAAGAGAGCAGTATTATCCTCAATCGAACAGTCATATAAATTTGTATCCAATGATCCTTCCTCTGAATTTAGAAAAATCCCGCCGCCAGATTCTGCCTGGTTATGTTGAAAGAGTGCAGAGGACAAAGAAAGACTTCCGGTCTGCGCCGCAGAGTTAAATAAAAGTGCCAGTCCGCCGCCGGATTTTTCTGCGATGTTTCGGAAAAAAGCGGTTTGTGATACATTCAAAGTACCAGAACCTGAGGATTTCAGAAAGACGCCGGCTCCCTGTCCGCCTGAGCTGTTTTCTGAGATCATGCTGTCAGTCAGGTGAAAGAAAAACTCACAAATACCGGCAAGGAAAGCAATTCCGCCTCCGCAGGAAGATGCTTGATTTCCTCTAATCTCAGTATTCATCAGTGCCAGGCGGACAGGCGCGTCAGCTGAGCTGTTGCTGAAAAATAATCCGCCGCCCTGGCCGCCTGCTTTGTTTTTGGAGACAGAACTTTGAGTAAGTGTGACAGATGCCCCTGTGCGGGAAGCCAGACAGAGTCCGCCGCCGTTTTCTCCGGCGCTGTTATCACAGATAACAGCACCATCCTGAATATCCAGCTGATCTTCCTCATTTGCACCGTGGAAGAAAATGCCTCCTCCGTAAGCAGCAGTATTTTTTGAGATGCCGGCCTTCCCTGAAATTGTGAGAGATGAGGAAGCGCCCTGGCCTTCACGGAAGCCTGAGAAATTGATGCCTCCGCCGAAACCGAGGGCTGCATTATTTTCGATGGAAGCCGAATCGGAAACTGTAAGAGTACCTGCGGCCTGTTTTTCAAAGGAGCGCAGGTAGATTCCGGCACCGTGGGCTGCTGTATTGCCGGTGATCAATGCCCTGTCAAGGATACAAAATTTATCTTCCGGGTGTCCGGCAGCCGCCATGACGGCACCGCCGCAGGTCCTGCAGGAGCATCCGCAGATTTGTGCGTTTCCGTCCATAATCAATTGATTCGGATAGGAACTGTTTCCCGAAAAACAGACACCGCCGCCCTCCGTAAACGAGAAATTGTTCTGAAGCACTGCCCTGTTTTTCAGATGCAGAATTCCTCCGGAGATCAGAATTAAGGAACGGTTCCCGGGGTCTTTGAGAGAATGCTGATTCTTTTGTCCATCCAGCACGATGTTTTTCAGCGTAAGGCAGCCTCCTTCGGCAACCTGAAACATAAAAGAAGGGAAGGACGGGTCTTTATACAATGAGGCTGGGGACTCACCGGAGAGGCCGCCAAGCGTCAGCGGATAGTGAACCGTAATCTGGCTGGAAACAGTGAAATCTGAGACTGCCTGAATCTGGGGTTCTTCGGAGGCCACAGCGTCAAGCAGCTCAGCCTGATTGGAGACGCGTCTCAAAATTATCACCTGCTTTTTCAGTTTAATGTTATATTCAGTATATGCAGAGCAGAAGGGAATGGGGAGAAGATATGGAGACAAATTAAAAAAACAGTGTCCAAATGTTTTCTTGGACACTGTTTTTTATGATATAAAATTTAGAACATTTTATCCTGCGGGAACAGTGATTTTACATGATCTACTTCTTCCTGTGTTGCAGGCGCTGCAGGAACATAATATTCACGTTCTCTTGCAAGTGTATAGATCTCATCCTGGGACATTTCGCACTGATTTCTCATCTGCTTTAATGTCTGTTTTAATTCCTGGTTTTCTGACTGTGCAATCATTTCACCGTAGCGTGTAAGCTCTCCGTTTACTCCTGCCAGAGTATCGGCTACCATTGTCTTATCATCTAACATGTCGTCTCCTCCTTACTTAAGAAACTGCATTAATTTCTGTTTGCTGTCCATTGCTGACTGCGCAGACTGCTGAAAAAATTTCTTCAAAGCCGGGTCAGTTGCCTGTTCTGCATAAGCCTGCATTTTGCAGTGTGTTGTGTCAAAACCGCCGATTAAATGACGAAGGTTCTGTAAATCTAACATAGATATATTTGCCATTGTAGTGCCTCCTTTAAAATTTTATTACTCCATTAGTATCCCAAACAATTTTTATAGTATGCGAAATGAAAACAGCTGTATAAATTTGATTGATTTTGTAATAAAATAAAAGCTGTTATGAAGAGAATAATTTTATTTTAAATTTTTTTTAAATCTTATGTGGGACAGTAAACCGGTCAAAATATCAGGATTTTATAACAGGAGGTTTTTAAGTGGAACATCAATACATATGGGAAAAAACAGGGAGCGCAGAATTTTCCAAAGTCTATGAGTTAATGACAGAGGCGTTTCCACCGAGTGAGATCAGAAATGAGGAAGGACAGCGGAGTCTTCTGAGTCACTCCGGATATCAGCTTTATACTGCAGGAAAGGGAGAAGAGGTTCACGGGCTCTTGGCAGTTTGGGAATTTGATACCTTTGATTTTATTGAACATTTTGCGGTGGACTCTTCTTTAAGGGGGAATGGACTGGGAGGCAGACTGCTGCAGGATTATCTGAAGGCTGCGAAAAAAACAGTGTTTTTGGAAGTGGAAGCGCCGGTAACAGAGCTTGCGAAGCGGAGGATCGGATTTTACGAAAGGTCCGGCTTTTGTCTTAACGATTATGACTATATACAGCCGGATCTGCAGAAGGGACATGAACCTTTGCTGCTGAAAAATATGACGTATCCCCGCAAGTCTTCCGCTGAAGAGTTTGAGTATATGAAACAGCGTATATTTGATACAGTTTACAGGTCCTGTCCCAGAACTTGAATTTTATGAAAACTAATAAAATAAAGTCTTTCGTGTGATACTTTATAGAAGTGGATTTATTATCTTAAAAATCACAGGAGGGAATGAAATTATGGAACCACGAAAACAGCGTATTTTCGGTTATGTCAGGGTGTCGGCCAGAGACCAGAACATCGACCGGCAGATGGTTGTAATGGAGAAGCTGAAAATATCCAAAAACAATTTATTCATTGATAAGCTTTCCGGCAAAGATTTTAACCGTCCTAATTATAAGCGGATGGTTAAGAGGATGAGAGCCGGGGATGTTTTGTATATTAAATCCATTGACCGTCTGGGCAGGGATTATACAGAGATCATAGAGCAGTGGAGAATTCTCACCAAAAAGAAAAAGGCAGATATCGTTGTGGTGGATTTTCCTCTGCTGGACACGAGAAAAAAGGATAAGGATCTGACCGGAACTTTCATTGCTGATCTGGTCCTGCAGATTCTTTCTTATGTGGCGCAGACTGAGAGAGAAAATATCAAACAAAGACAGAAAGAAGGAATTACGGCGGCGAAGGCAAAAGGAGTCCGGTTCGGACGTCCGGCCAAAGATGTACCGGACAATTTCTTTGAAATTTATGAAAAGTGGAAGAAGAAAAAAATCAGTCTTCGCGAGGCGGCAAGAAGGCTTGAAGTGGATCATAATACTTTTAAAAAATGGGCTGCCCAGATTACAGGCTGACCTCTGTTTCAGCATCGGTGCATGGTGAAAAACGTAGACTTTTTTCC
>NZ_JAGZSD010000065.1 GCF_018381315.1 Anaerostipes sp. | reverse complement strand
AATATTTTTCTTTTACCGCTTATTATTTTCATTATAAATCTTCACCATATTCGCCTTTGCGGCAATACTGCCCGGCTTCGGAGCTTTCTTATTATACATGTCCGTCGCCTGTTTGACTGCCTGATCCTTTTCCTCCTGGGTCATGGACGGCTTGGCAGACGAAGCTTTCGCGGAAATACCGGAAGATTTCGGTGTGGTACTCTGTACATTCCGCGTATTCATACTGGCGTACTGGTTAATTGTCTTAGGATCAATACCGGCTTTTTCCATCCGTTTTATCCGTTTATCCTGCTTTTTCTTGGCCTTGTCCTTGTTTTTCTCAATAAGCTGGTCAAAATCCGTCTTATCGATATGTTTGTTAACCAGAACCTGCTGGATACTTCTAACCACCGCACTGGCAACCCAGTATAAACCAACACCGGCCGGAAGAGAGAAACAGAACACAGCAGACATAATAGGCATAATATTATTCATCATCTTCATGGAAGACATCATACTGTTCTGCTCACCGTTTGATTCAGGCTGAGGCATAAGCTTTACGTTCAGCCATTGGGTAACCGCCGCCAATACGGGAATGGCAAGGGCTGCAATGATGAGAAGCACATTCTTGGCTTCCATGGCACCTGACAAATAGTAGGAAGGGGAATCCCCTATGTTCATTCCGAACAGGTTATTATACGATGCCAGCTTCTCGGATGTTTCCATGATATCATGGGCTAAATTGGGAAATTTATCCGCAAGGCTGTTCCATTCCGGAGTGGACGCCTTATTCAGCACATCAATAAAAGTATTCTTTACATAGGTGGGATCACCGGCAACAAACAGCTCATTGGAAAACTGTTTCATATACATGGCCGCATTCTTGAATCCCTGAATAAACTCTGCACTGCCGGGCTGTGCAATCAGATTATCAACCATGGGCGAGAATACATCTTTTACTTGTCCGATGTAAGCAGGTATCGCATAAATTACCTTATACAGGGCATAGATTATCGGAAGCTGAATCAGCAT
>NZ_JAGZSD010000064.1 GCF_018381315.1 Anaerostipes sp. | reverse complement strand
TGCCATGAGCTATGCCTATAACAAAAATATCATTCTCAAATACTGGGATGTGATCAAAGATATGGACGGATGTATGACAAATGATATAGGTGCCTTGAGCTGCCTGGCTGTGGCGCACAAAATGGGGCTGAAGATCCCGGAGGAATTCCGGATCATCGGCTATGACGGAACGGAAATCACGAATCTGACATATCCGGAGCTGTCCGTTGTGGAACAGGATTGTCCCGCACTGGCGAGGGAATGTGTGGAAGCCGTTCTCCGGCTGATTGATAAAAAAGAACCCGGCAGCCTGCTCCGGATTGTTCCTGTTCATTTGCGTGAACGTGGAACAACTTGACCGTTCCATATGAGCAAGCATAAAAACAAGCCGCTTTGACAAAATAGCAAAGCGGCTATTTTTATGCTTATTTTTATGTTTTCATGAGTTTTGTTCGTTGTTTTAACTAGTTTAATCGATTCATTTTTGTTACTATTAGACGAATCGACGGAAGTATATCAAATTTCAATTGACATTATCGGCAATAGTGATATTATTTATAAATGGAACAGTTCCATACGAATTGGTTAGGTTATAGGAGGATAAGCGATGAACGTGGTAAACAACCGTGAACGATTGAAAACCAATGCCAAGAGAACATTGAAAGCCTGGCAGCTGTATGTACTTCTCATACCCGCGCTGCTCTGGGCAGTTATTTTTGCCTATTATCCCATGTACGGTGTAGTCATTGCCTTTAAGGACTACAAAATCAGGGCCGGCATCCTGGGCAGCCCCTGGGCGGACCCTCTGCTTACATACTTCCAGCAGTTTTTCAGCACAAGCATTGCGCTGAACGCCATCAAAAACACCATTGTAATCAGCCTGGAAAGCCTTGTAATCGCATTCCCCATCCCTATTATTTTTGCACTGCTTCTGAACCAGATCCGGGGCGACAGGGTCAAAAAAACCATCCAGACTATCAGCTATGCCCCCTACTTCATGTCAAATGTTGTTGTTGTCAGCATTATATCCGTCTTTTT
>NZ_JAGZSD010000002.1 GCF_018381315.1 Anaerostipes sp. | reverse complement strand
TCCAGATTTTCTTTTTCTGCATGATTCTTTTCCCCCTTCTGAGTTTTCTATAATATCTTCTATGTCAGGCAGTTTTATCGTAATGTCTTTAAGGACCAGTCCCCTCTCTAAAGGTTAGAATTTATACAAAAAAATAAGAAACTAAAAAGTTTCTTATTTTTTCATTCTTGTAAGCCTGTAAATCCGCTGCTTTCCTTCTGTATCAGTCAAATGCAGGATAAAGTTTTTTTTCTGGACAGGAAAATATATGACCTGGTTTTCAGGATCATATCCTGTCATAAAGATCCGGTTCCCATTCTCTGTTTCTATGTAGGTATTCCGGTAATCTACATCTCCCTGCACATGTGCTGTCAGCCGTTTTAGCTTTTTGTCTTCCTTCAGCACCTTCATATATACCGGATTGATTCTTTTCTTTTGTACAGGTTTTGGTTTAGGAATCTTGATTCCTTTTAATACCTCAGCTTCCAGCTTGACTTCCGGGGTCTGCACAGACACAAAATTACGGGACGGCAGAGGTTTGTCTTTCATCAGTATCATGCCCGCAGCTCCGGCCCCGGTAACTGCTAAAGTTCCAGCCAGTATTTTCTTTGCCAAAAGAAGATGTTTCGCTGAATCTGTTTTCCCCATACCTGCCAGTGAACTGCGCAGTACCGGATACAGAGAAAAGAATCCAAAACTTCTGAGCCCCAAAGCTTCTCTGTCTTCTGCCGGAAGTGACTCAACCTGCTTTTTCAGATTTTTTCTTCCGTGGTAAAGAAGATTTTTTACTGCATTCTCATTGCATCCGAGTATCTCTCCGACCTCTTTCATCTTCAGCTGCTGCAGCACATTTAAAATAATGGCTGCTCTCTGTTTCTCAGGAAGTCTCTGAATACACTCATGTAATATATGTTTTTTTTCATCTTTCAGAACAATATCCTGAGGCTGTTCACTCTGATCCAGCAGGTTCTTAATATGCTCTACCTTTTCATCGCCGATGCTGGTTTCCTTCTGCCGGCGGACGTATTTCAGGCAGCAGTGGTAAACAATCTGCCTGTGCCATGCATAAAAAGCCATATTGTCCTTTAAAGACGGCAGAAAACGATAGACTTCCAGATAGATTTCCTGTATAACATCATCCACTTCGCTGTAATTGTTGCAAAAATTTGTAACAAAAACCCGTGTCATCTCATATGTAGCATGGTACAGGTGCTCAAAAGCCTGTTCATCCCCGCCCTTTGCCCTCTCGACGAAAGGACACAGTTTTTCATAGATATTTTCTCTCTCCATGTTCTTTATAACTCCTATGTGTACTGATTGTTACTATAAATTAATTATCCCGGAAACACAATGGCAAAAAAAGGAAGACAAAACAGCAGTATTCCTGCAAAATTGCCTTCCCAGCCGTTTAACGGATTCTTAAAAAAGTCTGATAAATATCTACCGCTCCGAATCCCCACTCTCTGTTAGGATACGTTCTGTCCGGGTCCCGTCTGGCTCCGCGGATCAAATAATTTTTCATTCTCAGAGTATTGAGAATCAAATCATTCCCCCTTACTGATCCCCACTCCATCATAAGAGCTGCAAGTCCTGCAACCACAGCACCTGAGATGCTGGCCCCTGTTTTCAAGCCGAATCTTCCTCTGGGCAGAACTCCGATGACATTCACTCCAGGTGCCGCAAAGTCCGGCTGAACCGTCATGGTTCTCGGAAATCCGCGGCCGCTCTCAATGTAAAAGCTGTTGTTGCTCTGATTATAGGTGGACGGCGTCATCACAGGAGCCGCATTTCCGGGAGCTGTCAGCGTATTATAAGGCGTGGATTCCAAAAAATAGGTCTCATCTGATATAAAATTTCGGATAGGAAGCCACATATCAAATTCTCTGTTCCCTACATTTTCATCCGTCACATAAATCTTCCAGACTCCTTCTGCCGGAGACCTGAATCTCATTCGGATAAACGGTGATCCTGTTGACAGGTCAATCGTAAAATAATCTACTGCCAGACTTGTATTTTCCAGAAGAAACGTAATGTCTCTTCTTCCCTTATAGCCTCCCGAGATCGTTCCTGTTCTTTGGCCTGAAGGCGACTCAATATCCACAAAAAACTGATTCGGCTGGAATCCCCATAGTTCTGCTGTAAACCCATATTCATTGGGACCGACCCTGATCTCTGCTGCAACTTCCCCGTCGGTCAGATTTCCCGCGTAGTGATGCTTTGCCTGCCCTTCATTTCCTCCGCACACTACAACTGCAATTCCCGGCTGAGAGGCCAGTGAAGAAATCTGTCTGGCCAAAGGGGAGGTCCCGGTATGGGATGAAAGATTGGTACCAAGCCCCAGATAAATAACAAGCGGCATGGAAAGGTCATCTGCTTTCTCCAGTACATAACGGATGGCCAGCATGATATCCGGTTCTGCATACACCTCCCTGGAGGGCTCAATACAATAGTATTCCTTCAGGTAATTTTTTGCCTGTTTAAGTTTGACAACTACCAGCTGTGCTGCCGGGGCAATACCTGAAAAATTTTCCTCCTGCACCTCATTGCCGGCAATCATGCCCGCAAGAAACGTACCATGACCCGATGTATCCTCGCTTGGAACACTCTCCCGGGGGTTTTCTGTCTGCAGTGCATTATCAATCTGTTCTTTCGTATATTCGGTTCCATATCCATATGGCTCCGGAGGATTCTCTCCCTGTATGGTCTGGTCCCAGATATACTGTATCTTTGTCGTCCGGTTTCCCAGCTGAAAGACCGGATTCGTATAATCAATCCCTGTGTCTATGACAGCCGCCAGAACTCCCTGCCCGGTCAGTTCAAGCCCGGAACGTCTAACCTGCGCTGCTCCGGTTTCCTCCAGCACCTGGGTGTCCATAAGACCGTAGCACCTGGGAATCGCATTCCCCGAAAAATCATCAATCGGAGAAGAAATTGCTTCCTTCCGATTGACATAAACAATCGCATACTGGAAATTAACCTGTGTAATACAGTCTGTTTTATAGAAATCCCGGAGTTCCTCCGTACTGGTCCTGAATCCGGATATAAAATCGTGGTAATTCTCATCGACTGCTACACCAACGCAATCATTCGGCATAAACGTCCCCCAAAAATCATTCTGCTACATAAATATGAATATTTATTTGGGATTATGTGTCTTTTTCTCTATCAGATGATTTTGCGCGGTTTCCACATAGTACCGGCTGCTCTCTTTGATATGCCGGATTTCTTCTTCTGACACAGGGCGGACAACCTTTGCAGGACGCCCGAATGCAAGACTTCCGTCCGGTATCACTGTCCCTTCCGTCACCAGGCTTCCTGCCCCGATAAAACAGTGTCTGCCTATCAAAGCCCCGTTCATGATAATGCTTCCCATGCCGATCATGGACTCATCCCCTATGGTGCAGCCATGAAGAATGGTATTGTGTCCTACGGTTACCCGTTCTCCGACAAGGACCGGATGTCCTTCCTCTACGTGAACCGTACAGTTCTCCTGAATATTTGTCTCTCTTCCGATCCGGATACTGTTTTCGTCTCCCCTGACTACAGAGGAAAACCAGACAGAAACTCCGTCTCCTAATTCCACATCCCCTATAACGGCTGCTGTCGGTGCCTGATAATATATCTTTTTCATGTGTCTGCTCCTTATATTCTCTCTGAAATTTCACCTTTTCGATATGCCGTCACAAGACAGCCCAGATCTTTGATGCTTTCTTTGATCCGCTTTCCATTGTCCGTATCTCCGACCCTTTTTCTTCGAATCACTTTTTTAGACAGAACCGTATCTGAATGAATATCTGTCTCTTCCCTGATAACAGCATCTCTCGACTTAAAAGGTTCATGGGCTACCAGTTTGATTCCATAGGAATTGGAAACCAGCGTATAACCTGCAATTCCCGTTTTCTTCTGGTAGGCTTTTGAAAAGCCTCCGTCTATGATGAACAGCTTGCCTTTGCATTTGATAGGGCTCTCGCCGTCTTTTACTGCTACAGGCATATGGCCATTGACGACATGTCCTTTCATTCCGTCTGCGTCAAACTCCTCCAGTATCTGGTATAAAACTGCTTCTTCCTCAATCAGATGATAATAATAATCCTTTGTCTCCTTCTTCAGATCTGCGTCATCAACAAAATAGCGTTCAAACGTTGCCATCTTGTCTTTTCCATATACCGGCGAATTTTCATTAGACCATATGTACCACATAATGTCCTGACCATATTTTCTCTTTGGGGAATTTTCCTGCTCAAAATATCCCTGGCGGACATAGTGCTCCAGCACATCATAGAGGGCTTTGCCCGCATACTTTTTTCCGTTGACTTTTACCTGCCGGAAACTGCCGTCAGCGTTCAGCGGGACACAGCCATGGTAAAGCACCATGTCATTGTAGGTAAGATACATACTCCCCTTTGAGAAAAGAAACCGCACATGCTCCTGCAGATGGGCACAGTATTTGAAGGAAGTGACCAAATGTTCCATGACATACTCTTCTTCTTTGGTAAGCTGGTACGGATTCTCAGGATCTATGGTCGGAAAATGTGTGTCTTTCAGAGGATAGTCCGTCTCCTGGATACAAATCGTCCCCTTGTCATAATCAATTTTATCCAAAAGAAGCCGATCATCCATACAAAAGTCAGGTCTTCTCTTAATCAGCTGACCTTCCAGCTTAAACTGAATCACAGCGATGGCCTTGTGCATTTTTTTATTAAGATCCAGCTCTCTTACATCCTCTTCCTGCACATCCCCGGAAACCCTGAACAGATCACACTGGTCATCTTTGTAGCAGTCCAAAGCAAACCGGGCCAGAGGAATCAGATTGATCCCGTATCCGTTTTCCAGCGTATCCAGATTATTATATCTTGCGCTGATCCTGACTACATTGGCGATGCACGCTCCGTGTCCGGCCGCTGCTCCCATCCAGAGAATGTCATGGTTCCCCCACTGAATATCCAGAGAATGATAGTCCATGAGGCAGTCCATAATACGGTGCGCTCCCGGTCCTCTGTCGTAGATATCCCCGATCACATGGAGATGGTCAATGGTAAGTCTCTGGATCAGGTGTCCTAAAGCTGCGATCAATTCCCTGACCTGGCCTGTCTTCACTATGGTCTCTATGATCTGGTCAAAATATTCCTCTTTGTCCAGCATCCCATGCTCCGTGATTAATTCCTCCATAATGTAGGCAAACACCGGGGGCATCGCTTTTCTTACCTTCGATCTTGTATATTTGCTGGCAGCCAGCTTTGCCATTAAAATCAGACGGATCAGAGTCGTCCGGTACCAGGAATCCAGCTCTTCTTCTGTCAATTCTTCCTCCATCAGGTCCATCTTCTGTTCCGGATAATAGATGACAGAAGCCAGATTCTTTTTCTCTTTCATACTCAAAATATTGCCGAACTGGTCATCAATCTTACCGCGGATCGCCCCTGAACCATTTCTCAATATATGGCTGAATTTCTCATACTCTCCGTGCAGATCAGAGACGAAATGCTCTGTCCCTTTGGGCAGATTTAAGATAGCCTGCAGATTAATAATTTCTGCAGAAGCTGCAGAAATATTCGGATACTGCTTGGATAACTCTTTCAGATACTTCAATTCATTCATACACAATCCTCCATAAAATATGATTCTCTTATCTGCTGATCCATCACTCTTTGAGGGGGTTCTTCATTACATAGAGGATTCGGAAGGAATTTTCTATGTAATAAAAAGCCAGATCCTTTGATCCGGCTTTTTATCTTTATTGTCCCCGCAGTTCGATCACCGGCGTACCATGATTCTGAATATAATCCCTGTTGATAATCACTCTTCCGATCGTATCATCTTTTGGAATCTCAAACATAATATCCAGCATAAATTTCTCAATGATCGCCCTCAGTGCACGGGCGCCGGTTTTCTTTTCCAAGGCTTTCTCGGCGATGGCTTCCAGCGCGCTGTCATCGAAGACCAGCTCTACCTCATCCAGCTCCAAAAGCTTCTGATACTGCTTTAAAATGGCATTTTTCGGTTCTTTTAAGATGCGAACCAGCATCTCCTTTGAGAGTCCTTCCAAGGTGAACACCATAGGCAGCCTTCCCAAAAATTCAGGAATCATGCCGTACTCTCTCAGATCGTCCACAGTAACCCTGGACAGAATATTCTCATCTTTATCAAACTTATCCTTCAGGTCTGCATGGAAACCGATGGATGTCTGCTTCATCAGACGTTTTTTAATAATGTCATCCAGATCCGGGAAAGCCCCGCCGCAGATAAACAAAATATTCTTTGTATTGATGGTTGTCATCGGCACCATGGCATTTTTGTTGGTAGCACCTACCGGCACTTCTACTTCTGCACCCTCTAAAAGCTTGAGAAGCCCCTGCTGCACTGATTCACCGCTGACATCACGGCTGTTGGTATTCTGCTTCTTCGCAATCTTATCAATCTCATCAATGAAGATGATGCCATGCTCTGCCTCATCCACGTCATTGTCTGCAGCCTGCAGAAGCTTGGACAGTACGCTCTCCACATCGTCACCGATATAGCCTGCTTCTGTCAGGGAGGTGGCATCTGTGATGGCAAGCGGCACTTCAAGAAGCCTGGCCAATGTCTTGACCAGATATGTCTTTCCGGAGCCTGTAGGCCCGACCATCAGCATGTTGGATTTGTCAATCTCAATCTCTTCCATAGTGTTGGTCACCACACGCTTATAATGGTTGTAGACTGCCACAGACATAACCTTTTTTGCATAATCCTGCCCGATAACATACTCATCCAGCATAGCTTTGATCTTGTGTGGTGCCGGAATTTCCCTAAGGTCTAACTCCTTTTTTTCTTTCTTTTTTTTCTTTTTCTCTTTCTTTTTTACTGCCTGCTGCGGCGGCTCCTGCATATTTTCCATCAGACGTGTCAGGTCCATATTGTTCAGATCCATGTTGGAAGCATCGATAAAACTGAACTGCCCGTTTCCCATGCTGTCCATAGTCCTCTGCATACAGTCAACACAAATATGGATATCCTTAGGCAGCGTAATCATCTTTCCTGTAACGGATTCCGGCCTGCGGCATAAATAACAGTAATGCTCCACATTGTGCAGGTCATCCTTATCCTCCGGAGTCTCTGCGGGGACCTCTTTTTCTTCTAATTCTGTATCATTTATTTCTTCAGACATTTATTGTACCTCATTTCTTTGTCAAATAGACGTAATGCCGGCTAAAGATGCTGTGCTCTGCAAATAAAAACTCACACCGGACGTCTTTTGGCCAGTCCGTATACTTCCCGGACGGCCTCCAGCCCTTTTATCATATCTTCTTTCTGCATTTTCGTAAAGCCTAAAATGTACTGCTCTTCTTTGGGACAGCCCTCAATGTAATACATCGAAAGAGGATAAATTTTCACTCCTCTTTTCAGCAGCTCTTCTTCAAACCACTCTGTATCCCTGATCTGAAAGTCCACGCGTACATGAAGTCCTGCCCCTGCCCCATATACTGTGATCCGGCTGTCAATTTCCTTAAGCTTCTGGATCAGCAGATCGTGTTTTTCTTTATATACATTTCTCATCCTGTTCTGGTGCCGTTCAAAATGACCCTCTGACAAAAAATAGGTCAGCACTCTCTGGTCGATCCTCGATACGGCACAGGAAAAATTTCCTGCTGTTTTCTTATAAGCAGCAATCAGGCTTTTGGGCAGCACCATATATCCGATCCTGATAGCCGGGGCAATAGCTTTTGAAAAGGTTCCGAGGTAAATGACTTTTCCGCTCTCGTCGATTCCCTGCAGAGCAGGAATCGGTTTGCCGTAATACCGGAATTCGCTGTCATAGTCATCCTCGATAATATACCGTCCTTCTTTTTCCCTGGCCCATTTCATCAGCCGGCTCCTTCTTCCTATTGGAAGCACCACACCGGTAGGGTACTGGTGGGCCGGCGTTACATATACAAGATCCGCTCCGCTTTGCTCCAATTCCGAAACCTTCAGCCCCTCCTCATCCATATTGACCGGAAGAATCCTGAAGCCCAGTTCCCGGATCGTGCGGTATGCATTCAGATATGCCGGATTTTCCATAGCCATCACCTGATCTTTGCCCAGGGTCAGTCTCAGAAGAAATAATAGATTCTCAATGCCTGCGCCTATGATAATCTGGCCGGCAGATACGTGGACACCCCGGGACTGTCTCAGGTAATACATTATGGCACGGCGCAGTTCCATATCGCCTTGATTTTCTCCCTTTTGAAATAGCTCACTGTTATCGTCCATCATAACTTCCCTGAGCAGTTTCCTCCACACATTATAAGGAAACAGGGACATGTCAACTCCCACCGGCGAGAAATCATATGGAGCTGTTTCTTCTTCCGCTGCCGGTTCTTCGTCTTCCGTCTCCACTGGAATATCCAGTGAAGCCAGGTCTTCCACCTGGCAGACAAAATATCCCCGTTTGGGCTTGGCTTCGATATAGCCTTCTGCAGTGAGCTGTCCATATGCCAGATCAATGGTATTCCGGCTTAAATCCATGTGCTTTGCCAGCCTTCTGGTAGACGGAAGCTTTGATCCGCAGGGCAGAGCCCCGCTTCGTATTTCATCCCGGATATAGGCATAAATCTGCCTGTACAGCGGTTCTTTTTTTGTATGATCCAGTCCGATGGTAAGCATCTGTCCCTCCCGGCGGTGTTCTAGTAATTCTTTACTGTAATCTTTTCAATGACAATATCTTTTTTCGGCTTATTTTCAGCCTTTGCATCTGAGACTGTCTGGGCCTGTGCAATCTTATCCAGGACATCATATCCGTCATATAACTGCCCGAATACTGTATAATCCCCGGTTAAGGACGGATATCCGCCCTGATCCTTAAACAGCTTTCTCTGGCTTTCTGTCAGTTCCACAGGTGAAGAATCCAGCATATCATCGGTAACCTCACGGTTCTGTACTACAAAAAACTGGCTTCCGTTGGTATCCGGTCCCGCATTTGCCATACATAAGGCACCTCTTACCGGAATCAGCGTATCTGAAGTCTCATTCTTAAACTCTTTTCCCCAGATGCTTGATCCGCCTTTTCCTGTTCCTGTAGGATCTCCTCCCTGGATCATAAAGTCTTTGATAACCCTGTGAAAAATAATCCCGTCATAATAGCCGTTGGATGCCAGAGTTAAAAAGTTTTTCACTGCCAAAGGAGAATCCTTCAGGAAAAACTTGAACTTCATTGTCCCATAGCCCTTTACCTTCACAATGGCAACCGTCTCTCCCTTGGATGGTTCCCCGATCTGAACGGTCTTCTTTGCCCCATTGATCTTAATCTCTTTATATTTGCTTAACACCTCTGCCTCTGTGGACGTCTGGGCCGTCGTTTTTGCTTTTTCTGTTTTTTCCTGTTTTTTTGCAGTCTGGCATGCAGAAAGTGCGAACATTACGAAAACCAGCCCTCCTGCAATCAGTTTTTTCTTCATAAAAATCTGCTCCTTTACTGTTCTCTGATTTTGTCTGCCGGAAACACAATTCCAGTCTGCCGTCTGACCTCATCTATGATCTTCATCTCCATAACAGAAGCCTCCAGATATGGATGATCTGTCTGCTTTGCCTCAATCAGGTTTATAAATGTCTTTGTCTCATAAATCATCGGGTTGGAACGGCTTTCAAACTCCAGAACTTCTTCTGTTCCGTCATTGTAAAGTATCCTGATCTGCATTGGGTTCGGGCACTCGGAAATAATCATGCAGCCCTTTTCCCCCTGGATTTGAGTTGGCAGCTTGGAATTTGTAATCTTTGAATAGATAACTTCCGCCTGCTTATCCCCATAAGATGCAATGATAGATCCCGCTCCGTCTGCACCATTTTCCAAAAATACTGCATCTGCCAATATTTTCTCAGGCATTCCAAACAGCGCTGCCAGAAAATGAACGCAGTATACTCCGATGTCCATGACCGCACCATTGGAAAGCTCCGGCTTAAATGCATTTTCTATAATCCCGTTCTTAAAATTATCATAGCGGGAAGAATACTGGCAGTATTGAATCGTTGCACGGCGTACGGCGCCCAGCTTTGGAAGATGTTCCATCATTGCTTTGAATCCCGGTGTATGTACAGATTTCATCGCCTCCATAAATACCACCTGATTATCTCTGGCTGCCTGGATCATCAGTTCCAGTTCTGTCAGGTTTGATGCCACCGGTTTCTCACACAGAACATGCTTTTTATGATTCAGCATCATCATTGTGTGTTTAAAATGGCAGTATGTGGGACTTGCCACATAGACCGCATCGATCTCAGGGTCCTTTGCCAGCTCCTCATAGCTGTCATATACCTTGTCCACCCCGTATTTGGCCGCAAACTCTTTTCCTTTTTCCATAGTCCTTGAATAGACCGCTGTAAGCTCGATCTCATCCAATTCCCGGACTCCCTCCATCAGCCAATCTGTGATAAAGTTCGTTCCTATACATGCTAAACGTACCATGATTCCCTCCTTGTGATAAATGCAATTTAGCCTCTGGCACGCCGGTGCAAAATGCACCGGCGGTACCGGAGGCCTTCAGGACCGGAAGGTATTGTATCCCTTCTAGTCTGCTGTTTCAAACTGACTGTTATAAAGGTTCGCATAGAAGCCGCCTTTGGCAAGCAGCTGCTCATGATTCCCCTGTTCTACGATGTCCCCGTGATTCATAACGAGGATCACATCAGCATCTTTAATTGTTGAAAGACGATGGGCGATGACAAAGCTGGTCCTGCCTTCCATAAGGTTATCCATAGCCTTCTGAATCCGCTCCTCTGTCCTTGTATCGACAGAGCTGGTGGCTTCATCCAGGATCAGGATCTTCGGATCTGCCAGAATCGCTCTTGCAATGGTCAGAAGCTGTTTCTGTCCCTGGGAAATATTATTGCTCTCCTCATTTATTATCATATCATAACCTTTCGGCTGTGTCTCGATAAAATGATGGGCAAATGCAGCTCTGGCCGCTCCCTGGATCTCTTCTTCACTGGCGTCCAGCTTTCCGTACCGTATATTGTCACGGACGGAGGCATTGTAAAGCCATGTATCCTGCAGTACCATGCCGAACATCTGCCTGATGTCACTTCTTTTGAAATCTCTCACATCGTGTCCGTCTATCTTAATAGATCCGCCGTTCACATCATAAAATCTCATCAAAAGCTTGATCAGCGTAGTTTTTCCTGCACCGGTAGGACCTACAATGGCGATCTTCTGCCCTTCCTTCACTTCTACAGAGAAGTCATGGATAATGGTCTGGTTTTTATTGTATCCAAAGGATACATTCTCAAAGGATACATTTCCTTCCAGCGAAGCCACATCCACAGGATTTTCTGTTACTTCCTCTTCTTCTTCCTCTTCCAGGAATTCAAAGACACGCTCTGCCGAAGCTGCTGTGGTCTGCATCATATTGCCGACCTGGGCCAGCTGAGTGATAGGCTGGGTAAAGTTTCTCACATACTGGATGAAAGACTGGATCTGTCCGACTTCAATGGTATTCTTAATCGCCAGAAATCCGCCCAGAATTGCCACAACCACATACCCTAAGTTGCCCACAAACTGCATCAGAGGCATCATCGCTCCTGAAAAGAACTGGGACCTCCATGCAGAATTATATAATTTTCCGTTGACTTTTTCAAACTCTTCCACAACACTTTTTTCTTTATTAAACACTTTTACAATGTTGTGTCCGCTGTAGATCTCTTCCACCTGGCCGTTGACTTCTCCCAGCAGTGCCTGCTGTGCCTGGAAATAAGGCTGGGATTTTTTCATAATCGCTCCGATCAGCAGAAAAGACAGCGGGAGGATCAGAACAACTGCGATGGTCATCGGGATACTGATCCGTATCATCATCACAAACACTCCGATGATTGTAGCCACGGAAGTGATAATCTGTGTCATACTCTGATTCAAACTCTGTCCAAGAGTATCCACATCATTTGTAATCCTTGACAATACTTCCCCAAAGGTTCTGCTCTCAAAATATTTCATCGGCATTCTGTGAATCTTCTCAGAAATATCTTTTCTCATCTGGTAGGTAGTATTGTTTGACACATGGGTCATAATCAGTCCCTGCAGGAATGAAAAAGCCGCAGATGTCAGGTACAGTCCGAGAAGCATTATCAGAATACTCCTGATTTTGCTGAAATCTATACTTCCGGTTCCCTGGACTTTTTTTACCAGGCCATTAAAAATTTCCGTTGTGGCATTTCCCAAAATGGTAGGCCCCACAATATTAAACACGGTACTGGCTATGGCAAATAATATAACAAAAGCGACAGCTCCGTAATAACGTTTCATGTACTTTAAAAGCTTTTTGATCGTCCCTTTGAAGTCTTTTGCTTTTTCACCGCCGCCCTGTATGGGGCCATGCCCCATTCTTCTTACTGGTCTTTTTGCCTCATTACTCATGTTCTGACACCTCCCTCGCTTTTGCAAAATCATCTTCTGATAACTGGGATTTTGCAATCTGTAAGTAGACCGGACATGATTCCAGCAATTCTTCGTGAGTACCTGTTCCGACAACACGGCCTTCGTCTAAAACAACAATCTGATCTGCGTGCAGGATGGTGCTGATTCTCTGCGCTACGATCAACGTCGTACTGCCTGCAGTTTCTCTGCCAAGTGCCTGCCGGAGAGTTACATCTGTTTTATAATCAAGTGCTGAAAAGCTGTCATCAAAAATGTAAATTTCCGGATCTTTTGCAATGGCCCTGGCGATAGAAAGCCTCTGCTTCTGTCCTCCGGAAACATTGGATCCTCCCTGGGCAATCGGTGCCTCGTATCCCTCTTTCTTCTCTTCAATGAAGTCTGTGGCCTGGGCAATCCTTGCCGCTTTTTTCACCTGTTCTTCTGTTGCATCTTCTTTTCCATAGCGCAGATTAGAATCAATGGTTCCGGAGAACAAGACACCTTTCTGCGGTACATATCCAAGTCTGTCTCTCAGGTCTGACTGTTTTACATCGCGGATATCCACTCCGTCTATGAGAATCCTTCCCTCTGTCACATCAAAAAACCTTGGAATCAGATTGATCAATGTAGATTTTCCGCTTCCGGTGCTTCCGATAAACGCTGTGGTCTTGCCGGAAGGCGCTGTAAAACTGATATCGTGGAGAATGTCCTCGTCTGCATCAGGATAGCGGAACGTCACATGATCAAATTCCACTACTCCCTTTTTCTCTCTTAAAAATTCTTTTGGCTGTTCCGGGTCTTTGATCATCACTTCGGTGTCCAGAATCTCATTGACACGCTCTGCAGCAACCTGAGCCCTCGGCATCATAATAGACACCATGGATATGAACAAGAAGGACATAATAATCTGCATTGCATACTGGATGAATGCCATCAGATCTCCTACCTGCATTCTTCCCATATCAATATTGTCAGCTCCCACATAGACGATCAGTACTGTAAGGCCGTTCATAATCAGCATCATCAGCGGCATCATAAACGTCATGGCTCTGTTGACAAACAGGTTGGTCTTCATAAGGTTCTTATTGGCATTATCAAATCTTTCTTCTTCATGCTTTTCTGTACTGAATGCACGGATAACCGGGAGTCCTGTCAGAATCTCTCTGGAAACCAGATTCAGCCTGTCAATCAGCTTTTGTAAAGATTTGAATTTCGGCATTGCTACTGTAAACAGTACTAAGATTACGGTCATGATTGCCACAACTCCGATAGCAATGGTCCAAGTCATGTTTACATTAGTCTTCAGTACTTTATAAATACCTCCAAGACCCATCAGAGGCGCAAATACCACGATACGGAACATCATGGTCACGAACATCTGAATCTGCTGAATGTCATTTGTACTTCTGGTAATCAAAGAGGCTGTAGAAAATTTATCAAACTCTGAGTTTGTAAAATCCATGACCTTTTTGAAAATATGGTCTCTCAGGATACGGCTCAGTCTGGCTGCAAGCTTTGCTGATAAAAGCACAACAGTTACTGCCACAGCCATAGCCAGCAGTGCAAGCCCTACCATGATTGCTCCGGTCTTTAACATGTAATTGGTCTGAATCTGGTCCAGATCCAGTCCCATGGCTTTATACTCAGCTTTTACAAAGGAAATGGCTGCCTGGCTGATAATACTGTCCGGCATGTCATCAATGCTCTTGCCTTTAAATTTCTGAGCCATCTTTGCACTTTCTTTACTGCTCTGTCCGCTCTGCTGCATCATTTTCATTTCCAGCATCAACATTGGTTTGGACAGGATCTTATCAAGTTCCTCCCTCTCCTTTTTGCTGATGTTCTTTTTCACATAGAGGCGGCCTTTTTTATAGGAGTCATAATCTGAGTTCTTCACCTGATCTTTGGTGTACAGCTCATAGGCATCCTTAACTTTCTTTGCATCCTTTTGTTTCATCATTCCGTTCAGTGCCTGCATTGTCTCTTCACGCATGGCGTCAGGAACTGCATCCTCAATTCCGCCCTGCTGGATTCCGACGTTGACGATATCGGACGTATAGGTCGGGATCGTCAGTTCACAGCTGACCTGCACACATAAAAGCAGAACAATACATGCAATTGGGATATATGCTTTTTTTAAATATCGGAATATTTTCAGCATGTTGTCTCCTTTCTACGACTATTCCTTACATTTACAAGTTCCCATTTCCAAATCAACTAACTTCTCCAGCCCCTCATAAAATTTTGTGAGCAGACGGAACAGTTCATCCTTCTCCTCTTCCGTAAAGGTCTTCATAACTTCATCTTTGATTTCAACGGCAGCTCCGGAGATTTTTTCGTAAATCCGGCGTCCGTGTACCGTGAGATACACAAGGCTCCTTCTCTGATCTTCCGGGTCCTGCTTTCTGATGACAAACTCTTTCTTCTCAAGCCTGCGGATCATCACATTAATGGTAGAAGGCTTAATCCCCAATTTATCTGCAATTTCCTTCTGGGTCACCCCTTCTCTTTTATAAAGACTGGTAATCAGCGGCATTTGCCCCGGATGGAGATCGGCCTCTTTTAAATAGGCAAACCCGATTGCAAAATTTTTATGGTTTATCTTCAGCAGCAAATGATAAATGCCGTCATCTTCATACATGATTTCTCCTTTCAAGATAAATTAGTTGTCTAATCATTAGTTGACTAATCGCTATCATAGCACAGTGCAATTTAAAATACAAGAACTGATTTGTGAATATTTCGTGATCTCTTTGCCGGACTATTTGCCCAGGGTCTTTTTGAAGTATGCCCGGATCTCTCTCCATGCGGCTTTGCTCTCAGGAAACAGCCCCATTGCCAGCTGGAACACATGGAACATGTCAGGATAAATACTGTTTCTCACAGAAACCCCGCTTTCTTTTGCCTTCCTGGCCGCTCTCAAAGTGTCATCCAGCAGCACTTCCCTGCCGCCCGCCTGAAAGAGCATGGGAGGAAACCCGTGAAAATCTCCGAACAGCGGAGAAATATATGGATTCCTCACATCATGGTCTCCCGGATATAAAGAATTGTATATCATCGTTGCTTTGGATCTGCCGAACAGGGGATCTCTTCCATAGTTATACTTAAGGCTCTCTCCGCTTAAAGTCAAATCGGTCCATGGAGACATCAGTATAAAACCTCCGGGCATAGGAAGACCATGGTCCTTCAGGTACAGCCCAAGAGCCAGCGCAAGGCCCCCTCCTGCAGAATCTCCTGCCACAACAATCTTTTTCGGATCATATCCCTGCTGACCCAGAAGCCAGCGGTAAGCAGAAACCGCATCTTCCAATGCAGCAGGAAACGGATGCTCCGGCACAACTCTGTAATCAGGAGATAGCACACTTCCTCCCCCGCTGCAGACAGAATACTGAACAGCTGCCCTGCGGTAAGCATTTCTCAGAGTACCGATATATCCGCCGCCGTGAAGCTGCAGCACTGCCGTGTCATTCCTGTCTTGCTTCGGTGAAAGAAATTCCATCCGGAACTCTCCCCCTGAAAGCTTTTCATTTGTATATCCTCTGGGGCATCTCCACTGGTATTCATCCGGATTCTGATGTCCCATTCCTGTTGCATAGGACCTGCCCCTGGGTGTTGCTGTAAGTCCTCTGATGCATTGAACCGCCATCTGTCCGCGTAAACTTGCTCGTTTCATTGTATGCTCCTTCCATATCAGGTGTGAAATCTTCTGGCCAGCTCATTTTTCCCTTTTTTATTTCCCGCTGCAAGAATAATAAAAACAGTCAGCACAGAAATTCCGCAGGAGATCAATGCCACCAGCGGCTGCTCAAAAAGTCCGAACAGATACAAAATAACCGGTATCAGACTCAATGCTGCAATAAATATCAGATACATAAGATAACTGTACCACGTCTTTCTGTTGACCAGAACCAGGACTACCATGGCCAGATCCGCTGTCAGGATCAGCCCCGGAATCACGTAAGCCACAGACCATCCCTCATATCCGATGACATAGTCAATAACAAATACAAGGATGCCTCCGCCGATCACTTCCACAACAATCTTGGCAGCAAGATTTCTCCTGTTTACGATAGAGTAAGATACAGTCATCATCAGATATAAAATACTTGCCATGACAATCACAGACCATAAAAATCCATTATATGTAATATAATTAATGATTCCCATCAGCACTGCGATCATACCGAGCAGTATAAAAAATATATTTTTAATTCCGTACAGCCTCTCTCTGTCTTCTTCCGGGTCAGGGTACATTCTCTCCGGCCGGAACTCTTTCCCGTCGTCACTGAGTACTCTGTTGCAGAGCGGGCATGTCATTGTATTATCCAGGACTTCCACCTGGCAGCTTTTACACCTTTTCATTGATTACCCCATTGCTTTCTATCGATACTTTGATTCCTTCTCTGGTCAGATTCCTGAAAAACGCTTTCTGCAGATAGCTTTCCTGAAATACAGATGTAAAAGTAATGACCGCCTGATCCTGATAGCTTAACATGGCACATTTAATCTCCTGGGTCTTAAATACCCCCATCATTACATGGAACTTCTCTATCTCCGCCTCGTACTCTTTCAGCACTTTTATCTGGCCCAGATTGGATAAGGTTGTGGTGGCCGATTTACTGGAACGCCTGAATGTATAGCTGAGCCCCAGATTCTTCATAAATAAAGGAAGCACCCGGATGAGCCGGTTCTTCTCTGCTGATACATTATACGCCAGCACGTCCTCGATCTTTTCCTTTGTGATCTTTTCATCCATCTGCCGGCTGACTTCAGAAAGTATCTCCTGAAACGTGTGGCCGTCTCCCTTCGATAAAAACTCGATCATGGTCACTGCAAAAAAATTGCTTGTTGTACTGGAGTCAAAAAATGCCCGCAGATTTACCGGCAGATTGATGCAGACAGGATTTTCCTCTTTCTGCTTATTCATGTATTCCTCATAGATGCTGTAGATCATCACTGCTGTCAGATACTTGGTAACACTGACGCCATACTTTCTGCATACCTTCTTCAAATCTCCGATGCTGACGTATCCGTGAATGACGCTGATTGCAGCTCCGTACAGCTTTCTGCCTTTGATCTGGTATGCCTTTTTTGTACTGTAGCTCTTTCCCTTTTTCTTCCTGTAGTGCTTTATATAACTGTCTTCCTGATCAAGAATACATTCCTCACTAGGAACATATTTTTTTACCTTATGGACACCCCGGCTTCTGCAGAGATCTATATAACGGTAAGTCAGCTCTTTCAAAAAAGTAACTGCACCCATACCGTCTGAGACAGCATGGAAAACTTCCAGATTGATCCGTCTGCGGTAATAGGAAACTCGAAACAAGAACTTTCTTCTCCCATGGGGATCTATATAACGGCATGGATACTCTGTCTCATCTTCCACCTCCGGCCTGTTTTTGTTTTCTTCAAAATAAAACCAGAAAAATCCTCTCCGAAGACGAACCCTGAACACATCAAACCAGGGCAGAATATCCTCCAGCGCTCTCTGAAGGAGCTCAGGCCTAATTTCCTCTTTCAGCGTGGCCGAAATACGGTAGACATGGCTGATCTCCTTGTTTGCAATGACCGGAAACAGCTGTGCCGTATTGTCCAGCTTTCTCCAGGCGATATGATCTTCTCTCTTTTTCATATTTTTACCTTCCTAAAACAAAAAGCTGCCAATCTTGATTGACAACTTTTCCGGCGTTATAATCTCTTATGCATTTCTTCCACAGCACTTTTTATATTTCTTACCGCTTCCGCAGGGACAAGGATCATTTCTTCCGATCTTTTCACCTTTAA
This sequence comes from Anaerostipes sp., assembly GCF_018381315.1. Classification (GTDB taxonomy): domain Bacteria; phylum Bacillota; class Clostridia; order Lachnospirales; family Lachnospiraceae; genus Anaerostipes. The sequence continues at coordinate 238,878 of NZ_JAGZSD010000002.1, read as the reverse complement.
CGACCGTTGTGGATGACTTTTGTTCCTTGTATAACTCTTTCCTTCTTTCCTCCGGCAGGATATCATCCCACTGCTCCAGCTCATACAGCCATTCTGCGCGGCATGCTACCATGTTATAGTAGAGCTTTTCAAAATCAATATCCAAAGATACCTCTGTATCCTCTTCCATCTCTTCGATTGGATTCGGAGTCTTCAGACTGTCATTGATCCCATCCAGGAATCCTACGAAAAACTGGAGTTCTGTCTCAAACTTTTCAGCCAGCTCTTTTACAGTTCCTTTTTCTACAGAGTCTTTATCAGATAATAATTTTACATAAATTTCTTTTTCAATGCCGAAATAAGAAAGCCAGAACTGCTGTCCTTCCTTTGTACGGTCGTCAAACTTATATGCGTAGTCACGCCATTCCTGTAGTAATCCCATGATTTATCCATCCTTTAATTGATTTTATTGCTTTCGTGATACTTATGATACTATAACAAATTTAATAAAATTTTTCAATCTGTGAATAAAAAAAATTACAGAGGACATACTGTTAATGTCTAATCGACAGATTAGATTACTTATCCTCCCCTTGACATGCAGGAAGCTTTGGGTTACAGAGCTTTCTGCATGTTTTTTTATGTATGAGTTTTTCTTCACTATCTCCAGTCGGCTCTGGAAAGGCCTCCTTCCGACAGTGAAGAAAAACTTATCTCTAAAAGAAACCTTCTGTTTTATGGCTGCCCTTCTCCAGCAGACATTACGTCCATTTTGACCAGTTCGGAGGCCTTGCATTCGAAGGGATGTTAGTTTTTTGAGGCTGTTTGAGCGTAAGCGAGTTCCGAACGGGCCGCCGGAGAAGCTTGGCTGAAAGTTAGAAAATCTTACATTCCTGAGACAGCAAGCCGGAGAACCGGTCAAAATGTCATACCCACAGGGCACACCGCATTTTATATCCTTCGGATGAGCGTGCTCCGCACGATAAGGTATAGAAATCTAAAACACCTCTTGTATCTTCTTCTGCTTCCCATTAAAATAGAAGCAGCAACTATATTGTGCAGGAGGTTATCAATTGAATTTTATACCATTAAAAAGAATCTGTTTAAACCATGCATTTAATATCAGGGATTTGGGCGGACTTGAAACAATGGATGGTTCCCTTATCCGCTGGAACCGTCTGTACCGCGGCGACTGTCTGGCTTTCCTCACTCCGGATGAGTGGTCGAAGCTTGAAAACTGCGGAATTGTTTCTGTTATTGACCTTCGAAGCAAATCTGAGACACTTCTGATGAAAGATCAGATACCGCAGACTATGGAGTATTTCCACTGCCCTCTTCAGGAGGATGAGATTGATTTCTCAAATGCCGCAGAATCTGCATCCAAGGCCTTCACAAAAAGCCTGGCTGACGGATATCAGAAAATTCTGTCTGACAGCCCTGATCTGCTTGCAGCTGCAGTAAAAACCGTCATTCAATGTCTGGAAAAAGGCGGAGTCTTATTTCACTGTACCGCGGGAAAAGACCGGACAGGTGTCCTTGCTGCTGTCCTCTTAACTCTTCTTGGTGCGGCCAGAGAGGATATCATTGCAGACTACCAGGTTTCCTTCACCTACAACGAACAGGGTATCAACAAGGCTGCTGCTGGTCTGCCCGATTATCAGGCAATGCTGCCGATGCTGCGCTCAGACGCCGAAACCATAGAACAGCTCCTTCAATGTTTTGAGAAATTTGACCTTGGATCCCATCTCATACAGCATGGACTTGATGCCGCTGACCTGGATCATTTAAAAGACCTGGCTCTGGAAAGGATATCTCTATGAAACAGACAACAAAACGAATTCTTTCCATTCTTGTCATTCTTTCCATCCTTCTGGTAATAGGCCTCACTCTGTTTTGTGCATTTACCGGAAACCGGGCATTTTTTGGCATGCTGGCACTGATGTTTTTTTATCCGCTGCTGCTGTGGGTGCTTATTTTCCTTTATAAAAAAGGACAAAAATAAAGACAGAGGGTACTTCTTAATTTCCGGAAGAACCCTCTGTCTTTTAAAATCCGACGACTTGTTTTGTTCTCGGGATGTTTGGCTCATCCCCGATCATGCCATAAGATCTGAGTGTGGCGATCTCCTCCATATCTTCCTTGGATATTTCAAAGTCAAATACATCGGCATTGCCTTTGATCCTCTCCATGTTCGACGCCTTCGGAAGCGGTACCACCCCTTTCTGCATGATCCATCTGATGCAGATCTGTGCAATGGTCCGATCATACTTTTGGGCCATCTTCTTTAACAATTCCCTTTTAAATGCCTGTCCCTGAATCAGCGGGCTCCAGGCCTCTGCCACGATGCCGTTTTCCTTACAGTAGGCTGTCATTTCCTCCTGGGGATGCTGCGGGTGAAGCTGCACCTGGTTGACCATGGGCATGATCTCTGCATGTTTCCTTAAAATCTCCAGATGCTCAATCATAAAATTGCTCACACCGATGGCTCTGATCTTACCAGCTTTATAGAGGTCTTCAAAAGCTCTCCATGTGTCTAATATGTCCTGCTCATAATCGTCTTTATGTTCAATGACAACCGGCCAGTGGATCAGATAGAGATCCAGATATTCTAGACCCATCTGGCTGAGAGTCCTTTCAAAAGATGTTTTGGCTGATTCATATCCATGATCTGCGTTGGGCAGCTTGCTTGTAATAAACAGCTCTTCTCTCGGCACCCCGCTCTCCCGGATCCCTTTTCCCACTCCTGCCTCATTGGCGTAAGCTGCTGCCCCGTCAATATGACGGTAGCCTGCCTGAATGGCCATTTTTACACTCTCGCAGACTGTATCATCCGGGGACTTCCATGTCCCGAATCCGATACAGGGAATCTTGACCCCGTTGCTCAGCAGGTATCCGTCCTGTAAATTTTCCATGATTTATTCCTCCCTTAAACCGTCTAAGTACTTTTTGATGTATTTCTCATATCCATTTTCTGTAGGTTCATAAAACACTGTCCCTGAAAGCTCGTCCGGCAGATACTGCTGTTTTACATAATGTCCCGGGTAATCATGAGCATACTGGTACCCGATGCCTCTTCCCAGTTTTGATGCCCCTTTGTAGTGGGAATCTCTCAGATGGTTGGGAACCATCCCGTTCTTTTTCTGTCTCACGGCGTTCAGCGCTTTGTCTACAGCCATATAAGCTGCATTGCTCTTAGGCGCACCTGCCACATAGGTCACTGCCTGAGCCAGAATAATCCGGGCTTCCGGAAGTCCGATCCGTTCCACGGCCTGGGATGCCGCCACTGCTACCTGCAACGCCTGGGGATCTGCATTTCCTACATCCTCGGATGCGCAGATCATGATTCTGCGGGCAATAAACGTAACGCTCTCTCCTGCATCGATCATCCGGGCCAGATAATAAACTGCCGCATCAGGATCTGATCCTCTCATACTTTTGATAAATGCCGAGATAATATCGTAGTGGTTGTCTCCGCCTTTGTCATACCGCATAACCCGCTTCTGGATACATTCCTGGGCCACATCAATGCCGATCTCGATAGCTCCGTCTTCTCCCGGCTGTGTAGTGAGAATTCCAAGCTCAATGGCATTGAGTGCACTTCTGGCATCTCCCTCCGCCATATCCGACAGAAAATCCAAAGCTTCATCTGTAATCTTTGCCCCGTAGATTCCCATGCCCTTTTCGTCATCCGTCACGGCTCTTATGAGCAGTTTCTTGATATCCTCCGCCTCCAGAGACTTAAGTTCAAAGACATTGGACCGGGAAATCAAAGCCTGATTCACCTCAAAATACGGATTTTCTGTAGTCGCACCGATCAAAATAATCGTTCCGTCCTCCACAAAAGGCAGCAGATAATCCTGCTGTGCCTTATTAAACCTGTGAATCTCGTCGATAAACAGGATAGTTTTCTTCTGGAACATCCCCAGAGCTTCCTTGGCCTCCTTCACTGCCTCCTGCATTTCTTTCTTGCCGGATGTGGTGGCATTCATCTGAACAAAATTGGCCTGGGTTGTATGGGCAATCACTCTTGCCAGCGTTGTCTTCCCCGTACCCGGCGGTCCGTAAAAAATAATAGAACTGAGTTTATCAGCCTGGATTGCCCGGTAAAGAAGCTTGTCCTTTCCTATAATATGCTCCTGTCCCACGACTTCATCAAGGGATTCCGGCCGCATTCTCCCGGCCAGCGGAGCTTCTTTCCTGCTGTTTTTCTGTCTTGCATAATCAAATAAATCCATAGCTCCTCCTTTTTGGTAATCTTAACATAGGGAACAATGAAAATCCACGCAAATTTAAGACTTTTTTTAGAAATAAGTCATGATTTTATAGGCACGATTTGATATAATATCACTAGTATATTGATAGGAAACAATAAACCAAAACTGCGTATTGGAGTTAATATGGGTAAAATATTAGTAGAAAAGCTTTCTTATACTGAAGTGAACAAGAACATAAGCCAGGCAGAATACGAAAAGATCCAGGAAGAATATCTGCTGTCTGCATCCCCTGAGAAGTACATGATCAGCATGCCGGTAAGAGTACTGATGTTTGAAGGGGTGGAAAAGGAACCCAATATCCGCTATTATATCTACGAAGAAGATCATACAAACTTTTTCTTCATACAGAATCAGACCAGCGGACATGTGGCCAATAAGACGAAGTTTTCTCTGACCCAGGATGAAGTACAGAAGATATTAAACGGTGATTATCATTTTCTGCTGGAAAGTGATGAGCCGGCGATGAATTCTCTGTATTTCCAGTTCACGATCAATAAGCTTCATCCAACCTATAAAAAGGAGTGCACCAGAAAGATCTTTCACCAGAATCGGTTTTTAGACATTGTGATTGATATTTCCATTAAGAGGACACCGTTTGAAGGCTCTGATTTCTTTTCTCCCCAGAAGCTTTACGCTCAGAAGACATCTTCTCTCAGGTGCCATACAAGACAGTACCTGACATTGTCCAAACCTATATCCTCTCTGCTGAAATACAATGAACAGCTGTTACATAACCAGGCGGGAAATGCCAACGCCGGCCGGTGACCCATAAAGATACAAAAGCAATTCACCCCTGAATTGCTTTTGTATCTTTTTTAATCTTCTCGTATTTTCCACGGGTCGCCAAGCCGCCCCGTATATGACGTTCCGATTTGTTGAGATCCAATACCTCTCTGGCTCTTCTGGCCAGGGACTGGTTGATCTTCTCCAACCGTTCTGTCACATCTTTATGTACGGTAGATTTAGAGATTCCGAACACCTTGGCAGTTTGTCTGACTGTAGCTTTTTTATCTACAATATAATTGCCGACTTCTACCGCGCGTTCTTCAATATACTCTTTCATAAAAATCCCCTGCATTCTCTGTTTTTACAGTGTATGCAGAGGAATATCCGTTTAGACTTCCTATAATTCCTGATATATAGATTCTGCGTCAAGCACATGAAAAGGCTTGGTCTGATGATTTCCTCCGGCACCTGCCGTCACCAAAATATACTCTTTTCCCCGTATTTTCACCCAGCTTGCCAGACAGAGTCCCGCTTCCTTTGTATATCCGGTCTTTCCGCCCAGGAAACTTCCGTCCTTTGGCTCCAGCTGGTTTTTATACTCGGTCAGGGTACTGCGGAGAAGAAGACCTTCCGGATGCTTTGCAGTGGCTCCGGTCCTGTACTGCATCGTTTGAAAAACCTTTCTGAATTTGGGATTTTTCAGTGCATAGCGGAGAAGAATCTCCAGATCCCTGGCTGTTGTAACATGGGCCGGATTATGAAGGCCCGTTGAATTTACAAAATTGGTATGCTCCATTCCGATTTCCTTCGCTTTTTTATTCATAAGCACAGCAAACTTATCCTCACTGCCTGACAAATACTTTGCCAGCCGGATACAGCACTCTGCTCCTGACGGCAGCATGGCACCGTAATAAAGATCTCTAATTTTTACTTTTTCGCCAGGCAGAAAACCTGCCATAGAAGCATGCATTTGTGTTAAATTATTAAAAACATCATCTGTCATTACAATTTCCCTGTTGTCATTTGAAACTGATTCCACGGCAACCAAAACCGTCATAAGCTTTGTTAAAGATGCCGGATACAGCTTTTCTTCTCCCTGCTTATTGATTAAAATCTTTCCGGTGTTCCTCTCTGCCAGCACTGCAAAGTCACTGTAAATCTTGTGGTTTGATACTTGTCTGAGGTTTGATGCCTCCCTTGAAATATGATCCAGGATGTGCATATCCTCTTTAAACCAATTTCCTCCTTTAGACCATAAGACAGCGGCAAAGATAATAACCAGCAGCCATACACTTTTTCTTTTCATTCCAGTTCCTCCTGTTTTTATCTCTTCAGCTTTTTGAACAATTTTAAGTATAAAGAAAATGAAAGGAACTGTGGCAAAAAAACCTTGTGTTGGACATCATCCTGCCCAGAAAAAAATAAAGACAAACGTTCAGGCCAATTCCTCAACGTTTGTCTCCATATCCTGTATGTTTCTGTTTAAAAGTAGATCAGTTTATCTTTTGGCTGTACTCCCTGTTCAATGCGCAGAGCCTGCAGCACCGGCCCGCGCTCTCCGCCGTAAGCTTCATGATTCTCCATGCCGATCTTTGCAGTCAGCGTGGCCCATGAACCGTCCCTGACCTTTTTTATTGTGGAGGATTTTACATGCTGCATTTTGCAGATGAAACCGATAAATGTGATATCATCCTCACAGCAGGTCATGGCAGAACGCCCCGGCAGAATCAGTCCGGCAGGAATCCCCTGAGGTCTTCTGACAAACACATTGGAAAGCTCCACAACGTTCCCCAGATAAACATTTGGACGTTCCAAAACGTCGATATACCAGATCCCGAAATCTTCCTCCTGCACTTTTATAACCTCTGCTTCCGGATCATACGGAAGCATCTCGTTCATCTCAAATTCTTTTCCGTCTGCCCGTTCAAAGCCTACCTGCGCCCTCCGGTTGACAGCTTTGATGCTTCTCCTGTAGGAAGATGCATTGGTCTCATCAGTGCAGCGGTTGAAAATAACCATGTCAGCCATCTTAAACATTTCTACCATCAGGGAACGCATATTTTTCATATACAGCTGTGCAGTGGATGCGTCCACCATAACAATGATCTGATACAGTTCCAAATCTGTCTCATCGATCACATCCATAACGTCCTCAATCTGGTACATGCCGTTATATTCAATCATAATACGGTCCGGATGATAATTTTTTTCACAGTTTTCCACAAAAGACGGAGAGAACTCATCTATGTCGTCTACCTCTATAACAAAGGAATTGCTTTCCTCCAGAAAATCTTTCCCGTATTCTTCCTCACCTTCTTCAAATGAAAGAATCATTGTGCGTTCCCCGTCTGCAAAATACTCCTGGCTCAAAGTATCTTTAATAAAGGAAGTTTTCCCGCTCTCTAAAAATCCCCATATAAGATATACCGGCATTTCCATATTATGCACCTCCCTGCTTCAGCCCGAAAAGTTCTTGAATCTTTAATGTGTCAAGATCTGCACCTATAACACAGATCCTGCCGGTGTAATCTGCATCTCCGCGGCGGATTTCATATTCTCCGGGCACCAGGTCAAAATGCATCCATGACTTATCTTCACCTTCTACGATTCCCTTTGCCCTCAGAATGGTTCCAAACGCATCCGTCTCCGATAATTCTTTTAGAATCCTCTTTAATGTTTCTTCTTTGAACTTCTGCGGTGTTTCTATTCCCCAGCTTGTAAATATTTCATCTGCATGGTGATGATGGTGATCTCCATGCTCATGGTCATGACTGTGATGATGCCCGTGCTCATGGTCATGATGATGTCCGCACTCCGGACAAATTTCCTCCTCTTCAAAAAGTTCTTTGGACAGCTGATTCCCTTCTTCCATTACAGCCAGAATTTTTTTACCCTCAAGTTCTTCCCATGGTGTGGTAATGACTGCCGCTGTCTGATTATGCTCCCTGATGAGCTCTGCTGCCTTTTGAAGCTTGTCCTCCTGCATATTCCCTGTTCTGCTTAAAATGACAGTACCTGCATATTCGATCTGGTTATTATAAAACTCCCCAAAATTCTTCATATACATCTTACATTTTTTCGCATCTGCCACGGTGACAAAACTATTCAGTGAAAGACTGCAGTTCTCTGCCTCCTTCTGCACCGCCTTGATCACATCAGACAGTTTTCCAACGCCGGAAGGCTCAATAATGATGCGGTCCGGGGCATATTTTGATACGACTTCATTCAGTGCAGTGCCGAAGTCGCCTACCAGAGAACAGCAGATACACCCGGAATTCATTTCCGTCACCTGGATTCCCGCCTCTTTTAAAAATCCTCCGTCAATGCCGATCTCTCCAAATTCATTTTCAATCAGAACGACCTTTTCCTGCCCCAAAGCCTCTTTTAAAAGCTTTTTGATCAGCGTTGTTTTTCCTGCTCCTAAAAAACCTGATACAATATCTATTTTTGTCATGGTCCTTACTTCCTTTCCTTCCAATTGCACAAGATAAAAACAACCCGTGTGAGCCTGTTAAAATCAACATTACACGGGTTTTATATATACTGTTATAATTTAATTTGCCTGTGCCAAAAATTTTTTAATCATCGTTACATCCACTTTAAGAGATTCAATATCATCGCTGCCGTCTTGATAACGTTTGTAGGTATCTAAGTAACAGGACTCGATCTCTTTTAAACGCGGCAGTATTTCATTTTGCTGTGTAATCTCTAAGTTTGTAATGCTGTCTTTTACTGTCTTTAAATCTGCCTTTAGGAAAACAACATCCTTCTTTATAGTCGAAACTTCTTTACTCACTGATGTAACTTCTTCACTCACTGATTCGACTTGTTCTCTTACTGATATGACTTCTTCACTCACTGATGTGACTTCTTCACTTACTGATGTGACTTGTTCTCTTACTGATGTGACTTCTTCACTTACTGTTTCGACTTCTTCACTTACTAATGTGACTTGTTCTCTTACTGTTTCGACTTCTTCACTCACTGATGTGACTTGTTCTCTTACTGTTTCGACTTCTTCACTTACTGATGTGACTTGTTCTCTTACTGATGTGACCTCTTCACTCACTGATTCGACTTGTTCTCTTACTGATGTGACTTCTTCTCTCACTGATGTAAAATCTTTTTTCAAAGTACTTATATCCGTACTCATACTTGCCATATTGACAGTCAATTCAGACATCATTTTTAACATCGTGTTCTCGAAATTACTCACTGCATCACCTCACTTGTTAACATAGCAATATATTAGCATAGAATACATGCAAAGTCTATGATGTTGAGCTGATTTTAATTATTAAATTTCCATAAAATTCCACACAAATAAATCATTTTATACCTTACTGTGGAATGTCCTTTTGGGTATACTTTTCACTTGTGATATAATCGGTATATCAACGGCAGTCTTAATTTGTCATATTCCCCGGCCGCAGTTTTTTTGTCCTGAACGTAGCAAACACGGATTACTTCGCGTTGCATTTCCTTAATTATAGGTTATTTTTATGACAGGGCGGGGTTCATCTTTTATAGTGGTTCCTGTATAGGAGCCAACGAAGATCAGGCAGACAGAAAGGAGTTTTATGTTAGAAATCATTCTCTGTGACGATGATCCTTTTATCTTGAAGATTATCAAAGAGCAGGTAGAACATATTTTATCAGAGTCGGTCTCTGAAGGCCGTGTGGCATGTGTTGCCTCCGGCTATCAGGAATTGTTTCTCTATTTAAAGAAGAATCCAGGCGACTATCTTTTCTTTTTAGATCTGGATTTTGGAAGCAATGAATTTAATGGAATTGATATTGCAAAACAAATCAAAAAGAATTCTCCAGGATCAAAGATCGTATTTGTCACAAACCACTATGAACTGGCACTGAATGTTCTGAAATCCGGGGTCGAGCCTTTTGGCTTCATTGAGAAAACCACGGACATTAACAAAATGAACCAGTGCTGCTACCAGTATATCTATCTTGCACAAAAAAGTCTTCCGTCCAGCCACCCTGAGACGGATACTGATACAGTAACTTTGAAGATCGGTACCGATGAAGAGCTTTCTCTTCCCACAGCCGATATCCTCTATGTGGAAGCAGTCAAAACAAAATCTCACTGTATCTGCTATCACACAGTAAACGGCTCTTCTATTACTGTCCGGGAAACCATAGACCATGCATTGGAATCTTTAGGTGATGGATTCATAAAAAGCCACCGCTCGGTGATCGTCCAAAAGTGTCACATGATCGGCCTTTCCGACGGAATGATTAAGTTTATTAACGGAGACACAGCTCCCTGCTCATTCCGGCAGAGAAACGAAATAAAAGGAGTTATCTATGGAAACCACGGCTAGGAAGTTCGTATTGATCCTGTATCCTTTTGTCCTCGGACTGATCTGGTACCTTCTGTTTTGGCGGATTAAAAATATGACAGGCACCACTTTTATGCAGTATTTTGTAATCAGCTTAGTATCAGTCCTGTCCATTGCCATTTTAAATCTGCTGCGTTTCCGGCTTCCGGATTATTTGCTGCTGTTTTCTGCCATCCTGCTGGCAGTGTCAAAGCCCTTTTTTATAGAAACAATTTCAGATTTCTTTATATTCTTTCTGATCTTTGGCATCAGCTATTACAGGAAAGAGCTTCAAAACGGCCAAGTGTTTTTTTCGTGGATCACTTTTATTCTATATGTGGTCAACAGGCTGTTCCTGCGGATGATTTACGATTCGTTTATGGACATTTATTTCAGCTATGCCAATGGGCAGCAGGCGGAATATTTAATTAAAATAGGAATCTTTGCGCTTTTATCCGCTGCTGTGATCCTGCTGGATGCTCTTTTTGTTTTTTTGATCCGCAGGCTGTTCGGCCGGTTTCTTTTAAAAATCTCATTGCTGGAAAAATCTTATCCAAAGATTGCCCGCAATTTTATCATCTGCACCATTCTATTATTTGCATGGGGACTGGTCTTTCAATATCAGCTCTCTGTCCTCATGATAAAATTTTATACGAATAATTATTTAGAATTTTACAGCCAGCTCACAAAAAGTATCAATATTATAACAGTTTTTGTTATGCTGATTCAGATCATTATTCTGATAACCCTGCTGATGTTTTCCAAATACCGCTTTACCATTGACGCAAAGCGGCGGAACGAAGAAAATCTGCTTCTTTACAGCAATGACCTGGAAAAAAATCTGACAGAGATACGGAATCTCAAACACGATATGAAAAATATTTTATTTACCCTGAGCCATCTGATCGAGAACAGTCACGATGAACCTCTGAAAGAATATTTTCAACAGACAGTCAACCCTTATTTCCAGAGTGAATTAAAGAAAAATGATTTATATGCCCAGCTGCAGCAGGCAGATGATGAGCAGCTGAGAGCTTTTCTATATTATAAGATTTCTTCCGGCTTCCGTGAACACCTGGATATCCATCTGTCTTTTGACGGCACGTTCAAGGAAAGTCTGATTACAGATAACATAGATTTTCTGGACTTTGTCCGCATTCTGGGAATCTTTCTGGACAATGCCATGGAAGAAGCTGCCTTTACTGCAGAAAAACGAATCGACATCCGGTTTGTCTCAACCAGAGACATTTATGAAACTGTCATCTCCAACTCCATCCGGGAAGAAAAGGATGTGGTGCCTGGTCTCTCAGACAAAGGGCTGGGACGGGGCAACGGCCTGATGATCGTTCATAAAATACTGGACAAGTACCCGAATATCATTTTAAACTCCTATACAAACAATGGAAAATTCATCCAGCATCTTGAGATAAGCCGGGCTGAATGATCCTTTTCTGCCTGATCTCCCCACATTGAAAAGGAGATCACTATGAACAAAGAAACATCCAACAAATATTTTCAACGTTTTTTCTGGGCAGTCTTTATTTTCTATCTGCTCATCTTAATAAAAATTGTACTTTTAAAAGACACAGACCTCTCTTCTCTTCCAATGTTTCTGACCGGACAGAAAAAGGGATTCCGCTCTCTGAATCTGATTCCTTTTCAGACCTTTGTAAGCTTTTTCCGCATCGCAGGCCGGGGGAATTTTTTATGGAGCTTTTCAAATCTTTTGGGGAACAGCCTGGTTTTTCTTCCCTTTGGCTATCTTCTTTGCCTACTGAAAGGTCCTAAAGGCTCCAAATTGAAAATTATACTTTCGTCAGCTCTTTTGAGTCTTTTCTTTGAAACAAGCCAGTATGTATTTTACCTTGGATCAGCAGATATTGATGACCTGCTGCTGAATGTTCTGGGAGCAGGTACCGGAATCCTGTGCTTTCAATTTCTCACTGTTTTGTGCAGAAAGAACCAGCACCGGATTTACATCATCAGTCTGATCCTTGGATGTATTTCATTTGCCGCTGCCGGTTCCATTGCCTATCTGGAATTTGGAAACAGGCTGGGCCTCGTGCGCTATAAAACAGAAACTATAGGCGGAGAAGATATTCCAAAAAGGAAACCGGACTATAACGGCTTTGTTACTTCCGGAAATCCCAAGACAATCCGCTGCACCAGTGATATAGATGAAGCTTTCGGCGAACCTTCCGTTATAACTGCCGGTCCAGACACAAAAGTCTTCTATTTAAGTTATGAAAATGACAAAACCAGCCTTTACCAGATTAATACAATCTACAAGCGCTGCAGTCTGTCCCAGCTTAAATCCGTCAAAAAATATACGAAAGTGTCAGCCTGGTTTTCAAAAAAGGATAAGACCGCAGAGATCATCGTCCTGTCTGATCCTCCCGGAAACAGCAAAAACATAAAGACAAATGAATCATCTTCACAAAAGAAAAAGCTGGAAGGAAGCATCACAGATATTGGATCGGGAAGTTTCTCCATTTCCAAAATCAATAGCTACAAGGACAAAAAAAGCGGCGGTGACATTTCTGAAAGCACTGATATCCAGATCAAGGTAAAATATAAAACAAATACAAAGGTCACTGTCTGTGACGCTTACGACCAGGGAACAAGAACGAAAAACAGAAAAGGAAGTATACGGGACATAAAAAAAGGACGCACTGTACATCTTCAGGGGACAGTAAAAAACAAAGTCTTCTATGCTGAAACCATCACTGTATATATATTTCACAAATAAAATGTCCGGCATCACAGGATCATCAGCCTGCTGCGCTTCGTTGACACATTGTACAAGAACTGATACAATTTTTTATAACTATAAAGGCTGTGTGCGGACATAGAATAGCTGTAGAGTGTGCTCAGGTTGATGATATTCAAAAGGAGATTGCCTATGAAAACAGTTGGTCAAAGTATAAAAAGAGTTGATGCTTATGAAAAGGTTTCCGGAAGGGCCAAATTTACTGACGATCTGATTCCAAACCGCTGTCTTTTCGCCAAGGTGCTGCACGCTCCCATTGCCAACGGCATCGTCACCTCCATTGACACTTCCGAAGCCGAAGCTCTGGCCGGTGTTGTAAAGGTTGTCACTTTCCATGATGTGCCAAAGCATACATATCCTACACCCGGACACCCCTGGTCTGTGGAGCCGTCCCATCAGGATGTTGCAGATCGTCATCTGCTGACCGGAAGAGTCCGATATTACGGCGATGATATTGCCGCCGTAGTGGCAGAGGATGAAGTCACGGCTTCCAAAGCCCTGAAACTGATCAAGGCAGAATATAAGGAATATCCGCCGGTTCTGCATCCCCGGGAAGCAATGAAAGGCAGTTTTCCTCCGGTGCATGAGGAAAAGCCGGACAATATTTTAGCAAAAAGCGGATATGAGACCGGCCATGTAGACGATGCTCTCTCCTCATCAGATATCATTCTGAAAGAATCCTTTCGTACACCAATGGTCCAGCACTGCCATATTGAACCCCCGATTTCCTGCGCATATATGGAAAAAGGCAGAATCGTTGTAATCAGTTCCACCCAGATACCTCATATCGTAAAAAGGGTTATCGGCCAGGCTCTTGGTATCCCCTGGGGCAGGGTCCGTGTCATCAAACCATACATCGGCGGAGGGTTCGGCAATAAGCAGGACGTATTATATGAACCTCTCAATGCGTTCCTGACCACAGTTGTAGGCGGCCGTCCGGTCAAGCTGGAGCTTTCCAGGGAGGAGACCTTTGCCAATACAAGAACCCGCCATTCCATTGAATATGATGTAACGGCAGGTGTTTCCAAAGAGGGAAAGATTCTTGCCAAAGATATGAAGGCCTATTCCAATCAGGGAGCCTATGCTTCCCACGGCCATGCGATTGCAGCCAACGGCGCTACCGCCTGGCGCCATATGTATAACGTTAAAAATATCCGTGCAGACGCATATACTGTATATACCAACACGCCGGTAGGCGGAGCTATGCGCGGCTATGGCATCCCGCAGTTTTGTTTTGTGTCTGAGTGCCTGATGGATGATCTTGCCCGCAGACTTTCCATGGACCCGCTCAAATTCCGTGAACTGAATTTATATGACGGATATTTTGAAGATCCCGTTTTAACTCCTATTGCAGCAAATACCAACGGGGTGAAAGAATGTATGAGGCGGGGCGCTGATTATATACATTGGGAAGAAAAAAGGGACTTATATAAAAACCAGACAGGAGATATCCGGCGCGGCGTAGGAATGGCACTGTTCAGCTATAAAACAGGTGTATGGCCCATTTCTCTGGAAATATCCGGCGCCAGACTTGTCCTCAATCAGGATGGCAGTGTCCAGCTCCAGACCGGTGCAGCCGAGATCGGACAGGGTTCAGACACGGTTTTTACACAGATGGCTGCAGAGGTCCTTGGCCTTTCTCCGGAAGACGTACACATTCAATCTGTCCAGGATACGGACATCACTCCGTTTGATACAGGCGCCTATGCTTCCAGGCAGACCTACATCAGCGGAACAGCTGTCAGGGAGTGTGCCGAACTTTTGAAAGAAAAGATCCTTGCTTATGCCGGAACTTTGGTTTCCGAAGAATATAAGGGCCGGGAGCTTTCCCTGTTTGACAAGCAGATCTGGTGCGGCGGGGAATCCATACTGTCTCTGGAGGAACTGGCCCTTAACAGCTATTACAGCCGTTCCTGCTCTTCTGCTGTAACTGCCGATATTTCCCGGCAAATTAAAAAGAATACCATTGCCTTCGGGGCCTGTTTCGCAGAAATTGAGGCAGACTTAAAGCTGGCAAAGATCAAAGTCCTTGATATTATCAATGTCCATGACAGCGGCAAAATCATCAACCCCCAGCTTGCTTCCATGCAGGTCCACGGAGGTATGTCCATGGGCATCGGATATGGACTGAGTGAACAGATGCTGCTGGATGAGAAAACCGGGCGGGTATTAAACGGAACTTTGCTGGATTACAAGCTTCCCACCGCTATGGATGCCCCTGACCTTCATTTGGATTTTGTAGAGCTTGAAGACCCCACCGGTCCATTTGGAAATAAGGCTCTCGGGGAACCTCCGGCTATTCCCCCTGCACCGGCCATCCGAAATGCATTTCTTCACGCCACAGGGATAGCTGTCAACGAAATTCCCCTCTCTCCCCAGAGGGTATTTCAGGCATTAAGAAATGCCGGTCTGGTATAAGGAGGAATTACATATGTATGATATCGCCAATTATTATGAACCAGATTCTATATCAGAGGCTGTAAGCCTTTTAAGGGAACATCCGGATGCAGTTCCTGTCTGCGGGGGCAGTGATGTGCTGATCCGTATACGGGAAGGAAAGCTTGCCGGGTGCAGTCTGGTAAGCCTCAGAAATATCCGCGGCCTGAATGGCGTTACACTTAAGGAAGACAGAACCATCTCCATCGGTGCTTCCACTTCCTTCCGCCGGCTGACAGAAAACAAAGTCATCAGAGAAT
Source organism: Anaerostipes sp. (assembly GCF_018381315.1). Taxonomy (GTDB): domain Bacteria; phylum Bacillota; class Clostridia; order Lachnospirales; family Lachnospiraceae; genus Anaerostipes. The sequence goes on along the minus strand of NZ_JAGZSD010000002.1, from coordinate 223,097 downwards.
ATATTCCCCTGCTTGGAGAGGCCGTGGATCAGGTCGGAGGCCCGCAGATCCGCAACATAGGCACCATCGGCGGAAATCTCTGCAATGGCGCAGTCAGCGCCGACAGTGCTCCTGCCTGTTTTTGTCTGAATGCCCGCTTAAGGATTGTCAGTAAAGACGGGGATCGAATCCTTCCAATCAAGGATTTTTATCTTGGTCCGGGCCGGGTGGCGCTAAAACCCGGTGAACTGCTGACCCATATTCTGATCAGTAAGGAAGATTACAATGGATATACCGGCCACTATATCAAATATGCCATGAGAAATGCCATGGATATCGCTGCAGTCAGCTGCTGTGTGATGTGCAGGGCTGATCTCCGCCGTCAGATCCTTGAGGATGTAAAAATTGCCTTCGGCGTGGCAGCTCCTGTTCCTTTCTGCTGCGAAAAAACACAGCAGAGACTGAACGGAATGTCTCTGGATGATGAACTGTATCAGACCATAGAGCAATCTGTGCGGAATGAAATCAATCCCCGGGATTCCTGGCGTGCTTCCCGTGAATTCCGGCTTCAGGTCGGTGGCGAGATTGCCCGGCGTGCTTTAAAAAGAGCCATTGAACTACAGGAGGTGAAATAACGTGGAACAGCAAAAAAAACTTATAACCTGTACAGTCAACGGAAAAGAAATTGCTGAATATGTGGATGTCAGGGAATCTCTGCTGGAACTTCTCAGAAACCGCCTTGGGCTTACCTCTGTAAAAAAAGGCTGTGAGGCAGGAGAGTGCGGTGCATGTACGGTCATTGTAGATGGAGAGACCATTGACTCCTGTATTTATCTGGCTGTTTGGGCACAGGGAAAACAGATCCGTACTCTGGAAGGCCTCATGGGCCCAAACGGAGAACTCACCCGGATACAGGAAGCTTTTATCGAAGAAGGAGCCATTCAGTGCGGCTTCTGCACACCAGGTTTTATTATGTCAGCTACAGTTCTCCTGGAACAGGGCGAGAAAGAATTAACCCGTGAAAAAATCCGAAAGCATATGGCCGGAAATCTCTGCCGCTGTACCGGCTATGAAAACATTATCAATGCAGTGCAGAAAGTAAATAAAGAACTCCAACCCTGACAATTTTTATATTTTAGCCATTTTTCCGTCTGCATTCGGACTGGCCAAAATGGACAGTATATATTCAGAAGGAGGCCCTTTCAGGGCCTCCTTCTGACAACTGAGAAATACTCAAAGTTTATTTATATGACTGAAACGGTCTCGGAGTTTTAAAAATCCCGGTGGCACTGCCTGCCAGTTCTGTACCTACATAGGCTTTCCCCATAAAATTCATGATGGTTTTTCCAGTGGATACTGCCTCTGCTTTGACCGTCACCGTTGATCCGATCGGAATTCCTTTCAGAAAAGAGGTGGACAGCTGGACAGTCGGCGCAATGTCGTAATCTCCCAGCCCGCTTGTCAATGTCCCGAACGTTATATCAAACATCCCCACCAGGGATCCCCCGAACATAATGTTAAAACCATTTCTATGAAAATCACCTGCATAGAACTCCATAGTCAGGCTCTTTTTATCATAGTCGTAATCAACAATCTTTCCACTCAGTTCATTAAAAATACTGTGATCGCTCACATGGCGGATAGCTTCCATCCGCCGTCTCATATTTGCTTCAAAGCTCTCCCGGTTTCCCATAAGGCTTTCTTCCCTTCTTTCTGAATTTTTTATTACTGCCTATTTTAACATACATCATCCTTTTTGCATAATATTTCTCTTTTGTGTAAATGCTACCTGTAACAGATGTATTTGAAAGGAGATTCATTATGGATAATCAGAACCTATTAAATGAGATGTACCAAAATCTTCAGATGGTGTTAAATACCATGCCGGAGCTTACCCAGGCCACCACAGACTGTGATCTCAAAGGATGCTTAGAACAGCAGGAACAGCAGTTTCAGGACTTCTTTTCCAGAGTAAAACAGGCAATGACAAAAGATATGCAGCAGCCGGAAGAAATCGGTGAGATACAGAAGAAATATGCTGAATGGATGACCAAAATGAAAGCCATTGCTGATAAATCTACAAGCCATCTGGCTGAGATGTCCATCCAGGGATATACCATGGGAATGATCCAGCTGATCCAGAGTTCCCACAAAAATTGTGACGCTTCCAAGGATAATTTGTCGATGTCAGCGGATCTTGTAAAACTCTACGAAGAAAGTATTGATAGTTTAAAAAAGTATTTGTAAAAAAACAATGGTTGTGTTATGATAATTACTGTTATTAGTGAATGTATAGATCACGTCCGGGCGGATGTTGTATTGCTATGTATCCCTCTGGAACGTGATCTTTTTTCGTTTTATCTTACAGTTCACTGATAATTAAAGTAATGTTAATTTTTTATTTTTAATGGAGGTACCCAAATGAACACTGGTACAGTAAAATGGTTTAACTCAGAAAAAGGTTACGGATTTATTTCACAGGAAGGCGGAGACGACGTATTCGTACACTTCTCAGCAATCTCTGGTGATGGATTCAAAACTTTAGAAGAAGGACAGCAGGTCAGCTTTGAAATCGCAGAAGGACCTCGCGGAAAACAGGCTGAGAACGTATCCAAATTAGCTTAATCTTTTTCTTTTTGAATTAAATAGATTTTGCAAGAATCCCACAGACGGTGCATGCACTGTCTGCGGGATTTTTAAATTTGTTTATGATTTTTCACAGCAGATAACTTCCATGCCCTGCTTTTCCAGCATTTCTCTCGTGTGGACCGGTATATCCCCATCGGTAATCAGCCTGTGGAACTCCTCTGTCTTTGCATAGGAACAGATGGTACGCTTTCCGATCTTAGAGCTGTCGCAGATTAAATACTTGCGCTCTGCGATTCCCATCATCCCTCTTTTTATCTCAGCCTGCTCCAGATTCGGTGTAGTGGCACCCTTTGCTATAGAAAGAGCGTTGGCAGACATAAATGCCTTGTCCGCAGACAGATCTTCCAGAAACTTAAGTCCCATATTTCCCACCGTACATTCAAAATGGTTCCTCACATGACCTCCCAAAAAGATCAGATAGATTCCCTGGTGCTTCTGCAGTTCCAGGGCGATCTGAAGATCATTGGTCACTACAGTGAGATTGTTGGCATCCTTCAAAAGCCTGGCAAGCTCCAGCGTGGTCGTTCCGCTGTCCAGAAGGATCATATCTCCGTCATCAATCATGGTTCTGGCAGTCTCTGCGATCTTTTTCTTCTCCTCTGTCCGTTTATCTTTTCTTGTAGAAATGGATTCTTCCATATCCAGAACATCCTCATTCAGCATGGCTCCCCCGTGTGTCCGGATCAGTTTGCCTGCCTTTTCAAGCTCTGTAAGGTAGGTGCGGATGGTTGTACCGCTGACCTGGAACAATTCGGTGAGTTCTCCGATGCTTGTCCTTTTATTCTGCCTTAAAAGCTTCATGATCTTTTCTTTCCGTTCTTCTGCAAACATATGATTCCTCCATGCTTTTTCTATTCGTTCAAGTATATCTCTTCAGGATAAATTATAGCACAGCATACCAAAAAGAAAAAGCTGCGGGGACTTCTGCCCTGCAGCTTTTGTATTGCTATTTTGTGAGAATTTTATAAAGTCCTTCCACGTCCTGGCCATCAACTATTTTTTGTACTTCATCTTCCTGGTTCAATGTGAGTGCCACATTGGAAAGGATCGACAGATGTTCCTGATCTGCCCCTGCGATTCCGATAATTAGCCGTACATTCTCATCGTTCCACATAACTCCGTCCGGTACAATCAGTGCCGCAATCCCGGAAGATTTGATTTCCTTCTTCGCCTCCAGAACACCGTGGGGAATGGCAATTCCGTTTCCCAGGTTGGTGGGATTTTCTTTCTCTCTTAACAGCATGCCCTCTTCATACCCCTCTGTGACATAACCGTCCTTTAAGAGCATTTGCGCGATCATATGAATTGCATCTTCCTTTGATTTTATCTGCCCGATGACTTTGATATTTTCCTTTTTTAAAACCGGAAGCGGGCTGGATGCCTGCTTTAATTTTAATACGATCTCGTCATATTTCGGACTGGAAAGGAAATTATCAACAGAAATATGTATTGCCTCCGGCCGCTCTCTCATAGCCCGTTCTGTCAGGGATTCATGGGTGACCACCACATCCACATCTGCCGGGAGATTTGGTATCGCCACATTTTTTACTTCAATGTCCAGCCCGGCCTGTTTGGCCTTGTCCTTGAGGATGGAGGCTCCCATGGCGCTGGACCCCATTCCTGCATCACATGCCACGTATACCTTTTTAATAACTTTTCCTGTAAAATCAATGGTTTCCTGTGCCCCTACAAGACCTCCGCCGCCGGTTCCCTCTGCTTTCATTGCATCTTTTTTTGCCACTGCTTTTTGAAGTGCTTCTTCATCGGAGTCATGGCAGAGCCTTAAAATAAAGGCACCTACAGCAAATGACACGGCTGTTGAGACAAGCATTCCTGCAATGATCGGAAGGTAGTCAGATTTCGGCGCCACTGCCAGCACAGAAAAGTAACTTCCCGGGGAAGCTGTAGCTACCAGACCGCATCCAAATATCTGGAAAATAAAGTTTCCTGATACTGCTCCGCAGATAGAAGCCAAAATCATCTGCGGCTTCATAAGGATATATGGAAAATAAGGTTCATGGATTCCGCCGAACGCATGAATGATTGCCACACCAGGAGCCGTCTTTTTAGCTGTTCCTGTTCCAAAGAATGTATAGGCCAGCAGAACTCCCACTCCGGGACCTGGATTCGGCTCCAGGATAAACAGAATGGATTTCCCTGCCTCTGCTGCCTGCGTAATCCCCAGCGGTCCAAGAATTCCATGGTTAATGGCGTTATTAAGGAACAGTACCTTTGCAGGTTCAATAAATATGCTGGCAAACGGTGTCAGTCCATGGTCAATAATAACATTGACTCCGGAAGACATAACATGGTTTAATACCTGCACAAACGGTCCGATGGCAAAAAAGGCTGCCAGGACTAAAAAGATTCCAAGTATCCCGCAGGAAAAATTATTGACGATCATCTCAAAGCCTGGTTTGACTCTTCCCTCAAACAGGCGGTCTACCTGCTTCATACAGACTGCTGCCAAAGGTCCCATGATCATAGCTCCCATAAACATCGGAATATCAGATCCTACGATGACACCCATGGTCGCTGCCGCACCGATGACACCGCCGCGGTCTCCGTAAAAATTCTTTCCTCCTGTATAACCGATCAGTGTCGGAAGCAGATATTTCAGCATTGGATCGATCAAAACCGCAATTTTCTCATTTGGAAACCACCCTGTTTTTAAGAACATTGCAGTGATCAGACCCCAAGTGATAAATGCTCCGATATTCGGCATTACCATGCCGCTTAAAATACCTCCGAACTTTTGGATTCTGGCCCGGAATCCTGTCGCTTCATTTCCCATAATTTCCTCCTATCCTTATAACATTACAATTTTCTTTTGTACAATAGATTCATTCCCCGCCTTCACAATCTTCACTGCCATTTTTCCGTCGTAGCCGCTGCATTCAACTTCGCTGTCATTTAAAATCGCCTCAATAAAGCTCTTGTCTTCCAAAAGATACGCATCCTTGAACAGATGGGTCCAGCTGTGCATGGAAGGCCGCTTTAACTGGTGGCTTTCATTGGCGCTGGTGATCTTCTTTTCATGCATATCTCCGATGCAGATAACACCTTTTGTTCCAAGAATCTCAACTCTGGCATCATATCCATACTGTACGTATTGGGCACCTTCAATGCTTGCGTGCACACCATTTTCAAATTCTGCATTCACGATCACATTGTCGTAAAAATCCGGATACTGTTCTGCAATCTCCTGATTCCTGAAGTTCCCTCCCAGTGCGTATACACTTTTTAACTCACTTCCTGCAAACCACCGCACTGTGTCAATGTCATGGCTGCAGACCTCTGCCAGGGGGCCGTTGCTTTTTTCAATATCATACATCCACTCACGCGGCTTGCTGGGACCCCTTGTGTGGGATTTTACCAGTACCACATCTCCGATCTCGCCCTCTTCAATCATCTTTTTTGCTTCTCTGAAGCTGTCATCAAACCGTCTCATAAATCCGATCTGAAGCTTTACGTTGTTTTTCCCGGCCGCTTTGATCATCTCATCACATTCTTCTTCGTTCATAGCCATAGGCTTTTCACAGAAAATGTGTTTGCCCGCATTTGCCGCTGCTACTGCGATATCTCTGTGGTATTTGGTCGGACAGGCAATGATCACCGCGTCAATCTGCTCATCCTCCAGCGCTTCTTTATAGTCCTGGTAACAGATCCCGATCCCCAGTTCCTCTGCTGCCGCTTTGGCTGCCTTCAGGTCAGGATCACAGGCCGCATAGATTTCTGCTCCCGGAACACTTCCTGCCATATTTCTTGCATGAATCATTCCCGCTCTGCCGGAGCCGATCAAACATACTCTTACTTTCTTCATGTTGTCCACCTCTTTAGTCCTGTTTTTTTAATTCTTTCACAATTTCCACGCCTGCACTGGTTCCCAGCCGTTCTGCTCCTGCCTCAATCATCTGGAGTGCTGTCTTTAAGTCTCTGATGCCCCCGGCTGCTTTGACTTTTACTTCATCACCCACTGTATTTTTCATCAGCTTTACATCCTCCGGAGTAGCTCCTCCTGTACCAAACCCGGTAGAGGTTTTAATAAAATCCGGTTTGACTTCCTTTGCAATCTCAGCAACTTTTACTTTTTCATCATCCGTTAAATAGCAGTTTTCAAAAATCACTTTGCTGATGACTCCTGCATTTCTGCACTCTGCAACGATTTGTTCCATTTCTTTTCTTATGTAGTCATAGTTCTTGTTTTTCAATTCTGCAATATTAATCACATAATCAATCTCGTCCGCACCTTTTTCAATGGCATCTTTTGTCTCAAACACTTTGCACTCCAGTGTGGTCTGTCCCAGCGGAAATCCTATTGCTGCACCTACATGGACCGGACATCCTTCCAAAAGACGTCTGCACCGTTCGGTCTGTGCGGGATTGATTGCCACCATCTTAAATCCGTATTCCCTGGCTTCTGTACATAACTTTTCAAACATTGCCTCATCTGCGAAGGCTTTAAGATTTGTGTGGTCAACCATACCTGCTATTTGTTCTGCAGTTAATTTCATTTTTGCTTCCTCCATTTTGTTTACTTTCATTATCTTTTACTTTGTACTTGTATATTATCATATTAACTTTTGTTTTGCAAGTATAAATACAAGAAAATAAAAGTTATTAAAACTTCAACTCTTTGCTTCTCCACTTAGAGCTGAAATTCTTCTAAACACAAAAAAAGCAGGGTAAATCCTGCTTTTTCTTGTTTGTTCTTATATAATTATTGTTCGTCTATTAATCCGTAAATCGGAAATAGTATAAGGATTGTTTAAATACAACTCTTGTTACTGTTTATCGCTCATTGAGGAAGGATACCAAAAAGGTTTCATAAATTTCAATACAACTCTTGTTACTGTTTATCTTTTTTCTACCAAAACCGCCTGCTCTGCTTCTATTTTATTTCAATACAACTCTTGTTACTGTTTATCTTTGGCTTTGACCTTTTTTCCGTTTAATATCCCCGTATTTCAATACAACTCTTGTTACTGTTTATCACCTAAGAGATATTCCATCGGAGGGAGTAAGAAATAATTTCAATACAACTCTTGTTACTGTTTATCCAACGTATTTACGCCATTCCTTGTTTCTATTATAAGCATCTTTTGGCTTAAAATCAACGTTTTCGCGATTTTTTCCCAACCGCCGTCTGTTTTTCTGTTACCTATATTAAAAATGCTATTTGGGCCCTATTTTATGCGGTTTTCCAGCCTTTGTCCGCGGTCAGAGGTTGGGAAATCAGCCTATAAATCTCTATCTATATCATAATCATAAAATCAAAGTATACTGGCTCCTTTGCATGCCGGATTAGTTTCCCGAATGCAAAGGAGCCGTACAGATACTCTGCACGGCCCGGTTCTTCTCTATGATTTCTGCCAGATATTCACGCTGGCATCGCTCGGCATTCGCAGATCCCCTCTCGGAGACACTGCAACACTTCCCACCTTCGGCCCGTCCGGCAGACAGGAACGCTTGAACTGCTGGCTGAAAAACCGCCAATAAAACTTATCCAGCCACTTTTGTATGGTTTCATCGTCATAGTCACCTGCAAAAGTCAGCCTTGCCATCCGGTAAAGCTTCTCTTTCGGAAACCCGAATCTCAGCATATAATACAGGAAGAAATCATGCAGCTCATACGGCCCCACCAAATCCTCTGTCTTCTGTGAGATCACACCGTCCATCGGAGGAAGCAGTTCCGGACTCACCGGAGTATCCAGCACATCCATTAGCACCTTAGAAAGCTCCTTATTTTCCACAGTCTCTGCATAATACAGCACTAAATATCGCACCAAAGTCTTCGGCACAGAACAGTTTACTGCATACATAGACATATGATCTCCGTTATAAGTAGCCCAGCCAAGGGCAAGCTCTGACATATCTCCGGTTCCGATCACCATACCATTATATTTGTTGGCAATGTCCATAAGGATCTGGGTTCTCTCCCTGGCCTGGGAATTCTCATAGGTCACGTCATGAACATTTTCCTCATGCTCAATATCCAGAAAATGCTGTCTTACCGCCTTCTCGATATTCACTTCCCTGAAAGCAGCTCCCAGCTCACGGATCAGGGACACTGCATTTTGATAAGTCCGGTCTGTTGTCCCAAAACACGGCATGGTCACACAGATGATGTTTTCCCTCGGGATATCCAGCATATCAAAGGCACGCACTGTCACTAAAACAGCCAGAGTGGAGTCCAGTCCGCCGGAAATCCCCACTACGGCATGTCTGCAGCTGGTGTGTTCCAGACGCTTTTTAAGCCCCATGGACTGAATGGATAAGATCTCGTCACACCGCTTCTCCCGCTCCTGCCTGTTGGACGGCACAAACGGATTTTTCGGAAATGTCCTGGAAAGCTGATGTTCCTTTACCGGAAGGATAAACGGCACTCTCCTGTAATCTTCCGGTTCCTCTTCAAAAAAGGTAGTCATCTTTCTCCGCTCTGCCTCAAGGCGTTTTAGATCCAGGTCGGCATAAATGATTTCATTAACAAATCTTTTTGCCTCGGCCAGCACCGTTCCGTTTTCGCAGATCAGATGATGTGCGCTGTAAACTACGTCGGTAGTGGATTCCCCTTCCCCTGCATTGGCATACACATAGCCGGAGAGAAGCCTTCCGGACTGGTTGGATACCAAATTGCTCCTGTATACTTCCTTGGTCGTAGTCTCCACACTGGCAGACGGATTGCAGATCACCGTCGCACCGGCCAAAGCATGAAACGTACTCGGCGGAAGCGGCACCCACAGATCCTCACAGATCTCCATTGCAATGGTCAGCTCCGGAATGTTTTCACAGGCCAGCAGGATATTAGCTCCAAACGGTACTGTCTCTCCATCCAGTACGATATCCTTAACCTTCCTGTTCCCCTTTGCAAAATGTCTGGCTTCATAAAACTCCCTATAGTTGGGCAGATGAATTTTAGGCACAACACCCAGAATATGTCCGTTGAACAAAAGGACACCGCAGTTGTAAAGCTTGTGTTCCACAGTCACAGGACAACCCACAGCAACGACCATGTCCAGACCTTCTGTGGCTCTTTTGATCTCAAACAACCCTTTTTGTGAAGCCTCCAGCAAAGGCTCCTGGAGAAACAGGTCTCCGCACGTATAACCGGAAACCGCAAGTTCAGAAAAGACCAGTAAACTGGTTCCCTGATTTTTTACCTGTCCTATGATCTTTATGATTTCTTTTGTGTTATATTCAGGATCTGCGACCTTTACCTTAGGTGTGGCCGCAGCAACTTTAATAAAACCATCTTTCATATCTACTCTTCTTCCATATTACTTAATTTGGCTGCCTGGTCCGCAGCAGTTAAACTGTCGATCAGCTCATCCAGGTCTCCGTTCATAACTGAATCCAGCTTGTGAAGGGTCAGCTTGATTCTGTGATCCGTCACACGGCCCTGAGGATAGTTGTAGGTTCTGATCTTCTCAGAACGGTCACCGGTTCCTACCTGGCTTTTTCTCTTTTCTGCTTCTGCGTCGTGGGCCTTCTGCTGTTCCAGCTCATACAGACGGGAGCGGAGTACCTTTAAAGCCTTGTCCTTATTCTTAAGCTGGGACTTCTCATCCTGGCAGGATACAACGATTCCTGTAGGAAGGTGAGTCAGCCGGACCGCAGAATCTGTCGTATTGACACACTGTCCTCCGTTTCCGGATGCACGGAACACGTCAAACTTACAGTCATTTAAATCAACTTCAACTTCCACGTCCTCAACTTCCGGCATAATGGCAACAGTGATAGTGGATGTATGGATTCTTCCTCCGGACTCGGTAGCAGGAATTCTCTGCACACGGTGGACACCGCTTTCGTATTTGAATCTGGAGTAAGCTCCCTGTCCCGAGATCATAAATACAAGCTCCTTAAAGCCTCCGATTCCGCTTTCATTAAAGCTCAGTGTCTCAACCTTCCATCTGCGGCCTTCCGCATAGCTCCGGTACATACGTGCCACATCTGCAGCAAACAGGGCAGCTTCATCACCGCCTGCTCCGGCACGGATCTCCACAATGATATTCTTGTCATCGTTTGGGTCCTTGGGAATCAAAAGAATCTTAAGTTCTTCTTCCAGGCGCTCCACATTTGCCTTGGACTCAGAAAGCTCTTCCTTTGCCAGCTCCCTCATCTCTTCGTCAGATTCTTCTTCCAAAAGCTCCAGGCTCTCATCGATGTTCTGCTTCTCCTGTACATATTCCTTATACTTTTCTACGATCGGAGCCAGGTCACTCTGCTCCTTCATCAGATCTCTGAACCGGTTCTGATCTCCGGCCACATCCGGGTCGTTGAGCTGCTGGAGCACGGTGTCCAGGCGTTCTACTAAACTTTCTAATTTATCAAACATCTTCTTCTCCTTCTGTCAGCGTTCCGATCACCATCCGGTCAAGGCCCGCCAAGTCTTTCTTTATCTTCACAGAGGAAAAACCAGTTTCCTCCATCATTGTTTTTACCGCCGCCCCCTGGTCATAACCGATCTCAAACACAAGAGTACCGCCTGTGTTTAAGTACTGCGGGGCTTCGCTCACAATTTTACGGTAAAAATAGAGCCCGTCCTCTTTGCCGTCAAGCGCAAGCATAGGCTCGTGATCTTTTACCTCCGGCATCAGCTCCATACACTCTTTTGTAGGGATATAAGGGGGATTGGAGATGATCAGGTCATAAGAACCGTCTACTCCGGAAAAAAGGTCACTCTTTATAAATTCTACCATAGGAGCCAGTCTTCTTCCATTCTCTTTTGCAATTTCTAAAGCCTTTTCATCAATATCTGTTCCGATGCAGATCTTTGGCTTCAGCATCAGGCACAGACTGACGGCAATACAGCCGGAGCCTGTACATACGTCGAGGATACTCTCATGAGGATACCCACCCTCAGCCACTGCCTCTACGACACACTCTGTATCCTGTCTTGGTATGAGTACATCCGGTGTAACCCGGAATGTATATCCCATAAAATCCTGGGTCCCGGTCAGATACTGAAGAGGGATCCTCTCCGTAATCCTGCGGTCCAGCAATGCTTTGTATCTTTCTAATTCTTCCCCATCTTCCACCGGTGCAGTCATAGAAAATAAATAATCCTCTCTGCTCAGCGAAAAACTGTGCGAAAACAGATACCATGCCTCTCCGTCCGGGTTGTCAATTCCTGCTTCCCGGAGCTTTTGGGCACCGTAAGCAACCCAAATCTTCCTATTCACGTTTGTTCCTTTCCTTTTCCAAATATGCCTTCCAGTCAAAAACCCCTTCCACAGACTTGATCGCCACCTCGATCATGCTCTCATCCGGCTCCTTCGTGGTCAAAAGCTGAAGACAGAGACCCGGTTTGCTGAGCAGCGTGATCACCGGATTATCTGAATTTCCGGCAAGCCGGATGAATTCATAGGAAACACCTGCAATTACCGGAACCAGAAGCAGCCTTGACACCACCTTCATCCAGACTGTATCAACCCTGATAAAAAAGAAAAAGATGATGCTGATGATCATGACGAAAAACAGAAAGCTGGTGCCGCATCTCTTGTGCAGCCTGGAATGCTTTTTCACATTTTCCGGCGTCAGGTCTTCTCCGGCCTCCAGACAGTTAATGGTTTTGTGCTCCGCCCCATGATACATAAATACCCGGCGGATATCGTTCATTCTGGATATGAGGACAATATACCCTAAAAATATACCTACACGGATGAGTCCCTCCAGCAGCAGAACCACCCCGCGGCCCATTCCCCAATGTTCAAATATATTGGACAGGAAATAAGGCAGCACCATAAACAGCCCGATGGCAATGGCAAACGACAGGGCAACGATACAGCCCATGAGGACTCCCTCCCACTTTTCGGAAAAATGGCGGGTAAGCCACTGTTCCAGACGGGACGGTTCTTCTTCCTCTTCTTCTATAAAGTCTGCTGAGTATGTCAGGGTTTTCATTCCGACGACCATAGACTCCACAAAGTTTACCACTCCACGCAGGATCGGAAGTTTTAATACCGGATATTTATCGGAAATGCTCGTATAACGGTCGATCTTCGTCTCAATCTCTCCGTCCGGTCTTCTCACGGAAACTGCATAGCGGTCCTCGTTCTTCATCATGACACCTTCCATGACTGCCTGTCCGCCAATCCTTACTTTCATATTCTGACCGTCCTTCCTTTTAAATTCTTATACAACAAAATAGGCTGAGATTTCGCAACCTCAACCTATCATTTCCCGTTTTCTACTTAGTACCATACTTACGATTGAACTTGTCAATACGTCCGCGGGCTTGAGTAGCTTTCTGTTGTCCAGTGTAAAAAGAATGACACTTAGAACAGATTTCAACGTGGATATCTTCCTTTGTAGAACCTGTTACAAATTCGTTACCGCAGTTGCAAACTACCTTTGCCTGATGGTATTCTGGATGGATTCCTTCGCGCATGTTTCTTCACCTCTTTGATCTTAGTTTATCTTAAACATTCCTTTTGTTTATTCTTAAACAGCTTTCTCATTATATCACAGCATCCGTCACAATGCAAATATTTTTTCGCTTATTTTCTCAGCAGAGATTTCTTTGCAAATTCAATAAATTCCCGGTTATTTTTTGACCGCTTGAACATATTCAGTGTCTGCTCAAAGAACTCATCGGACCGGCTTCCGGACAATTCTTTATGAAGTGCACTGACCACAGACTGTTCATCCTTGGAAAGCAGCAGATCATCCCGCCTTGTACCCGACTTTGCAATATCCACTGCCGGGAAAATCCTGCGTTCTGAAAGATGGCGGCTCAGCACAAGTTCCATGTTTCCGGTTCCCTTGAATTCCTCAAATATCACATCGTCCATCTTGCTTCCTGTCTCTACCAAAGCGGTGGCAAGGATCGTCAGGCTTCCGCCTTCCCGCATATTTCTGGCGGCTCCGAAAAACCTCTTGGGCATATGCAGTGCAGCCGGATCCAGCCCTCCGGTCAAAGTCCTTCCGCTTGGCGGCACCGTAAGGTTATATGCTCTGGCCAGCCTTGTGATGCTGTCTAAAAGAATCACCACATCTTCTTTATGTTCTACAAGGCGTTTTGCCCTCTCCAGCACCATCTCTGATACTCTCTTATGGTGATCCGGGAGTTCGTCAAATGTAGAATAAATAACTTCCACATTCTGGCCTTCCACAGACTCTTTAAAATCTGTTACCTCTTCCGGGCGCTCATCGATCAGCAGTACGATCAGCTTTATATCTTTATAGTTTTGGCTGATGCTCTGGGCCATCTGTTTTAGCAGTGTTGTCTTGCCGGTCTTTGGAGGCGATACGATCATCCCCCTCTGCCCTTTTCCTACCGGTGACAGAAGATCTACCATACGCATCGGAATCGTTGCCCGCTCTGTCTCCAGCCTCAGCCTTTGATTCGGAAAAATCGGCGTCAAATCTTCAAAATGCTTCCGCCTGGCTGCTGCCTCAGGGTGGTATCCATTGACTGATTCAACAAACAGCAGCGCCCCGAATTTCTCGTTCTGGCTTTTTACACGGATTGCACCGCATAAAATATCCCCGGACTTTAAATTAAACCTGCGGATCTGAGTCGGAGATACATAGATGTCATTCTCCCCCGGGAGATAGTTTTCACAGCGGATAAACCCATATCCGTCCGGCAGCACTTCCAGGATTCCGTTGGCTTTTTTTCCGCTGTCCAGGCTTTTGATATCCCTGGGCACCCGTTCCTGCTTTGCCTCTTTTGGAGGTTCATCCTTCTTTTCAGGTTCTGCCTCACTCTGTTTATGTCCGCTGTCATAATTTTTTAAATATTCAATCAGTTCCTGCTTTTTCAGGCTGCTGATACCTTTGAGATTCTTTTCTTTCGCCGTCTGCCGAAGCTCAAGCAAAGACATAGATTCATATACCATAGAATATTCTCCTTTGTTTAAAAGCACAATACTATAACTTATTTTGATTCAAATTGCAATTTTCAGTGCGGGAAAATGGATGATGTATCCGATGACCTGTAATTTGACCGATCCCTACAGAATTGTAATCATAAGAGGGAAATTTCCCTCTTAGATTATACTAACACATTTTTCAACTATGTCCAAGAATTTGTTTTCGCATGCGGAGCAAAATCTTCTTCTCCAATCTTGAAACCTGAACCTGGGAAATAGAAAGCTTTCTGGCAATCTCCTGCTGTGTTTTCCCCTGGAAATACCTCATTGTAATCAGCTCTTTCTCATCTCCGGACAAAGAGTCCATGAGTTCTTCCAGCATCACATGATTGATTACTGTCTCTGACTCATTCTCTTCTCCCGGCAGCTTGTCCACCAGAAGCACCTGGCTGTCATCACTCTGATAAGTCGACTGATAAATGGATTCCACATCCTTATTTGCTTCCAAAGCTACCACAATCTCATCTCTGGCGATCTTAGTCTCTCTGGACAGTTCATCGATGGTTGCCTCTCTGTTATGCTTCATGGCAAAGGCTTCCCCTGCCTGCCGCACCTGGTATGCGATCTCCTTTAATGACCGGCTGACCTTAATCATTCCGTCATCCCTTAAAAACCGTTTGATCTCTCCTGTGATCATAGGCACCGCATAAGTAGAAAATTTCACATCATAGGACAAGTCAAACTTGTCCACAGCTTTTAAAAGCCCGATGCTGCCAATCTGGAACAGATCCTCGGGCTCATGTCCCCTCCCGGTAAAACGCTTTACCACGCTCCAGATCAGACCCATATTGTCAAGCACTATTTTCTCTCTTGCATCCTGATCTCCTTCTTTCGTAAGCTTTAATAACTCTCTAGTCTCGTCCATATAAAAGGCCTATTTCCCAGTCACTTTCTTTTCCATGACGACTTTGGTGCCTTTCCCGGATTGAGAAGTGACCTGAACTTTATCCATGAACGCCTCCATAAAGGAAAACCCCATGCCTGTCCGTTCTTCGTCCGGTTTTGTTGTGTACATTGGCTCCATAGCCTGCTTCACGTCCGGAATTCCCACACCAAAATCTTCAATAATAATTTTCAGTATATTTCCTTCATTTGATATATCCATGCTGATCTTCCCCTGGTCATCGTCGTACCCGTGGACAATACAGTTGGTCACAGCCTCAGAAACCGCTGTTTTCACATCTGCCATTTCCTCCATGGTCGGATCAAATTTCATCATATAAGTTGCAGCCAGCACCCTTGCGATCCCTTCGTTCTCTGATTCGCTGTTGAATTCTAAATGTATCATTCCTTATCCTCCCTATCGCCTATCGTTCATTGATGATCTTGTGCAGACCTGCCATGTGTACGATCCGTTTCACTACGTCATTGACATTTACTACGCTTACTGTGCCTCCCAAAGGCTTCAGCTGCTTGTACCTCCCAAGGATCATACCTACCCCTGAACTGTCCATGAATCCGGTATTTTTAAAGTCAAATTCTATGTCCTTGATCGGATATGATTTCAGGATCACATCGCATTTATGCCTGACCCGTTCTGCCAAATGATGATCCAGCTCACCGTCCAGCCTTACATACAGTGTCCTGTTTTCAACCTGATATTCTGTTGCCATACGCTTCCTCACTCCTTATAAAAAAATGAAAGAGAAATACACCGGAAGCTCTGCTGTCTTCCGGATATATTTCTCTTTCGTGTCTTATCAGTTTCTTTTCAGCTGTTTAAAGATTTTTCGCCTTTTTATTCTGTAATTGATCCAGGTAAGTCTGTGAATTTCTTGCACTGTTTGTGCCCGGGAACTTCTTGATTACATCCTCGTACGCTTTTATGGCTTTCTCTTTGTCACCGTTCTTTTCGTAAGATCTTGCCAGATAGAAATAAGATCCCACGTTGGTGTCTTTTACCTTGATTGCCTTTTTGAGAGTACTGATGGCATCTTTGTAGTTGCCCTGGTTGTATGCGCTGATTCCCTTGTTATAAAGGCCTGTAGCCGCATATGGATACACCTTCTGCTCCAGGTCATCATAGATCTCTTTCATCTTCTTAGAGCCTAATTTATCCCGGTCAATATTCAGCAGGGCATCCGCAGATTCTGTATACTGACGGTCACCATAATACTGCATCGCAGTCAAAAGTGAATCGTAGATCCCTTCTGTCTTGCTGTCTCCCACAAACTCTTTTAATTCCTTTTTCGCCTTTGCCTCAGCCGCCTTTGCCTCTTTGATGTCTTTTTCATTACTCTTAAGCTGAGTTTCCTTTGCCAGCAGCTGTTCCTTGTAATTCTCAATCTTAGATGTATACTTGTAGCCGGATGCCTTTTTGATGCTCGGATATAAAAGTACCATGGAGACAAGTACTCCGATCACAATTCCACCCACCATATAAATCATCCGATGGCGGTTAGAAGGCAGCTCCTCGTATTTATTAATGACGCTGCTCAGACTTTTCTTCTGTCCTTCCGCTTTCTCTGTACTTCCGTCTTCGGCCTTGATGTCTGCCGGCTTCATGAGAGACTCTGTCTCCTGAAGATACTCAAGTGCCCTTGGATTCTTGCAGTCAATTTCCAAAACCTTTTTTAATGCCTTCTGTGCATCCTGGTACTTTTCATCTTTGATGGAAAGCAGGGCAATCAGAAGCTGTGCGTTGACAAAATTGGGCATCATTGATACAACATTTTTCAGCTGGATCATAGCAAGATCTTCATTTTCCTGCTTTGCATAAACAAGAGCCTGATTGTATTTTTTAATCACCTGGTTGACTGTATCCAGCTGTACCGGGTTCTCCTGCACATCCTTCAGATAATCAATAGCCGCATTGTCATCCTTTTTCAGGTTGCTGCTGATGACCCACTGGCTCAATGCCGGGACAATATCCCCCATCTGATAATAGACCAGCCCCAGAAGATTTCTGGCGTTCATGTCATTCTTATTATAAAATAATGCAGTTTTCAGGTTCTTTACAGCCCCGGTCAGATCGTTGGTGTTGGCTTTTTCTAATCCAAGGTTGTAGTAGTATTTGGAACTGTTTTTAATCTTTTCCTTACTCTTCATATCCGCCACCTAACTATTTCTCTTCTTCTATGTCTTCTTTGATTTCGTTGATCAGATCCTCTACATCTTTTAAATCATCGCTGTAAATGGCATCTTCTGCCTGATCCACATCTAAGCAAGGTTCAAACTTCTTTAATTCTTCTCTGTAATTGATCATTTTCTTCCTCCATATAATTTTTTACCTTACCAGCTAAATAAAAAGAGCCGATGCAAAAGCAGAGAATCCCTTCCTCCGACTTTTGAATCATTGTTTTATATGCCTTTATGAAATCATCATCCGGTATTTTCCGGTTCTCAACCGGAACCTTTAAGATTCCTTCTACATTTTTAACTTTCTTAAGAAGCTTCAGGATCCCTTCCTCTTCCTGTCTGTGGGAAGGGGCAAATACTATAAGCTTCCTCTGCGGAAAGTAACTGTCCAATGTATGGCAGAATGCCTCCGCCGCTTGGAGATTATGCCCTCCGTCAATATAAATCCCCGGACTTACTTCTTCCATCCTGCCTGTTAAAGAAGCAGAAGCAAGACCGCAGAACACATCCCGCCTGCTGATTTCCGGAAACAGCAGATGAACTGCTGCCGCTGCAAGTGCAGCATTTTCATACTGGAAATCGCCGAAAAGGCCTAATTTCAGGCATTTACTCTTTTTATCATACGCACTCTTTTTAAAAAAATCAATATAATCGCAGCTTTTTTCAGAAAAAATAAGATTATCTTTCGAAATTGTTAGGAATTCTGATTTCTGCCGCTCTGCCTCCGCCTGAAATACCTCCATAACTTCCGGTTTCTGTTCCAGACAGATCACCGGAACCTTTGGTTTTATGATCCCTGCTTTCTCTCCGGCGATCAATTCCAGAGTATCTCCCAGGAACTCCTGGTGATCAAGACTCACTGCAGTGAGAATAGAAACTTCAGGCATAATGACATTGGTTGCATCGTGTCTTCCGCCCATTCCTGTCTCCATGATGCATATTTCTGCTTCTTCTTCCTTAAAAAAGACGACGGACATCAAAAACAAAAATTCAAAAAAGGATGGATGTGCCGCTCCTTCCTTCACAGCCTGGCTGACAGCTTCTTTTACTTCCGTAAAAACTTGTGCAAATCTTATTTTGGAAATCTCTCTGCCGCAAAACTGTATCCTTTCTTCTATGCGGACTAAATGCGGGGAAGTGAACCGTCCGGTCTTCTTCCCTGCACCAGTGAGAATGGAATCCAGAAACGCGCAGACCGAACCCTTGCCGTTCGTCCCGGCCACATGAATAAAGGACAGCTCCTTTTCCGGGTTTCCCAAAACATCCAGAATCCATTGTACATTGGATAAGGCTGTTTTTTTAGCGAAACCTGTCACATGGTCCAAATAATTTCTTGCTTCTTCATAATCCGCCATGTTATTTTTCAAGCTGCTCCAGGCGTTCCTCTACCTTGTCCAGCATCTGGCGGTATTTTGAGAGCTTTTCTTTCTCTTCTTCTACCTTCTGGGCCGGGGCCTTGCTCAAAAATCTTTCATTGTTCAGCATGCCCTCACATCTCTTAATCTCACCGCCCAAATTCTTCTGTTCCTTTTTCAGGCGTTCGATTTCCTTTTCAATATCCACAAGCTCAGCAAACGGCATATAGATCTCCGCATCCGGCACCACTGTGGACACCGCATCTTCCGGAATTCCTTCTTTGTCTGCCTGAACCAAAACCTCGCCTGCATAACCGAGTGTCCCGAAGAAAACTCTTCCCTGCTCAAAAATGTCTCTTACCTCTTCCTTCTCAGAAACAACGAATACCTTCGCTTTCTTCTTCGGAGATACGTTCATCTGGGCACGGATATTTCTGATTCCTCTGACCGCTTCTTTCATCAGTTCCACAGCAGCCTCTTCCTTTGTAAAACTGTATTCTTCTCTATATTCCGGCCAGGATGCCAGCATGATAGATTCTTCCCCGGTCAGGTTACAGTAGATCTCCTCAGTAATAAACGGCATAAACGGATGAAGCAGTTTCAGTGACTCAGAAAGAACTTTTTTCAGTGTCCATAATGCTGCAGCTTTCGTATTGTCCCCGTCATTATAAAGACGGGGTTTCACCATCTCAATATACCAGTCACAGAATTCTTCCCATATAAAGTCATTGAGCTTCTGTACCGCAATTCCAAGCTCATACTTGTCCATATTGTCCGTTACATCTTTAGCCAGTGTGTTGAACTTAGATAAAATCCAGCGGTCTGCCTGGGTCAGGTCGGAAAGCTCCACATGGGAGAAATCTGCCTGCTCAAAGTTCATCATCATGAAACGTGATGCATTCCATACCTTATTTGCAAAATTACGGCTGGCCTCCACACGCTCCATGTAGAACCGCATGTCATTTCCGGGGGCATTTCCGGTAACCAGAGTAAATCTCAGTGCATCTGCCCCATACTGTCCGATAATCTCGAGAGGATCTATTCCGTTGCCGAGGGACTTGCTCATCTTACGGCCTTTGTCATCTCTCACAAGTCCATGAATCAGCACCGTATCAAACGGAGCCTTTCCTGTATGTTCATATCCGGAAAATACCATGCGCACTACCCAGAAAAAGATAATGTCATATCCGGTTACAAGGACATTGGTCGGATAGAAATAGTCAAGTTCTTCTGTCTGCTCCGGCCATCCAAGAACAGAGAAAGGCCACAGGGCAGAACTGAACCAGGTATCCAGGGTATCCTCATCCTGAGTAAAGTGAGTACATCCGCATTTTGGGCAGACTTCCGGCTTTTCTTTTGCCACGACAGTTTCACCGCACTCATCACAGTAATAAGCCGGAATCCGGTGTCCCCACCAAAGCTGTCTGGAAATGCACCAGTCACGGATATTCTCAAGCCAGTGAAGATAGGTCTTTGTATAGCGCTCCGGAACAAACTTGATGTCCCCGTTTTTCACTGCCTCAATGGCAGGTTTTGCAAGCTCATCCATCTTTACAAACCACTGGGGCTTAACCATAGGCTCAATGGTTGCTTTGCAGCGGTCATGTGTACCTACATTGTGTTCATGATCTTTGATTTTAACAAGGTATCCCTGTTCTTCCAAATCTTTTACAATCGCTTTTCTTGCCTCGTAACGCTCCATGCCCTCATATTTGCCGCCGTTTTCGTTGATGGTAGCATCATCGTTCATTACATTGATTACAGGAAGATCATGGCGTCTGCCCACTTCAAAGTCATTCGGGTCATGAGCCGGTGTAATCTTCACAGCCCCGGTTCCGAATTCTTTGTCCACATATTCATCTGCCACGATAGGAATCTGGCGGCCGCACAGAGGAAGTTCCAGCATTTTTCCAACCAGTCCGGCGTATCTTTCGTCATCCGGATGGACAGCCACAGCTGTATCTCCCAGCATAGTTTCAGGACGTGTGGTAGCGATCTCCAAGTAATCGTCAGTTCCCACAACCGGATATTTGATATGCCAGAAATGTCCCGCCTGGTCCACATGCTCTACCTCCGCATCGGAGATGGAAGTCTGGCAGACCGGACACCAGTTGATGATCCTGGATCCTTTGTAAATGTATCCTTTTTCATATAATTTGATGAAAACTTCTTCCACAGCTTTGGAACAGCCCTCATCCAATGTAAAGCGTTCTCTTTCCCAGTCACAGGCAGACCCCAGCTTCTTTAACTGGCTGACAATCGTGCCGCCGTATTCTTCTTTCCATTCCCAGGCTCTTTCGAGAAACTTTTCCCTGCCCAGATCTTCTTTTTCAATGCCTTCTTCTTTCAGAGCTTCAATAATCTTGACTTCTGTAGCGATGCTGGCATGGTCTGTCCCCGGCTGCCAGAGCGTGTTGTATCCCTGCATCTTTTTGAAACGGATCAAAATATCCTGCAGGGTTTCATCCAGTGCATGCCCCATGTGCAGTTTTCCTGTAATATTGGGAGGCGGAATAACGATCGTAAACGGTTTTTTGCTGTGATCCACTTCCGCATGAAAATACTGGTTGTCCAGCCACTTTTGATATAGCCTGTCCTCGATCTCAGACGGGTTATATGTCTTTTCCAATTCTTTGCTCATCTCATATCTCCTACTCTATTTTAATCTTATGATCCTCTACATTAAAAGATTGTTGCGGATCGCCCTTTCATGCTGCACCATAGCCTGCTCACAGACAATCTGCCTTCTGGACAGCCATTCCATGCGGTTGATCCTTTTTGGTATATCATAAATTGCTTTCGGGTAAAAGCACCAAGCCTCAGGCGCATGCATTCCGCACCGGTTCAGAGCCAAAACAAGCTCTTCCCTCTGGGCCGAGAGTTCCTCACTGCAATTTAATTCCGCTGCAACTTTAGCACAAAACTCAAATAATTTCCACTGTTCTTCTGAAATATATCCGAACAGCACCTGGTATTTCTCCCGGAAGAACTCCAGATCATTGACAATTGTATCATATTCTGACTGCATGCGCCGGCCCGAAGTCTCTTTATGGCTTCTAACCATCCGGTACATTTTCTTTCTGTCTGCAGCTTTGTGCTGTCTGGACTTCAGTACAAGAAGGATCATGACAGCACCAAGTGCCGCTGCAGCCACAGGCCACAAGGACACAGTCAGTGTGATCTCAAAATATAATACCGCTGCCGCACACAAGCCCGCCGCTGCCAGTGCCATGACCAGTGTGGAAATGAAATACGCCCTCCGGTTGATAAACTTTCCCTGAAATTCCTGCTCTTTTATTTCAAGCTCAGCTTCTTCTTTGCCCTGGGCATAGATCTCTTTTTCAATCTGCTTTTTCTCCCCCTCCAGCGAATGAATGCGGGAAAGGCCCTGTCTTATCTCTTCTTCCCGTTCCCAAAGAGGGAAAAATTCCTCATCAGAGACTCGCCCGCCTGCAGAATCATAAAAGATCCTTGCAAAAATACGGCTGTATTTCCTTGACTCTTCCTCCAGAATTTTTGCTTCTTCCTCTGAAAGTTTCTCCATAGCCTCGATATCTTCCTTCTGTTCCAGAATATAAGATATCTCATCTTCATACATTTCCACAAAACGCTGGTTTAATTCCATCCGCTTTTTCTGATATTCAATTTCAGATAATCTCTCTTCTGTACTCATTTTTCCACCGTTCCAGCATTGACCAGGTCAATCTTCTGGTCATCAGATCATCGGGTTTCTTTCTGTGATAATCAATCTTTTTCAGTGCATGGGATTCCTCGCCGCCGTTCAGCTTTTTTTCCATCCCTGATATATTTTCATAGATTTCCTTCAGTGCTTCCTCCGTAAACGAAAGCGCCCTGCCGTCCTCTAAAAACTTTTGGCAGTCACCCTGCATGTAGGAAACAATAAAGTATGCTTCCTGGCATTTCTTATTCTCCCCAATGCGGCAGCTTCGCTGAAAGAATTCTTTTGCTTCCTGAAAACGGAACATCCGGGTCAGACAGAGTCCTGTGTGATACAAAACCTCCTGCTGTTCTTTCTGTTTCAGCTGCAGCAGCCCTGGGAGTGTCTTTTGATACGAATGATACGCACTCAGATATTTGCTGTGCTTTAAATACAGGTCACCCAGCATCTTATACTTGCGCACAGAGGAGTAAAGATAGGCCGTCCGCATCTGCTGGACCAGAAGTCTCTGCTCCGGCTCTGTAAAATAATTGCGGTAGCTGATAATCTGTTCCAGCTGCTTTTTTGTCTCTTCTTCCTCTGAAAGGCTCAGTCCGATCTCCTCTTCGATCCATTGTTTCATCCCTTTTGGGATCCCTTCCACCAAAAAATATAAATACTGTCCGGAAATAATATAGCATAATTCTTCATAGGAGGAAATGGTCTGCCCAAAAGAATTCAGCGTGTAATGCCTTCTGATCTCATCTGTCTCACACAATACCATTCTCACGGCTGTCCCCTCCTTTCCCATGACAGTACCTGCTGAAACACCTGATAGGTGGGAGGAAATAAGGTCCCGAATCCAAGATCCGTGATCTTGATCCTGCACTTTGTCTCCCCGGTGCACTCTGCTTCTATCTTAAGCTTTGTGGCCCGCCCTTCCCTCTTTATCAGCCCTTTAAGCGGTACTGAAAATCTCATTCTGTCACCCTTTCCGGGAAACAGAGGCTTGATCTCCACGGGAACCGAAGCCGCTGTGTCGATCAGAACGGTCATGCTGCCCCGGCTCTCAAACCACGGGCGGCCGCCCTTTACAAGAGGCAAAAATTCTTCTTTCCCGTGGTTCCAGGCCATGACGCCGATCTGGTACATCATAACGGTATCCGTAAGAATCACGGCCGAGTCAATATCCGCTGCATTTTTTCTTCCCAGCAGATAAACAGCTCCGGTGGCGTAAACATGATTCCCAAGAAACACGCGCCTCCCTGCACACAGTTTTGCAGCTGCATTTTTCAGCCATCCGCTGTCAAATCCCTGTCCGCATAAGTAAACCAGAGATGTGACTTCCTGGGCCAAAGCCTGCTGTACGGCATTCTCAAACGCCATATCCTTCTGGTGTGGGAGACGTGTATTTCTCATAAAGGCTGAATAATCCTCCCTTTCCACCATCATCTGCCCATCCTGTCTTTTCACCATATAATAATAGAGCTGCCCCTGAGAAGAGTAGTCAAACAGACCGACCGCACCCTGTTTCAGCTGGTCTTCCCTCTCCCCGGCAAGGCCTAAGAAGGCTTCTTCCTTTGTAAACAATTTCAGCTGGTCCCCGGATAATCCTAATTCTTGGCGGAGCTCAGCAGCTTTTCCTGTTACGCCGTCTTCTGCCGCCTCTAATACAATACCCAGATACAAATTGGCTGTGTCCGGATGCTTTCCGGCTTCTGTCCTCACATAGTCAGTCCAGTCTCCGGAAAGCTCTGCCGGTTCTTCCTCCACAACCTGTCCGTCTGCGATGGAGCACTGATATATCATTCCCTGTTCTATCTGTATTCCTATCTTCATCATTGATCCTCTGTCATCGGACGGATCAGATCCGTCATCGCTTTTTCATAAGCATAGATCTCCATTTCCATGGCTACACTTTCTCTCTGTTTTTCTTTGAGCATATGGTTCAGCTGATAAAACCTTCCTTTTTGATTTCTCCCTGAATGGTCAAGAAAAACGATATCTTTTCTCCTGCGTCTCTCCTCACCGGGAGCCGTCACATAATAGTCAGCTGTCTCATCGGCAAAAATCAGCACTTCTGCCGTATAATATCCCGGGAGCAGCTCCCTCATGGGAATCTCCCTGGCCGGCTCCGATTTATTTTCTGCATAGTGGAAGACCATGCTGCTGTCCTTTTCTCCCCGGTAGACCACATAAGTGTATGTATAGCACTCATATGGCAGCGGAATTTCTTCCTTAAACTGCAGCAGCACCGGCAGAATCGAATGACGGTCCTCCTGAAACTCTATGATCTTTGTGATTCTTGCTTTCTGCTCCTTAGATAACTCTTTATCCTTATAGTAATCAAGGTAAGCCCACTGCCACAGGAGCTTTTGATTCCCCTGATCCAAAAGCTTTCCGAGCAGGGGATAAAATTCGTCTGAAAGCTGTCTGCCTTCCTCATAAGCTAAGGAGACAAACTGGCCTGTCAGCTTCCTCACCAGTTTTCTGTCTTTTGCATCCTTTCCGGCATAAACCAAAAATATAGGAAGCATCTCCCATCCGGCACCTTGTCCTGCTGCACTTTTCAGGACTTCCTCCGTAAACTCATGGTCATAAATCTTGTGCCTCTCGCCCTGTTCCCAGATCTTCTGCATCAATTCCAGATCTCCCCTGAAAAAGCGCTCCAGATAGGCCAAAATTTCACTGTTATATACCTGCCCCTGAAAAACAGCCAGGCTCATGTCAAGAAGCGGCTGTACTTTCTTCCGGCTCCGTGAAGTAAGCTCATGAAGCACCACTTCCTTTAAAGGCTCCGGATCCATAAAATCAAATCCAAAGAGCTCCATACCTTTCAGAGCCTCTTTATAATGTCGTCCTGCAATAAAATATTCCAGCATCTGCTTGCAGTTCTCACTGGACAGATACTTCCACTGCACCATAGACAGTGCCTGTTCCAGTTCCTCCTGCCTGCCGTGCTTCCAGTAGTAATCCAGCAGCTTTTCAAAAATTCTGTGCCGGTACTCCTCTTTCAGGCTCTGGCACTCCAAAACTGCCTCCACATCCCGGATATCTTCGCCGGCGAACTCGGTCTTCTCTGCAAAGACAAGGCTTTTCCGGATCAAGTATGCCTCATTCCTCCTGCCGAGTCCTGCAAATACAGCTTCTTCCTGTTCTTTGGTCCACAGCCTTGAAAAGGAATAATCCAGTGAAAGATAACGGTTATCCTCCTGATCCAGGAAAACAACCAATGGCTCACTGTATACTGTTACATATACCTCGCCCCCTTCTAAAGAGACATTCTGCACCTCTTTCAGTTCTGCCTGGTACAGGACCGCTTTCTCTATAGCAGGATTACTGCAGATCAGCTTCTGCTTGGCCATAATGTTGGCAATACCGGCCCGGCCCTTCATTCCCTCCAGCAGCCGGTCAAAAAATGCCTGGTAGAGAAGGAACAGATTGCTGTTAATCCTTCCTTCTGCCAGCTGTTCCAGCAAAAATTCTTCGATCTGAGGTTCAAAGGACGGAAAGACAGACTCATATTTCCTCCGGTTTTTTACCAGATTTGCATACAGATATGCCCGCTCTGCGCTGCTTAAACTGTTGCTGTATGAGAAATATAAGAGAACATTCTTTTCCAGATACGGATATCTGTCTTTTGCGATCGTCCGCAGATAGGACTCCTGAAGCCCGATCATCTGGATACCTGACTGCACCGCTTTTTTATAATAAATATGATAGCACTCATCAATACAGTTTCCCCGGATCAGCATAGAACAGATCGCCTGAAGCCCCTCCCTGGTCTCTTCCTTCTGAAATAATACAATAAGGTCTGCCAGAAGATATTCTGAAAATCCCTTTTCTTTCAGCACAAGACTGTATATATGCTTCTGCATACTTTTACTGAACAGACCGCGGCTAATGCCAAAATGTAAAATTTCCTGCTCAAAGGCTCCGATTGATTTGATTCTGCTGTGATCCTGATTCCAGATACTGACTGCCTCAAACCACAAAAAGCTGTTGCTCTGGCCGGCTTCATAAAGTTCCCGGATTTTCTGAAGCTGCAGTCCGGAATCATAAGTGAGATCCTCATCCAGATAAATGAGCATCCAGAGCAGATATCCTTTTTTCTCTCCCGCCTGCCCATAAAGCCCGTGTATCTGGTCTCTTGCGTGGGCAATCTGTTCGGGGGTCTTTAAGTAAAGCGCCTTCAAGTACAAAAAATATCCTAAATAAAAGGAATCGGAATGTATCTCGCTCATATTTGGCTCAAGTCTTGCAAAACCTCTCTCAATGGCTTCCTCAGCCCCCTGAATGATATGACAGTGCAGCGACAGTAAAGTTTTCAGGATCTCATAAGATGCTGTTCCCTCCATCTTCCCGATCAGTTTTTTTTCTCTTTCCGCAAACTCTGCAACATGGCATTTGCCCAGGCAGAAATCCATATAAACTTTGAAAATGTCTTCTGATAACCCGGCAAGTCCCTGCTCTCTGTCACCCTCTGCGTCAAACAGAATATCTGTCTGACAGCTGCTGTATGGGGTGCAGACTGTGAGGATCCCTCTGCTCTCTTCCTCAGCCTCTAAAAACATCACAGGAATCGTCAGGATCCCATCTTCAAAATCATCTTCCGTAAACTCTGTCTTTTCTATAGAAAGAAAGGTGGATTCCAGATGGATCCTGCCATGGACATACCCTTTACCTTCCTTGCGTATCCTCACATTCAAAGGTTCAACGGCATTCAGCCTGTGAATCTCATACTCTTCTTTTTCCGGTTTAAGGGCCGCAGGCTCTTTTCCTCCTGCACAGATGAGAAATTCCTCCAGGATCTGTCCCCGGTTTCTCCCCAGCAGCAGCTGATGATATATTTCTTTTTCCCTGGAACCGTCTTCCAGATAGTCATTTTTGAAGGCCTCAGAAAAAAAGAGGGCTTTTGCCCGCTGTTCATCTTCCTGTACGATTTGTATGAACTGCTTCATCTTTTCCGTCATAGGTTCCTCCGATTTTGCACTGGTGGTCTCAGGGTATTTGGTCTATAATGGACTGTAATCTAATCATTGTGATACAGTCTTGTCATATGATACGGGGTTCGTCCCCTATACCGTAACATTATAGCAAACTTCGACAAAATAGAAAAGATAAAGAAAGGTGAAACTATGCCGGAAAAGAAACAAGTCTTCCACGGAAGCGACTTAGAAAAAATAGAAGAAATATATGGAATCAAAAAAGAGTCTGTCATTCCTTTTGGAGGAAATGTCAACCCGCTGGGTATCTCCCCGCTGTTCCGCAAAAGCCTCATAGACCATGTAGATGCCGTCTGCACCTATCCGGACCGGGATTACAAGTCTCTGCGTACTGCTCTGAGCCTATATACAAAGGCTCCGTTGGAGCACATCATTACAGGCAACGGAGTCACAGAACTGATCAGCCTTACCATGCATCTTATCCGCCCCAAAAAAGCCCTGCTGCTCTCCCCTACGTACTCTGAATATATGCGGGAAATCTCTATGATCGGCGGCTCTTGTCAGGAATATGAGCTCTCGGAAGCCTCAGACTTTAATTTGGATCTTGAAGACCTGAAGTCATATCTTACGGATGATATCGACCTGTTTGCTTTCTGCAATCCCAATAATCCCACATCCAGTGCATTGAGCCGGAATGAAACCGCCGAGATTCTCTCCCACTGTAAAAAGCACAATATTTTTGTTCTGGTGGATGAAACCTATGTAGAATTCGCCCCGGATATGGATGGGATCACCGCAGTGCCCCTGGCAGAAAATTATGACAATGTACTGATTCTTCGAGGCACTTCAAAGTTCTTTGCAGCCCCCGGTATCCGTCTCGGATACGGCATCAGCGGAAATCTAAAGTTCCTGAAAGCTATGGAGGACCGAAAAAATCCATGGAGCATCAATACCCTTGCCGCGTTGGCAGGAGAGGCCATGTTCATGGATACCGGCTACATCGAAGAGACGAAGGCGTATATTGAAAAAGAGCGTCAGAAATGCAGAGACAGACTGTCGCCCTCTGCTTCCTTAAAGATCTATCCTTCCTATGCAAACTTTCTGCTGGTGCGTCTGATGGACGGCACATCTTCTTATGAAATGTTTGAGCGGTGTATAAAAAAAGGACTGATGATCCGCGACTGTTCAAGCTTCGATGGACTTCACGGAGAGTATATAAGATTTTGTTTCCGCAGATCAGAGGAAAATGACATGCTGCTGGATACCTTATTAGATGATAAATAATACAGATATATATCTGATTCAGCTCCTTATAGAACAGAAGGAACCCCGGGCGATAACCGTCAGGGGGTTCCTTCTGTTAATTATACATTCAGTTTTTACTCATTTTTCGTGTAAAAGATATATTTCAGAAACAGAAGCGTCACATAAATCAGCAGAGCCGCCGCCAATACTGTCTGAAAATCTACAATCCATTTTAAATATGTCACCGGATATCCCCATTGATTGAGCGCAATAAACGCCTGCTTAAGAGCAGCCGCGCTGATCACAAACGGAAATGTATATGCAGCAAAAGAAGGTGTAAACGGCATGACAATATATTTTAACCCTGCCGCAAGCACAAACACATATAATACCAGCGATAAAACAGTAAGGCCGATCACAAGCCACACCATCGGTTTCTCAAAAGAATGAAGATAGCCCGCCAGCAGAAGACTTGCCGGAGCCGCAAAAATACAGATCAGCGGAAGATGCTGTTCCGGGATTTCCTTGACCTTCACATAACGTTTAACGACAGGAACGGCGATCACTGCCGTGAACAGGCATCCTGCCCAGAAAAACCAGCGGCCGATCTCCTGCATATCGCTGTTGGGAGCTGTCATGCTGCTCATTGCCAGACCAGCATAAAAAATAAAAAAGCTGGCATAGACGTTTTTGATATTAAACTTATAGTATATAAAATGTCCGTTGAAATAAACCAAAAGATATACATGTACCGCCAATGCAAGAATCCATATGATTGAAACCGAATCTCCCACATACGGCTTCAGGTAGGCAGTCAGTACAAGAAGTCCCATGGAAAAGGCCGCAGAAATACTGCAGTTTACCGGATCTTCCAGCTCTTCTTTTACCATGTCAATACAGGTGCCGATCTTAAGAAGCAGCAGAATCAGCAGACAGACGGAGACGGCGGCACAGATTAAGTTTGCTGTCTCAGAATAATTCCCGATCACCTCTCCCATGACTGCAAATCCAAGCATCGGCCCAGCCAGCGGGAGAGGTATCCTTTCTAATGTTTTTCTCATTTTTATCCTCCTAGTGTTCTAGTTTCTATAAATGTCCTTTAAAATTGCATCGGCGTATTTGTTATGATATCCTTCGGGATCTTCCATAACATAATTTCCTGATACATCCCATCTCATCTGATCATACTGGGTGAGATAACTCATGCCTCTGGAACAGTCCGGATATCTCCGGTACCATTTCCTATAATACTTTTTCATGTATTTCTTTGCAAGTGCCAGAGCCTGGCTTTTTGTTCTGCCTGTTTTCGCCGGCGTTCCGGAAAGCTGGACCCCATGCGGGCTGGAATGAACCAACACCATACTTCCGTCCCTGCAGGCCCCGATGACGATCCATACATGTCCGCAGTCTGAGGATCCCATAATATCACCCGCTTTATAATCTGTCACCTTCTTCTTGCTTCTGTATGTGCCCCATCCCTTTTCTGCAAACAGCACAGGCTGATCCTTGGCTTTTCTCACATAACCGCCTTTACCGGAAACCGTATTTCTGATATTATACACCGCCCACCCGACAAAACCGGAACAGTCCAGCCCCTTCCCATGCCGGTAGCGGTATTTCTTATAGTTATATTGGGAATTCTGGGATAAGAAAAACTTGTTCCATTCTCCATTCAGCCCGATCCTTTTTCCGTCTTTTCCAGTTCCGGTATCAGACTTATTCCATCCTCCTCCCCAAATATACAAGGTAGAACCCACCGGAGACACTGCTGTCTTTAAAAAATTCTTAATAGTAGACTCGCCTTTGGCAGCCATGGATACCTTCACTGTTTTTGAAAATCCACTGCAGTATTTTTTCTTTTTATACATTCGGTAGGACCGGACTTTAAAAGTATAATTGACACCGGGCTTCAGCCCCCTGACTGCATATCTGTCCGCTTTTACGTCCGCTTTCTTTCTATATTTTTTCCTCCGTCTGTCATACAGATAAACCTCTGTGCCTGAGGATTTATTGCCCTTGATCCATGACAGGACAATCGTCCGTTTTACGGCAGTGGCCATAACGCCTGAAGGTTTTCCTGGTTTTTTTACAGCTTTTAAAATAATGCTTTCTCCTCCTGCCGGCACCAGCATAAGAAAAGTGCTGCAGGCAGTATCTTCTTTGCTTTCATAATTATGTATCTCTTTTTTTAATTATTCAATAAACGCCAGTATTTCCTTAAAAACCTCTTCTGAACATTTCTCATTTAATATCTCATGCCTGCAGCCTTTATACAGTTTGCCCCTGATGTTTTTATAACCCATATGTTTTAAAAATGAAACCGCCTTCCAAAACTCTTTTTCAGAGACAATACAAGGATCATCCTGCCCTGCAATAAACAATATGGGCAGATCCGGATTCCCCATGCACCAGCCCTTCTTGCTGTATGTCTCATCCATCAGATGAAACAGGTTCAGAAATCCATTGTTTGTAAAAACAAATCCATCCAGCGGATCATCATCATACTTTTTGACATTTTTTCTGTCATAACTGATCCAGCCATTTTCGGACTCATCCTCCTTTAATATCTTTTGGAATGTTCCGAATGCCAATTTTTGAAAAAAAACACCTTTTTTCCTTTCGCCATTGATCCTGCAGGCAGTCTGTGCCATCCATACAGCAGGCTTTGCCAAAGCGTTCCTGCTCGGACTGCCGCAGACAGTCAGTGAAGCCAGTTCCTCATCGTACTTTTTTAGATAACAGCGTACTACCAGAGATCCCATACTGTGTCCGAATAAATGAAGCGGTACGTCAGGAAATTGTTCTTTGGCCCACTTTGTAACCTGATGGGCATCCTCCACAACCGCCTTCCCGGCAGTATCATAAAAATAGCCCAGATCATCTTTTCTCTCTATACTTTTTCCGTGCCCTCTGTGGTCATGGATCACCGCAGCATAACCAAAGCTTAATAAATATTTCATAAACTTAAGATAGCGTTCCTTATGCTCACTCATCCCATGGCAGATCTGCACAACCGCTTTCGGTTTTGTTTCAGGCGCCAGCAGCAGGACATGGAGACGGTGCCCATCGGCGTCAGATTTCAAAAATAATTCTCTTCTCATGCATACGCCCTCCGTTCAATTTAAATTCTGCCTATTATTCTGTCTATTATAATGTATTATACTCGTTTTGCTTTACCTTGGAAAGAATAACAGATATAATTATATTGTAATGTATTCTAATTTAAAGAACACAGGAGGGCAAACTATGAAAAAATTTAAAAAGGTTCTGGCGCTTACTCTGGCAGCCGCAATGCTTTTTACACTGGGAGGCTGTAAAAAGAAATCCCCGGAGGAAGTACTGAAAGCAGCCAATGAGAAGCTGAATAAAATGGATTCTGCTGATATGGACGGAACGATCAAAATGAAAATGAGCAGCACTTCATCCAACAGTTCCAGCTTTGAGTTAAAGATGGGAATGAAGATGAAGGCCACCGGCATGACTTCCAAAGACATGAAGATGGATATGGACATCACCACCGCCATTGCCGGTCAGGACTTAAGCGTAAAGGCATATTACAAAGACGGTTACTACTATATGAATTACAGCGGTCAAAAAGTGAAACAAAAAATGGATGTGGAGGCTATGCAGAAACAATTAGAAAACTCTACAGGCCAGTTTAATACCTCTGCAGACAATTACAAAGATCTTAAAATGTCCAAAAAAGATGGCAATTACGTTATTTCTTTCAAGTTTAAAGAAAAAGCCATAAATGATTATGTAAACAAAATGATGGGACAGCTGAATTCAACAGGTTCTGCAGGCTCCTCTGCCAACTATGCAGATCAGGTAAAGTTTGACTCTATGTCCGGCACCATGACTGTCAATAAAGACTCAGAGATCATCGCACAAAAGATCAACATGACTGTTTCCAGCAAACAGGAACCAAAGATGTCTATCAAGATGTCCGCAGACTTTAAGTATAACAACATTGGAAAAGATGTGAAGGTAACCCTTCCTTCTGACCTGGACACCTATAAAGAAGCACCTGCTGCCTCCGCAGCCACTACCGCTGCTTCAAAGTAAATTAATAAGGACCGCCGGGGCAATCCGGCGGTCCTTATTTTTCTTCTATATTATCGTTCTTTGATCGGGGTATACTCTTTATGTCCTGCTACTCCCTTATATGCCGGCCGGATAATTCTGCCTCCGTTCACCAGTTCTTCCATTCTGTGAGCGCTCCATCCTGCGATTCTTGCGATAGCAAACAGAGGAGTGTACAATTCATACGGAAGATCCAGCATACTGTAGATAAAGCCGCTGTAGAAATCAATATTGGCGCTGACGCCTTTATAGATCTTGCGCTCTTTTGCAATAACCTCTTTTGCCAGCTTCTCCACGCTGGTGTATAAGGCGTATTCCTTTTCTTTGCCTTTTTCTTTTGAAAGTCCTTCCACAAAATAACTCAATACTTTTGACCTTGGGTCAGAGATAGAATAAACCGCATGACCCATTCCATAGATCAGACCGGATTTGTCAAACGCTTCTTTCCGCACCATCTTGGTGAGATACTCTCTCAGCTCGTCTTCATTGTTCCAGTCCTTTACATTTTCTTTGATGTCAGCAAACATCTGAACAACCTTGATATTTGCTCCTCCGTGCTTCGGACCTTTTAATGAACACAGGGCCGCGGCTACGGAAGAATATGTATCGGTCCCGGATGAAGAGACAACATGAGTCGTAAATGTGGAGTTGTTTCCTCCCCCATGTTCGGCATGCAGCACAAGGGCCAGATCCAAAATCTTTGCCTCCAGCTTTGTATACTTACTGTCAGGCCTTAACAGGTACAGAATATTTTCCGCAGTGGACAGATTTTCTTGCGGCGGATGGATAACCAGGCTTTCTCCCTTTTCATAATGGCTGTATGCCTGATATCCATAAACAGCAAGTACAGGGAACAGCGCAATCAGCTGCAGAGACTGCCTGAGTACATTCGGAATGGATGTATCGCTGGCATTGTCATCGTAGGAATATAATGTAAGCACACTCCTTGCCAGGGTATTCATCATATCACGGCTTGGAGCCTTCATAATAATATCCCGTACAAAATTGGTGGGAAGCTGCCGGTATGCTGCCAGCAGCTGCTTCAGATCCAAAAGCTGTTCCTCATTCGGAAGGTCTCCAAACAAAAGAAGATACACCGTTTCTTCAAATCCATACCGGTCTTCTTTAATAAAGCCCTGGACAATCTCTTCAACATCGATCCCATGGTAATATAACTTTCCGTCACACGGAACAATCTCTCTGTCCTCTACCATGTAAGACATAATTGTCGAAATGTCAGTCAATCCTGCCAGTACACCTTCCCCGCTCTGTTTCCGCAGTCCTCTTTTTACATCATACTTTTCAAAAAGAGTCGGGTCGATTTTATTCTCGCATTTCTTTGCCAGCTGTTCAATTTCCGGTGTAATTTCAGAAAATTTATTCGGCACATTTTTTATCATCTTGATTGCTCCTTTCCTGCTATGATTCTGCTCGTTTCGGGCTCCTTTGTACCCCGCTGCTATGCAATATCGTGGTACTTTCCAAGGAATTCCCGTGTACGCTCGTTAGATGAATTAAATACATCTTCCGGCGACGCATCTTCTACGATTACTCCCTGATCCATAAAAATGACCCTGTCAGAGATTTCTTTGGCAAAGGCCATCTCATGTGTGACAATCACCATGGTCATATTCAGGTCTGCCAGGGACTTTATAACTTTCAGAACCTCTCCTGTCAATTCCGGGTCCAGGGCTGATGTGGGCTCGTCAAAAAACAGGATTTTAGGTTCCAGGGCCAGTGCCCTTGCAATAGAAACTCTCTGAGACTGGCCTCCTGACAGTTCACACGGATAGGCATCTGCTTTCTCTTCCAGTCCAAGCTTTTTAAGCAGCTGCATGGCTTTTTCTTTCGCCTCATCCTTCGGAACTCCCGCTACCTGTACAGGCGCTTCCATAACATTTCTGAGTACACTGTAATGGGGAAACAGATTAAAGTTCTGGAACACAAAACCTGTCTCCATTAAAATTTTCTTTTGTATTTCTTTGGATGCATATTCAGGCGTATCCCCATTCGTTGAAACTAAGGTGTGCCCGTTGATTTCAATCGTCCCCTTCGTCACTTTTTCCAGCTGGTTCATACACCTTAACAGCGTTGATTTCCCGGAACCGGAAGACCCGATAATCGTCACGATCTCTCCGTCATTGATCTGGAAAGAAATATCTTTAAGCACATTCAGCTTTCCAAAATTCTTCTGGAGATTAGCCACAGATAAAACACTCATTTTCTTTCCTCCTTTAACGATAATAACTCATCCGTTTTTCCAGGATGCCAAAGACTTTAGATACAATCATATTCATAATCAGGTAAAAAATGCCTGCTACGATCAAATATTCCATTCCCCGGCTTCTTGACATATTATTTGCTGCCACCACATAAATCTCCATGACCCCGATTACGTGTGCAAGGGAAGTATCCTTAACAAGTGTCATACACTCACTTCCCATAGGCGGGAGGATGATTTTCACCACCTGAGGAAGAATGATCTTAAAAAAGGTCTGTGCCTTTCCGAATCCCAGCACTTTGGCTGCCTCATACTGTCCATTGGGTATGGCCTGGATACCGCTTCGGTAAATCTCTGCAAAATATGCCGCATAGTTTAAAGAAAATGCCACCACTGCAGCCATCGTCCGCTCAATACGGATACCCAGCAGCAGATTCAGCCCAAAATAGAATCCATATAACTGAAGAATCAGCGGGGTTCCTCTCATGATCAGAAGATAAAAACGGACCGGCAGCTGGATAATTTTAAACTTTGTCATCCTTCCCAGCGCCAGGACCAGACCCAGAGTCAGCCCAAAAACCAATGTAAGGAAAAAGATGATCAGTGTCTGATCCAATCCATTATGTAACAGCATATTTGCAATGCCAGGCAATTTTTCAAACCATTGTATGATACCATCAAACATTTTTTTGCTCCTATAATATACTTTATCGTGCGGGGCACACCCATCCGAAGGATATAAAATACGGTGTGCTCTGCGGGTATAAATTTTCCGGAATTTTAAAAGTCAGAAATTAATTTCTATGCCAGTGAAAAAATCAAGAGGCTTTCAAAAAAGCCTCTTGCTTCTTGTCTTTTATTTGATTGTTGTCAAATCTTCGCCGAACCACTTTTTGCTGATCTTAGCCAGCGTTCCGTCTTTTTTCATGTCCTTTAACTGATTTTCTACTTCTGTTTTCAGTTTCTTATCTCCAGTACGGAAACCAATGACATATTTCTCAGTCGTCAAGTTGTCATTTAAAATCTTGAACTTTCCCGGATCCTTTTTCGCATAGTACTTTGCAACTACCTCATCCATAACAGCTGCATCACATCCATTTCCAAGATCATTCAAAATCTCAACGTTGTTGCCGAAGTATACAATCTTTGCATTCTTTAATTCTTTTGTCTTGTCAACCGCATCTGCTGCTGTAGATCCTTTCTGAACTCCCACCTGCTGTTTCTTGATGTCTTTTAAACTCTTGATCTTGCTTTTTTCCGGCACTAGCAGAACCTGATGGTTATCCATGTAGGACGCAGAACACAGCATCTCTTTTGCCCGGTCTTCGCTGTATGTCAGTCCGTTCCAGATACAGTCAATAGTCTTTCCTTCCAGTTCCTGGTCTTTGGAATCCCAGTTGATCGGCTGTAACTTTAATTTGATTCCCATTCTTTTGGTAACTTCTTTTGCCAAATCAATGTCAAATCCTACGATATTCTGGTCTTTATCTGTGAATCCCATAGGAGGAAAAGATGCATCCAATCCCAGTACTAATTCTTTGTTGTCTTTTACATACTGAAGGGAGTCATCCGTTTTGCTCTCTTCTTTCTTAGAACATCCTGCCAAAAGCATAGAACCTGCCAGCACTGCACTTACGCAAAGCACTAATAATTTTTTCACTCTCATCCTAAAACTCCTCCGTTTTTTAATTCCTTATTATGATAGCACATTAGTGTACTAAATTCATACGTTAATATACTATCAAACTACTTCATTTTTGTCAATCTCCATGGATAGTATTTCCTGCCGTTTTTCCTGGAAAATCCTTGTTTTCAGCTGCCCATCCATGTTATATTAGACTTATCTTTGGTAAAGAAAGGAAGGGAAATGAATACTATGAGAAAAAAAGGACTGAAAATACTCGCCGTCTCCGCAGTATTAAGTGTCTCTATGACTGCTTCTGTTTTTGCAGGAAGCCTGGCGCTTAAATATTCAGGAAAGAACCGTACATATACCGGAAAACAGCTTTCGTTTTATTATAAAGGCAAAAAAATTGACTTGGGAAAGGCTCCGGGTATCCAGATCAACAAAGTCAATATGCTGCCATACTATAATGCGATTGTAAAAAACGGACCGAAGGTTAAGAGAAGCTATAACAGCAAAACCGGTAAACTGGTACTTACTAACGGAAAGAAGACAATTACTTTTTACAAGAATAAAAAGTATGCCTATACCAATGGAGTAAAGAGGACTTTTACTACCGCTCCTCTGACTGTAAAGTACAGAAGCATCAACAAAAATTATATCCTGCTTCCGGCAAAGTTCACTGCAAAATACCTGGGCATCAGTTATACATATTCCAGCTCTGCAAAACGGATTGATTATGCAAAACCTGCAGCGGCAAGTAATTCCACATCCACTGTAAAGTCCAATACTACGACAAAATATAATACGACTTTGTCAAATTATATAAAAAAGCAGCAGGCAGAATGGAAAACTTACGGCGGCAAGACCATCGACTACAAAAAATATATTCCAGTAACTACAGATAATACAAATAGTTTCCAATTTCTCAGGCTTGATGCTTATCATCCGGTAAACGCTTCTAAGTTCTCGTCCACTCTCCAGACGATGCTGGCAAACAAATCCGGAAGTGTTTTATCCGGCAAAGCCTCTGTGATTACAAATTCTGCAAGTACATATAAGATTGATCCTCTGTATTTTCTCTGCCAGACGATTCATGAAAGTGGTTATGGTACAAGTACTCTTGCAAAAGGGAAAGAAGTGACTCAAATTATAACCGGTGATTCTCTCTCTCCAAAAGGAGCAACCGGTACTAAAGTAACTGCTTTCAAGACGGTAACAAAAGCCGAAAAAACAGCTGGTGAAAAAAAAGGAAAACATTATTACAAAGTTAATAATAACGCATTTTATGAAGTGAAAGATATTTCATCAAAAAAAGTATATAATCTATATGGAATCAAAGCATATGATAATGCTCCTCAGCTGGGCGGCTTCAGTTATGCATATTATCAGGGATGGACAAGCGTAGATAAGGCGATTCAGGGTGCTGCGAAATACGTCAGTGATAATTACATTCACCATGCATCCTATAAACAAAATACTTTATATAAGATTCGATACAGCCCCTATCTCCAGGATTTAGGGCATCAATACGCTTCTGATCCAGCTTATGCCCAGTCTATAGGAAAGCTGATGAACACATATAAAAGTGTTTATTCCGGTACAAACGGTTTTATATATGACACACCAGTATTTAATTAAATAGTATCATAATGCTAAATGGCACAGAAAAAATTCTGTGCCATTTTTTGTTATTTGCCTTTGACAAGTCGCATTTGACGCGCAAAGTAAACAATCCCCTCAAAGAGTTAGACTTTGGGGAGATAAGGCGGCTCGTCCGCTTTGTTCTGTCTTCATTTTAAATATTACATTAATATTACAATATTATTGTTTATATTTTAAAATAATGCTATAATTATATTACATTTTAATTACATAAGGAGGATAAATAAATTATGAAGAAACGTACTATTGCAGCTTTTACAATGTTTTTTGCCTTTACATCTATATTTTCCGGATTTCCTAATTCAGATGTATCTGCTGCATCCTTAAAGATCAGATACGGAGGAAAGACAAGATATTACACAGGAAAACAGCTGAACTTTACCTATGCTAAAAAGGGAATCTCAACGAAAACCCCAGGTATTCAAATGAACAGTATTAACATGATTCCTTATTATGACATCCTAGTAAAACACGGACCGAAAATTAAACGCAGCTATAACAAAAAGACAGGGAAACTT
This sequence comes from Anaerostipes sp., assembly GCF_018381315.1. Lineage (GTDB taxonomy): Bacteria > Bacillota > Clostridia > Lachnospirales > Lachnospiraceae > Anaerostipes. The sequence continues at coordinate 184,200 of NZ_JAGZSD010000002.1, read as the reverse complement.
GTACTGAAGTATAAGAGCAAAACCCTTACCTTCTATAAAAATAAGAAGACCTGCTATGTCAACGGCAAGAAAAAAACCTTATCTGCCGCACCTGTCTCAGTCAAATACTATACAACAAAAAAATATAATATTTTGCTGCCTGCCAATTTTACCATTAAAAACTTAGGGCTGGATTATTCCTATATTTCCTCTGCCAAAAGAATCCACATCAACAAGCCTGGCTACAGTTATTTATACACATCCAATACGACAACCAATTATAATAAGAAAACATCCGATTACATCAAAGCTCAGACAGTAAAATCTTACGGCGGAAAAAAGATCAATTATAACAGCTATGTGCCCACAAGTACTGATCCAACCCACGGCTATCAGTATCTCCGTTTAAATACATACCGCACCGTCAACAGTTCAAAGTACAACAGCCTTCTTAACAGCAAGGTAAACTCAAAAAGTGTTCTGAAAAATAAAGGTTCTGTTTTAAACAGTGCTGCAAAAACTTATAAAATTGATCCGGTATACTTTTTATGCCAGACAATCTTAGAGACAGGCTACGGGACAAGCACTCTGTCTCAGGGAAAATCCATTACCAAGGTCGTCACAGGAAAATCTGTAGTCCGGGATAAAAAAGGAAATGTGACAGGTTTTCAAAAAGTAAACGGGAAATATCAAACAAAAAAAATCTCGTCTAAAAAAGTTTATAACTTATACGGCATCAAAGCCTACGACTCAGACCCTCAGCTGTGCGGCTTCAGTTATGCATATTACCAAGGCTGGACAAGTGTTGACAAAGCAATCAAGGGGGCCGCAAAATATGTCAGCCAGGAATATATAAATAACAGTACATACAAGCAAAATACTCTGTATAAATTCCGCTACAATCCTAACACATCCTACATATGGCATCAGTATGCCACGGATCCGGGTTATGCCCAAAAGATCGGAAAGCTTATGTACAGTCAGTTCAGGAGCGCCTATGCAACAGGCAATACACTGACATTTGACCGTCCAAAATTTAAGTAATATAGAAAGCAGCCGGAAACTTCGCATATATGTTTCCGGCTGTTTCTTTTATTTTTTCCTTTTCTTTATCCCTGCTGCTGTCCCAGTGAGCGCTGCTCCAAATATAAGAATCAGACATAAGATCTGCCTGTCATCCCCCGTTTTGCTGACACGGACTCCGTCCGCACGCTTCCTGTATTCCCATTCAGGCAAAGCTTGTTTCTTCTTTGGCTGCTTTTTCTCAGACGGCGGCGGAGATAGAGTACTTGATGCCGTACTCGCTGCTGTGCTTTCCGCTTTACTTTCTGCTTTACTTTCTTCCTTCCATCTTGCCTTTAGTTTTATATCTTCATGAATCGGTGTTTTGAAGTCCCATTGTATCTCTTGTCCTTTTTCATCAACATAATACCATCCCTCAAACACATAACCATCTTTCTTGGGATCCTGTGGCGGTACAGCACATTCTCCTCCTTTGACAATCTGATCCTCAGGTTTATAGTCTCCTCCGTCCGGATCAAAGGATATTTTGTGATCCCCTGTCAGGGTTACTTTGACTGTTGCTTTATTTCCGTCTGCCAGGGAAAATGTCAGATCAAAAACTCCTGTTTTTCCTTTTGTTTTAGCCTCATTAATGATCTGAAGCTGTTTTTGGTCAGCTAGTATTCTGGCATTGTCCGCATTCTTATCCTTTCCTTTTGCTTTACAGAGTTCAATGATCTGTTCCTCAGTAAACGGATCACCTTTGGTAGGATGTGTCATGTGGTTTGCACTGATCACAGGGAAAGCTTCATCCTGCCCTGGCTTTTGGGCATCAGCCCCCTCATCCCTCAGAAATACAGTGATAGTTACTTCTGTATTTTCCGGAGTCCGGAATGTCAAAGGAAAATCTCCGATCTGATTTGCCAGTTTTGCTTTATTAATAGCAGTGACCTGGCCTTCATTTGCAAAGCTGATGTCCTCTGCAGATATCTCCCCACCGTCTTTATCTACTGCTTTTACCATGGATAGCTTTTTCAGCTGATCATTTGTAAAAGCAGCACCACCTGTCTTGCTGATGATATTTTTCCCTTTTATCATTTCACTTGTGTCCGGATTCTCGGTAATCGCATCAAACTCACCGACCAATGTGACTGTAACTGTCACCTTATTTCCCTTTGAGTCGAAATACGTCAATTCAAATTTTCCTGCTTTCCCCTGTGTCTTATGTTCATTTATCACCTTAAACTGTCCCTGATCTATAGAAAAATCATCCAGGGAAATATTATTGCCGTCCTTATCTTTGCCTTTTACCTCACCCAGCTTCTTAATATCCTCTTCTGAAAATGGGCTGCCTCCTGTTTCTTTTGTAAAATCATTGGCTCCAATCTGCTCCTTTATATTATCTTTTTCAAATTCTCCGGCATCTTCACCATCACTTTTTAAAAATATCGTGACTGTGACACTTGTGCCGTTAGGAGTGGTATAGGTCAAAGGAAAATCTCCGATTTCTCCTTTAGTCTTTGCATCGTTGATGGTTTCCAATTCTGCCGGGTCCGCCAGTGTCAGCTGTTCTTCCGGGAAACTTGTACCGTCCTCCTGCTTTCCGGTTACTTTTGTAAGGTGACGCAGCAAGTCTTCCGTAAATGGTTTCCCTCCGCTTTTACTGATTACATGATTGGCCCCAATCTGCTCTTTTGTGTCATCTTCAATCCCGTTTGCATCCCGGAATGGTCCAAAATAAACTTTCGTACAGAGTTTTCCTACCCTGATATTGATCTTTTCATGGAAAGGTGTCCCCTCCATAAAACTATAATCCTCAAGGCTCGTACCATCCTGGACATATCCCTGATATCCCGTATCAGGCTCTGCTGTTACATTACTGACATGTTCGTTGCCTCCGGCAGCTCCGATTCCCGGCATACCTGTGCTTTTATCTCCTATGGCAATAACCACTGTGTCTCCGCCGCTGATATGTACATTTTTTAGATTATAGCTTGTGTCGTTTCCTGCGGCACTTGCCCCGATTCCTGGTGCATTCAGTCCTCCCTGAGCCTCAACCTTGCCTCCGGTAATATATAATCCGTCAAAGTCACCTCCATATCCTCCCCCAATTCCAGGTCCATACTCAGTCCCAATTGCTTTTATATTTCCTCCTGATATGGAGATATTTTTAGTGTAAGCTGATGCATTGAAAGCATGTGTTTCACATGCCGCTCCGATTCCTGCTACATGCCGCCCTCCATTGACATCAATATTTCCTCCTTTAATGCTAAAATTGCAAAATCCCGCTTCACTGATATTTCTAACATTGGTCAGTGTACTTCCAATAGCACCTGCATGAACTGTATTTCCCCTTGCAATCAATGTTCCGCATCTATCATTACACTGATGTCCTTCCTGGTCTGCATATTCACACTGTAAAGTCAAGAAACCATCCATCCCATCCTTGGCGAGTGCTGCTCCACCTGAATATCCAGAATCTTGTCCATAGTTACAGCCCAATTTATTAACACCTTTTAATGTGATTGTCACTTCTGCATGAGAGACAACTACACAACTCTGGGTCGTACTGTTGCTTTCAATCTCTACATTGTCAAGTGTCAAATCTGTCTTAACCCCTTTTGCAACAACTACATTGTAGTTCCTGGTTTTCCCTGTAATATAATATCCATTTGGGTTCAGTTCTGTCTCTGCCTCTGAAAGCCCCCCTCCAGAAGCTCCAGTCTGGTTGATCCTCACATTTCCCAGACTCACATCCAGCTGAGTCTGTCCCTCTTTTGTCTTTTTCGTTTTTTTCTCTGATATCTTAGTTACTAAAGGAGTTATTGCTTTATCAGTATCTAAGAAATGTTCAGCAATATTTTTTTCATTGGAAGATTGAATCCCCCCCCCAATTTTTTCCTTTTCAAACTGTGGTTCCTTCTTTTCTGGTTCCATACCGGTTTCTGGTTTCTTTGACACTATTTCTGCGTTCTCTGTATTTTCTATTGCTGCTTCAGACTTCTCATCCTCTGTATATTCTGTGCTTTCCGGTGACTCCTCTCCCCCGGACTCTGCAAAAACCATAGCCTGCCCCGTACCAAACACAACGATCAACAAGAAGACTAATATTTTTCTTTTCATAACTGCTGCTCCTTTTCCACACAATCTGCTATTTTTCTTATCAGGTGGCTGTTCTGAAAAAATAGTTAGTTTTAAAAGAACATTTTTTATTTTTATCTAACATCAAATCCTATACTGTTCTCTTAAAAACAGTACGCCCGGTTTCTCCGATAAATCAAATCGGAGAAACCAGACGTATCCCTCATAATTATCATATTTAGAAAACCTGAAAAGAAGGAACCAGAGAATCTTTCCTTTTCTTCAGGTTTTTTGGCGGAAATCAAAGACTTCTTCTGTTCCGCTTTTTGACTTTAGATGAAAAACAAAATCTTTCATAAAAACGGAAAAATAAAAAACTTTTTTCTCCCCGTTAAATTCCTGCGGCTTTACTTTTTTTCCGCCCACAGTTTCCGCATATGTCCCTTTGTAATCTACATCTCCTGTCACATAAATTTCAATCTGCTCTCTTTTTTTGCTGATTTTGATTTTACTGACATCGACAGGGACATATACTTGCTTTTTAATAACCTTTTTCTTTGGTATTGTTATGCCTGATAAGTCTTTTGTTTCTAACTGAGGACCAGAAAATTTAAGACTTCCGAAGTCCTGTTCAGACAATTCTTCCCCTCCAAACAAAAGAACTCCTGCGGCACCTGCCCCTGCTGCGACCGCTGCCCCCACGATAATCTTTTTCAAGGCAAGTACTCCCTGTTTTGCTCCTTTTTTTGAAGAATAAGACAGGGTATTCCGCAAAACAGGATATAGGGTAAAAAAGCCAAAGCTTCTGATATTCAAGACTTCTCTGTCCTCTTTCGGCAATTCTGCTATCTGTTTTTTCAAATTTCTTCTTGCATTATACAGCAGATTTTTTACTGCATTTTCCTTACAGTCAAGCACATCTCCTATTTCTTTCATTCTCATCTGCCGGAATGAGTACAGCAAAAGAGCGGCCCTCTGTTTCTCTGGCAGCTGCTGGATACACTTTTCCAGCAGCTCTGACTTTTCATTCTGAAGAACAACATCCTGAGGAGACTCACTTTCATCTGTCAGGCTTTTGATAAATTCTATATTCTCATCTCCGATAAAGGCTTCTTCATTCTCCTTTATAGACTTCACACAGCAATGATATGTAATCTGTCTCTGCCATGCACAAAATGCCATACTGTCTTTTAAATTAGGCAGAGACCGGTAAACTTCAAGATAAATTTCCTGCAGAATATCTTCCACTTTATTTTTATTTTTGCAGAAATTATAGACAAAGTAGCGCGTGGGTTCTATCGTAGCCTCATACAAATATGCAAAGGCTTCTTCACTTCCCTGCTTAGCCTGTTCCACATAAGGAACCAATTCTTCATATCTTTTCTCTCTCATCTTTTATCCCTTTTCTTGGCATTTTTTCGTCTTGATGCAAAGTATAAAGGAGAACATAAAAAAAATCAACCGGTGGAAATTTCCTTCTTCCGGTTGATTTTAACTGAAATCCGCTGGATTCAATCCTCAATATAAGATTTCAGGCGTTTTGTTTCTTTCTTCAATTTCAGTTTTCTGAGTGCCTTACCTTCAATCTGCCGGATACGCTCCCGGGTTACATGATATTCTTTTCCCACTTCCTCCAATGTCCAAATACGGTCCCCGACAAAACCAAACCTAAGCCTTAATATGGTCCGCTCCCGCTCTGTAAGTTCTGATAAAATACCATTGATCTGCTCCGCTAATATCTCATGTTCTGCAGATTCAAACTGTTCCGGCATACTCTCATCCGCCACAAAATTAATAAGCATAGTATCATCTTCTTCCCCCACAGGAGTATCTAAAGATACTGTATCACTGTACAGTCTCAGGATTTCCTCCGTCTGTTCCAGGCTCAGCCCCATAGCCTCTGCCAATTCCCCTGTACTGGGTTCCCGGCCGTTTTCAGCTAAAAACTTCCGGGCCGCACTGCTGGCTTTTCCCATTTTCTCTTTCATATGGACCGGTATCCGGATTGTTCTGGCCTGGTCTGCGATGGCTCGCGTTATAGACTGGCGGATCCACCACATTGCATAGGTACTGAACTTAAATCCTCTCCGGTAATCAAACTTGTCCACCGCTTTCATGAGACCAATATTCCCTTCCTGAATCAGGTCCAAAAGGGCCATATTGCTGCCCGCAGTATACCGTTTGGCAACGCTGACCACCAGCCTTAGATTTGAATTGATCATTCTGTCTTTTGCAGTCTGGCTCCCCGCTTCAATTTCCTTTGCCAGCCTCTTCTCCTGCTCCCTGGACAGCAGAGGGAAAGATCCAATTCTGTGCAGATAAGATTTGACAGAATCCTCCATCACATAGTTATCTGCCTGTACCGGATCGTCTTTTGCTGTGAAATCTGAGAACTCTATATTTTTTTCCTTCAGACAGCCGATAATGTAATCGAACTCCTGCTCACTCAGATTTTTGTCAAATACTTTATCTACTTCACTTAAATCAATGATATTCTGATTCTGTTCGGCTATTTTCATCAGCTCAGTAATCTGTTCTTCTATTTTCACAGCTATATGGCTCCTTTCCTTTTATTTCTGTCATTTATTATTTTGAAAAAACAAGACCGGAAAAAATTCCGGCCTCTCTCGCTGTTTTTCTGTATATTTTCTTTTATTTTACCACATTTTCCTTTTCTTCATAAGCCTTAGCAAAAAGAAATATTATTTTTATTACATTTTCTCAATTATATTCCAGGTTTTATTGTGCAAACCGCACAATAAACAGCCTACTCATCCAGTGCATCTCTAAGGCTTTTGGTAAATTCATAGACTTTGCCGGGACTGTCTTCCCCATATTTGCTGATGATTTTTACAATGGCACTGCCCACGATAACGCCGTCGCAGTACTGGCTCATCTTTTTTGCCTGCTCAGGCCCTGAAATTCCGAATCCGACTGCACATGGAATATCAGCATTTCGTTTGATAACATCAAAGAATGCATCAAAATCTGTAGTAAATTCATTTCTTGTACCTGTAACTCCGATGGATGAAACACAGTATAAAAATCCCTCCGCATCTTTGGCAATCGCTTCGATACGGTCATGGGAAGCCGGAGTCACTAAGCTGATATTATCTACGCCGTGTGCTGTCGCTGTACCCTGAATCTCCTCTTTTTCTTCATACGGCATATCCGGTACAATAACACCGTCAATGCCGCATTCATTGCAGAGGTCAAAAAATCTTTCTGTGCCGAACCTGTAGATTGTATTTAAGTACATCATCATTACAAATGGCGTATCTGTCTCATTTCTCAATTCCTTTACCATCTCAAAAATCCCCGCCAGGGTTGTTCCTCCATCCAGAGAATGCTGGCTGGCTTCCTGAATAACAATTCCCTCGGCTATCGGATCAGAAAACGGTATTCCAATCTCAATGATGTCTGCACCTGCATTGACCATGCTCATAATATTTTTCTTGGTAGTCTCATATCCATAATCTCCGGATACAATATAAGTAATCAATGCCTTCTGTCCATTTTTTTCCCGCTTTTCAAACGCTTCTCTAATTCTCATCTAACTTTACTCCTCTATATCTTGCTACCTGGAATACATCTTTATCTCCCCGTCCTGACAGACAGATGACTACATTTTGATCCTTTTCCATTTTAGGCACAATCTCCATAGCCGCTGCCACTGCATGGGCGGATTCAATCGCCGGAATAATTCCTTCCATCTTCGTCAAGTACTCAAATGCGCATACCGCCTGTTCGTCCGTAATGCTCACATATTCGGCTCTTCCAATGTCATGCAGATGGGCGTGTTCCGGCCCGATTCCCGGATAATCAAGCCCTGCTGAGATAGAATAGACCTCATCAATCTGGCCTTCCTCATTCTGCAGAAACAGGCTTTTCATTCCATGGAAAATCCCCTTGCTTCCTCTGGCGATTGTAGCAGCATGTTCAATCGTATTGACGCCTCTTCCTGCTGCCTCAGCTCCCACTAAACGGACACTGTCATCTTTTACAAAGTCATAAAACGCTCCCATAGCGTTGCTTCCGCCGCCTACACAGGCAATCACACAGTCAGGAAGCTTCCCTTCCTTTTCCTGCATCTGGCGTTTTGTCTCCTCGCTGATAATCTTTTGGAAATCCCTGACCATCGTCGGATATGGATGAGGTCCCATAACAGAACCAATGCAGTAAAAGGTTGTTTCAATATTCGTAGCCCAGTCTCTCATGGCCTCGTTGATGGCATCCTTTAACGTCCGGGTCCCGCTTTCCACAGCTACTACCTTTGCTCCCAGAAGCTCCATGCGGTATGCATTCAGACTCTGGCGCTCCACATCTTCTGCCCCCATGTAAACAACACAATCCATGTCAAACAAGGCTGCAACTGTGGCTGTGGCAACTCCATGCTGGCCTGCTCCGGTTTCAGCAATAATCCTTTTCTTTCCCATCCGCTTTGCCAGCAGGATCTGCCCCAGAACATTGTTGATCTTATGGGCTCCTGTGTGATTTAAATCTTCCCGCTTAAGAAATACCTTAGCGCCGCCCAGATCCTTGGTCATATGCTTTGCCTCATACAGCATTGAAGGGCGGTTGGCATAATCTCTGTAATATTCATGGAGTTCCTTTAAAAAGTCAGGATCATTTTTATATGTCTCATATGCTTCATTTAACTCATTCACTGCATTCATCACGATCTCCGGAACATACTGTCCTCCGAAATCTCCGAATCTACCGATTTTACTCATTGTTTCCTCCTCTTACACACTGGGTTACACGCATCATTTTATCTCTGTCTTTGACTCCCCCGCTCTCAATTCCGCTGGAGATATCAATTCCGTATGGTTCTAAACCTTCCAAAATCCCGGGGAGATTTTCTATCGTCAGGCCTCCTGCTATAAAGTAGGGCTTTGGGATCTTTATCTGACGCAGCACGTCAAAATCCATTACTTTTCCGGTTCCTCCGTAGGAATTTTCTGAAAAACTGTCCAGCAAAAGCTTATCTGCCGGAAGCTTTAAAGTTTTTTCTATGTCTTCTGCCGTTTTCACCCTGACAGCTTTCCAAATCTCTTTTTCAGTCCCCTGCTTTACTTCATTGATGTACTCTCTGTCCTCATCTCCGTGCAGCTGAATAATATCAATTCCCGACTGCTCAGCCGCCAAAATCAAATCTCTGACCGGTTCATTTACAAAAACGCCCACTTTTTTTATGGAAGGATTTAATTCTTTCCCCAGTTTCGCTGCTTTTTCTGCGCTGACTTTTCTTTTGCTCTCAGCAAACACAAAGCCTATATAGTCCGGAATACACTCATTTGCATAAATGATGTCCTCCGTTCTCCGAAGCCCGCACATTTTTATTTTCATAGGCTTCCCCTCAATTCATCTATTGTCATTTTTATATTGTCAGACCGCATCAGGGTTTCCCCGATAAGCACTGCATCGGCTCCATATTCCCGTACGGTTTTTATATCTGCTCCGTCTTTCATCCCACTCTCAGATACAAGAACTGCATCGTAGGGAATCTTTGCAGCCAGATTCTTTGTGGTATCCAGATCCACATGGAAGGTCTTCAGATCCCGGTTATTGATGCCGATAATATCACATTTACAGCGTATCACTTTGTCAAGTTCTTCCTCGTTGTGCACTTCTGTCAGGCAGTAAAGCCCAAGAGACTCTGCCAGACGGCGGAATTTCAGTATTTCCTCTTCTTTAAGAATCGCGGCAATCAGAAGGACTGCATCGGCTCCCAAAACCTTTGCCTCATAAATCTGATATTCGTCAAATATAAAGTCCTTTCTCAGAATCGGTATGCTGACAATAGCCCTGATATCCGCCAGGTATTTGGCGGCTCCTTTAAAGTAGTGTTCCTCTGTCAGACAGGATATTGCGCTGGCGCCGGCTTTTTCATAAGCTTCTGCCTGTTCTGCCGGCCGAAAATCTTCTGAGATGATGCCTTTGGAAGGAGATGCCTTCTTCACTTCTGAAATAATGGAGATCCCCTCAGCCTGCAGCGCCGCCTTAAAATCAAGTGAGGTTCTTTTAGAATTCAGGGCCATCTCCCGCATTTCTTCAAACGGAACATTTTCTTTCTCTCTCTCCAGCTGCTCTCTTCTTTTTTCTACAATTTCATCTAATATCATTGGCCTTCTCCTAATAACGGTTCGTAAATTCAATGAACTGATTCAGCTTTTCCAAAGCTTTTCCGGAATCAATGGACTTCCTTGCCATTTCAATTCCTTCCTGCATATCCTTTGCCGCTCCTATAGTGTAGAGTGCACTTCCTGCATTTAAAAGAACGATATCCCGCTTTGGACCCTGTTCTTTTCCTGTCAGAATCTCTCTGGTGATCACTGCATTTTCGTCAGATGTTCCGCCCTTGATTGAGTCTTTTTCTGCCATGGAAATGCCAAACTCTTCCGGACTGATTTTGTAGGAGATCAGCTTTCCGTCCCGGATTTCACAGATACTTGTAGTATCAGAGATCGATATTTCATCCAGACAGTCATCCCCATATACAATCATGGCCTGTTTGACCCCCAGATTCTGCATGACCTCTGCCATTGGCCTTAAAAGCTCCTCCTCATATACTCCAAGTACTATATAATTTGTCATGGCCGGATTTGCCAGCGGTCCTAAAATATTAAATACAGACCTTACCCCAAGCTGTGCTCTCACGGGGCCGGCATATTTCATAGATCCGTGATGGGTCTGTGCAAACAGGAATGCCACTCCGATTTCCTCCAGACATTTTTGGTTTTGCTCCGGTGACAGTCCGATCTTCGCTCCTAACGCTTCCAGTACATCCGCTGCCCCGCTCTTTGAGGATACGCTGCGGTTGCCGTGCTTCGCCACTTTCTGCCCCGCTCCTGCGATGACAAATGCAGACGTTGTGGAAATATTAAAGCTGCTGGCCAGATCACCGCCGGTTCCCACAATATCAATGGCTTCTGTCTCATTGGGAACCACCGCGGCCTTTGCCCTCATGACTTTTGCAAATCCGGTGATTTCATCTACCGTCTCGTGGTTCATTCTGAGTCCTGTAACAAAGCTTGCAATCTGCGCCTGGGTAGCTCCCCCCGACATGATACAGTCCATGGCTTCATATGCCTCGTCAGCAGTCAGATGCTTTCCTTCCACTATCTTTTCCAAGTATGGCTTCATTACGGTTCTCTGGGCTGTCTCCATCTCGTTCTCCTTCTTTTCTTCCTTTATTTCTATTCCTGCAATCTTTAAAAAGTTTTCGAAAATGGTTTTTCCAGACTCAGTGAGAATGGACTCCGGATGAAACTGTATGCCGTAAACATCATAGTCTTTGTGTTTTACTGCCATAATCTGGCCTTCATCATCCGTACCCACTACAGAGAGAACATCCGGCATTCCTTCACCTGCTACAATCAGGGAATGATATCTGGCCACCGGAATCGTCTCCGGCAGTCCATGAAACAGCGGAACACTGCTGTCAATCTGGATATTACTCTGTTTTCCGTGCATCAGCTGCTGCGCATGAACAGTCTTGGCACCGAATACTTCTCCGATTGCCTGATGTCCAAGACAAATCCCAAGTATCGGGACCCTGCCTGCAAAACAGCGGACCGCTTCTTTTGAAATGCCTGCGGATTCCGGATATCCCGGGCCCGGTGAAATGATCAGTGCCTCTATATCTTTCTTCTCTATCTCTTCAAGTGTGATTTCATCATTCCTGACGACCTCTATATGTTCGTACAGTTCACCAATCCCCTGATAGACGTTATAAGTAAAAGAATCGTAGTTATCAATTAATAAGATCATAATTCTGCCGCCTCCTTAATCGCATTGATGACTGCAAGTGCTTTGTTCTCGGTCTCCGCATATTCCTTTTCCGGATCAGAATCTGCCACAATTCCGGCCCCTGCCTGCACATATCCCTTTCCGTCTTTAAACAGCACAGTCCGGATGGCAATACAGGTATCAATATTCCCGTCAAACGCCAGGTATCCGACTGTTCCTCCGTAAAGTCCCCGTTTTTTATTTTCCAGCTCATCAATAATTTCCATTGCTCTGACTTTGGGTGCTCCGGATAATGTTCCAGCAGGCAGAATACTCATCAGGGCATCCAGCGCCGTCTTATCTTCCCTCAGTTCTCCCTGCACGTCACTTACCAAATGGGTCACCTTGGAATATTTCTCTACCGACATAAAGTTATCCACACGGACAGTACCAAACCGGCATACTTTTCCCACATCATTCCGTCCAAGATCCACAAGCATGGTGTGTTCAGCCTGTTCCTTCGGGTCATGCCTGAGCTGTCTGACTAAGATATCGTCTTCTTTTTTGGTCGTTCCTCTCGGCACCGTGCCTGCGATCGGCTTTGTTGTCACGATTCCATTTGTGACACTTACCAGCATCTCAGGGGATGCTCCTGCAATCTGATAATCTACAAAATCAAAGAAATATAAGTATGGAGAAGGGTTTGTTGTCCTGAGACATCGGTATACATCAAAAGGATCAGCCTCACTCTCAACTTCAAATCTCTGTGACAGAACAACCTGAAAGATATCCCCATTTTTGATATATTCCTTAGCTTTCTTAACTCCTGCTTTGTACTCTTCCTTGGACAGATTGGATATGACCTTTATCTCACTTTCCCCTGTGCGGTTCTTTCTGGCCATCCGAAAGCTGTCGATCTGTTCAATCATCTGTTTTGCCCTCGGTTCCAGGCTCTCATATTTTTTCTCAAGGTCATCATTTTCATGGACATTCTGGATGACAATCACCCGATTGGTAAGATGGTCAAACGCCACAATCTCATCATACATACACAAATGACATTCAGGCATTTGCAGATCATCCTCCGGTATATTCGTCAGTTTCTTTTCCACAAACCGGATAGTGTCATAACCAAAATATCCGATGAATCCTCCTGTAAGCTTTGGTTTATCAACCAGCACCGGAGACTGGTATGCATTGACCATGTCTATTAAATAAGCAATATGGTTTTCCACAGTCTGTTTCTCTCCGTCAATCTCTATCTGTGTACCATTGATTTTTATTTCCTTCTTTGGATTTACACCTATGAATGAATACCGCCCCCACTGGTCTCTGTTTTCCACACTCTCCAGCATGAAAGAAGGTGTTCCGGACTTTCTCAGTGCCATAAATACTTGTATCGGTGTCACATGATCCGCCAATACCTCATAAAACACCGGCACTGTCGGATAGATTGTCAATAAATTTTTAACTTGTTCTAGTGTTGGACTTAACATATAATCCTCCTGTCTATTCACATCGTGTTGTTTTGTTCATTTACTTTGAGCATTTGTGCGCATCCTGCACGGAGTGTTTTTTATTTCATAGGGCGCACTTTCCTATGAAATAAAAAAAGCCTATCATCCCTCATACAAGGGACGATAGACCGTGGTGCCACCCAAATTTAAGAGTCCTTCCGAAATTATGAACTCTCCTCTTAGAGTACTCCGCATGTGCTTTTATACTCCGTTCCCATAACGCGGGATCACGGCGGCAGATACTGACAAACTGTGTTCTCTGCGCTCCTCACAAACCCATTCACATGACACGTGTATGCTGTCTTCCACCAACCGACAGCTCTCTGTAAAACCGTTTGCCAAGCTACTTACTTTTGCTCAAAGGATTTTTTAATTTTTTATTATTATATTCCAGGAAACCAAATTATGTCAAGTTATTTTTTATATCAAGGATGGAAACCACTCTCACTTCAATGATTGGAAGTATTAAAATTAGATATAGATTCGGTTGGAATGAGATTCATACGCCGAGTTTTGCGTATGTCTTAGTAGTTTATATTTGAAAAGAGATGAATGATATATTCGTATGAGATATTGTGAGAATGATTTCTCATCCTTGATTTACATTATAATACATTTGTCATCATTTTACAACCATTATTTTACTTTTTTTACATTCTTGTTTAACTCTCTTGTTGGCTTTCTAATTTGTTAATCCGTTCTGAATGATCCTCTGCTATCTTTTTTAATATATCTATATTCTCCAAAGATTCTGCCTCTATATTTGTGACCAGACGAAATGTAATATCCTTATTATGCAGGTAGCCGTCATATAAAGATTCCAGTTTTGGCAATACCCCATTATCCAGTGTATTTCCAATTTTTGAAACCATATTTTCTGTTCTGTACAAGTCTTTTTCTATCAAGTCTGTCTTTCGTACAAGCAGAGTAATTTCATTCTGCATCGTATCCATATGCTGATTCATCTCATTGATCTGACTGTCAACTAAAATAAATTTTTCGTCTAATTCAATCAAATGATTTTCAATTGTATCCAGACGGCTGTCTACTGTATCGAATCTTGTATCTATTTCGTCCAGACGGCTGTCTACTGTATCAAATCTTGTATCCATTTCATCCAACCGGCTGTCTACTATATCGAACCTTACATCCATTTCGTCCAGACGGCTGTCTACTGTGTCGAATCTTGTATCCATTTCATCCAGCCGGCTGTCTACTATGTCGAATCTGACATCCATTGTATCCAGCCGATTATCTACTGAATCAAATCTTTCATCCATTGTATCCAACCGTTTGTCTACTGCATCGAATCTTTCATCCATTGTATCCAACCGACTGTTTACTGCATCGAATCTTTCATCCATTGTATCCAGCCGGCTGTCTACTGTATTGAACCTTACATCTATTTCGTCTAACCGGTTGTCTACTGTATCGAATCCTGTTTCCAGACTCAAATCTATCGTATGTAATTGTTGAGAAATCGGACTTAATTTTATATCAAATATTCCTGCAAGCTGCTGAAATTCTTTGTTTGATAACACCTGAAGCGCCCCCTTCCATTGTTATAAAATTTTCTTTTGCACATATTCAGTTTCAGCATAATTTATATTACTGATTATATCATTCACACAGAAGATAATCAACAATTTTTTCCAATCTTGTGCAACAAAAACGAATTCTGCGAGCGGGATTCTCCGCCTGCGGCGGGTCGCTTTGGCGGCATGATTCCTTGTCACCACAGTGCGATCCTGGCGGAGCGTTTTTTATTTCATAGAACGCATTTTCCTATGAAATGAAAGAAAAAAGATCTTGGAATCTTTCATTTCCAAGATCTTTTTCCTTCGGAATTTAAATTATTACAGGATGGCACCTTCATGTTCTGCATGATTGGAATACCAGATTAGTCTTCCTATGACAGTTTCGCAGCAACCGCTTTAATAAAGTCCTGGCTGTTGACCACATTGACATTTTCTAATGTTGTAATCAGCGCAAGGTCCTTTGTCATGGTTCCTTCTTCAATCGTGTCTATAGTAGCTTTTTCAAGTTTGTCAGCAAATTCAGCCAGTGCTTGGT
Organism: Anaerostipes sp.; assembly: GCF_018381315.1. Taxonomy (GTDB): domain Bacteria; phylum Bacillota; class Clostridia; order Lachnospirales; family Lachnospiraceae; genus Anaerostipes. The sequence continues at coordinate 168,817 of NZ_JAGZSD010000002.1, read as the reverse complement.
TAGCGTCCATCTCGCCGCGTTTTCTTAATGCTCCTGTCCAGGCAAAGATTGTAGCTACAGAATTAGTAGACGTCTCTTCTCCTTTAAGGTGCTTGTAATAATGGCGCTGTACGGTTCCATGGGCTGCTTCATACTCGTAATATCCGTCCGGAGATACTAAAACTGATGTCATCATAGCAAGGGATCCAAATGCAGAAGATACCATATCACTCATTACATCCCCGTCATAATTCTTGCAGGCCCAGATATAGCCTCCCTCTGATTTCATTACACGCGCAACTGCATCATCAATCAATGTATAGAAATACTCGATTCCAGCAGCTTCAAACTGATCTTTGTATTCTGCATCATAGATTTCCTGGAAAATATCCTTGAATGTGTGGTCATATTTCTTTGAAATGGTGTCTTTTGTGGCAAACCACAGATCCTGTTTTGTATCCAATGCATATGTAAAGCAGCTCTTTGCAAAACTGCGGATAGATTTCTCTGTGTTATGCATTCCCTGCAGGATTCCGGCACCATCAAATTCATGAATCAGCTCTTTCATCTGAGTGCCGTCTTCTGCTGTATAAACTAATTCTGCTTTCCCTGCACCCGGAACTTTAATCTCAACTCCTTTGTAGACATCCCCATAAGCATGTCTTGCAATCGTGATCGGTTTTTTCCATGTACGGACCGTGGGTTCTATTCCTTTTACCGTAATCGGAGTTCTGAAAACAGTTCCGTCTAAAATGGCACGGATTGTCCCGTTAGGGCTTTTCCACATTTCTTTGAGATCGTACTCATCCATTCTTGCAGCATTCGGTGTGATCGTAGCACATTTAACTGCTACCCCGTATTTTTTCGTAGCCTCTGCCGCATCAAAAGTCACCTGATCATTGGTGGCATTTCTGTATTCCAATCCAAGGTCATAATACTCAGTCTTTAAGTCAATAAACGGGATCAAAAGCTCATCTTTAATCATTTTCCAGAGGATCCTGGTCATTTCATCCCCATCCATCTCAACCAACGGTGTCGTCATCTCAATTTTGCTCATACTGGTTCTCCTTTTCATGCATTCTCCGTAAATTGTTACTATTATAGCGAAAAAAGAAAACCATGTCAAAGAGTATGAAGTTCTTACCAATTCTTCCGGCCAGCTTAAAACAGAAATTCGCCGGCAGTATATCGTAATTATGCAAATTGCTGATAAACAAAAGATAAAATACCCGGACTTTTATACATACAAAAGAAAGATCCGGAGAAACCGGATCTTTGGAATAAAAAGTTTACTGTTTCAGCAGGAATTTTCCCTATAAAGTCAACGTTACCTTCGTTTTTCCCAACCGGTTGTACTTCTCACAAGTTTCCTTTAAAAAGTATCCTCTCCAGTCGGCTCTGGAAAGATCTCCTTTCGATAGTGAAGAATAACTTATCGCGGGTCCTCCGAGAATCTTTGCTAAAAGTCAGGAAATATTACATTCCAGAGACTATAAGCCAAAGAGCTGGTTGAAATGTCACACTTCATGCTCCGTATGCAGCAGCTGATGTGCCCTATGGGACAACGGTTTTTCAAAAAATTCATCATAGAGACTCTGAATATCCGGATTATCATGGGAGAACCGAATCTCTGTATTCTGATCCAGGAAGTAAAGGCTTGATCCTCTCTCTTCTGCCAGTTCACAGCCGTCATGGATCGGCTGACCTCCGCCTCCGGCACAGCCTCCCGGACAGGCCATAACCTCAACAAATTCATATTTCACTTCTTTTTTGCGGATAGCTTCCATAAGCTTCCTTGTATTTCCAAGACCGCTGACAACTGCAATATGAATAACATTTCCTGCAATATCAAACTCCGCTTCTGTCCATCCTTCCCGTTTCACTCCCCGAATTTCACGGAAGGCATCTGCATCCGGATTTTCTCCGGTCACAAGAAAATATGCCGATCTCAGTGCCGCTTCCATAACACCGCCTGTGGCTCCAAAAATGACACCGGCTCCTGTTCCTACTTCAAACGGGGTATCAAACTCACCCGGCTCTAAATATTTAGGATTTAAATGTTCCGCCCGCAGCATCCTGTCAAGCTCTCTGGTTGTAAGAACACAGTCAATATCGTGTCCTGCATATTCATCATAAAACAGCTCCATTTCCCTCTCTGCCTTCTTTGCCAGGCAGGGCATGATGGACAGGGTAAAAATCCGTTCCGGGTCCACCTGAAGTTTCTGGGCAAAATAAGTCTTCATAACTGCACCAAACATCTGCTGCGGAGATTTGGCTGTGGAAAGACTGTCAACCATATCCGGATATTGGGTTTTTATAAATCTAACCCAGCCGGGACAACAGGAAGTAAACATCGGATACTTGTTTAAATCCCCATCCTGCAGGCGCTTAACAAACTCACTTCCTTCTTCCATAATCGTCAGATCAGCAGAAAAAGTCGTATCAAATACATAATCGATCCCCATTCTTCTTAAGGCCGTCACGATCTTTTCGACCGGAGCTTCTTCTCTGGACAGCCCCAGATGCTCTGCCCATGCAGCCCGGACAGCAGGTGCAATCTGGGCAACCACAATCTTATCATCATCCTCCAGTGCTCTGAACAGCATGGAAGTATCATCCCGTTCTCTCAATGCTCCAACCGGACAGTGAGTGATGCATTGTCCGCATAAGGAGCAGTCCGCCACGCGGATATCCCGGTTTCTGGAAACATCCACATTGGTTCTGGCTCCGGTGCCGGATACATCCCACACATTCAGTCCCTGTACCTTATCACAGATCTGAACACAGCGCATACATTTGATACATTTATTGGCATCCCGTATCAGAGGGAATGTTTTGTCCCATTCTTTATGAACCAGTTCCTTTTTAAACGGATTTTCCAAAATGTTGAAATCATTAGCAATCGTCTGCAGGCTGCAGTTCATACTCCTGCTGCAGGTAATACACTGCCCGTCATGCTGGGACAGCAGCATGGAGACAGTCTTTCTCCGGTTCAGCCGTACTTTAGGGCTGTTCGTATAGATCACCATGCCTTCTTCAACTACATTGTTGCAGGAGGTGATTAATTTATCCTTGCCCTCCATCTCTACCACACAGACACGGCAGGCGCTTATCTCGTTGATTCCCTTTAAGTAACAGAGCCTTGGAATATCAATATGGACAGAAGCTGCAGCCTCCATGATTGTTGTGCCCTCAGGCACCGTTACTTCTACACGGTCAATTGTAAGTGTTACCATTTAATATCCCTCCCTCCTTTAAACACGCCGAATCCAAAGTGGTCACAGCGCAGGCACCGGCCGGATTCCTGATAGGCCTCTGCCTTGGACATACAATTTTCTACTCCCTCAAAATCATTCACGCGCTCTCCTGCTTCCCGTTCTGTCATGTTGACTCTTCCGCATGGCGGACGGTCATCCAGACGCGGCTCCGGAATCTCCACATCACAAGTAATCTCATGCCGGAAGCCAAGATACTCATCAATATTTGCAGCAATCACCTTGCCTGCCGCAATGGCGGAAATAACAGTTGATGGTCCTGTTGCACAGTCTCCTCCGGCAAAAACACCCGGTATCCCATCAAATCCGCCGTATTTTTCTGTCTTGATCTTTCCTCTCTGGACAGGGACTCCATTTTCCTCAAAATGTTCATACAGGATATCCTGGCCGATGGCTACGACTAAAGTCTCACATGGAATAAATACATCGTCCTCCCCAGTCGGACGTACGCTGGCTCTTCCATTCTGGATTTTGCTGATCATCTGCGGGGTAACCCAAATACCTTTGATGCTTCCGTCTTCCCCGGTCTCAATTCTGGACGGTGCCATCAGAGTTTTCACTTCGACTCCTTCAGCTACCGCACCCTGAATTTCTTCCTCCAGCGCTGTCATATCGGCAACTCTTCTCCGATAGACAATACTTACCTTTTTTGCTCCCAGACGGATCGCCGTGCGCACAGCATCCATTGAAACATTGCCTCCGCCGATCACTGCGACTTCCTGTCCCTCAAGGCACTCACACCGTCCGTGTCCTACATCCCGCAGGAACTGTACCGCAGATATAACTCCCTTGGCATCTTCTCCTTCAAGACCGAGCTTTTTATCTGTGCTGGCACCAATGGAGATCAGCACCGCATCATGCTTTTGTCTTAACTCGCTGACAGAACAGTTCTTTCCGATCACTGTACCGTACTGTACCTTAACCCCTGTCGCGAGAATCGCCTCAATATCCTCGTCGAGACGTTCCTTTGGCAGACGGTAATTAGGAATACCATATCGCAGCATACCGCCCAGCTTCGGCAGCATTTCATAAATTGTGACTTCGTGGCCCATCAGCCGTAAATAATAAGCGGCACTCAAACCTCCGGGTCCGCCGCCTACGATGGCAACTTTTTTACCTGTAGGCTCACCGCATGGAGGAGGCGGAACTTTGCCTGCAAAATCCGCTGCAACACGCTTCAGCCCTCTTATATTTACAGAATCATCAATCATATTGCGCCGGCATTTGGCTTCACACGGGTGCTCGCATATAAATCCGCATGTGGTAGGCAGAGGATTGTCTTTTCTTATCAGACGTACAGCATCTGCATATCTCTCTTCCCTGACCAGTGCTATGTATCCTGGAATATCAACCCGTGCCGGACATAGGGATACACACGGCACCGGAAGTTTTAAGGACATCAGACACCGATTGTACATGATGTGTTCCAGATAATCATCCCTGAAACCAATCACTCCCTTATAGACCATATTGGCTGCCTCATAACCGATGGCACAGTCAGCAGAATCCATGATTGACTGCGCCGTATCCCGGATCAGTCCCAGGGTCTCTATAGTAGCCCTCCCATCCAATACATCATTGATCAGATTCTTTAACTGTCCGAGTCCGATTCTGCACGGCACACATTTTCCGCATGTCTGCGCATGGCACAGTTCCAAAAATGCCCTGGACATATCTACCGGGCAGATACCTGGAGGACTGGACTCAATCCTTCTCTCCAAATCTTTATAAAGTCCTTCCATCACAATCTGCGCCCGGTCCGGCGTCACAATTTCCAAACGACTCATTCCATCACCCTTTCTTTCATAATATTGTATCTAATTATATACAATATTGACTGTACAAACAATAGATTTTGTCTAAAAACACCGTTAATATAATAACGAAAAACCGCATAAAATCGTGGTTTTTATATGCTCCATGTTCTATTTTGATACGTTTTAGACGGTTAAATCCACTGTTTCCGTGCAAAATAAATTTAGGGCAGGCAAAATAAGTTGTACATATTTTTAACAATCTTTATTTTACACTTTTTTGCATTTGCTATATAATAGTATTTATCATGAAAAAAATGGAGGTAATCTATGTTTCATCTGATCGATATGGATACATGGGAGCGCAGAGAACATTTCCAATATTATACTGAGATCATCAAGTGCGGCTACAGCCTGACAGCTGATTTGGATGTAACTGATTTTCTGAAACTGATCAGGCAAAAAGATCTCAAATTTTATCCAAGCTTTGTCTACTGCGTCTCATCCGTTGTCAATCGCTTAAAAGAATTTAAAATGGGGCTTTCTGAAGAAGGCCTTCCAGTAATCTGGGATTCTGTGCATCCTTCTTACACTGTATTCCATGAAGATGACCACACTTTTTCTGATTTGTGGACATATTATTCGGAAGATTTTTCATCTTTCTACCAGGCCATGACCGAAGATATGAATACATACGGAAATAACAAAGGTATTAAAGGCAGGCCCGGACAGCCCCAGAATTTTTTCTGCATCTCCTGTGTTCCCTGGCTGTCATACACCGGACTCAGTACCATGTCCGCAGAGGGCAGCCCCAATCTGTTTCCCATCATCACCTGCGGCAAATATCACAAAACCCATGGACGTTATAAAATGCCTCTGACCGTCACCATCTCCCATGCTGCTGCGGACGGATACCATACCACGCTCCTTATAAACCAAATACAGGAGTTTATCACAAAAGATTTTACAATCTAAAACAGGGAAACGGTATAAAAACCGTTTCCCTGTTTCTTTTGATACATCTTAACTAATATGCCACAACTACACCGCCGTCACACGCATATAAACTGCTGACTCCCTTGGTATCTACTATGACAATGTCTTTAACATTTACTTTCTCTTTCAGCATATCCTTAAGATAAACTGCACGGTCATAGCAGTTACAGTGCGCAATCGCCAGAATCCGCTCCGTAAGGTCCTGTCCCTCTTTTACAATACAGTCTGTCATCTTTGCCAATGCTTTTTTTGTCCCTCTCGCCTGTGCCAGCTTCTGGATGACACCTTCCTTGGTCCCTTCCATCACCGGTTTGATGTTCAGGGCTGTGGCAAGCACTGCATTTACCTTGGACAGCCGTCCGTTTCTCTGCAGGACATCCAGCGTTTCCAGTACAAAATAGGTTCTCTGCCCTTTGATATATTCTTCTACCTGTTCTACAACCTGCTCAAACGGCATGCCTTGTGAGGCATACTCATAAATCTTTCTGGCAATCAGAAGCTGTGTGCTGGAAGCTCCTCTGGAATTAAACACATAAATGTTCTTTTCCCCAAACTCTTCCTTGTACAGCTTTTTGCCAAGCTCTGCACTGTTGTAGGATCCGCTCAGTTCCGCCGACAGCGTCACCACGTAAATATCATCTGCCTTTTTATATGCTTCCATATAAGCTTCAGGCGCCGGGCAGGCTGATTTGCAGGCTCCTTTGCTGTTCGCCACTTTATCCAAAAAAGAACGCTGGTCAAAAGTATCATCGTCAATGATCTCTTCATCACCGATCAGCAATGTCAAAGGGATCCAGGTATAACATCCTTTCTCAAAATCTTCATTTGTTAAATCCGTGCAGCTGTCACAGACAATATTAAAACTCATATGGCGTCTCCTTTTTAAAACTTTCCGATATAGTATTCATTACTACATATCATATCATATATTTCTATAAATGAAAACCCTTTAATCCTCACCAAGATAATAAGCACAGATACATCCTGCTGCCAATGCTGCCAGCCCTGTCACCCCTGAGAATAAATTAAAGTGATCAAAATTTGCCTCATAGAGTATGGCAATGGGTGATCCTAAAATCAGTCCGCCGATTCCGGCAAATGTGACCGCCTCAAAATGCTCAAACAGATATTCAATAATCTTTGCAATAACTACCACTCCTGCAGCAATCCCCGCTGCCATTGGTGTCAGCAGCAAAATGCCGTGCGTCAGTCCGGATAAATTCAGAGTAGCCAGATTCACCATAAACTGTGTAATCTCCTGAAGAATCGGCTGGTAAAACCCAAGGACTAAAAGGACCATAGATCCGCTGACACCCGGAACCACCATCGTCGCTGCCGCAATGATACCAATCAGAAACATCTTGCCCATCATCAGCGGATCTGCTGTTAAGGTCACATCTGCAGCTGTGCTGCTTCCTAAAAGCGGAAGCAGTACCACCAGCGCAAACATCAAAAGAAAAGCGATTCCATGGGAAAGCCCCTTTTTTTCTCCTTCCATTCTCTTAAAAATCGCCGGCAGTCCGCCGATAATCAGTCCGATAAACAAAAAATTAGTCTGAATCGGATAAAATTCAAACAGCCATTTGATCACGAAAGAAAGTCCGATCAGACCGATAACTGCCCCGATCCCTACAGGGACCAATATTTTGAGACTCTGTTTAAATTCCCTGCGGATGTGCGTCAGCGCATATATAATCTTGTCATAAATCCCCATGGAAACTGCCAGCGTTCCTCCGCTGACTCCCGGTATAATATTGGCTACCCCGATCAAAATCCCCCGGCATATCTCTTTCAATAACTTCATAGGTTCTCTCCTCCTACTTACCTTTTAAAAACATTTTCATTTCTTCATCCCACGCTGTCTCCAGGGTTTTATCAGGCACAAATGTTTTTCTTGATACTCCGGTTGTACATTTTAGATTTTCCCGGTCAAAATATATGTTTAAAAATAGGCCTCCGATATCTTCCTTCCTCTCAGGTATATTATATTTTGAAAGGAAGTCTTCCATTCGTTTTGGATTGAGCATCAGCACAAATTGAAAGGACAGCGGGGTTTTTTTGCCTTTGATCAGCGCAAATATCTTCTGCTTTTCTAACTTCCACGGTATATAAGGATACTCTTTCAGTATTTCCCATTCATCTGTATCGTAAAAGTCTTTCTGCATTTTTCCATTGAATTCATAATTGATTTCCATAGAGAGCTTTCCTTCGTACAGCATAAACTCATCACATACCGCTCCGGTCAAAAACCCTGCCATAAACGTCTTTACTTGTTCTATCTCAATTGAAATCATATCGGCTCCTTATTTCCATACGTTAAAAACGAGCGGCCTCTTGCCGCCCGTTTTTATTGTAACTTGTATCATTTCAGAATTCAACTGTTTCCAATCAGTTATTCTGGGTACTGCTTGAGGAGCTGTCTTCTGTTTTCTTCTCCAGCTTGACACTGATGGTCTTCTTTTCATAAGTCCCCATCTGATTCTGGCGTTTTACAACGACTTTCACAGTATCCCCGGCTTTTTTGCTCTCAATCTTGCTCTTCAGGCCTTCCATTGTAGAAACCGCAGACCCGTCGAAGCTTACGATCACATCTCCTGCACTGATTCCGGCCTTCTGTGCCGGTGAATTCTGTACAACCTGCCGTACCAATGCCCCCTGAGGCATATCCATCTGTGATGCCATGTCACTGGAGATCGTCTGGCCTGATATTCCCAGATATGCCTGTTCAGATTTGGATACTGATTTCTGTTTAATCAGCTGATCAATAATCGGTTTGGCCGTATTGATCGGAATTGCATACCCCATTCCCTCCACATCTTCAGATGAGTATTTTACTGTATTGATTCCTACAAGCTCACCCTTGCTGTTTAACAGGGCACCGCCGCTGTTTCCAGGATTAATGGCCGCATCTGTCTGAAGAAGTGTCATCGTTTTATCTGTAAGCTGGACTTCCCTGTTCAGGGCGCTGATATATCCTCCGGTCACAGACTGTCCGTAGCCAAGTGCATTTCCTATAGCGATGGCCTGTTCTCCTACCTTTAAATTATCAGAATCACCAAGAGTGATTATTTTAATCTTCTTCATTGTTGCAGATTTTATACTTTTTAGTTTAACCGCTACTACAGCCAGATCTGCATCACTGTCCGTTCCTTTTACAGTTCCTGAAGCGCTGGTTCCGTCTGTAAATCCCACAGAAATGGACTGTGCATCAGCGATTACATGATTATTTGTGACCACTAAAAGATATCCATCTTTCTTACCAACGATGATACCGGAGCCGGCTCCTTCACTTTCGTTGTTCTGCTGCTGTCCGAAAAAGTTTCCTGAACTTGTGACATATTTGCTTGTAATGGAAACAATGGATGGCATGACATTGGATGCCACGGTTGATAAATCTTCATTTCCTGATGCTGTTCCCTTTGATGAGGTATTTGTTGTATTCGTTGTAGCCAGCTGGCTTCCTCCGTTTCCGATGCCTGCTGCTGAAAATCCATACTGAACTCCCTGCATGGTCACCCCTGCAATCAGTCCAAAGGCCACAGCCGCCGCTGCAATTTTAACGGCCTTCTTTCCTGTTTTTCTTTCATTTCCTTTATTTTGATTTTGATCTGGTTCTGTATATCCCGTATTATTAAAATTCATATCTTCGTACATAACCTATATCTCCTTTCGTATTTATCTTGCTTAAATAGTACAAAATAAATGTGTAAAAAATGTGTTCTAAATGTTATAAAACTAAGAAAAACATAAGAAATAATTCCATTGTGCCTTTCTGTTTTTTCACTTATAATAAGTTCATAAGTGTGGCGCAATATATTGTTATAGAGGAGAAAACAAATGATTAAGCAAAATCAAGCCTATTTAAATCGGCTTCATATTTTCATTGATGCAGTCTGTATTTATCTGTCGGCTGTTTTATCATATAAAATCCGTTTTAAATGGGGTAAAAATGAATGGATATCAAGAATGCTTTTTTTTGTGGGAAAATATGAACGGGAATTTGCTTACTACCAAAAAACGATTTTTATCACAATTATTATTCTTATTTCATTATATGCTTTCTTCGGCCTTTATACTCCAAAGCGTTATCAGCGTGGAAGCCGTGAAATTATAAATCTTTTTAAGGCAAATCTGATTGGTCTGGGTATCGGTTCCGTTGCAATTGTTCTGATTAGACTCCAAAACTTTCCCCGGAGTCTTCTGTTATTATTTTTCTCATTGAACTTTGTAATTGGAATTGTATCACGTTATACTATAAAAAAGGTATTAAACAGCACCAGAGAGCGCGGCCGGAACTTAAAGCATGTGGTACTGGTCGGCTTCAGCACATCTGCTGCCGCCTATATTGACCGCATCAAAGCCAATCCCCACTGGGGACTTTATATCCACGGTATATTTGATGATACCATCAGTGATAACTTTGAATACCGGGGAATTAAAAAGATCGGCCTTTTAAATGAACTGGAAGATTATTTAAGCCAGACCCCACTGGACGAAGTCGCCATCACGCTGAATCTGGATGAATACGAAAAACTCGAAAAACTGGTTGCCATCTGTGAAAAGTCAGGTGTTCATACCAAATTTGTTCCGGACTATTATAACTTTATTTCCACCAATCCATACACCGAGGATTTAGACGGACTTCCGGTCATCAATATCCGAAATGTTCCTCTGACAAACATCGTAAACCGAGTTGTCAAGCGGACCATCGACATCATTGGTTCTGCATGTGCCCTGATTATTTTGTCACTGCCTATGCTGATTATCGCTTTTTTCGTGAAGCGCAGTTCTCCCGGGCCGGTCTTCTTTGCCCAGGAAAGAGTCGGCCTTGGAAATAAACCTTTTAAAATGTACAAGTTCCGCTCCATGGGGGTCCAGGACCCTAAAAAAGAAGCTACTCAGTGGACGAAACCAAACGACCCGAGAGTTACGCCGTTCGGAAAATTTATCCGCCACACAAGCCTGGACGAGCTTCCTCAGTTTTACAATGTGCTGCGGGGAGATATGAGTCTGGTTGGACCGAGACCGGAGCGTCCGCTGTTTGTCGAAAAGTTTAAAGAAGAGATTCCGCGCTATATGATCAAACATCAGGTCCGCCCAGGTATTACCGGCTGGGCCCAGGTCAACGGCTTCCGCGGTGATACATCCATCCGCGGCAGAATTGAACATGATTTGTATTATATTGAAAACTGGACACTGTCCCTGGATTTTAAGATTCTGTTTTTGACAGTTTTCAAAGGATTTATCAACAAGAACGCTTACTAGGAGGTTTATATGAGCGTAAAATCTACAAAACACCGGCATTCCCATATCCGGCTGTTTTTCGTACTGCTGCTGCTGATTGTCGTGCTGATCGGAGTCATTTTAGGACTGTCTTACTCAAAGCTTGGAAAAATCAAATCCACACCTATGAACCAGAGCAAACTGGTCACGGTCCATGAAGACGCAAATATGAAAGACTATACGAACATTGCACTGTTCGGCATAGATTCCCAGACCGGAAGTATGTCAGACCGTGGGAACCGTTCGGATTCCATTATTGTGGTCAGCATCAACAACAGCACAAAGGAGATTAAAATGCTGTCCGTCTACCGGGATACTTATGTCAGTGTAAACGGCCATTACACAAAGATTAACGCAGCATATTCCTTAGGAGGCCCTGAACTGGCCGTCAGCACCCTCAACAGAAATTTGGACCTGAACATTACAAAATATGCAACTGTAAACTTTAAGATCTTAGCAGATATTGTAGATGCCATCGGAGGTATTGAGGTAAAGGTCGACTCCTCCATTCTGAAAAATCTAAACAGCTATATCGGTGACATGAACCGGCTCAACGGCGGTGATTCCCCGAAGATTAAATCTGGAGGCGTCCAGACATTGGACGGAAACCAGGCAGTGGCATACTCAAGGATCCGGTACACAGCAGGAGGTGACCTGGCCCGTGCAGGACGTCAGCGGGAAGTACTTCAGAAAATCTTTGCCAAAGGCAAAAAAAATCCTTTCGGATTGATGGGTGCCATGGATAAGATTCTTCCGCAGATTAAGACCAATATGGAGCAGAAAGAACTGTTTTCCATGCTTCTGTCCATCTTCCGCTATGACATTAAAGGCCAGAAGGGATTTCCGTTTGACCAGAAGGAATACAAATATCTCGGTGTCTGGTATGGCTTTCCCACAACGCTTAAGGAAAATGCCGTTCAGGTACATAAATACCTGTTTGATACAGAAAATTATCAGGTAAGTGCCGAACTGGGACGGATTAATCAGAAGATCATTAATGTAATCGGATACTAAAAAAACCAGGACATTCTGTGTCCTGGTTTTGTCTGTTCTTTAATACCATCTTGTCATAGGAAGTTCGTTATTGACCCCGTTTGTAAACAGCAGCTGATGCAGGTCAATGATTCCATTCTGGAAAGTGGATGCACATGCACAGAGATACAGATCCCACATCCTGGCAAATGTCTCACCGAACTTCTCTTCAATCTCTGCCCTGTGTTCGTTAAAATTCTTATCCCAGCACAGCAGAGTTCTGTTGTAATGTCTTCTCAGGCTTTCTGCGTCCAGTAAATAAAAATGGTATTTGGAGCCCAGGCTGACAATTTCTCTGAGACTTGGAATAACGCCGCCCGGAAAAATATATTTCTTCATCCATGGATCTCCCGGATGTTCCTCCAGCGCACTGATAAAATGAAGCAAAAACACGCCGCCCGGTTTCAATGCTCTTTTGATACATTGAAAAAAGAGTTCGTAATGATCCCGTCCCACATGCTCCAGCATACCAACACTGACAATACGGTCAAATTTGGTTTGATAACCGGGAAGATCCCTGTAGTCCATCAGTTCAGCCTTCAGAAGATCCCCAAGCCCCTCTTCTTCAATTCTTTTTTGAAAACCCTGCTGCTGTTCTTTGCTTAAAGTAATGCCGGTCCCGCGGATCTTATATTTTTTTGCGGCCTCGATCAGCAGGTACCCCCAGCCACATCCGATATCCAGAACCTCCATCCCTTCTTTTAAATCAAGCTTTGCAAGAATTCTGCAGGTCTTGTTCTTCTGTGCATCAAAAAGTGTATCACTCTCAGACTCAAAATATCCGCAGGAATAATTTAAAGTCTCATCCAGCCAGAGGCTGTAAAAGTCATTTCCCAAATCATAGTGGGATGAGACATCTTCTTTCTGTTTTCTTCGTCCCAGTGACGGAAACATCAGCTTCCTCAGTATCCTTGTATCCACTGAGAAGTTCCCCATCTGTCCGAGAAAATAATACAATGCCTGGTACAAATCCCCGTCGATCTCCAAATCGCCCCTCATATAGGCCTCTCCCAATGCAAGGGATGTACTTGTCATCATTTCTTTCAGATCCGGTTCCTTTTTAAAGATAATTGAAAATCTTGGCTCTCCGTCCCCGATGGAATATTCCTCTTCCTTGATTTTAACAAGAAATGGAGTTTGGTCAAATCTGTCCAAAAAATGAAGGATTGCTTTTTCTTCCAGCTTCATGTGCTCTGCCACACCCTTTCTAAATATAAGTTTTGAGCTTATAAGGACTACTTCCGTCAGACTTTACAAAAGCCGGCTGGAAATACGAAAAAACTCATACTTTGAGTATTGACAGAATTTTGGTATTTAAACGATAGAGGTCAGTTCCGGGATGTCTATGACTCCCACAAATCTTCCGACTCTTTTATATTCCATAATGTTTGTGATCTCCTCATCGTCAATCGTACCGTTCAGGGATCTGAGCAGCTGGACGCCGTGCCTCTTAAAATACCGTCCAATATATAAATATCCTGCACGCAGGAACATCCATATCTCCCCATGTTTAGGATAGCGCCCGTCCATAAACTGAAATCCCAGTACAGAATTTCTGTAAAACTTCGGCTCCAGCATGTTTGTGCGCACCCATACAAAAAATGTACATTCTTTTGTCATAGGATTTTGTTCCACCCACACATCATGCACTTTCTGGCTTCCATAGTCAGCCTGCCCGTCCTCCACGCTGGTAAATTCAAAGCATTTCATTGATTTCTTCCCGGAAGATTTTAAAGACATCATTTTGTCATACTCTAAATTTATCACATATTTTATATATTCTTTCTGATGTACCGGCAGACATTTAAACTTACGTATATATTCTTCATAAGCATATGGGATCATGGGCTCCCTGTCTGCAAACTCATCCAGAGAACAATTAAGGGAAGCTGCCACTTCTTCTATCGTATTAAATCGCGGATTAGGAGTAATTCCGCATACAATTTTTGATAGCGTGCCTATGGGAATACTGCTAATACTTGACAATTCTTCCACCGTTAAATTTTTTGTTTGCATAATTTCCTTTAGTTTTTTATAATTCATTCGCTCCACCTTCCAAATATGGAATAAATTCATCCCTCGAAAAGTTGACAATATTCCTCTTTATTTTCTATAATGAACATGATTACATAATCTAAGGAATAAATTTATCTTTATGAGGGGAGTATATCATGCACAACGAAAATCTTCAATTGGTACTGTCAGATGACACAATATTACAAATTTCTGTAATCCATTCACAGAATCACACATCTGTACCTGACAGCACCTCACACGTCATTCACATTAACCAGCTCTTAAACCAAGCGGCATCTTCTGCTGCACATTTAGATCTCTCAGGCAGGATCAGCAAACTTTTGAAACAATTAGGCATTACACCAAACTTAAAAGGCTATCTCTATCTGAGACAGGCCATTGAACTGGGTATCCAGGATCCTTCTGTTTTTGACGGAATTACAAAACGCCTGTATCCTTACATTGCAGAAAAGAATCATACAACATCCACAAGTGTTGAACGTACCATCCGCCATGCAATTGACAGCGTATGGAGCAAAGGAAACAAAGAACTGTTCTGGAGCATTACTCAGTCCTGTACACTGGAACGCCCGACAAACAGCCAATTCATCATTCAGCTGGCAGAGTACTTCTCCGATTATTAAAGCTTTGCATCGTTATTCCTTCCGGAATGACCAGCCATAAAACAGAAAGCAGTGTGCTATACCTTATCGTGCGCAAGCACGCTAGCCCGAAGGGCATAAAATACGGGATGCCCTGTGGGTATGAATTATCATTCATAAAAACGGCCTTTACCCGGATATCAATTCCGGATAAAGACCGTCATTTTTTTATTTCTTATTTCACTTTTTCTACCGTCTCCCATATCTTCTTTCAAAGATTTCCCTAATTTCCTCTTTGCTGAGTTCCACGTAGTTATTCTGAAGAAGCCTGCGCTGGTTCTTTAATGTGCTTTCTGTAAACTCCTCAATCTGTGTGATGGTCATTCCGTAATCCTTTAATGGTTTAGTCTCCATAAACTTGGATAAAAATTCCCTAAGCCTGAGAAATGCTGAATCTCTTTCCCATCCAAAAATATCAGCTATGGTCTGTTTAAGTTCCTGAATTCTGCCTTCCGGCTTTTTTAACTCATAGAGCTCCATCACTTCCATAAAAAACTGGTGATTTGCTTCTCCGTGCGGCACATGAAATGCGCCTCCTATGGAATAAGACAGCGCATGGACAGCAGCACACCCTGCGTTTCCAAATGCAATACCTGCATAATTAGATGCCAGCATATAGTTTTTTAAGTCTTTCTTCCTTTCCTCTCTCCCGTATTCCGCCATGTGATGGTATCCGTTCAGTATCATTTTTATAGCTTCTTTGGAAAACAGCTCTGTAGCCGGAGAAGCTTTCGGAGACAGAAAGGATTCCACCGCATGGATCAGCGCATCCACTGAGCTTGTGAGAAACACCTTGTAAGGCAGTCCTTCCAGAGTTTCAGGCACCAGAACAGCATAATCTGCATAACATTCATCGGATGCCAGTCCTTTCTTTGTATGTTTAGATTTTATTTCAGCAATGGCTACGTTTGTGACCTCACTTCCGGTGCCGCAGGTAGTAGGCACTGCAATCAGCGTTTTTTCCTTCACTGCCTCCTGCTCCTCTTCAAACAGCGGCGTGCAGCCATCCGGCATATCCAGCGCCAGTATCTTGCAGATGTCCAGAATTGTTCCGCCGCCCAGTGCAAAAATCCTGTCATAGCAATAGACTGACGCTGCGTCTTTGATCCGCCCGATCATCTCATCGGATGGTTCTCCGTCTCCGAACTCTTCCTGAAAAATAAAATTTGTCTCCACACCAAGCGGTTTCAGCAGCGGCTCATACAAATACCTGTTTGTAACAACCAGATCATTTGGCCCGATCTGAAATTCTTTCTGAAATTGCTTCATTGTATCGAAATAATATATGGATGGCACTAATTTTAATAACTGCATGTTTCTCCTTTCTATTCCTCAGGCGGAATCACCTGGGCTCTTCCGCTGATGACAATTTCATTGTCCTGATTGACACAGGTTGTCTCCAATGTGACAAGCTCAAAGTTTTTCTTCATCTCAATCTTATGAACCTTGATCCTTGCAGTCACCCGGTCACCGATCCTTACGGGCCGTTCAAAATTCAATTCCTGCTTCAGATAAATGGTACCGGGACCCGGAAGAACACCGGCGATTGCAGCCGAGATGATGCCCGCCCCGATCATGCCATGGGCAATACGGCCGTGAAATCTGGTCTCTTTTGCATATCCCTCGTCCAGATGCAGCGGATTTCTGTCTCCTGATATTTCAGCAAACAGCTCTACATCCTGCTCTGTTACATATTTATAAAAGAAGCCTTCCTGCCCTATTCTGAGCATATATTCTCCTCCCCGCTTTTCCCGTGGAGCAGAACGCTGACCCTGTAGTTTCCGGGTCTTGCCGCTTCCTCAAAGGCGCTCTGAATCTCATCCAGAGGATAGCTTGCCTCGATCAGGGGCTTCACGTCTGCCACTCCTTCATTCAGCATCCTTGCCGCCTCCAGAAAGTCTTTTGTGTCCCCAAGGTAGGTGCCCAGAATCTCCATTCTCCGGTAATGAATATCATTGGAGGAAAGGCCCAGTTCAGGAGGAGGATAAGCTGCTGCAAACATCAGCATTCTGCCATCAAAATGTTTCAGCATAGCCGCTGCCTGTTCATTGGCTTTTGAAGCTCCTGCCGCTATAATAACCGCATCAGCACCGCGTCCGCCGGTCATCTGCCTGACTTTTTTTACCGGATCTTCTTTCCCAGCATCAACCGTCTCAAATCCCATATCTCTGGCGGTTTTAATTTTCTTTTCCATCATCTCTGTGACAATGATTCTGGCGCCGTAAGACCTGGCAGCCTGGGCGTTTAAAAGCCCCATAGTCCCGGCTCCGATAACTGCCACTGTATCCTGGGGGCGTACCCTCAGCTTCCCGATTCCTTTTACAACTGTTGCCAGAGGCTCTAAAAAAGCTGCCTCACTTGGACTGAGTCTGGGATTCATCTTTACCACTGCTGTTGCATTTCTTACCTGATAGTCCGCAAATCCCATCCTGCCTTTATAACCTCCCTCATGAAGGTCATAGGAACTCCGGATCACACATTGGCTCTCTTCTCCCCGCCTGCAGTATTCACATTCCCCGCAGTAGTTATTGGAAAGGGCCACAAAATCACCGGGCAGAAGCTCCACAACTTTATCTCCGGTTTCTAAAATAATACCTGCACCTTCATGGCCTCCTGCCATAGGATATCCCTGATGTTCCCTTAAGCCCAGCCACTGTCCGTAATCAGCGGTACAGATATTGCAGGCCAGCTGCTTTACCAGCACCTGGTGTTCTAAAAGCTTGGGAAGCTTCATCTCATGTACTTCAGCATGTCCCTTTGATGTAAGCACACCAACCCTGAACGTTTCGATCTTTTTGTCATCCATGATATTCCCTCCATCCCGGACATTTATGGTAGTCCGTGCTCCATAGACATTTTCGGCAGTTTCTGCATAAGACGATCTCCCGGCCCTGCTTCATTTTTTTTACCCAGTGAGGGTCACAGAGCAAAGCCCGGCCGAGAGCCACAAAATCTGTACATCCCTGCTCTAAAAGGAAAAGTCCCTGCTGTGCCTGCCGGATCCCTCCCACAGCAATCACCGGGCACTTAACTCTCTGTTTCATCTGCATGGCTCCCCATACACGGATATTAAACGGAAACCCGTCCGGAGATGTCTCCATAGTCCTCTCATCCATAAAACCGGTGGACCCAAAACCCGTAGATACATTCAGCAGATCCATTCCTGCCTTTTCAAATTCCTTCGCCATATATGCGGAGGCATCCAGATCCGGTTCATCAAATCCAAGCCTGACAGATATGATAAAATCTTCCCCGCAGCTCTGCCGGATTTCTGACAGAATATCAATTGTCATCTGCATCCTTCCTCTGATATCTCCTCCGAACCTGTCTGTCCTGTGGTTGACTGTAGGGGATAAAAATGCACTCAGCAGATAGGAATGGGCACAGTGGATCTCTACGCCGTCATATCCTGCTTCCTTTGCCCTGACAGCAGCCTGGACAAACTGCCGTTCTCTTTTGCGGATTTCTTCTCCGCTCATTTCCTCTGCCGTATACTCTTTTCCTCTGAGCATTCCATGGAACTTAGACGGTGCCGCAGGTTTTCCAGATACCGTCCTTATTCCCGCGTGATGAAGCTGTGAGAGTATAGGCACTCCACAGGCGTGTACTGCAGAAACCAGCTTTTTATGTCCCTCGGTCTGCTCATCCTTCCATATCCCTATCTGCTGGGCTGAAAGGCGTCCGTCTTCTGATATACAGGCCGCTTCCACAATGATCATCCCTACTTCGCCCCTGGCCCTCTCCTCATAGTGGGAGATGAGTTCTTCTGTAATCATTCCATCCTCTGCCCCATATCCAAAGGTCACCATCGGGGCCATAAGAAACGGAGATTTTATCTTCTTTCCTTTTATCACTGTCTCTTTCTCATACATCAAATTCCTCCGTCCTGGTTAAAAACAACCATATACTTTCCTCGGATTCTCAACAAATATGGTCCTGATCTCATTTTCCGTAATTCCCTCTGATTCCTTCAGTCTCGGAATAAATTTTCTTATGATATACTCAAGCCCCGGTCCCCCGTTGTTGGCTTTAAAATAATTGCTTCTGCCAAAATCAGCGCTGATCAGCAGCCTGTCAAGATATCCTGCCTCTATTAGATCCAGGATCATATCAATATTCGTCTGAACAGGATAACGGTAGACCCGGGCGATGTTGTCCACAGACAAAAAGCTTCCCATGGAAGCAATCTTTCTATATTCATAAGGATCCGGATTCCGGTCCATATGCCCCAATACGACTTTGGACAGATCTGCTCCCTGGCTGTCCAAAAGTTTCAGGATCTCTTCCCCCATCATCCCGCCGTGATGGATCCAGATTGGAGCATTTGTTTTCTTTTGTGCTACTGCAGCAGCTTTGAGGCATTTTTCCTCCCTGGGATGGATAAAACGGAGAGATACCGCACATTTTATCTGCCCTGCCCGGATGGATGTTCCGTCCATTCCCTCCTCAATTTCCCTGACAAACAGTTCTGCCAGTTCTTCTGTGCTGATATAGTCTATAAAATCCGGATTGTGGTCATATAAATAAAATCCTGTGGTGGCAATCAAGTGAACCCTGCTCTCCCTGCTGGCATATACAAGTTTTTCAGGATTCCTTCCATAATCTGCTGCCGTTCCATCCACCAGCACAGATCCCCCGGCCCGGGCAAACAGGCGAAGCTCCCTAACAGATCCCTCTATGTTTGTGATTGCCAAGGTGGGATCTTTTTTCGCTGTATACGGGCTGCAGTAAATATGTTCATGAGTATAGGTAATCCCCATCTCTTCTTTATCTACATCACCCAGAACAGTCCTGATACAATTCATATGGCCTTCCTCCTTTCTATCGGTTCCACACCCTTAAAAACGGCTGTTTCTGAATATAGTTCAGCAAATCTTCTTTTATCATTTCAGATGCCCATTTCTTGGAATCCGTACTGATTCCGGCCATATGAGGCGTAAGCAGCACATTCTCCATAGTAAAAAACGGATGGTTTTTTGGGGCCGGTTCATCCCACATGACATCGACTGCCGCAAAAGCAATCTTTCGGTCTTCCATAGCCTGAATCATGGACTTCTGTTCTACCACCGCAGCTCTGGATGTATTGATAAAATAAGCATCCTCCCTCATAGCATCAAACCATTCATCGCTGACCATTCCTTTTGTCTCCGGAGTCACACTCAGGTGAATACTTACAATATCGCATAATGGCAGCATTTGGACCGGATCTTCGTATTTTCCCGCACAAACTTCGTCAAAAACCTCCTGGGGCTGAAATGGATCATAGGCCAGCACTTTCATTCCCATTCCTGAACATATCTTTGCTACATTCTGCCCGATGTGTCCGAGTCCTACGATCCCTATTGTTCTTCCATAAAGATCGATGCCCCAAGGATAAGAAGATCTTGGATTTTCCCGGTCCTTAAATCTCCAGATCACGTCTTTTTTATCCGGTACATCATAGATATCCTTTTCGTCAGCCAGAAACCTTCCTGACCAGAGCCCGTGGTAAGTAAAGGAGATTCTTTTGCAGATATCCAGCATCATACCTACAGTGTACTCGGCCACTGAGTGAGCATTCCTACCCGGAGCATGGATGACCGGTATCCCCATTTCGCCCGCAGCTTTTGTATCTATGTTATTGGGGGTAGCCCTTCCGCAGCCGATGAGCTTCAGACCTTTCTTCTTAAGCTCCCTGATGACTTTTTCAGTCACAGGATCTGTATAGAACAATACAGCCTCACAGCCTCCGCATTCCCGGATAATTTCTTCCTCTGAGGGCAGGATATCTGTTGCTGTCCACGGAAGCCTTTTTATCTCACAGAACGGCTCCAGTTCCTCCAAATGTTCCGGCCAGAGCTCCATACTTGCGGCAACCTTTATCTTCTCCATAATCCTTCATCCTTTCTTAAATCAGCGTTTTCCCTTCACTTCCAAATACCTTCATATAACTTTTTAAGATCTCCTGATATGCTTTTGCTCCCGCTGTCAATGCCTGATTTGCATAGACGGTTCGGTTTCCCGGATAAATCAGTGTTCCATCCTCATCAAAGAGCGGATCATGTTCTTCCTCAAACCTCTTCACCCCTTTCAGGTATTCTGAAGAAAGGTCTGTGGAAAGATTGATCTTCTGTATTCCAAGAGTAACTGCCTTTTTCAGTTTGTCCTCACCTGTATTAGAGCCGCCGTGCAGGACAAGAGGCACAGACACTTCCCTGCTCAGTTCTGAAAGAAGGTCAAAGTTCAAATGAGCCCTGCCCTTATAGACGCCGTGGGAAGTTCCCACGGCCACTGCCAGACAGTCCACCCCGGTTTCCTGTACAAATCCTGCTGCTTCTTCCTTCCTTGTCAATCCGCTGTCTCTGGTCTCTTCATATTCCGCTCCTTTTCCCACATGCCCCAGTTCTGCCTCCACAGTGACACCTACTGCATGAGCCGCACGTACGGCCTCTTTGACGGCTTTTACATTCTCCTCATAGGGAAGTGTAGACTTGTCAAGCATCACGGAGGTAAATCCACATCTCAAGGCACGCTGGATATCCTCGTACTCTTTTCCATGGTCCAGATGCAGTGCCGCCAAAACCTGAGGATATTTTTTCTCATACATCCGTGCTGCCTGGGACAGCTCTTCCATCTGCACATAAGGTGTGCAGGCAATAATCACCGGTGCATTCATTTCTGCTGCTGCCATAAAACAGGCCTCCACAGTTCTTCCTGTAAATACATTGGCGGCCGCTACTGCATATCCTCCCTCTTTTGCCCCGGCAAGCAATTCTCCCATCGTTACTAACATATCTCTTCCTCCTTTTTCTTTTGCACAAAACAGACATGTCCGCTTCAGCTTCCTATTCTATGAAAGGAATGGGACCGTCCGGCCATCCGGACAATCCCATTCATCCGAACTAAATCCGGCTAAAACATTCCATAAAAGAAGGAAATAATCTTATGTATAATATATCCCGGCCATTCCTGCCCTACACAGAAGCCTGAAATAGTCGTTCCGGCCTCAAACTTAAATCCTACGCCGGTAGCCATCTGCGTAATCAGAGGAGCCAGATCCGTTGCAATCCATAGTCCAATACAAAGTGTCAGCACTGCTGCAATCAAAGCCCTGAAGGAATTTCTTTTGGTTCCGATCACAACACCGATCATCCAGTAAGGAAGTGCGGTAAGGTCTGTAAACGGCAGGAATCTGTTTCCCGGCAGAATGACTGCCAGACCAAGTACAATTGGTACGGTAATGATTCCCATGGTGATGACATCCCGGTCTCCAAGGAGCATACAATAGTCCATGGCAATGTTGAACTTTCTTCCGGGGAATCTGGTATTCATAAAATCTCTGGCGGCATCGGTCAAAGGTGCCAGCCCCTCCATCATGATAGAAACCATTCTGGGGAGCAGGAACATAGCAGCGGAAAGTCCCACTGCAACCACAAGGGCCGCATCCCACTTATATCCGGCAAGGATACTCATAACACCTCCAAGCAGAAATCCTAAGATCATCGGCTCTCCGAAAAAGGAAATGCTGGAGGGAAGATTTCCAAGATTAAATGAAATCTTGTTCAGTCCCGGGATCTTTTCGATCACCCAGTCCACACCTCTGGCAAACAGAAGCTGAAGCGGAAATCCCTGGGTAGAGAAGGTCAGCCCGGCCATCTGCTCCCCCGCAAAATCCGTAACGACTTGTTCCTGTCTCTCTCCTAAGATCGTATTTACCATCATGAAAAGAGTGCCGACAATGATTCCCACTATAAAATTTCCTGTTACAAAATAAGAAACCGTTCCGATTAAGATGAAATGCCAGTAGTTGAAAATATCTACATTTAACGTGTGTGTAATTTTAATGACCAGACAGATAACGTTGACAACAAGAAATGTAACAATCGAAGCTAATACAAAGGTTCCGCTTCCGAAAGCGATGCCCGAAGCTGCAGGCCATCCTACATCTGTAATGTCCAATGTCAGCCCCCAGTTTGCCTGCATAGCCTTTACCAGGCCTCCCAGATTGTCGCTTACGAGACTGATCGCCAGGCTGATGCCGGTAAATCCGATACCTACTGTCAGTCCTGCTCTCAGTGCATTTTTTACTTTCATCCGGAAGACAACGCCCAGAATAAAAATAACGATCGGCATAATTACAGATGCGCCAAGCCCTAAAATCGTATTAATGACACCCATATTCCATCCTCCTTTTCATTTGTTATGAAATACTTTTTAAATATTCTTCCATTTCATCAAAAAACTCTTTTTTCCCGATGCCTGTGAGCAGGGGTACCCCTGACATGACCTTGATTTCCCCTACATTGCTTACGGATTCCACGGAAGTGGTGGAAACAATGATCGTCGGTTTGACATTGTCGATCAGTCCGGACATTTCATTTACTCCGCAGGTCCTGACCTCAACATTCACCCCCCTGTCCGCCATTCCCTGGCGAATAGATGTTGC
This sequence comes from Anaerostipes sp., assembly GCF_018381315.1. Taxonomy (GTDB): domain Bacteria; phylum Bacillota; class Clostridia; order Lachnospirales; family Lachnospiraceae; genus Anaerostipes. Next base: position 145,395 of record NZ_JAGZSD010000002.1, on the reverse strand, counting down.
CACGTGAGATGATGTTGCAATACCGCTGCCGCAGGCAGACAAAATCTTAAATGCTTTTGCCATAATTTTTCTCCTTTCGTTCAATAATTAACAGCTTCCGCTTGTTCCCGTATGTTCTAATATTTCTGCTATCTTTTCGGGTTTCTCTTCCTTTTCCAGCTTTTCCATCGCCTCCTTATCGGAAAATATTGATATAATCTTCTGCAGCAGTTCCAGCTGCTGCTCTGTCTTCTGCAGTACCAGATTAAAAATAAAGCGAACAGGCACAGTGCTCTGATCATTGACCATCTCATGGAATTCTACCGGTTTCCGAAGCTTGGCCACAGCAATGCACGGCTTTATTACATGATCCGGCTCCGTATGGGGCAGGGCCACTGCAAATGGTTTGGTACAAAGTCCGGTAGGGAACTTAAGCTCCCTTTCCAAAAGCATATCCAGGTATCCTTCTTCCACATATCCTTCTTTTTCCAAATGTCCTGCCAGCTGTCTCAAGGCGTCCTGGGAGTCCCGTGCATCCACATTGCATAAAATCATCCTCGGACAAATCAACTCTTTTAAATCCATATGCCTTCTTTCCTTTCTCTATAAAATCGGAAGTCTGTCTTTAAACTGGGCCAAATCCCTGGAATCCAGCAGCCGTTTTACCAGTCCCTCGTCATCCACCAGGCGCACAGTCAAGTCAAAGAAGCTGTTGAGATACTTCATATCTTCTTTTTTAACCGCCAGCATAAAAATCAGCTGCGCCTCGCCGCTGCCCCATGAAATGGGATGTTCCAGGATACCCACGCTGATGACCGTTTTCTTTGCACATGCTTCGATAGGATGAGGCATGGCAATCTTGTTTCCGAAAATTGTGGACGCCACCTGTTCCCGTTCCAGTGTTTTTTCAGCGAAATCATCTCCTGCAAATCCCAGATGCATAAGATGCTCTGACATAGTTTTAATTACTTCCTTTGGTGTCTCAGACTTCAGCCGGTAAAAAAACAGTTCTTCATGAAAATAATCCTTGATACTTTTTGGCAGCTGATCGTACATCATTTCTTTCCTCATGTGCAGCAGCCATTTATTGATCTCCCTCTGATCTTTCTCATTGAGCAGCGGTGATATCTGTATTTTCGGCACATGGAAATTTTTCAGTACCTGCTTGGATTCTGTGGTAATTACAAAGGTCGGATCAAGTTTTTCTATCTCCTGAACCGCATAGATAGAAAACGGCCCCTCAATGTTGCAGCTGTCCCCGTAGATTGCTTTAAGCCTTGTTGTCATAAGTCTGCTCGTCCCGTAATTCATCCCTGTCACAACCGCAATGGTAAAGTCCTTCGGAGATTTTTTCCGTTCCATGCGCTCCACAGCGCTTCCCAAATATGTAGCTACATATCCCAGTTCATTTTCATTCAGCCTTACACCAAATACATCATAAAACCGTTCATATAAGAATAAAGACATATCAAACACAAATGGATACTCTGTCTTCAGCAGCATAAGCACTGGGTTTGTACTCACCGGTTCCATGGTAATACGTTTCAGTGTGTACCTGATATGGGTCACCAGCCCGTCTTTCAGCTCCTGGTCATCTGTTAAGTCCAGGTGAAATTTATTTTTGATATCTTTCAGTAATTCATTTACCACATATTCATAATGCGACTGCTCTGGTTTTGATATGGGTCTGGCTTCTGGTTCACTGCCGATCAGACGAAACAGGGAGAGCTGAACCGCAAGATCCACCAGTTCTTCCTCATTAAATACTGTAGAGAATTCTGTTTTTACTTTGGCAGCGATAGTCTCAGACAGGGACCAGTTCATGTCCTCCGGTGCCATGATATCCTTTGTCTTACTCTGGAATTCATATCCCGTATGAATCCTCGTAAGCTTTATGGACAGATAGATGACCAAGTGCAGAATATCCTCTGCGGTCATAGAGATGTCATTGTCTGCCAGTGCATTCAGGACACAATCCATCATTTTTTCCGGTACATCTGCCCCAAAATAATCATCATAATTTTCGATCATCAGATAATCCGGGTCAGTCCGGTCCACCATGAGTTCCTTCAAAAGAAATCTCCTTGTTTCCTCTTCTCCGGACGTCCATATCTTTCTTCCGCATCTTTTAATGTACATTGGTGTTGTCCGGCTCTCCAGCATGGCTTTAATCTTAAATATCCCGCTTTCCAGGGTTGTCCTGCTGACGAACATCTCCTCTTCCAGCTCATCTACGTCTTCAGGTTTTTCTTCATCTGCCTGAAGCAGCCTGATCCCCAGGATTCTCATCCGTTCCTGCGGTGTAAGGGGCACATCCGTACCGTCCCACAGCATGGCTTCCAGTTCTGACTGCCTCTGTCCGCGAAGCCGGTAACCCTCCTGCCTGGAAGATTCAATATGGCAGCTGACTGTTTTCAGCCATACATTGATTGCGGCAATATCTGTCCGTATCGTTCTGGGCGTGACTTCCATTTCTTCTGCCAGTTCCCTCCCTTTTACCCAGCCGTCCAAAGCCACAAGCTTTTTTAATATTTTCTTTTGTCTCATTGGCAATCCCATCATCGCTATCACCCTCTCATCATATTTTCTCTAATCTTATCACCTCAGTTCCGCTCATCCATCAGGTATTTTTTCCCATTGCTGTATTGGCAGTTTTGTTTATTCTAAGCCTAATTTTTTTACGGCCCGGTCGTGCATAATCTTGTATCCATACTCTGGTATAGGATCCATTTTCCCTGCCGTATACGTGTAATACGCAATCTGTGAATTTTCCTCCACATATTCTGCAATGCTCATTGCCTGAGACACATTTATGCCTGCTGCAATCAATCCATGATTCTTGAGCAGGCAGACCACATTGTGCTCTCCCATGGCCTCGACTGCTGCTTCTGCAATTTCTTCCGATCCCGGAATCTCAAACGGCGCCACCTTCACCGGTGAATACGGTGCAGAGGCTGCCGCAACTGCCGGAAGCTCTTCCACAAGAATGGACATAGCTGTTGCAAACGGTGAATGGGTGTGCACAACTGCCTGCATTTTTTCTTTCTTCTGGTAAATCAGCCGATGCATAGGGGCCTCCGTAGACGGTTTGCATTCTCCTTCTGTCCACTCACCTGTATAAAGATCAATTACCGGCACCATGCCGGGTGAGATCTCCTCATAGGGAATACCGCTGGGAGTTATGACCATAACCCCTTCTTCCCGGCAGGCTATGGATACATTCCCTGACGTTCCATGGATCAGTTTCTTCTCACTGCACGCAATAGCCGCTTTGATAACCTCAATTTTTGCTTTCTCTTTCTCCATAATTTCCTCCTTCTGTGCGTCTGCAGATATTATAAATCGCAGCGGATTTCATTTTTTATGACATCTCCTCCTGCATGGGATTCCAATGCTTCAAGACACTGCTCCAAAGGGTATGTATTATTTACGAAGAGGTCTTCATTGATAATTCCTCTTTCAATGAGCCTGAACGCCTGCTCTTCAAGTTTTGGAGTCGTATGGTATACCCCCTTCACTGTCAGCTGGGAATAGTGAAGAAGCGTGGTATCGACTGTAATACTGCTTCCTCCCCGGCATCCTCCGAATTCCAAAACAGTGCCTGCTTTTCTTACCATATAAAGATTTTTCTCCCACACCTCCGGAATCCCTGTGGCATCAATGGCAATATCTGCGCCTCTTCCGTAAGGGGTCAGTCCTTTGACAGCTTCTGTCACATCTTCTTCCTCTGAAATATTAATGGTGACATCAGCTCCAAGCTCTCTGGCTACTGCAAGCCGTTTTGGATTTTTATCTGTACTGATAACATAGGCTCCCCGGAGCTTGGCAAGCTTTGTCATCATTAATCCCAGCGGTCCGGCCCCGTTAATTACCACAGTATCCATCAGCTGAATATCAGCATCCGTAATCCCATGAACTGCACTCCCAAGCGGTTCTAAAAGAGCAGCGGATCGGAACGAAATATGATCCGGGATGTGGAACACATTTTCTCTGACAATGGCTGCGGGAAGCAGGCGGTACTCAGCCCATGCACTTTTTACCATAGTAAGATTTTCACACATGCTGTGCTCCCCGATTTTACAGTAATAGCACTGGTTGCACGGAGCAGAATTATGAGGTGCAATCCGGTCTCCAATTTTAAAACCGGTGACTCCTTCTCCTACTTTCGCAACAATGCCGGCACTCTCATGCCCAAAGATCAGCTTCTGTCCCTCTTTAAATTTGGGATATCCCCGTTTGTATTGTTTTAAGTCCGTTCCGCAGGTCAGCGCCGAAACATTTTTCATCAATATTTCCCCAGGCCCAGGCTCCGGTGTTTCCACATCTTCCATCCTCAGATCGTTAGGTGCATAATAAACTGCCGCTCTCATCTGTATCTCCTCCTTTAATTGCTGCATAACCACTTTTATCTTGTCTCAAGAATACCACGAGGCTTTCACGGCCCTCAACCGGACTATTTCCCATCAGTTAGGAAGATAAAAAAGTGGACAAGGCTCCTCACTCTATGAGGGGCTTGTTCACTTTATGCGCCAAAGGTAAATCATTTCTCTATGCATTTGTGCGCATCCTGCACTGAGTGTTCTTTATTTCATGGGACGCACTTTCCTATGAAATGAAATAAAAAAAGCTGATTCCCCTGTTCAATCTACAGGAGAATCAGCTTTTGACTGTCTCTATCTCTTTTTTATGTTGTTTTACAAATGCTTCATTTTTTCCAGAAGCTCTTTCCCCACTGCTTTCTGCCCTTTCTCACAGTAAAAAAGATTCCTTACATTTTTTCTGTCTTCAGCAAAATCGTCAGATCCGGAGAAGACCTGCTTCAACCCTTCCATCAGTTCATCAAATGTTTCTGCCTTCATACCAGGCGTCACCTTTTCATATGGAAAATACATCTCCCGGTCTTTTTCAATGTAGCTGTCATAATCAAAATTATAAAAAATCACAGGCCGGTCCAGCAGCAAGTAATCAATGTACGTACTCGAATAATCCGTAATCAGCAAGTCAGCTGCCATCAAAAGTTCCTGAATATCCAGCGTTTCCTTTGTCATATCCAGAATATTGGAATAAGACGACAAATCAATTTCTTCCTTAAAATGATAGAAATGCCTGCGTATAATAAACAGTATATGATGATCGCGGCAGAATTCATCCAGCCTTTTTAAGTCAAAATTTTCTTCCAGAGGAAACGGAATGCTGCCTTCCAGACGATGGGTAGGAGCATAAAGGACTGCCTTGTGTCCCTTAAGCCTCTCCTGCAGCTTTTCATTTACAGGGAAAATATGATCACGGTCATAGAATATATCATTTCTCGGCTGTCCGTATGTCAGTATCTGCTTTGACGGGCGGCGGAATGCACTCCTGTAAATCTTGGCAAAGGTATCACTGGTAGCCACCACGTATTCTCTGCCAAGAGGAAACTGCTGTATTTTTCTGCGGATTTTCTGTCCTCTGCTGTCCCAGTTTTTTCCCATTGTATCATCATACCCAACCTTTTTCAGCGGAACTCCATGCCAGACATTCAGGAAAACCGCTCTGCCGAGGAATGTATGATTTAAATCGCTGATTCCGTTGCACATCACCGCGTATTTAGCCCTGAGCTGGAAGAGAATTCCCTTTAAACTGGCAAACAAATATGCTTCATATCCCATTTTTCTCACTTCCCTGAGAACCTGGGGATTTTTTGTGATCCAAATCGGCCTTATGCCTTCCATCTGATTTGCTTCAATAAAAAGATATTTTGGGTTATCGGCAAACTGCTGGCCAAGCCACGCTCCGAAAACCCATATCTTTCTGCTCCTGGGTGCCAGACATGACAAGTACATGACAATATATTTAAATACAAGTTTTATCCCACTTTTCATTTTATCTTAACCCCACAGCCACTGCATCAGCTTCCGGATATTTCCTTCCTTCAGTACCTGATGATTCTTGTAGAAAAACAGCCTGCGCATTTTCCCTTTATAATAAAGATTTCCATAGGTATTCAGCAGGTTGTAGTCATCAAGCCCCTGAATCTCCTCTCCGTAAGTCTCCACAAATCCCTGAATCTGCTCCATGGACTTGATCATCTGCTTCCGGTAGGACTCTTTTCCCTCTTTCAGCCTCTGCATTAAAAATAACGGATTTCTGGAATTCTTTGCCCCTACGGCATTGCTCCCATGCTGCCTGTAATACATGGTCGGTTCATTGACAAATCCGATCCTGCCGAAGATCTTTGCAATCAGTGCCGCCCAATAATCGTGCATCAGAATCTTCCCCATTGGAAGCGGCTGAAGGAAATACTTCTGCAGGGCACGATTAATCATCGACGTGCATCCGGTAACAGAATTTTGAACGATCAGCTGATTTAATGCAATTCTTTTCGGAATGTTGGCATATTGGAAAAAAGACTCGGCTATCATTTCCAGATTCTCGTCTACCACAGACAGATCTGTATGAACAAGGATCGGAGTTTCTTTCCCGTAGCGCTCCTCCAATGCCTCCATCTTTTTTAGTGTTTCATAAATCTTATCCCGTTTCCATACATCGTCCTGATCACAGAACATAAAATACGGACCGTGGGCATTTCTCAGAAGACTGATAAAATTGCTCTTGGCACCTCCGGTAGCCGGTTCATTTCTAATAATCTTGACCTGATCCGGATAGCGGGCCTTAAAATCCTCCAAAATACCCAAAGTCCCATCGCAGGATCCGTCATCGCCTGTGACAAGCCTCCAGTTACCGTACGTCTGGGAAGCAATGGATTCTAATTGAGCCTTCAAATAATCCTCTCCATTATATGTTGCTAATAGAATTGTAACCATAGCACCCTCCTACTCCTTCAGGAAAAATAAAGAATCATCTCTTTTATCCTTTGCAAATAAATGATAATACTGAACCATCCAGTACTGTTTTAAATCCTCAGGCAAATCGTCCAAAGTGTCAATAGAATGCAGCCGCCTGTCAGCATCCATATATACATGGGATGTAACTACAGGATATTTTTTGTGCAGTGCCAGCAAGTACTTTTCATATGGTGTCTCATCCAGATTCAAAGTATTCACAAGGAAAGCACCCAGATAATTCGGGCTGATATCATTTACTGTCTGTTCTTTAATGTCATAGTTGGCCCAAATGACAAACGGTACTTTCTGCTTTCTCTGTCCGTCACCGTTATTTACTTTATTATAAAATTCAGCATCCAAACTTGGCTGATGATCTCCGAACATGACAATTACGGTAGGCTCCTTTACCTTTTCAAAATAACGGATTAAATATTCAAAGGCGGAATCCGATTCTTTGACCAGACTGAGATAACGGTCAGCAATATCATCGCCTTTTCCGTCAGTAATATGAATCTTCTGTTTAAAGTTGGTGTATCCCTTGTCATACCCGCCGTGGTTTTGTACTGTTACATTAAACATGTAGTAAGGCGTACTGCTCTTTTCTTTGGCCTTTTCATACTCCTCAATCACTTTTTTATAGTTTTCTTTATCGGAGATAAACCTTCTCAGCATCTCAGGCTCCTTAAAGTCCACATCAGATAAGAAATCACTGAATCCAAGCAGCGGATACACAACTTCTCTGTTATAACCGCTGGCCAGATATGGGTGGAGTGCCTTCAGGCCCTGATATCCCTGTTCCTTTAAAGTTGTTGTAAGGTTTCCCAGTTCATCCTTGACCTGATACTGGTAAGCCACAGATCCTCCCGGAAGGAATGCCATGGAACTGCCTGTCAGAAATTCAAACTCAGAGTTGGCCGTCTGTCCCCCGAAACTTGACATATACATGTTCCCTTTGATGGTATTTTTCTTCAGGCTGCGGTAAAACGGCATATAATCTTCATTTGTCTTAAAATCTCCAAGTACTGACAGATCGGAAAATGATTCATTCATCACTGCGATGACATTGGGCGTCTGTTTTGTTGTCTTTTTCCCGGATACGTTGATATTCCGGTTCTCTTTTTCAGCCTTTTTCACATACGGCTTCATGATCTGTTCCACTTTTTCTTCCGAGTACCCTTCCGGTTTTTCTGCCACCAGAAATTTAAGGCTGGCTGTAAAGATCGCCGCATAGCCATTTCTCTTGCAGCTGACAGATGGATTGAAGAGTTTGATCTTGATGCCCCACTCTCTTAAACGCTGAGTATTGCTGAACACACTGATATTCACCAGCAGCATTCCCGCAAAAACTGCCGCAGGAATCAGACGCTGTTTCTTTTTCAAACCTTTTCCGGCCTTCAGACGGAATAAAACAATCAGGAAACCAAGTATCAAAACCCCATTCCAAAGAATCGCCGTATTAATGCTGTATTCATAGCCTGCAGCCACATTGGCCGCCGTCCGGATAGAAGTAAAATCAATCGGCATCAGATCAATTCCGCGGAAAGAAACCACAAAGTAATTAGCAAGTCCCAGCAAAGAGACTGTAATCACGGTCAAACACGAAGCGATTTTTGTCCGGTTTGTGATCAAAAAGAAAAATGCCAGCAAGAGAATATAAACCAGCAGATTGACACTGCTTTTAAAAACTCCCAGATTCCGGATGCTGGTCTGGTTAAACCGTTCCAACAGAACAAATGAAAGCACAGGTGTAACTGCAAACATGGCTCTGCTAAGATACAGATTCCATTTTTCATTGAGCTTATTGGGAACCCACAGAAGAACAGCCAGCATTAAAACAGCTCCCAAAAGCATGCAGAATTTCTTAGTATTAAAACCATAATAATGCATCGTAAGATCCGGTCTTCTGGCCGTAATGTTTTGTTCTTTCGGCATATCAACAGCCTTTAAAATAAGAGTATACCCTTCACCCTTTTTCAGCTTCTTATTGACATCGTAGACCGTTCCCTGGATTCCTCTGGCATAAATACCCTTTCTCATTTCAGAAGCAGGAAAGTTCTTCTTCCATACACTTTTCCCTGAAGAATCCCTGATCTCTGCCCTGACATGCCCTTGTGCCGTGTCTCCCTTCGGATTCAGATAAGTCATCTCAAAATACTTAAGCTCCCTCTGAACTGCTGTAAACTCCAACTTCTTTTCCCAGCCGTCACAGACCACCTCTGTCTCCGGTGAATCAACCTTGTACGCCTTAAATATATCTCCCTGAAAGATTTTGTACTGAAATGCTGCAAAAATAAAATACAGTATAATAACAGCTAATCCAATCCATTGAAAGATATGCTGCTTTTTCTCGTTTTTTCTTGTTAACATGCTGTTAAACCTTTCATATAGATAAAAAAGAAGAGTCTCCTCTTCTTTTTTTATTGTCCTGTAATCTTTTTCACGATCTTATCTGCCGCTTTTCCGTCATCCCTGCAGTTGAATTTTGCATGATATGCATCATATTTGTCTTTCCACTGAGCGGGATCATAGGTAAGGATATCGTTTATCAACTGGTCTGTATCTTTTGAAATAGGCCCCGGCACCTCATTTACAAAGTCAAAATAAAAACCGCGGAGGTTGTCCTTATAGTCTTCCAGATCATAAGCAAAGAAGAACATCGGCCTTTTAAGAATGCTGTAATCAAACATAACTGAGGAATAATCCGTAATCATCATGTCTGAAACCAGATAAAGCCATGCAATATCCTTTGTCTCATCAAATGTATAGACAAAGCCCTCATAAGGACTCCAGTCGATGGACTCTGAGACAAGATAGTGGTATTTTACGATAAATACATACTCATCGCCCAATGCCTCTCTGGCCTTGTCAAAATCAAGCTTTGAAGCAAATTTATACTTACCTTTTGAGTGAAATTCATTGTCTCTCCAGGTGGGTGCATATAAAATAATCTTCTTATCCAACGGAAGACCCAGCTTCTGGCGCATCTCTTGAACTGCTTCCGGGTTATCATCGTTGATCAAAATATCATTTCTTGGATATCCAATCTCCAAAATCGGTTTATCTTCAAAGGCAAAACAGCTTTTAAAAATCTCAGTAGAAAATGGATTCTGTGAGATCAGATAATCCCATAAAGCTGTTGCCCTGCGGAATTTATTATGGTAGCCCTCGATATTCTGGCTTCCGCCCATATCCATCTTATCCATATCCAGAGCAAGCTTCTTTAAAGGTGTTCCATGCCATGTCTGTATATACATACATGAATCCTTTTTCCGCATATACATCGGCTGCCGGCTGTCAAACACCCAGACGCCGGCTCTCATCAGATACCAGAAATATGGGACATAATTATTTCTTATTTTCTTGCATCGGCCGGGAATCTCAATGGTAGTGTCAAACAAAAACCAGATTAGAGTATATTCTTTATCCAGTCCCTGGCGCACCATCTCTTCATAAATATATCTTGGATTGCCGGAATAATTTCTTCCGTTGCTGCTTTGAAATATAATGATTTTTTTGCTTGTGGGTATTGCATAGGTAAGTTTTTTATATAGTTTTGTGATTAATTTTTTAATTTTTTGTTTCATTGTCTGTACATCCTTATAAATTTTCGCTGATCTCTTTGAGATAAGCGGCAACCTGATCATGTAATTCCGGGCGTTCTAAGGCAAAGTCAATGGTTGCTTTGATAAATCCAAATTTGTCTCCCACATCATAACGAATACCTTCAAAGTCATATGCATAAACAGCCTGTGTATCAATCAGCCTGCAAATAGCGTCCGTAAGCTGGATCTCTCCCCCTGCACCGGCTCCCTGGCTTTCCAGCAGTTCAAAAATCTCCGGAGTCAGAACATAACGTCCAAGTACAGCCAAACGGCTCGGAGCATCCTTTTGCTTTGGCTTTTCCACCATGTTATCTAACTTCACTGCACGGCCGTCTGCGGGCACATTTTTATTCGGAGCTACAATGCCATATTTGCTTACCTGATCAGCTGCAACTGTCTGAACACCTACAACTGATGCATGGTGTTTATTATACGCTTCCACCAGCTGTCCAAGCGCAGGCTTGCCGCCCTTATTGATCACCACATCATCTCCAAGCAGAACTGCAAACGGCTCATTTCCGATAAATGATTTTGCACACAGCACAGCATGTCCCAGACCTTTCGGCTCCTTCTGGCGTACATAGTAAATGTTGGCCATATTAGAGATATCGTTAATCATCTTAACCTGCTCCATTTTCCCGGATTCCGCCAGACGCTCCTCAAGCTCATAGGCTTTGTCAAAATGATTTTCCATACAATGCTTATTTGAATTTGTAATGATCAGAATTTCTTCAATGCCGCTGGCCACTGCCTCCTCGACAATATACTGAACAGTCGGCACATCGACAATCGGCAGCATTTCTTTTGGAATCGCTTTGGTTGCAGGCAGAAACCTAGTACCCAGTCCCGCTGCCGGTATTACAGCCTTTCTCACCTTTTGTGTATTCATACAAAACCTCCTGTGTACTGCCCCTATTTACTCAGTATCTTCTGATTTACTCTTTCCCATTAGCCCTAAATCCTGTTTGATTTTTGTTGTTGAAATACCTTCGGTTCTCGGAAGATAGACAACATCGCAGTATTCTTTGAGAAAATCAAATTTTCCTTCCCAATCATTGCCCATAACAAACGTATCTACATGGTATTCCTGCACATCTGAAACTTTCTGTTCCCAGTTATTTTCCGGGATTACAAGATCCACATAACGGATAGCTTCCAAAAGTTTTTTTCTCTCTTCATAGGTGAAATAGCATTTCTTCTGCTTTTCATCCCAGTTGAACTCATCTGTGGAAAGAACAACAATTAAATAATCTCCCAGTTCTTTTGCTCTTCTCAGCAAGTTAATATGCCCTGCATGCAGTAAATCATAAGTTCCGTAAGTTATTACTTTTTTCATCACGTACCTCCATGTACATTTACTTTGTTTTTTCTTCGTATATTGCACTTACTTCATCAATGCCGCCTTCTGCAATGATTCGTCCCTGTTCCAAAAGAATTGCTTTATTGCAAAGTCTCTGAACCTGCTCTAATGAATGTGATACAAATAAAACCGTCACACCTTTATCAAACATACTCATGATCTTTGCTTCACTTTTCTTGCGGAACTTTGCATCCCCAACTGATAAAACTTCATCTAATATCAAAATATCCGGTTCAACTAAAGTTGCAACAGAAAATCCGAGTCTGGATTTCATACCTGAAGAATAATTCTTCACAGGAACGTCAATAAACTTTCCTAGTTCTGAAAATTGAATAATCTCATCTAATTTATCATCAAGAAACTTTTTAGAAAAACCAAGAACAGCACCATAGAGATAAATGTTCTCCCTCCCGGTATACTGCTGGTCAAATCCAGCGCCCAACTCCAGAAGCGGAGCAATCTTTCCCTTTGTCATAACGGAGCCTTCTGTAGCTTTCAGAACACCGGCTATTACTTTAAGCAAAGTACTTTTACCTGCACCGTTCAATCCTAGAATACCTAGACGATCTCCCTTATTTAACGAAAAATTTATTTCCTTCAGTGCCCAGAATTCATTATATGAAATCTGCCTTTTAAGCAATTTAATTATATAGTCTTTCAGATCGTCGACTTTTTCCTGACTCAGATTAAATTTCATGCCGACGTTTTCTACTTTTAATACTTCCTTTTTCTTTGCCATGACAACCTCCTATATATGCAGAATGAATTCATCTTGTTTTTTGTAGAAGAATACCAATCCTACAATCACGCTGACAATAGCAAATGCTATAGAAGCCGCTAAATACCTCATATTCATAGGCATACCAAAAATAGCCTGTCTGAAATTATGGATCAGCAAATACAGTGGGTTGCACTTCAAAATCCAGCCAAAACCTGACGATAATAATTTTTCAGGATAATAAAAGATTGCTGAGGCATACATGACGATCATCAGACCGACAGACCAAAGGTACTCAAGATCTCGAAAAAAGACTGCCATAGTTGAAAGGATCATCCCAACACCAAAAGCAGTGACAAGAAGCAGAATCAAAGGAACAACCGCCTGCAGCATATATACAGTAGGATAAACTTTTAAGACGATAGCTACAACCACCAGCACAATAAGAGAAATCGCAAAAATAATATAGTTAAAAAGTACACTGGATAATGGGTAAATATATTTGGGTACATATACTTTTTTTATCATTCCTGCATTTGTACGAATGGCCTTCATTGCTCCATTGGTAGCTGAGGAAAAAAAGGTATACATCAAACGTCCAGTCAGTATATAAACCGGAAAATGAGGGTCCTTATTTCCAAACAATGTGCCAAAGACAATACTTAAAACAATCATTGTCAGAAGCGGCTCTAATAGTGTCCATAAAATCCCAAGATATGAACGACGGTATTTTAACTTTACACCCTTTTTTACAAGTTCATATAACAAAAACCTGTATTTTTTAAAATTTTCAATATACGTTTTCACAGTATTTTCTCCATTTTGTTTTTTACATATTATTTGTATTATACTATTTTATCACCAGATATTCAATTACTGTTTTAAGGGAAGCCATCCATTAATGCTGACTTCCCTTATTGTTTAAATTACATTCCGTATATCGTCCTTATTTATAATATTCAAATTAGGCAAACTTCGTTGAAAACTACGATATCTTACAATCTTCCTGTATTTTTCGTTTTTACGATTCCACTGTTTCAGCTCAAGCCAAGTTAAAACACGGTTATACCCATACACAATATAGGTAATTTTATCGTTATACTCTTCATACATCCACTGATTCATTTTAGAATCAAAATATTTTAAACGAATGGCATAAATTATATTCTCTTTCTGATTTTTACTGTATATTTCATCCAATTCTTCTTTAGTATCAATTCTCTTTTTAAAGACATAAAGTTCTCTTGGTATTCGCTTATTAAATGAAAAATCAGAGACGAGCATATGATTATACTCCCCTGAGAAAACAGCTTTGTTTACATACTTTGCTGAATCTATTGAATCATACTTAATATATTTTTCGCAATATTTTATGTCATCCAAATATGTCGACTTTAAAAACTGATCCTTTTTTATGCCTTCTATAAGTTTCTCCAAATCATAAATCTTGTAAAATGGTAAGTCCTTAGCATTAATATAGGTTCCTCTCTCTTCCATATATTCGTCATAATCATACATAAATAAAACAATCGGTTTTCTTGTGATTGAAAAATCGAAAAATATACTGGAATAATCAGTAATAAGTATATCCGTGCAATTTATGAATTCATATTTTGGTATATTAGCTGGAAAAGGCTCTATGTGTTTAAACAGGTTATAATCCACTTCATTCCCCACATTAGGATGAAGATTTACGAAGAATATCTGATTTTCTCCCAAAATTTCATCCACTCTGGATAATATATTGTTAATATCATCAATATAGTCTGCTCCTATGCCCTGGTAACTATTCTTCCCCCTCCATGTAGGCATGTAAGTATATAATTGCTTACCTTCATAGCCTAGTTTCCTCTTTAATGAAATACCAGCCTCTTCATCCATAAAAACTGCATTTCTTGGATATCCGCAGACAAGTGATTTACCAGTATATAATTCATTTAGATTATAGTCTTCCATCATATGTTCTTTTGTAAATTCATTAGGAAATAATAAGTAGTCTGCCTGTAAAAAATTATGCTGTATATTATGCATTGACTCAATACCTTTTCTCATATTTTTTCCTAAAGTTTTTAATGGGGTTCCATGCCATGTATTTATATAAATCTGTTCTTCTTTCTTTATAAAATAAGGCGGAAAAGAAACATTGTTTATTAAATAATTTGCTGTAGCCAATACTTTCTGATACCGAAAAGATTTGAGCTTTACAAGATGCACATCCATTTTATTCTCTTTTATAAACTTCCTATGTTCTACATAGTCATTAGTCGTAATGTAAATTTTGTATTCGGACTTTTCATTTAAAAGTTCCTGCAGCATTGCTAAGGGTGAATCAGATATATCTTTTCCATGAAAGGATTCAAATAAAACTGTATTTTTCTTAACGGAGCAATGTTTCATTACCCAAGTATAAAAATACTTGTATATTTTTTTCTTATTATATAAATGTTTATCTACTTTTTTCCCAAAAGTTATCACTCTTAAAGGAAATAAGGCAATAAAATACCAGTATAAAGACCTTTTATAAAACCAGCGTTTTACATTTCGATCTTTGGGCAAAGTAAAGTTCGGAAAATATCCATAATTATTTCCCCAATCTGGGAAATAGCTCCTTAAATGTTTAAATGCTTTGTGAATAAACTTAAACTGAAAACTGCGTTTTTTATATGAATCAAATTCCTTAAAACGATAATATATATGTCTTAGATTTAGCGTCACTAACTCATCATGAAAATTTTCGAATTCTTTTGCTTCCTTAAAACGACTATTTAATAAATGAAAAGAATCTAGCATTTGCATCTTTTTCGGAGAATAAGTACTCATAATAGAGCCTTCTCGCTCTTCTATATAATAATAAAGTTCTTCATCAACCTTTGAAACTTTATTACAATACAACAGTAAAGGGTACATAGTACAAATATCTTCGAAAATAATTCCTTTTGGAAATTTTATATTTGTTTTTTGAAATATATTTCTTCGAATCAGTTTATTCCATGCATAAGGAGCCATGGTAATCAACATTGTTGGATTTTCCCTGATATTTTTACCATATAAGTGCATTGTCCCCTTTTGTGCACTTTTTCTAGTCTGTTTATTTTCATTCACTTTGAAATATGCACAAGTCACTGCATCAGCATTATCTTCCTGCGCTTTATTATATAACTTCTCATACATTGTTATATCAACATAATCATCACTATCAACGAATGCAATATATTCACCAGTTGCGTACTGAAGTCCAAAATTTCTGGCATCTGACAAACCGCCATTTTCTTTTACATACCCTTTCACAAGTCCTGGATATTGGCTGACATATTGCTCAATTATTTCTTGGCTGTTATCAGGACTTCCGTCATTGACAACGATAATTTCTATATCTCTTAATGTTTGATTAACTAAAGATTCCAGACACCTTGCCAGCCAATTTTCAACTCCATAAACAGGTACAATAATACTAACTTTTATTTGCATCTTTACCTCCTGAAATCTTCTTTAAATGTTTATTCCTTATCAAATGTTGTAATACGATTAACAATATTGTTAACATTGAAGTCACGGCTCCTGCCCGAAAACCTGGTGTTGTATATTTTAACACAATTTTATTCTCATTTTGTGTTAGCATAATACCCATTCCCATAATATTGGCTCTATTCACTTCAGTCTCTTTTCCATTAACAAAAGCTTTCCATCCGGAACTGTATGGAATGTTAAGATAAAGCATTTCCTTTTGAGTCGATTTCTTTTTTAACGTAATTGTGTTCCCTTTAACGTTTATATTGTTTACGCTGTTATTTCTTAAAGATATTACCTTATCTTTGTAATGACGCATATCTTTGCTAATAAACTTAAGTTGATCAAATTTATAAATACCTTTTATTCTAAAATCAATGAGAATCTCATTATCTTCCTTCTGAGTATACCCCAGATTCACATAAAAATCATCCCTGTCTGGATGATATCTACTATAATTATTAGCAAAATTATAATAGCTTCCAACACCACAAAACCAAAAAGCTATCGGCGTTTCTGCTTGTGGTCTGCTATTTTTGATAGGTGTATACGAAAAATTCTTAAAATACATATAATTCTCTGTTCTCATATGTGAGGTTACTGGAACTCTAACAATAGTTTTATTCTTTTTAATAATAAATTTGTTATCTTTAATAACAACGTCTTTATTCCCATAATTTGCTTCTTTTATTTTAGAAACAAATTTTTTCCCCGAATAATTCCATTGTTTCAACGATACTCGTTCGTCATTCTCTTTCAAATTTTGTTGTTTACTATCTATAATTACTGTATCCATCATAACTTCTTCTCGTTCAAGAGTAGATAACTTTAACCAATTCTCTCGTGTCATATATTTTCCATACACATAAGCTGGTGAAAGGAAATATTTATTTTCATAAATTCTTTCCATTTTCTTTGTTTTTTTATTATAGTTGCTTTGTACCAACTTATATCCAAATGGTACCTTTTCATAATATGGATCTCTTACAATAATGTACTTTACATTGTTCAAAGTATTTAATACTGTTCTTGAATCATATCCAGATATTACATTTTTAACTGCTTCTTTTTGATTCAGCAAAAAATCTTGATACTCAGATACTCCTTTATTCCCCATACTCCAGTAACTTGAAGTGCTTCCATAGTTATTAAAAATACCATAATTCAAAATATTAGGACTCAATACATCAACTTTTTCTCCGGGCTTCATTTCATAAATATTTGGTAGACTGCTCATACGAAGTGTATTTTTTATCTCTTTTACAGATGTAAAATAATTTTCCTCTAATCTATCTTCTGTATACAATCTAAAGCTTAAACTTACATTAATCAACATTATCCCCAAAAGAAATACTGTTACCTTTTGATAATTCCATTTTCTATTTCCGAAAGCTAAAACTGCAATCGTAAAAATGCATGAAATAAAAGTCAATCCCAAGTCGGCTAATTGCAAATGCATTACAAATCTTGCAGCAGCAGCTACCGCAAGATATATTAGTATAATCTTGAAAATCTGTTTATATATCTTCTTCTCCTTAATACAAAGTATTTCTGGAAATACTTTTACTGCTACAAAAGCTAAATAAAAATCAACTAAGAATACCCAACGGTCGGCTACATAGTTAAAACCATTGAACATCCAGCCTATTACCGGCAGAGACTGCATAACAAATATCCCGTATATTCCCCAAAGCGCAGATTTGTACTTTTTTCTTTTGACAATCATTACAGCAAAAATAATTAATATTAATCCGACAAATCCTCCACCCAGCTTATTTGCAAAATGCCCAAATATACCGGTAAATAGTTTAGTGTAATCTTCTAATGTATAATGCAATAGATTTACCTTTCCTACAGAAGTCTGAGCATTATTTTTAAAAGCAACTAATATTGGAAAAAATATTATTGCCGAACAGCAAATGCCTTTTAAATACGCAGTAAAAAAACAAATACCTTTTTTAAAGAAGAGCAAAACAATATTTTTATTAAAGACGCGTCCATTTGTTTTTATGAAACTAATAACCAAGTAGACACCTGCCATTATTGACAACATATAAAAGAAATAAAAATTGCTGATACAAGCTAAAGCAGTAATTCCTGTTAAAAGTCCTGTTTTCTTTTGAGATAACATTCTATCTATTGCAATAAAAAATACAGGAAGATAAATTAATGCATTCACAAAAAACACATGGCCTGTACTGGAATGCAGCCCATAGGCAGAAAAAATATAGATCAGTGTTCCTATTAAAACAGCAAAGCGGTTTTTTTGTTTATCCCAGCAAAACCAAGAAAAAGTCAGCCCTGCCAAATATAGTCTTAGATAAATAACAGCTTGGAAAGCTACAGCAGAAAATCTGATTGGAACAAATACTGAAACTAAATTGAGAGGATCTCCAAATGAGTAATAATTTAGTGTTGTCAAGATATCTGATCCATAACTTAAATTCCAATCCCAAGCTGGTATAGTAAGCGTCCCTGTTGAGAGAATGGTTTTAATAATTGACCTTATATATTGTCCTAGATATACAAAAGCGGGATAATGCTGCTTCAGACAATCCTTGCTGTTGATCATTAGGACATGTTCTTTAAAAAAAGGTATAGAGATGAAAAAACAAAACACAAGAAATACCGCAGTATATGTACATAAATATTTTCTTTTTTCATTTGTTTTACTTCTTATTTTCATTTCTTTCTCCTGCTGTTTTTTCCAACAATGATAGGGATATATTTGTTTATAAAACCAATAAACGGAGCCATACAAATTAGCGTAATAAAACATAAAATAAATGTTTTTATCATAAAGCTAGTACAATTATCGAAAAACTTCCAATTAACGATAAATCTATAAATAATCTTTACAAAGAAAAGATGAAATGCAAAATAAGCAAGCGTATTCTGTCCTATAAAGCTTAAAATGCGATTTGAGTTTAATAACTTACAAAAAGAAAACAATAACATTGTTCCTGCAATTATCATAAACATACATAAAATAAAATTATAATAATAATTTCGATTTACATCAAGGTTTTTCCAACCATACATTGTATAAGATAGAAGTCCCGCCCCCGTATAAATAATCAGAGAAAAAATAAAGCCTTTAAAACTTAGTATAAATCCTTTAAACCCGGGGTAACTCTGCAGCATAAAGCCCAGATAAAGAAAAAATATGCAGATAAGTGCAGTGTCAATTCTCCATGGAATTGCTATCTCTGGTTTAGACCAAAAATAACCCGCACAACAACATGCTATTGAAAGGAATCCAATTAGCAGCAGATTATTTTTGCTAATCTTTTTAATAACAAAAAATATAACTTCTACTACAAAAAGACATGGTATAAACCATAAATTTTTACCTAATAAATAATTTTTGAAATAATTGATAAAATATAATTTAACTTGTTCATTCCAAGCTCCCACATGATACATATAAATCAATACATTCATGGCCATACTGATAAAACCTAAGAAAAAATATGGTACTAGTATTTTGATAATTTTATTCTTAATAAAATCATTCCATCTGCCTTGTCTATCATTAAATAAATATCCCGATATTACAAAGAATCCCGGTATTTTAATGGCACTTGTCGCCATAAAATAAACCGATAAATTACTGCTTTGATATCCTTTCCCCACCAAAAAACTTCCAATATGGCCGAATATAACCATTATCATTACTATACTTCTTGACAGATCAATCCAATCTTCTCTTTGTCTCATAAAAAAATTCCCTTTCAGTTATATTGTTCTCCTCGTCCAAAAACCTTGTATAAATATCATAAAAATCCCCAGATAAGTTATTTCTAAATTTCTAAAAGTAAACCAAAGGTGAATATACGAATGGTTTTTTAAAACATAAAACCACACAAATGGCATTACAGCAATTAAGAGAAGGGGTATTATATTTATATTACGTTTAACCAGCCCTGATATACAGCCAAGTAAAAGCAGCGCCAGCATCACCAATAGAATTATCAAACCCAACTTTTTCCCATATACTGAAGATAATTTTTGTAATATATCCAAATATGCAATATTACTGCCATCTGTTATATTTGAAGATGTTCTTAAGAAAATTTTTTCAATTGCATTTGCAAAAACATTCTCTCTTAAAATGATACTTGCAATTAGCCATTTACTCATCCAAGTTAAGCCATAACCAGCTGCCCAAAGCAAAGTATTCTGAATAATATTAATTAAATATTTTATGCCCTTTAATTCCAGATTTATTAATCCCATAAAGAGAAGTGGAATTCCTAACGATAAAATCGGTGTTGTCAATAAATCAAAGAAACTAGTTGCCATTCCTGTAATGAAAAAAATATAAAATATATTTCTTTTTTCGCATTTTAATAACGCTAGTATTGAAATAAATTGAATATAAAACATTGTAGTATATTGAATATTCATTACAATCACCGAAGGCACTAACAGCAATATTGAGAAAACGAAGCTTATAATATATTTTACTTCAATTCCTTTTTTCCTCATCTTAATGAGAATTAACAAAAACAGAAACAATAATACTACACCATTTAAATGAATTATTTGTGAATATGTGAGGACCATAAGCAACAGTTTTAAAAATATTTGATAACCATGCCAGTATCTATAATAAAGTGTGTGGTCCCCTTTTTCCTTATTTTCAATTTGTTTTTTCAAACTCACAGTTTGAGTATATTCAGGAATATATGTTGGCAAGTTTGACCTCATAGCCCGCTTTATGGCCAAATCCTGCTTGTCTTGTTGCTGCGTAGCCATATTTAACATTAAGGCATCAGTAAAATTATCCTTCCTTGTGCATAGATATCCCTGAACATATTCAGGCCACTCTTTCTCTTCTACCAGTTGATCAATATCACCAGCAATGTGCTTTTTCATAATATCTTCAGGCAGCATATATACTAATGTTGTTGAAACTAACATAAAGATAATTCCTATAATAAAGATCATAACTAGTCCTGTTTTTATACTGTTCTTTTTCATCTTTCTTCCTTTTTATTCAGATTTGTTGCCTTTCAAAAAAGGCAACACCACAAATATAGGTAATTCTAATGCTAATACATATACATATCTTAAACTAAATGCAACAGGGGTTGCACACAAAATAAACAGCCAACAAAATAAAGGAGGCAAGAATCCAAGATATCTTTTATAGTTATGATCTCCCCAGCAGATCGTCATAGAAACTAGCATTATCCACACCAACAACCCTGATCCAATTTTTACCTCTTCATTTTCTAAATTGTTTTTAATGGATTTACCAAATATCTTCTGAAATAAATCTGTATTGCAGATATGATAGGAATTATCAAAAACGGTATATGATGTATACCCATATTCATTTTGAATACCTGGATACCAAAATCCAAAAGTCTCTGATACATATGCCTTAACATATGTAATGAAATTCTCCGGCAAAAGCTCAATCCATACTTTAATAATTTCAGCTTTATGCTCTTGCAAATAAGTATCATTAAATTTTGGATCGAACTTTATGTCATCAACCCTGCTTGGAGCATAATTTTCAATTATTTTATCTCTTGGAATTAATGAATAAATTATTTTCCTTTGCTCTTCTGACAATACATTTTCTTCTTCCTCCGCAACTACTGCTGCAATTTGCTGAATAGGTATTCCAAATGCCTCCGTTTGAGGTTTTTTAATTCCTGCCATGTTATATATAGGCCCTTGTATAATAAATGAAATAACTACTATAAAAAAGATATTTAAAACTAAGCATTTTAATTTTTCTCTATATATCAGGAATAATGTCACTAAACAACCAATAATAATAAAAATTCCATTATTCCGCAGAAATATAATTATAAAACACAAAACATCTATTATTACTATGTCTATAAATGTATTTTCACCTCCTTTTTCATTCACGCATTCAAATAATCGAATACTTAATAGCAACAGCGCTACTGAAAATATAGGATCCTTCCAAAGTACCAATGCATATGCTGGAAAAACAGAAACAACTGCAAAATAAACTGTGGTAATGCCGATAATTTTTTTATTAATATAATTTCTTCTCATCCAAAATAATACATTTGCCACCCCAAATAACATAATCAAGGTCTGAACAATGGTATAACAAAAAATCCCTATATTAATATTGTGCATTCTCTGTCCCAGTTTAACAAAAAGAGAAATATAAAGCGTATATAGCACAGGGTGGTGATTATTATAATTCCCCTCATAGATTTGTCTAATAGAACTTAAAGAATCTCCCTGTACTGACCCTGGTGCAAATGTAAGAATATATGGAAGCCAACACACTAAGACAATAGCAATACAAATAAATATTATTCTTTTGCTTACCATCTTTTTGCATGCAATAAAAGAAGCAATTTCACTTCCAAAACGACGTAAAATCATTACAATCGTAAAAATTACACATAAAGAGAGTAAAAAAATAATGAAATCACTAATGCGAAAATCTGACATAAAGTTTACTGGATATTTATCACGCACATTCCCACTAAAATTAACTTTTCTTCCCAACGTAAAGAAACAAGCAAGTAATGACGCCAATAATATATAAATCTTTTGTTTTCTTATCATTTTTAAAACCATTATTATTCTGCTAATTACTATTATCGCGATTGATCATGTGCAGCCTAAATTCAAAGTCCTGCCTATTCTTTTGTACAAAAGTTGTCAGCAAAAGTCCTGAAAAAAATGACTGTAACGCAGCCATCGCAATAAAACCGCTGACGATTAATGTTGGAAAATTAGGGACAAGCCCAGTATTCAAATATTTCACTAAAACTGGTAAAAACATGATAGCCGAAATAAGAAATAAAACAGCTGCCAACCCTCCAAAAAAACCTAACGGCTTATAATTTTTATAAAGCTTCAAAATTGTTATAAGCACTTTAAAACCATCAGAATATGTATTTAATTTAGACTCACTTCCTTCCGGACGATCCCTGTAATCTATAATTACATTTTCAACCAACATATTCTTGTCTACAGCATGAATACTCATCTCTGTCTCAATTTCAAAACCCTTTGATAGCACTGGAAAAGTCTTTACGAATTGATAACTAAACGCTCTATAACCAGTCATAATATCGCGGATATTGCTTTTAAATAATCGATTAATGGTTGCCCTAACTAAACTATTCCCTAAATTATGAAACGGCCGCTTATTTTCCTCAAAGTAGGTTGATGACAATCGATCTCCCACCACCATATCAACCTTTCTATTCAAAACTTTCTCTGCCATCTGCCGGCCAAATTTAGCTGGATAGGTATCATCTCCATCAACGATAATATAACACTCAGCATCAATTTCACGGAACATACGCCTAATAACATTTCCTTTTCCTTGCTGATATTCATATCGCACTATTGCTCCTGCAGTTTGAGATAATTCTGCCGTTCGATCTGAAGAATTATTGTCATAAACGTATATATTTGCTTCCGGCAGTTCTATTTTCCAATCCTCTATTACCTTTTGAATCGTTTTTTCTTCATTGTAACATGGAACTAATACGGCTATTTTATCCATTTTATCCTTGTATGATAATTAAAAAGTAATTATCACACTCTCCTTTCTTTTTAATATCGTGATTCATACATTCAGATCTTGTGGGCTTTTGATTTCTCCAGTATTTTTAACTGCTCAGCTAACGTGTATTACAGCTACTTTTATCTGATTTTTATATGTTGGATGCACCGGAGCACTTTGCTCCAGTCAGTATTTATTTCAACCAAGTTTACATCAAAAATGCATTTGCCTCATCTGGTAAGTCTGCCACAAGCCATTCGACAAATCAAGTTGCTAGGTAACCGATTAGAATAGATTTAGGCTGAGATGACAGAGATTATGATGTTTAATACTTGTTTTTCTTATTTCTTATGATACATAAGCTGTTGATTTTTTACACTTCCAATCCCCATAAGTAACATCATAATAAAACATCCCAAAAATATCTCAGTTATAAAATAGCTTTCAAATATATTAACGAGGAAAAAAAAGCTTAAACACAAATACCATTTTTTTGCTTCTTCATCACTCATATTATGTATTCTTCTCAGCAAAATTAATATAAATAATATTAATCCAACAAAACCTTTTACGATCAGTGTTCCAATATAACCATTGTGTGTATTGAAGGACCAGAAGGATTCTACTAATTGCTTGGCTTTCTCTGTTGGGAACATCTTTCTAATATAATTATTCCTTGCTTCTTTCTCTCTCTCAAAGTTGCCTGTGCCAAACAATAATTCTCTTTTGTTTCCATTTAAATCCATTTTCCATATTAGATACCTTTGACTGCTAAAAACATTAATTTCATTTTCCTTCGCTGTCATAGTGGTGATTTCAGATTTACTATTGCTATTTTGAAAAACGAAAATCACTAATACCATACTAAAAAAAAGCGATATTATTAAAAAACCACTTGCTATTTGCTTTGGTTTTATAAACCTTACACATTTTTCAATCACATAACCTCCCGCACAAAATATTAAAGCAAGCTGGGCACTTCTGCATTGCTGAAACCAAATGAACCACACCGAGAATACTAAAAATAAATATTTTAATATGCTTCTTTTCTTAAAATAGTTTATACAAATGAAAATACAAATACCAGTAACAATACCTGCATAATTAGGGTTAACATAAATTGTACAATACTGTGATTGATTAAAAAATGTATACTTTATAATAAAGTGTTGAATATATTTAACAAAAATCAGGTGGGATTTCATCTCCATAATTTTGAAAACTATTACTGTTAAAATATTCATTGTAAATACGATATAAATAAAAGTTTTTAAAATCAGGTCTAAATTATCAAACATTTTACATAACAAAAAACCTATAGATAAAAAGAAAAGCTCGTAAAAAAAGACCATTCTTCCCAATTGATCAGGATCTTTTATAATAAAATATAGACTATAAAGCAAATAAAGGAATACAAAAATATTAGTTTTTATCAGATATTTTATTTCGTTGAAAGAACATAAAAACAAATTTATTAAAACTGGTATAAATATCAGAAAAGCAGAATAAAAATATATTTTTTGTCTTAAATTGTATTCAATCAAATATGAAAAAGATGTAATGCGAAAAATAAATATTATTATAAGGAAAAGTATTACTAACTTAGTAAAAAATATGTATGTCTTTTTCATACTGCCTCCAGTCTTTCTACAGAATAAACCTGTATAAGTATACTATTTATTCACTTGATATGTATCCACTAATTCATGTACTAATTCTCTTATATTGTCTGATTCTCCATATGCTGTATCATACAAAATCTTTAAGTATTTATTGAGCTTCTTTTCATCTATCTCTATAGGTTTTCCAATCTTTATCAACTTATTTGGCGTTGTCTCCAATCCTTCTTCATCCATCAGCAGCTCTTCGTATAGTTTCTCTCCTGGACGAAGGCCTGTATATACAATTTTAATATCTACATTTGGAGTATAACCAGAAAATTTAATTAAATTAATAGCCAAGTCTAAGATCTTTACTGGCTCTCCCATGTCTAAAACAAATATCTCTCCGCCTTTTGCATAAGCTCCAGCTTGTAATACCAATGATACTGCTTCTGGAATTGTCATAAAATATCTAATAATATCAGGATGGGTTACTGTCACAGGTCCGCCTTCTTCTATCTGCTTTTTAAATAAAGGAATAACAGAACCATTAGATCCCAAAACATTGCCAAAACGCACAGCAACAAATTCTGTTTGAGACTTTTTCCCAAACGTCTGCACTATCATTTCACAAATCCTTTTAGTAGCTCCCATTATATTTGTAGGGTTCACCGCTTTATCTGTTGAAATCAGGATAAATTTTTCTGCTTTATATTTATCTGCGGCTTTTGCAACGTGAAATGTTCCAAAAACATTATTTTTAACCGCTTCATTTGGTGAAGATTCCATAAGCGGTACATGCTTATGTGCAGCCGCATGGTAAATAATATCTGGATGATACTTCTGAAACAGCTTGTCAATTTTTTTTGAATTCCTTACTGATGCAATCAATACTGCCAACTCTAGATGTGGATATTTTCTTATTAACTCCTGCTGTACGTCATAGGCATTATTTTCATATATATCTACAAGAATCAGTTTCTTGGGACCGTGTTTTGCTACCTGTCGGCAAAGCTCACTCCCTATGGATCCTCCTCCGCCTGTAACCAATACCACTTTATTATTTACATAATCCATAATTTCTTCCGTATTTATATCTATTTGGTCACGGCCAAGTAAATCCTCAATCTCGACATTTCGAAGTGCACTGACACTTACTTCGTCATTCAGAATTTTATACATTCCTGGAAGAACTTTTATTTTACAGTCAGTTTTGCTGCATATATCAATAATTTCTTTTCGTTCAAGACCTGTAGCGCTTGGAATGGCTATATGAATTTCATCTATCTCATACTTCTCTGCCGCTTCTATAATTTTATCACGTTTTCCAACAACCTTTTTTCCCTGAAGATATCTCCCCTGCTTAGTTTCCATATCATCGATAAAACAGATCACCGTTTTATTAATCTTGTCCGAACTAGTAATTTCTTTTGCTATTTGATTTCCTGCTTCGCCGGCTCCAATCACCATAACACGGCTTATATCTCCAGAAGCTCTCCCAAAAAGGCCGCGTTCCTGTAAATACAGTCTGGTAAAACGGTAAAAAAAACGAGCTCCGCCTGTCATGGCAATTAGTAGCAGCATATATATAAAAAACCATGAACGGAACATATTGATATTCATTAAAACAAACGCAATCATTATTAATGCCGAAGCAGACACACTTGCAATAATAATATTCCTTGCCTCATAAATACTTGCATATAACCATAGACTCGAATAAAACTTCATCACCGTAAATGTTACCATTGTTATAATCAGGATAACATAAATGTTCTTACTTAACATTCCTAGATAGTAAGGTTCTATCTGTCCATTAAATCGAATCCATAATGCAGCATATGCCGCAATTATTACAGCTAATATGTCAAATACAAATAATCCAAATCTTTTTACACTAATTGATTTCAAATTCATTCCCTTTATCCCTTTTGTATTCTATTTTCTATAACATAGTACTCCTTTGTACAAATCCCTCAAATCCTTTAATACAATCGGCTACTGATTGTATTTCATCTTCTTTCATATAAGGATGTATGGGTAATGATAAAACAGTATCGCATAAGCGATTAGTCACAGTAAATTCCTCTTCTTGATAATGATATTTGCTGAATGCTTTCTGTCTATGCATTGGTTTGCGGTAATACACCATTGATGGAATTGCCTGTTTTTCTAAATAACTCTGCAGCTTTTCCCTTTCTTCTGTATTATGAAGTATAATTGTATATTGTGCCCAGCTGGAAGTATATCCAAGTGGAATTGTAGGAGTCATAACATAATTCTTCAACTCTGTTTCATATAATCTTGCCAGATCATTCATTCGCTGAAGTTCATACTCTTTAAAAGCCTTTAATTTCACAAGCAAAACCGCAGCCTGTAATGTATCCAGCCTTGAATTCATTCCTACACGAACATTATCATACTTCCCATTACCTTTTCCATGAATTTTATAAGATGCTAATAAATCTGCTAACTCATCATTATCTGTAAAAATTGCACCACCGTCACCATAACATCCAAGAGGTTTTGCAGGAAAAAACGATGTTGTCGCTATATCACCAAAACTGCAGGCCCGCTTTCCATAAATCATACCACCAAACCCCTGAGCGCCATCTTCCAAAATTAATAATTTATATTTTTCAGCAAGGATTCTAATCTCTTCATAATCTGCCGGCAGCCCAAACAAATCAACTGCAATAATAACTCTCGGCCTTAATTTCCCTTCTTCTAGTACTTCGATAATTTTTTTTTCTAACTTTTTTACATCAATATTAAATGTTTTGTCATTTACATCCACAAATATTGGAGTGGCCCCCTGTAAATCCACTACCTCCCCCGATGAAAAAAAAGTAAAATCAGGAACAAAAACAGCATCACCTAACCCAATACCCCATGACATAAGAGCCAGCTGCAAAGCATCTGTACCATTCGCACAAGTAATGCAATGCTTAGTTCCAACATATTCAGCTAACTCATTTTCTAATTGGCTTACCTGTCGCCCCATTATAAAATTCGCATCTTGCATTACCTCTTTTACAGATCGGTCTATATCAAATTTTAGTTCTTCATACTGCTGTTTTAAATCACGAAATTCCATTTTATCCTCCTCATTTACTCTATTTTTCGCATTTTCTGTTCTGCCACATTATCCTCCACAATAATATCTTCTGGATTTCCCCAAACCACAACATCTCCCCCGTACCCTGCTACGTCCGGATCAACATAATTGTTCCCAGATAAAGTGTTATTTTTTATAATACATTTTTTTACTTTCTCCCCTATTGAAATTCCCGATATAAGATTATTTGTAACATAATTATTGGAAATATTTGAATTCGTAACTTGATCAATACAAATTCCTCCCGAATTCCTCTCAGTTTTATTATTATTAATCAAGTATCCATCCCCACCTTCCAGATAAATACCATATGTAACATTTGCTTGTATTACGTTATCAGTTATACTATTACCTGTTCTCTTTCCTTTTAATCCCCAAATACCATAACAATTTCCTCCCAATATCTGATTACTTTTTATAATATTAAAAGAAGCTGATTCGAGGATCGTAATACCATCTCCTGAATTTAAAGTTGCGCCGCTGGCAGTAATAACATTGTCAGAAATTAAATTATTGTTTCCAGAAAGGAACACTCCCCCTGAACAGTCATAAAATGTATTCCCCAGTATCTTACACATACTTGATCCTGAATCTACCACTACGGCATTTCTTCCGCCCTCAATGCGGCAGTTGCTAAGCACAACATTTTCACTTTTTAAAATTCCTATACTATTTTGATTATAATTTTTGTTTACAATTTTAATATTATTTATTTCTATATCTGAACTATAATTAGAAACAATAATTGATTCTTTTCCTTTGGATTGCGTCATATCAAATTTAATTTTATTATTTTCTATCTTACCATTTTTAATTGTAATATCCCCTGTTTTATCTGATAGAATTTCTACTTTTGCTGTGCTTTTTTTATAAATTCTATTCGGCCTTTCTTTTACAAGAAAACTAGTTTTATTTATTACTTTAGAAACTATATTCTTTTCACCAGCAGAACCATCCGATATATATATTCTTTGACCCTTTTTTATAGATTCTGTATTTTCCACTTTTACAATGAAATCTTCAGGAAACTTTGCCGGTTCAATTTTTAAATCTTCGATCAACTTTATCTTTTCTTGCTTCCTTTTGTCCCCCAAATAAAATAATGGTTTTCCTCCTGTTTTATATAAAACATGGCCATTCAGATCTAAATTGGTATTTCCCTCTATATATAAAGTTTTATTCCCACATGTAATGTCAGATTCTAAAACAATATTCAAAGTGTTATGTTCTTTTTTTAGCAAATTTTCTAATTCTCTAAATGTATTTACATAATTTGTTTGTTTAAGGACTTGCTTGTTATTATCAGCTTCGATTTTCCTGCTCTCGCTAAACAAAATCAATGTAGTTAGTACAATTACAGCTATGATTACTCCTTTTATATTGATTCTGATTTTCATTCTCTTCCCCTCTTATAATCACAACACACACTTAATAAATGTAATTCTAGAAACCTATTTCCTCAAGTGTTTCTTTATCAGTCAATTGATATTTTCTATTACAAAAAGGACATTTTAGTTCTTCCAATACTGTTCCGCACTTACAAACCCATCCTATCTGTTCTGCTGGAACACCAACAACTAATGCATAGTCTTTTACATCTTTTGTAACAACTGCTCCGGCAGAAACCATTGCCCATTTTCCAATAATATTTCCACACACAATAGTTGCATTGGCTCCGATAGATGCCCCAGTCCTCAATAATGTTTTTTTATATCCTGTTCTTCCTTTTGGAAATTTTGCTCTGGGAGTCAAATCATTTGTAAACACCATAGAAGGGCCGCAAAAAACATAATCTTCTAATTCAACACCTTCATAAACCGATACATTATTTTGAATTTTACATCCATCTCCAATCTTTACTGAATTAGATATATTAACATTCTGTCCCAATACACACTGTTTTCCGATCACAGCCCCTTTCTGCAAATGGCAAAAATGCCATATTTGGGTACCATCACCAATCAAAACCTCATCATCTATGTAACTGCTCTCATGGACAAAATATTTTTGTTTATCCATCAGAATTCTCCTTTCATATCTGCACTCGAAAAGTCTGTCATCGGAAAATTGACTATTTCCCCGGTTTTTTGGCTTTTGTAAATAGCTAATATCATTTCCAACGCTCTTTTTCCAGCTCTTGCATCCACATATGGAGTCCTATTTTGTTCAATGGCATACAACATATCCGTAAATAAACTAGTATGTCCATTTCCATATACATTACTTGTTGCTTCTTCTAACCCTTTATTTTTCAAATCATCTTCCGTTTCATCCGCAAAATCCCACACATCTATATTATTGGTAGATTTTCCACCCAATTTAACAGTCCCTTTTTCTCCAAACAAATACAATGTTTCTTCTAAGTTTTTCGGATAGACATTCGTTGTTCCTTCAATAGTTGCCACAGCACCATTTTTAAACTTAACTACTGCCATACCAATATCCTCAGCCTCCAAATAATGATGGAATTGTTGCCTTGTAACACCATATACACTCTCTACTTCATCTCCGAGCATCCATCTTAATAAATCAATTCCATGTATACATTGGTTCATAAGAGCTCCGCCATCCTTATCCCATGTTCCACGCCAAGGAGCCTGTAAATAATAATCCTGGTTTCGATTCCACCTTACGTGAATTGAGCCATGTGATAATTTCCCAAATCTTCCTTCTTCCACTGCTCTCCGCATTCTTTGAACAGCTATATTAAATCTATTTTGATGGCACGCTGCGACCTTAACATTTTTAATTTCAGATAATGCAATAATTTTATCGGCGTCAGCTAAACTCATAGCCATCGGTTTTTCAATAATTACATTGATATTATGCTCAATACAATATATAGCGATTTCCGCATGAACTCCACTTTCTGTGGCAATGCTTATCAATTCTATCTCGTTCTCCTCAATCATCTTTTTATAGTCAGTATAACATTTAATTGATTTCTCTTCTTCGAGATTATGTATTTTTAATAACTGTTTCATATGATCAGTGCTCAAATCACATACAGCTATTATTTGCATGCTATTATTTAATGCTGCCTTTATATGATTTGTTGATATCCTTCCACAACCAATTAATGCATATTTCATATTATACCTCCTAATTGTCTCTTAAAATTTTTGCAGGAACACCAACTACGGTTTTTTTATCATCTACATCTTTAAGAACAACTGATCCCATACCCACAAAACTATTTTCTCCAATTTTTACCTGATTCTTAATTAAACACCCCGGTGCAATATATGAATTTTTTTTCAAATCACAACTGCCACCCAGCAAAGATAGAGCAATTACAAGCGAGTTTTCACCTATATGAACATTGTGAGCAATATGACACAGATTATCGATTTTTACATTATCTTCAATCCTGGTATCTTCAATCGTTCCTCTGTCTATACAAGAATTAGCACCAATTTCTACACATTTTCCTATCTGCACCCCACCAAAATGTGGTACTTTTTTATAGTAACCTTTGCTGTCTTCATAATACCCAAATCCGTCTGTACCAATCACAACTCCAGATCCTATCACAGTATTTTCTCCAACTACAGTAGGACATTCTATCTGCACATTATTCTTAATAATTACGCCATCCTTTAGTATGACATCCTCTCCAATAAAACAATTATGCCCAATAGATACATTTTTTCCTATATGTTTCGTTTCTACTATTGCATCACTACATATTCTTTGTAAAGGTTTATCATAAAAAAATTCATTAAGAATTTCAAAAAACACCATTTTCGAATTTTCACAAACAATAAAATTATGATTTGGATATGCTCTCTCCCTGGTATTTGCTACAATTAATACTTTTTCTGTAATTTGATTTATATTATAGTTAGATACATCTTTTACCCAAACTACAGAATTATTCTTTATATAATTTAAGGAAGAAAATGATGTTATGTACAGATTGTGCTCTCCTAAATATTCAAATCTTATTCCTTTTCCTTTTAAAAAGCAAAGAATATCTTTTACCATTATTTTTCTACTCATATTTTTATTTCTCATTTTCAAAATCCATTCCCATGACCTTTTCCAAATTCAATATATTTTTCTTTAGTCCCTCATAACGTTCTTGACCTGCTCGTGATATAAAATCCCCTAGGCATTCCTTCATTTTTATTTCTTCTTTTCCATACCAAATAGGGTGTGTTAAAATATGCAGTTTTTTATATTTTTCTGAATTAATAATCTCATAAATATTCTCACGCCAATTTCTTCTGGAGTCAGAAACATATTTAAAACCTTCAAAAAATTCTTTTCCATAACTATTGACTATTTCCCCGTTTTTTATTTTGTAGTCTGCATCCAACGTTATTTTTGAAGGTCTGTGCATTGAGACAGAATTCACCTTTCTATTTATGCATTTTTCCAATATTTCAATTTCATTCTCAATATTCTTAATGATATTAGATGTATCGTTATATTTTTCCTCATCAAAATGTAAACCAATATCATGTCCCAAAGAAGAAATTTGCTTCAACAACAATTCATTTTTTTTTGAAAAAACATTATAAAAATCACTTGATAACAATACATAATATGTAGACGATATTCCTAAAGAATATTCCAATGTTGAAATTTCTAAAGCTTTTTCTATGTCCATATCTATATCGTGACGAAGTATTACAGCTTTGTCAAATTCTGCATAGTTGTGATAGTTTGCAAATTTATACTCTTTTTCCTGAAGAAATTTTAATAAATTTCTATATGCCTGAAATGTGAATTCTATCATTTTTATAAAACCTCAATATTTTCTTTATTATGAATATCCTTCATTACATTTTTTGTATCAAATATAGCTTTTGCTGATTTCTGTACCATATTATAATCAACATTTGTATGTCCAGTTGTAATGATAACCAAATCATATCTCTCTATTATTTCCTCATTAATTTCAGTTAATCCCTTATGTTTTTCCCCTTCATAACAATATTCATTAACCCACGGATCATAAAAAGTTACATTTGCACCTTCACGCTTCAGAATTTCAATAACCTGCAATGCAGGGCTTTCTCTATAGTCATCAATATCCTGCTTATAGGCAACCCCTAACACCAACAGTTCAGAACCTTTTAATGATTTCTCATATTTATTCAAAATTTTCCCTGCTCTCTGAACCGTATATTCTGGCATATTATCATTTATCATCATTGAACTTTCAATCATAGAGGTGTGAAATCCATATTCTCTGGCTTTCCATGATAAATAGTACGGATCTAGGGGAATACAGTGTCCGCCTAACCCAGGACCTGGATAAAAAGCCTGAAATCCATATGGTTTTGTTTTTGCGGCATCAATAACTTCCCATATACTGATCCCCATTTTATTACATAGCATAGTTAACTCATTAACTAATCCAATGTTGATATTTCGATATGTATTTTCCAAAATTTTTTCCATTTCTGCTACTGCAGGAGCAGAAACTTCATGTACATCTCCTTCTAATACAGCTCTGTACATTTCAGCAATTACTTCTGTTGCATCTTTACCTATGCCGCCCACAACCTTAGGAGTATTTTTTGTTTTATATATCAGATTTCCAGGATCAACACGTTCTGGCGAGAATCCTAAATAAAAATCTTCTTCACACTTTAATCCTGAACAAGACTCCAAAAGAGGCCGAACAAGTTCTTCTGTAGTTCCAGGATATGTAGTTGATTCTAAAACAACCATAGTATTTGCTTTTAAATATCTTCCAATTTGTTCCGTTGATGCCTGAACATAACGAATATCTGGCTGTTGATGTTTATCTAAAGGAGTAGGAACGCATATGGCAACGAAATCTACATTTTGAATGAAGCTAAAATCATTTGTTGCTTTTAATTTTCCTTCATTTACCAATTTTTTCAAATCAGCATCTACAACGTCTCCAATATAATTTTCTCCTTTATTTACTTTTTTTACTTTTTCCTTCTGTACATCAAAACCAATTGTCTGAAATCCTGCTTTTGCTTTTTCTACTGCTAACGGAAGGCCAACATATCCTAATCCTACCACTCCAACTCTCATACTTTTATTTCTGATCTTATCCAATAATAGTTCTTTCATTAAATTCCTCCGATTAAATCAACTTTTCTTCTTCTAGTATTTTTACAATATATTCAGCTGTTTTCCCATTTCCAAAATAAGAAATTTGTTCTGCTTTCGCAGTATTTTCAATTGAGTTAAAGTACTTTAATTTAGAGTCTATATCCTCATCGTTATTAAAATCTAAAGTTATAATATTTCCGTTTTCTACAAGTTCTTTCCATGGATTAAAATCCAGCATAAACAAACATTTTTTTCCTGCAAAAAAAGCTTCTTTTGAGACGCCGCCCGAATCAGACAAAATAAACTTAGAATAATTCATTAATACAACCATATCCATATATCCAATGGGTTCAATGATTTTTAAATTTTTTATATGTTTAATTCGATCCTTCAACTCAAATACTTCTAACATTTTTCTGGTTCTGGGATGTAAAGGGCAAAGCACCGTTTCGTTAATTTTTTCCACAAAATCCAATATCCCTTCCATCCGCTGTCTGGAAACAGTATTTTCCTGCCTATGCCAAGTCATAAGAACGTATTTATTCTCTTCTACACCATATTTGCATAATATTTTCTGGTTTCCTTTCCCTTTGCAATATAAAAATGTGTCATACATAATATCACCGGTATTATATACACCATGGTATATATTTTCTCTATTCAGATTATCAACAGAAATCTTGTCCGGACAGCACAGTATTTTTGATACATGATCTGTCAATGTTCTATTTATTTCTTCCGGATTATTTTTTACAAATGTTCTTGGACCTGCTTCCACATGAACAATTGGGATATCCAGTTTTACTGCCGCCAATGCACCTGCTAATGTAGAATTTGTATCTCCATAGACAATAACAATTTGGGGGGCTATTTCTGTCATTATTTTTTCTAATTCTATTAATGCTACCCCAGTCATATGTCCATGTGTTCCACTTCCGACCTGAAGATTTTTATATGGCTTTTCTATTTCAAGTTCGTCAAAAAAAATATCTGACATATTTTCGTCATAATGCTGACCTGTATGAATAATTATATCTTCATAACCTTTTTTTCTCAGTGTTCTTGACAGGGGCGCTAATTTAATTAATTGAGGTCTGTTCCCTACTATATGCATTATCATATTTTTATCTCCCTAAATCTTCCGATTTCACTTTGAATTTACGCATCCACAATTCCAGACATATATATCGAAAAAGTCCTGCTCCATTATTATTATCTAATATACTATCCCAATTTTTCAACAATTGATTTGTATCTATAAATGCTTCGGACCAAATTTTTTCTTCTTTAAAAATAGACCTGAAATAGTCCCTTTCATTTTTCAGCCAACTGTCCTCCGGAGTAGCAAAGCCAATTTTATCTTTTCTTTTTTTTATCAAATCTGGCATCTGTAAAGAATTTCTCATTATATATTTGGACCATCCATGATGAATTTTTTTCCCGATAGGTAAAGAAGCACAAAATTCTACAAATCTGTAATCCAAAAAAGGTAAACGACTTTCAATAGAAAAAGCCATGGAATTTCTATCTGCATACCGAAGCAGCGCAGGAAGAGATGATACGAATACATCATTGTGTTGGAAATCATTTTGCCTGGAATAATCATATCCTTTTTCCACTTTGACAAAATTTTTATTTAAATAATCACTGTTTATTTTTACTTCTCGTTTTGAGAGTATTTTTTTTATCTTGTATAAGTCATTTTTTAAAAACATTGTTCCTTTTATCTGAGAAAATGCCCCCAATAATTCTGCTAATGCCGAAAAAATACGTTTTTCTTTTATCAATTTTTTAATATAATATATTCTGGCTTTTCTGTAACCACATAAAATTTCATCTGCACCCTGCCCGTCCAACAATACGGTAATTCCATTCTTACTCGCTTCCCTATATACGCAATAACTTGCATACATGCCAGTAGAAGAAAAAGGCTCATCTTGAAAATATATCAAATCTTCCAGTTCGCATTTTAAATCTTCTTCATCTGCAAAAACCTGATGTGGAATAGTATCCGTGGCTTTAGAAACTTCCTCCATATATTTTCTTTCATCTATTCTTTTATCTTCTGTACAAAAAGAAAATGTATGCTGCTCTGTTTTCCTAGGCTCTTTTTTTAATAATTCATCCATACAGCACACGATAGACGAAGAATCCAGCCCCCCCGAAAGACAACTTCCCACTGGAACATCTGCTCTTAATCGTAACCTTACAGAATCTTCTAAAATTTCCCTGCATTGATTCTGATCCCTCACATTTAATTTTCCATCTGTCTCATCAGAAAATGTTATATCATAATAGCATTCTTTATGAATATTTAACTCTGAATCTACTATCATAAAATATCCGGCAGGCAACTTATAAATACCTTCAAAAAAAGTTTCATTTGTATGTTCCACGAGTCCCTGAGTCAAATAATCAAAAACAATAGGAGCATTTGCAATTCGTTCAATATTACTGTCGCATAATAATGCTTTGATTTCTGACGCAAACAAGAAACGTTCTTTATTGATATTATAATAAAATGGTTTAACTCCAAATCGATCTCTGGCACAAAATAATTGTTTCCTTTGTTTATCCCATAAGGAAAATGACCACATTCCATTAAATCGCTCTAAACACTTTGTTCCCCAACAGTCATAAGAAGCTAGTATAACTTCTGTATCTGTATTTGTGTCAAAGGAATAACCCTTTTCCTTTAATTCTTGCCTCAGTTCCAAATAATTATATATCTCACCATTAAACACGAGGACATACCTTGTATTATATTCCATTGGCTGATGCCCTTTACTGGATAGATCAAGAATTGATAGTCTTCTGTGACAAAGCCCTATTGGCTTTTCCTCAAAATACCCAACATCATTGGGTCCCCTATGAAGAATTGCTTTCCCCATTTTATGTAGAAGCAATTCTTCTTGCAAAGCTTCATCTTTCGCCAAATATCCACATATTCCACACATATTTTGTCCTTCCTAATAGTAAAAAACCTTAAACCAGCATTTGTATAATAAAGCTATCTTTCTAAATATAAAGTTTTTCTGATATTTATCCCATTTTTCTGCATATACCTTAAACTTATTATCTTTTGTAATAATATATAATGCCCTTAACTGTTGTACATGCACATTATGATAAAAACGACTTGCCGGCATTTTAGGCTTTTCTAAATAGCAGTCAGCTCTCGACCAAAATCCTAAATCAAATTCTGGCAACCTCTCTTTTACTGTTTCACAGCATCTGTAGAATATTTGTTTCGCTTCTTTGTCGCCCGTAAATAAATAATAATCATATGCTCCAAACATAGCATAAATAAACCCATCTAAAATACAAGATATTTTTTCCGTTACTGCTTCTTCTAAGTACATTCTTCCTTTTTCATCATAGTTTACGATCCCCCCTTCGAAAACAGTGTACCTAAAAGATTCAAAAATATTATCTGCAGCTTTTTTATATCTATTTTCCCTTAGAATAATACCCGCTCTTATTAAAAAACTGATTGCCTGCCCTTGTGCTATTGCCGAAATATAATTCTTATTCGAAATCTGATTATAGTCATCTGCAGAAAACGTATATTCTAATCTTCCCATCCCCTTTTCATCAATTTTCATAGTACTACATAACCATTCAGCTTGTATTCTAATTTTTTTTAGATATTTATCTTCTTTTGTCTTAAGATACTTCGAGCATATTCCCAGACCATATTGTGCAACTGCACAAGGATTATATTGAATTCCCATACTGCCTTTATAATCTAATAGTAATACTCCATCTTCATCAAATAAACAGTCATACTCTGCCTTTGATGAAAAATCCAAGTAGTAGTCACATACTTTATGACTGCTTAAATTATAATTTCCATCACCTTCATATAACGGTAACCACCAAAATGCTAGCGATGATGTATCCTTCTGTATATACCTTTTAACCGTGTCTATTAATCTTCCCATTTCTTCCCTCTGTGAAAAATATTTATATTATAATTTTTTCTTAAAACAATTAACCAAATAAGAACAGAAACACTTATTGCCACAACATTTCCTAACACAATTGCATTTACCCCCATATTTTTCAAACAAGTACTTGTAACTCCTATATATACAAGAATCTGAACAGCTAACACCCTAAATGGTTCAAAATATCTGCCTTCTGCATATGATATACTCTGAAAAAAGGAACTTAAAGCCATTCCTGCAATGCCAAATGCATAAAACTTTAAAGCATCAGCAGTAGCTATAATATCACTGCCCATGAATGCTCCTCTTCCAAACAAAAGATGAACAATCCAATTACCAAAAATCTGAATTATTATTATTGCTATTGTTCCTCCCGATATACAAAATAAAATTACTTTTTTAATTGTTTCTGATAACTTTATGTGCTGATTATTGACAATCAGTTTCGTAATATCCGGCAGCATCACTTTGGTAACCGAAGTAACAAATAAGTACACTGGAAGATTTATAATTTTGTAGCTATAAGATAGAATGGCAACAGCGCCATCTCCTAACTGAGAGGCAAAGAATTTATCCATCATAAGATTAATAGAAGTAAACGATGAAATAATACATACCGGCAGAATGGATGCTATGATTATACCAATATTTTTTATATTCACTCTTCTTATCTTTAATTGAAATTTATATTTGTGTATACAATAAATTAATACAGTTAAAAACATAAGAATTCCGCCGCATACAGACCCCCATGCTACATAATATACATTTGCTTTTGTCAATATCTGTATTGCGATAATACTTCCATTCAGAAACAACGTAGCACCAGTTGGTACTATAAATTGCTGGCGAGAATTCAAAAAAGAATTCAATACTGCCACCATAGATAGAAAGAATATATTTGGTACCAATATAGTTACCAACCGACAGGTTATTAAGTATTTTTCACCTGTAAAACCAGGGGCAACTATTTTCACAAATGTCTCCGGAAACATCCAGATAATTCCTGCCAGTATGATCAGCACTATACTCCATAAAACAATTGCATTATGAATCAGACTATCTTTTTTCTCTTCCTGTTCTCGAACCAGTAAAGGTGTTAAAGCAAGTGGAACCGCACTTATTAAAACCTGCGTAAACAATAAAGGGACTGTCTCCGCAACCTGGAATGCCTCTAACCCTTTCGATGTTCCAAGATAAAATGCAAAAAGCATTTCCCTAATATATCCCATTCCTTGTGACAACAATGTCAACAC
This sequence comes from Anaerostipes sp., assembly GCF_018381315.1. GTDB lineage: Bacteria > Bacillota > Clostridia > Lachnospirales > Lachnospiraceae > Anaerostipes. The sequence continues at coordinate 105,913 of NZ_JAGZSD010000002.1, read as the reverse complement.
TGCAACACCTAATGTATTGGTTATGTATTTTTTCATGTTTTTACACCATTCACTATGTTTTCATATTCAAGGACAAATGCTGCTATACAAACTGAACATATCACTACAAATTCAATATTTCGGAACACTGCAAAAAAATTAGCATATGAAAACGCCATTATTATTATAGAAAAGTATAGAATAAAATTCTTTCTACTCATTCCAATTAGAACAGAATTTCTAAATGTTTTCCTAAACATATTAATCAAAAATATCATTATTAGAACAACATAAATTAGACCTATAATTCCGAAGTCCATTACAACAAATGCTAATATATTGTGCATATAAATAACAGGTTCTCCATAATCAATACCTTTGGCTATCCAACGATATCCTATTCCCTGCCCTAAAACAGGTGACTCTTTAAACTTTTGCAATGCTGTTTTAATTTCAATTATTCTAACCGAAACACTTCCTTGGTCAACTATAACTTTTTTTTCTGTCTCTTCGATGCCTTCTTCATTTTTTTCTTTGACTTCTTTCACCGCAATCATTGATTCCCATCGTTTTCCAAGATTGCTTCCCAACATCATTATACCTGTACAAATAAAGAGGCTACAGCAAATTATGAACATTTTCCCAATTAATTTGTTTTTATCAGTTTTTTGTTTTCTTATATAACACGCAATACAAATTTCCAAAATTATCCATCCAATAACGAGTGCAATTAACATTGCTTTTGTTTCTGTAAGTAGTACTGTTATATAACAAACTAAGAAACCAACAAAATATCTTAAATTTTTAGTTCTTCTTTGGATAAAGTAATATCCTAAGATTAGTGATCCTATCATAGGCATTATCGAGGTAGCCTTTACTAAATGAAAAGTCACCCTCTCATAAGGATTTCCAAATACATAGATAAAGTAATATATAATAATTCTTGCAGCATAAAAAACTGCCAGTACTCCAATCACTCGAATAATTTTCTCTAAATGCACAGACGTTAGACTTTGAGTGAGTACTATTATATAAATAAACCACACAAATGGAAGAATTCCTCTGACAACGTCCGTTAATAATATTCCACGACTTATTCCCCATACTGCTGATACCGCACACATTCCAAAGAAAAACATGACACTCCAAAAAGTTAAATCAACTTTTATTTTTCTTTCAAAAAAAGCTTTTTTTACAAATATCAACACTAATGCTATTGAAATAAAGGAAAATATAGCATAAATAATTACCCTGATTATATTAATCTTACCATCAAGAGGTGGTAAAATAAATAATAATATTATTTGAAGGATCAATAATTTATAAACCATATCAGAATTTTTTGTCGTTTTTTGTACTGCTGAAATCATTTTTCTATCACCTCTATAAGCTTTTGTGTCAAATTGCAGAAATCAAAATTCATCACAGCTCTTCTGCTATTTCTAGACATTTCATTATAACATCCCACATCTATTCGATAAATTTCCAGTATTCCACGCACCAAACTTTCCACTGTTTCACTGTCATTCAAGACCTTCCCACAATGGTACTTTTCTACTAAATTATACGAACTTGGCTGTGTATATAAAATTGGCTTTCCTGCAGCTAGATACTCAAACAGTTTATTATGGCTTCCCCCATATCGAAGAACATTATGTTTGCTTTCAAAAATTTCTTTTGCATAATTTACAACTAATAGATCTCCTTTACTTAAAATATAAGGTATTTTTTTCTTGCTAACCTGCCCTTTAAAAATCACGTTTTTAATTTTATGTTCAATACAATATTTCTCTAGTTCCTCTTTTTCTTCCCCATGTCCGTAAATTAAAAAAATAATCTTTTGTGCAAAATCTAGCTGAATCTTTTCTGCTGCTTTTATTAATCTCCCAACATCATTTGCTTTTGAAATCGTCCCTGTATAAATAATTTTAAATGCTGTAGATTCTAACTCTTTATCCTCAAATACCTCATTTTTAATATCATTATAAAACTGTTCTAAATCAACACCATTATTTATATAATGTACTTTCTTTAAATCTATCCTGCTTTCCCAGCCTCTGTCAATAATATATTGCTTTCCGCCTTCCATTGTAAAAATAACATCATCAGATTTTTGGTAAATCCATCTTTCACCCCAATATAAAATCTTTGCTGCCAGACTATTTTCCTTTATACTTCCAAACATAACTAAAGTCTCTGGCCATAAATCTCTTATTTCTGAAATCACTTTGCATTTTACTTTTTTTGCCATAATGATTCCTGCCACACATGTTAAAGGATGAACTGAAGATCCTATAATTACATCTGGCTCTCCTAAATCTTTTATGATTTTTTTTCTGTGCCTAACTAGTCTTCCTGCAAACTCTATCATATTCTTAATACGTTGTTTCCCATTACCTAAATATGCTGATGTTTTAATAAATAGGAAGATAATACCATCCTGTTCTAAGATAGAATATGGGCAGTCGTCTTGTATATAGTTTGTTGTTCCTTTATGCATAAAAGAAGAACAAATAATTATTGGGCAATATCCATTTTGCTTAAGATATTTCGCAAAATAGTAATGCCTTCCTCTTTTACTTTGAAACATACCAGTAGCATAGTGATTAATCAACCACACATTCTTTCTCATTTTTTTCTCCTAATTTTAAAACCTTTATCTCGCTGTATTTCATCATTACTAGATTTTCCTGATAATCTCCAATCTGACACTTGTTTTCTATCCCTTTTAAATTCCTAACAATTAAGTTCATGTGATCTACACCACATTCGTATGCATGTGGATAACCGCCTCCAAATCGTGGATTCACTTCAGAAATATAATATTCTCCGTTAACATCAAAAATGTCTATATCTATTTGCCCTTGGTATCCACTTTCTTTCACAAATTTTTTGATCAATTCAAATAATTTCTCGTCTTTAAAAGATACTGCTTTATCTGTCTCGCCTGCCCGCATTACTATTTTCTTTTTCAAAAAAATGGAAACTAATTTTCCGCTTATTAAATCAATATAACAATCTGCTCCAATTTCCTGTCCATTTAAATACTCTTGGATCATTAACCCTTTGTTTTGTTTAAATACCTCTCTTAACATTTGCTCATTATCAATCCTTGAAATTGAAACACTTGCGCTTCCTCTGACAGGCTTCACAAAAACAGGGTATGTAATCTTGCCCTGTCTCTCATCACTAATAAATTTCTCTAAATCTATATAAGATGCCGCGCATTTGTAGTGATGTTCTTTGCACCATAAAAACATTTTCCATTTATCCAATGCCATTTCACATAAGTTAAGCGGTGAACCAATGATTTTTACATCAAGAGCCTCAAAGTGACCTCTGTTTACCTCTAGTAAAGACAATTCAGGATCTATTAAGGATAGTACTCCTTTAATATTTTCTTTATAGCATATATCCAGAATCTTCTGTATATATTGAGGATCTGTTATTTTAGGAACTATATAATATTTATCTGCTTCATACAGTGCCGGAGCCATATAACTACAATCTGTAGCCACAACAGTCCCAGATTTTCCTATACAATTCTTAAAATACTTAACTATCTTATTCCTCGTACCACAACTTAAAATTAATATATTAGTCATAACTCTTTTTCCTATATCTTTTTTTTGTGTTAGTAATTCCCCAATGGAACATATATGAAACAGCCAACGGATTTTCCACTTTTATTATCCTCGTATTTACATCCTTAATTCGTTTTTTTATTCCTGCCTTTCTGAGTATATAATTTATATATGCAGGTGTCGTATTAAAAAAATATCTTACTATACGAATAATTCGTTTAACTGTAATTTTCTTATGAAGATTATAATATTCACAAAAATCTGTATAAGACTTTTCTGACATTCTGCCCTTCATCCGTTTCAATGTATCAAACCTATAATTGAATCCTGCACCTACCTTTTCCGCTCCAAACATTTGCCTTGGTACTCCAGATTCTTCTACGATTCTTCTTGCAATAGGACGATCATAAGAATTGTGGACTGCCCAGTGTTCCATTTCTTCTGAATGATTTATTTTATATAATGATGGCCAGCAGACAGCACCATAAAACGGAAGTGGAAGATAAATATAGCCTAATCTTAATCTTGGTTCAATCAATGTTGACCCTGAATATAATTCATTAATAAAACGAATTTTATCATTCACATCTTCAACATTGCGATCCCATAATCTGTCTCCGCCTTCACCAATAAAAACTAAATTATCCTCAAACTCTTTATCGAATGCTGAAAAAACAATTCCTGTCCCAAGTTCACCGCCTGCTACATATTCTGCCTCAGTAAAATCTTCTCTGCTCTTATAATCGTCTGCATTTTTACAGATAATATTTTTATATCCTAAGACTTTTGCTATCTCTTCACCACTGTCGACTGCATATTTTTTAGGTGCATTGAATGTTACTGCTGTATCACAGCCAATACTTTTGGCAACTGCAGCACATGCAGCTGAATCATATCCACTTGAGATTGTAGTGACAACTCCATATTTCTTTTTTCTTTCTTCAGCTACTATATTTTTCTTAATCATCGCTATAGAGGTATATAACGACTCTTTATATTGAAGATAACTCTGAAAAGGCTCACACTCTTTCTTTTTCTCGTATTTTAAATTTAGATTTTTATCAATAATTATATTTTTATAATACACAACAAAACACTGCGCATTTTTTTGCTCTAATGGTATATTTTTTTCATATTGGTCAATTCCCAATAAAATCGAATGAAAAACTTTTTCGTAATCTAAATAATTCAAATCTAAGTTTGTCTTTGTTGTTTCCAACGCAAATGACAGAGAATTAGATATGTATAATTTATTCTTTTTTCTTATGAAATGCAGTCTTTCGAGCGTATGAGAAGGCGTAGCAAAAAGTACTTCGTTTTTATTAATTTTAGCCCCTGTGCCAAGAAAAAACGTACTTTGCTCAAACTTCCCTGCAGAAAAAATACCATTCCACGCTCCTTCTGCAAACCAGTCTTCTTTGGTCTCTACTTGCTTTCCACATTTAATCCGAACTCTTTCTTCTCCTTTTATCAACTCAGCACACCACGCTAACTTAGGGAGATTCCTGTCCACCTTATAATCAAAATACATTACTTTACTCACTTTCTCCGTAGCCAATCAAAAAATAACGGGGTTCCCCCAGTATGAATGAACAATACTTTTTTTTGTTCTATATTATTCATGTGCATATACTTCTGCATTCCATAAAACGCCTTTCCTGTATATGTGGGATCTAAGGGTATAGATTCATTTAACATAACTTCTTTTATTGCTTTGTTGATTTCTATTGAACTTTTTCCATACCCCTCAGTTGTGAATTGATCTTCAAAAAAAAGAAACTTCTTAAAATCAATACTCTCAGTATGACCTATATATTCTTTTACACTGTCTTCAATAATTTGTATTCCACGAGGGTTCTTACGTGCAATGCTGATACCTATGATTTTTTTCTTATAATCCTTATGGATTAATTGCCCACATATTAATCCAGCTTGAGTTGTTCCGGTCCCTGATGCATGGAAAATATAATCAAAATTAATATCATTTTTAATCTCGTATTCTGCAATCTCACTATATGCGTTAATATAAGCTTGGGTGCCTAACCTTCCATGCCCTCCTCCTTGTATAAAATAAGGATGCAGACCTTTTCTCTTTAGCTCATACAGTACATTGTCTATTGTTTCTTTTACACACGTAACAGAACACAGCCGAATTTCGGCTCCAAATAACTCCATCAAACAACTATTATTAGTAGTTTTATGCTCTTCTTCTGGAGAAATAATAACACAAGGCATTTTCTTTGCAGCTGCCATATTTGCTATAATCCGACAATGATTTGAACTACTGCTTCCATATGTAACTACACAATCTGCCTTTTGCTCTTCTATATCCTGAAAAAACAAAATCGCTTTTCTTGCCTTATTTCCACCAAACGATAATGGAATTTGATCCTCCCGTTTTATGTAAATGACATTATTTCCATAACTATTATTTAATTTATAAATTGGTGTTTTAACTTTAAATTCACACATTATATTTTATCTCTTCTTCATTTTCTATAAGCAGGAAAATAATTTTCTCTTGCCCCACCTGCCTGCTCAACCAATGCGTCATATATTTCTTCCATTCTTATTTTCTTTGCAATATAGTAATCAAAAATATTTTCTTTATTCACAAAGTTTAATTTAAATGTCTCTATGTTTCCTCCTGCAATACCACCACCCATATCAAAAAGTTTTTTCCCCTTCTCTTGCGCATATAGGGCCGCATGATATGTTAATAATGAATTTGCCTGACATTCACTATATTCAGGATTATTTCCCAACAGATGATAATGTGCGATATCTTTCCCCAACAACATAATTACGGAAGCTATAATAGTTTCGCCATAGATTGCATTTAAGATTACTACTTTTCCTTTGAGTGCTTTGAAGTATTCTTCAACAAAAGCTTTTTCAATATTATAGTAATCCGATGTATGATATTTTTGCTCCGTATATTTATATAACTTAATAAATTCTTCTATTGTTTTTCCCTTTTCATCAACTTGAACTTTTACTTCCATTGAATTGGCCTTTTTTATCGAACGTTTGCTTCTCCGATTATATTCTTCTTTATAAAAATCTTTTCTTAGATCATTACAATAAAAATGACCATATAATTCTATTTCATAAATGTATTTAAAATCTTCTTCATTCCTTTTCCACGGATCAAATCTTATTAATTCTGCAACAATATTATTTTCTTTACAATACTGCTGAAATTGATTATTAAAATTTTGAATTAATTCATTTTTGCGATCTTTATAATTTAACTCTTCAAGATAAGGCCCGCCTACCCCACGAGCCGTTACAATATCAAAATATTCAATTCCATTCAAATTTCCAGCCGCTCTCTTAATAAACGAATATTCGATTCTTCCAGTTTTATCTTCATAAACATATTTTACTGCTTTTCCCTTTTCTTTATTTTCCTGTAACAAATACCAGTTCTTATCTCTATATATACTTTCCATATTCTACTCTCCTGTAAAAGTTTCTTTATAAAACATTGCACGAATAGTCAAAAACATGATTTTAACATCCATCCATAAACTAAACTTTTCGACATACTGCTTATCTAATTTCATTCTATCTTCCCATGTTGCAGAATTTCTTACCTTCACCTGAGCTAATCCAGTAATTCCAGGTTTAACTTCAAATCTTTTTTTAGCCCAATCAGGATAATTTTTATATCCATTATAAGGGTGATAAACCACTGGAGGTCTGGGCCCAACAATACTCATATCTCCAACTATAATATTTATTAGCTGAGGCAATTCATCAAGACTAGTTTTCCTCATAAATCTTCCAAATTTCGTTATCCTGCTGTCACTTTCATCACGAACAATCAATCCATCACCTAAATTTTCCGCATTCTCAATCATAGTACGAAATTTTATCATTTTAAATTTCTTTCCTTTCTTTCCTATTCGATCCTGCAAGAAAAAAACAGACCCTCCATCTGCTTTAATCACAATAGAAATGATCAGAAAAAACGGAAAAAATAAAGTAAGCATTAATACACTGAAACCGAAATCAAAAGCTCTTTTTATCTTATACTGAATTTTTTTCATATTTTCCCTTTCACCATTATATACAATATACATGGGCTCTATTTATACCAAAGTTGTTTTACTATCAGACTGACTTTTTTTAAATCCTCGTCTGTCATCTTTGTGTCCGATGGAAGACAAACGCCATATTTGAAGATTTTTTTTGACGTGTCTCTATTATCAATATAATCACAATCACTATAAAACGGCTGCATATGCATAGGTTTCCAAATATGCCTGGCTTCGATATTTTCTTTTTCTAAAGCAATTTGTATATCCAGCGGTGTAATCTTACATGTCGGCTTAAGTATAATGCATGTAAGCCAGCAATTACTTCTTTGCTTTTCCTCATTTAATGGCATCATCTCAATATCATCAATATCTTTAAATGCTTCCTTGTAATAATTAAAAATCTCTCTTTTTTTATTAACTCGCTGCTTTAATACCTTCAGTTGTCCTCTTCCTATGCCCGCAACAATATTACTCATACGATAATTATAACCGAGTTCCTTATGCTGATAATATCGCTCCGGTTCTCTTGCCTGCGTTGCCCAAAACCTGGCCTTTTCTGCCATTTTTTCAGCATTATCTGTATTACATAAAAGCATACCTCCGCCAGAGGATGTAATAATTTTATTTCCATTAAAAGATAGAATACCATAATCACCGAACGTTCCAGTCATTTTCCCTTTATAAAATGTCCCAAGGCTTTCAGCAGCATCTTCTAAAATTGGTGTATCATACCGCTTGCATATTTCTTGAATCTCATCCATTTTGGCCGCAATTCCATATAAATGAACAACAATTACCGCTTTAGGTCTTAATCCCTTCAGTTCATACTTTTTAAATGCTGTCTCAAGAGCTTCCGGACTCATATTCCATGTCTCTTCTTCACTGTCTATAAACACAGGAACTGCATTTTGATAAATAATGGGATTTGCGCTGGCCGAAAATGTTAAGCTCTGACAAAAAACAAGATCTCCTTGTTTTACGTCCAACGCCTTCAAACCTAGATGTAGAGCAGCAGTCCCTGCACTTAGAGCTACCGCATCTTTAGCTCCTGTCACTTGACATATTTCCTTTTCAAATTGATTGACATTTTCACCAAGAGGAGCAATCCAATTGGTGTCAAAAGCTTCCTTTATGTACTGCATCTCATATCCTTCGTCACTCATATGAGGTGAAGAAAGATAAATTCTCTCATTTCCCATAATCCGTCCTCCCCATTATGTCTGTTTCATAGATATAATAATAAAATTATTTTTATGACCAGAATTTCTTATTCGTTGTTATATAATCCACTTTTTTATTGATAAAGTCCCATACTTTCTCTTCGTCGTCTACAACCCACACATTTACTGGTATACCTGCTTTCATAAACCTATCAATCGTTGCCCCAGAAGTGCTGGTATAATCACAATCCAATGCAAAACCCCGATTCTTATAATAATTTATGTTACCTGTATTAGCATAGTTTACCACATGCTGAATTGAAACATTTGGCAGAGTTTCAGCATGAATTACTTTATTCATTTGAACCATAGTCTCCAAGTCAAATGCTATGAATATATAATCTTTTTCACCCATTATATCTTGAACTTGCTTATTCAGTTCCTTCATGTCTGACTGCACGATATCCTGCATATTGTTCCTTGTAACATTACCATCAGGCGCATACTCCATTTTAATCTCAATAACCGGAACCATATCCTTTTCTTTACATACCTTTAAATAGTCTTCCAAAAATGCAACCTTATTGGCATCAGAATCATTTTTATATTTCGTATAATTGCTGCCACTAATAATTTTAAGTTTACGAATCTCGTCTGCTGTCATATCTTCAGGTCTTTTATTTTCTCCGCACATTCTTTTAAATGTAGCATCATGCATTGCCACAAATGCCCCGTCACTTGTCTTTCGAATGTCGGTTTCAGCTCCCCAAAATCCCGCATCTCCTGCAAGCTCGAATGCTTTCACCGTATTTTCTGGTGCCTGTGAACTAAGTCCGCGATGTGCAACAAACTTAGTCCCACTGCTTGGATTACTTGTTATTTTACCGATCACCCGCACCGGGTAACTTGATTTCTTCTTAGATCCATCTGCTGATGTTGCCGTAATGGTTGCAGTCCCCTGCCCTTTTGCATAAATCTTACCGGAAGAATTAACAGTTACCACCTTTGTATTGGATGACTTATATGTAACCTTTTTATTATAGGCATAAGATGGTGATACTGAAGGTTTTCTAGTATAGTATTTTCCCTGCTGCAAAACAACTTTACTTGTGTTAAAGGAAACTTTAGAAACTTTTTTAGTTTTAACTGTAACCTTACATCTTACCTTTTTTGATTTCTGTGACTTTACTCTGGCTGTTATATAGGCTGTACCATTTTTCTTAGCTGTTACAGTTCCTTTTGAACTGACAGTGGCCACCTTTTTGTTACTGGAATACCACTGAAGTTTTCTGCTTTTTGCTTTTGACGGAGTTATTTTTACTGTGAACTTTTTTGTTGTGCCCCTGTACAGGGTCTTTTTTGATGACACATTAGAAAATTTTATCTTTTTTACCTTTGGAGTCTTCGCTGATACACTAATTGATCCCATCAAAATAAACGCCATACACAATGATGCCGTTCGCAATAAAAATTTTAGCTTTTTCATACTACACCTCATACTTTCTCTCTCAAGCTGAACAATAAATTACTGTCCCCCATCCAAGCCCTATCTCTCTGATTCCCTATTTTATCACAAAAGTAACATTTCTACAACATTTTTGACTAATTCCCTTAACATATCATACAAAATACGACATTTTTTTACTATGAACTAAATTTTCACCTTTTTTATTTTCTCATTCCCACACTGATCGGTGATATATACAGTATAGTACTTTCCTCTTCTTCCCTGAAAACTTGCACTTCCTTTTTTATTTTTCAGTTTCTTCCCTTTTTTTCCCTGCTTAAAGTATGACGCAGCTTTTTTCCCTTTCGCATACCTTATCTTTAATGTCTTTTTACTCTCATCGGATACTTTTATTTGTACCTTTGCTTTTGTTCGGTTCTTTTTATACACTTTGACTTTAAGCTTTGGCGGTTTTCCTGCTGTAATCTTTACTGTTTTTACTGTCTGGTTCCCTGCACTGTCCCTTGCATAAATTGTATAATATCCTGTCTTTTTGACTTTGATCGTTCCATTCTTTATAGTATATCCCTTTTTTCCATTAGAAAAGTAAGCCGAAGTCTTCTTCCCCTTTATGTATTTAACTGCTGTAACTGCTGCACTGCCTCTCTTTTTCGCGCTTACCCTCGCTAAAGAGTAGTTTTTCTTCTGTGCCGTTTTTACTGTAATATATGGCGGATAGTAGTTTGAATTCACAGTTTTCTCCGCATTCAAATATCCGCCGGATGCCACTTTCCCATTCAGGCTGCTGATCCTGGACGCTCCGCGCTTTAAAGCATTTTTAACCATGGATGGTGTTATCCCCGGATATTTAGCGTAGATCAGCGCTGCCGTACCAGTCACCATGGGTGCTGCCATAGAGGTTCCGGTCTCAACCAATCCCCGTTCATCCACTCCAAGACTGAGAATATCCGTCCCCGGTGCTGCCAGCAGCACCCTTTTCTTACCATAGTTTGAGGAACTCTCCAAGGATCCTGTATAATCAAGGTTCGCAACAGATACTACATTACTGTAATTATAACTGGCCGGATAAGCGGGGTATCTGTCATTGTTATTTCTCTCATTTCCCGCAGCACAGATAAACAGCATATCCTTGCTCTCCTTAATGAGATCTCTGAGCATCTTGTCATTTTGATAAGACCCAAAGCTGAAATTACAGATTTTTGCCCCCATCTTTTTGGCATATTTAATACCTTTGATGACACTCAGTGTCGTACCTTCACCTCTTCTTCCTCCCAAAGCTTTTATGGCCATAATCTTTACATTGGTGCCTGAAGCAATCCCTGCAATCCCATAGCCATTGTTTCGTACTGCAGCGATAGTTCCTGCTCCGTGAGTTCCATGATCATCCTCATAAAAACTATAGCTGTAAGCCCTGTTTGAAAAAACTTTGTTATTATTATCATAGAAATTCCAGCCATATATATCATCTTTATAACCGTTTTTGTCACTGTCTTTTCCGTTCTTTTTTTCCTTCGGATTCTTCCACATTACAGATTTCAGATCCTTGCTTGTATAATCAATTCCCGTATCAATGTTGGCCACAATAACGTTTCTTGTATTTTTTTTGTTGAGCTGTTTCCATAGATTCTTTACGTTAATATCTAGGCCCTTTTTCTGCGGAATCGTAATACCCTGTCCCCCATTCTGAGCACGGACATAGTCTGTGAGGTTTGTTCCATAGTTATAAATCCCCCACTGTGCATAAAAAAAGGGATCATTGACTCCAGCTGTTTTCATGGCTGTCTCTTTTTCTGACACTCTGCCATTTCCGTCCACCAGCCGATAGACATAGTTAGGCTGTACATATTCTACATCATCATTTTGATCCAGTTGCTTTACTGCGGCTGCTGTTTCTTTTTTTGTATCTGCTTTTACTACCGCTACATTCCCGGATACTTGTTCAGCATCACCCGGTGCCTCGTCTATAATATTTTCCTTTTTTGTCTCTGACACATTATCTTTAAATTTAACAATGACTTCTTTGGTCTTATATTCATTTGGATCTGTTACAGATACTGAAGTACTTTCAGTCTCATCGGCCCGGACTGTCTTTGTCTCGGGCTGAACAAAAATAAGGCTGCCTGCAAGACAGGCTGCTGTCAGCATGCTTATTGCTTTTCTCATACTCTTCTCCTCTTCCTTCTGGATACTACTATATAAATAAGAAAGATCATTCCGGCAGTTATACTGATCACAACTCCCGGAATCAGCCACGGGGTCCTATAGTCTAAAGTGATCTTATGCTTTCCGGGTTTAAGGACTACACCCATATACATACCGTTGGTCTTTAAAATTTCCGCCTTCTTGCCGTCAACTTTTGCCGACCATCCTTTAGAATATGCTATTGGAATACATAACAATTTTGTTTTCTTAGTCTCAATCTCACCTGAGAACACATTATCTTTGTAGATAATATTCTTCAGTGAGTTTCTTTTCCTTTTTTTCAGCTCTTTCTGCATAGTCACAGGATTTACAGTGATCAGCGAAACAGACTCTAAACTATATGTGCCGGAGCTTAAAAAATTCACCTCAAAGTCTCCGTCACCAGATATTTTCATCAAATAATCATGACGTCCGAAATAATAGGAACTCATCTTATCCTGGATATAGATATGCTTTTCATTTGAACCATCCATGACATCGATTCCTTTGTTTCCCTTTTTCCCTTTCAAAGCAATGTCTGACATATTCGATTTATTTTTTGTCAGAGGACTATACCGCAGATTCTTAATATAGATATAATTCTCTTTATTAGAGTCCAGTTTTAAACGATACTTTTCTGTCCTTCCTCCCCTATTGACAGACAGACTCTTTCTGCCGGAAAGTTTTTTCTGTGCAGTCTGTACTGAGGAACTGTCCTGTTTTTTCAGATCCTGTACTCCTTCATCAAGAACTGCTGACTTAATCATTGCCTGTTCACGCTCTGCTCCGTTCATAGAATCATAATCCTTCTGGCTGATCCATGAGTCGTACGTATATCCAAACGGCAGGGCATATGGATTTTCATAAAGCCTGATGCCTTCTGACTCATGAAGCAGGCGGCAGCCCTTCAGGCTTTCTGTTTCCGGCACCATAATATATTTAACAGATGCAAGACTTAAAAGCCCCTGCCTCAGATCCACGCCATGATATTTGTCCGCATACTGCATCCCCAGTGTCTCATAACTCCGCACCGTTTCCATGGTCTCTTTCGGAATAATACTGTAGTAGGCACTAACTGTATTTAATTCATCCAGCACGCCGTAATTATGAAACCTCTGCGTTTCATTGTGCACCCTGACCATCTGGCTGCCGGCCTGCTTTTTCAGCTGTTTATTTTCATCCGAGGATAAAAGCTTTATGGCTTCCCCCTTGTCCAGAAACTCACTGATATAATTTCTTCCGCCGTCTCCAAAGCGGTAAAATCCGTGAACTCCTATACTGATCACAACTAACACAGATATGACAATTCTGGTAGCCATGCTTTTGCTGTCCATGCCTTTCCACTGGAAGTACAATAGTACCAGATAAAATAAAAACAGAAAAATTCCTGCAATATAAGCCCCGTCATTTTTGAAAACTTCCGGTTTGCTCAGTTCAGCCACTCTTATGATCAAATTATAGATAGAGATGCCGATTAAAATTCCGATAATCTGGCGTTTAGACATGTAAAAAAGTCTCGGATACATTTCTGACACCAGCAATGCAATGATAAAAGTAAAGACGAAGTTCCACCGGTTTGTCACATAGGAAAAACCATTAAAGATAAATCCAAAAACCGGAAGTGCCAGAAATATAATGCATCCCAAAAACGCCATTTTATATTTTTTATGTTTCATTCTGCGTGAATACATCAGGAACAGAACAACAATGCCCGCGATGGGGATGAATCCCACATTTGTCGACTGGCCGCTGTTTCCGTACCCAACAAAATTCTCCAGAAACAAAATATAATATTTGAAAGGATATGCGATCAGATTATGGACCTGTCCGCCTCCCCGCCCGTTTCCTAAAAATCCATAAACTGCAGGCAAAAGAATCACAGCTGACAGCGCTACCCCCAGAATATAATATCCCGCGAATCTTCTGAGAAGCACAAAAAAATTCTTTAATTTATCTTTGGAATAATATTGATAAAACCGGATCAACGCATAAATAACAGTAAAAATCGTCAGCATATATAAGAAATAAAAATTGCTCATGGATGCTACCGCTGTGACTGCAATAAACAGATATGGCCGTTCCTTTTTATAAATTTTTTCAACGCCAAGACACAGCAAAGGAAAATAAATCATCGGATTGATGAAAAACGGATGTCTGAGACCTGACCGGAAAATGAAGCCGCAGAACACATAAACCAGTGCCCCCATGACTGAGGCAAAATGATTCTTGTTCATCTTTCTGCAATAAGCCATAAAGGCCGTCCCTGCTAAAAACATACGCAACAGAATCATAAAAGTATACATAGATTCAGTCTGCTTCATGGGCACAAATATATAGAGAAGATTCAAAGGATCTCCTATGGCATAATAATTCAGGGTGGACAAAATGTCCCCGCCATAGCCCAGACTCATATTCCACATTGGAAATGACGGATGGCCTGATAAAATACTTTTGACCGCTTCCCGCAGATAATGTCCCCAGTAGGCCAATGATTCAAAATGCTGTGTCAGCCCGTCTTCTACGCCTGCAGCCCAGATAAAAGATTTGCCTTCAGCAATAAATGGATAAAATGCCGCAAAACACATTACAATAAATAATATGAAATATAAAAAATAATATTTCTTTGTACTCTTTTGTGATGTCATATCTCTGTCGCTCCTTTTAGAACCTTCTTCGTTTCCACAATACCAAAAGCAGGCCAAGGGTAAATATACTGATTGCAGCACCCGGTACAAGTCCAGGCGTCCGGTAAGTCATCCGGATCTCATGTTCTCCCGGCGTCAGCAGCCAGCCCATATACATACCGTTTACTTTTTTTATCTTCATATCTTTGCCGTTGTCCTGTGCCTTCCATCCCGCAGAATACGGAATAGGGATGCACAGCATTCTATTTTCCCCGACAAAGATCTTCCCCGAAAAGTTGTTGTCCTTATATGAGGCCTGTTTCATAACACCTCTTTCCTTCAGCCGCTTCAGCCGGTGCAAAGTTTCTTTTTGGTTTACAGCCAGAATCTTCAAATCATCTACTTTATATTTCCCGCGTTTATTAAAAATAATACTGAGCGACTTATCCTTCAGCTTTCCAAGATGCAGTATATAATCCTTTCTCCCAAAAGAATAGCTGCTTCCTTTCTGCTGAATCCTCAGTTCCTGTCTCCAGCCCTGGCCTAACAGTGTTATAAAATACGTATTCTTTCCTTTTCTATCATTCTCATATTCCAATCCCTTTATATAGAGATAATTATCTTCCCCCGGAACAATATCCAGATCTAACTGCATCATCTGATACCGTTTTTTTACCTTGATAGATTTTCTTTCTAACTTGATATTTTTCTTTGTAATCGAAAAAGCCGGATTGCCCCTCTGAATTTGCGGCTCTTTTTCATTAAGAACGACGCTCTGGAGCATAGCCTGTTCTCTCTCGATCCCATTCATCTTTTTGTATTCCTCTGATGTAATATAGGAATCATAGGAATATCCAAACGGGAGGGCGTACCGGTTTTTCAAAAGCAGTTTCCCGTTTTTTATGGTTATCGGTTCAAACCCTTTCTTTTTCCAGGCTTCTGATGCATTTTTATTGTTTTCCACGGAAATATATTTAACTCCGTTTAATCCATACAGCCCAATCCTGTGATCCAGCCCTTTGAACTTAAATAAATAGGTCAGATTTAAGGTTTGAAAGCTTTCTACCGTCTTTCCTACATTTCCGTTTGTCACACTATAATAGTTATTTACTGTATTTAAATGGGCAGCCTGTCCATAATTATGATTCAGGCTCTGGTTGGTATTTACGCGGAAAACACCGGTATCTCCTGTACTTTTCAGAAGCTTTGCCGAGTCATCCACCAGAGAGTCATACCCTTTTCCACTGTCCATAAATGCTTCTGTATACTTTCCTTTCCTGGGGCCAAATCGATAATAAGAATGTATACCCAGACTGCCGATGATCAGCAAAGCTACCATTATAGAACTGACCACACTTTGATAGGATGAACCAATTTTCTGAATCAGACAGATACACAGAAAACTTCCTGCCAATGCAATAACAGCACTGTTAGAACCATGTGTATAGAATCCTCCCCCGACAAATTTTTGGGCTATTACACTGTAAACAGCCAGCAGGGCTATTCCAATTCCGACAAGCCACTTTTCTCTGCTGGTCATAGAAAACAGCCTCGGATACATTTCCACAAAAATATATGCAACAACAAATCCAATAACAAACGTCCAGCGGTTTGTTACATATGCAAAGCCATTCAGCCCATAACCAAATACTTTCACACTGAGAAATATGACAGCCAATCCAAATGCAACTTTGAGAGGGGTATATTTTTTATCTTTGTTCTTGGCCGCAAAAAGTAAAAGAACAGCTAATCCGGCCATAGGGACAAAACTTAAAGAGACAGAATTCCCGGAATTTCCAAAGCCAACAAAGTTCAGTAAGACACGGCTGTAATACCGCATTGGATAGAACATTCCCACTGATATATTTTCACTGCTTCTTCCATTTCCAAGAAACCCTATGACTGACGGCAGCAGAATGACCGCAGAAAGACCCAGCCCCAAAAGATAGTATCCCAAAAACCTGCCCACTATCCTAAAAAAATTCGTTAAATAATTTTCGCGGACATAAGAAAAAAAGCGGATCAGAGCATATAAAACTGTAAATACAGTCAGCATATAAAGAAAATAATAGTTGCTCATTGCCGAAATGCATACGGAGATAATAAAGACAAAAGGTTTTTCTTTTTTAAATATCTTTTCAGCCCCCATCAAAAGCAGAGGGAGATAGATCAGCGGATTAAGAAAAAACGGATGCCGGATGCCCGCCCACAGTGTAAACCCTGTAAAAACATAAATCAGGGAACCGAATACCGCTGCCCTGTGCCCTTTTTTCATATAGAAACAATATGCCATAAAAGACAATCCCGCAAGATACATTCTGAAAATAATCATAAAGTCATACAGATACTCTGTGTTCTTTTTGGAAACAAACGCATATATCAGGTTGAGCGGATCACCAATGGCATAATAATTTAATGTTGACAATATATCCCCACCATAGCCAAGGCTCATATCCCACATAGGAACGGAAGGATGTCCTGCAAAAAGATTCGCAAAGAAAGCCCTAAGATATTCGCCCCAGTAAGCCAGTGAGTTCAAATGCTGGCTTAATCCGTCACCTGCCATTGAAGTCCAGACAAGGGATTTCCCGCTCTGATACATAGGATAAAATACAATACAGGATATTACAGCAAATATTCCTGTGTAGATTAATATACTTTTAAATTTTTTATTCTCTCTCATTTAAACCACCTATCCTAAAATGCCTCAAAACTAAAGTATTCGTTTATTATACCATAAGTTGTCAATTATTTAACGTATTTTTAGTTATATCTTAATATTGTAAGAAAAACTTCACATTCTTGCAAACTATACCGGCAAGTTTTATACTATAATAAATTTCAAACTTATACTATATTTATGAAAAGGATGCTATTATGATTAATTTAATTAAAAAACTTTGGTATAATCAAGGACTCCGCTATCTCTTCTTCGGCGGATGCACCACTCTTGTAAATCTGGTAATCTTCAATGTACTAGTTTATACCTTTCAGATTAACTATACTGTCAGCAACATTATTTCTGTCATCGCCGCAATCCTCTTTGCGTATGTCGTCAATAAACTTTTTGTCTTCTCATCCAGCTGCAGTTCATGGAAAGAAGTACTGTCAGAGTTTTACAGGTTTGTTCTGGGCCGTCTGTCTACCATGGTCATTGAAGTCGGCGGCGTGTATGTCCTTGTACAATTCATCGGACAGTCCAAATGGCTTGCAAAACTGGAAACTCAGGTGATCGTAGTGATTGTAAACTACTTTATCAGCAAATTCTTAGTATTTAAACACACCCAGCCGGAAAGAGATTAAGTTATGAAATTAGACAGATTACAAAAGATAATGCTTTCGCTGACTCTGGTGTTTGCCATGGGACTGGCTGCCGTGAGTTCTTCATTTCCTGTGAAGGAAGACGCCACCCCACAATACCTTGACACGTTAGATTTAAGAGGTGTTGACAACCTCATGATCGTAGCTCATCCGGATGATGAATCCTTATGGGGCGGAGCACATCTGGCAAAGGACCGGTACCTTGTCGTCTGCCTGACCAATGCCAGTACATATCATCTTACCAGATACAAGGAATTTAAATATGCTATGAATGTTGCCGGCTCACCCAGTATCATGCTGAATTATCCGGACTACGTAAATAGAAAACGAGTTTCATGGGAGCCGTACAAAAACCAGATTGAACAAAATATCCGGACTCTGCTGCGGTATAAAAAGTGGAAAGTGATTGCCACCCATAATCCCGAAGGTGAGTACGGGCATCCTCACCATATTGGAACCTCCAATCTCGTCACATCTGCCGCAAAGAAGGAACATGTTTTTGACCATCTATACTATTTCGGCAAGTATTACCGCCAGCTGCCCACTGAGAAACCAATCGGTCCTCCTGAGGCCCCTAAATATATGAAGATCAAGAAGAAGATGTTCCCGTTCTATAACCGGGAGCGCCATACAATATGGAAACACAGACAGATGCATTATTTTGAAAATTGGATCAAAGCTTCCGACTGGAATAAGGAAACCCAAAATAAAACAGCGAAGGGAAATCGTTCTTGATATCCCCCCGCTGTTTTATTTATCTTTTCTGTTTCGTAATTTCCGAAATAATATATCTGGGTCTCATCTTTACTTCTTCATATATTTTTGACAAATAATATCCGATCACTCCCAGGCTAAACATTAAAATGCTGCCAATGATCAGCAAAAGAAGGATCACAGTGGTAAAACCTGCCACTGCCTTTCCCATGAAGTATAAATAGAGAGACTGCACTGCCAAAGCTACTGCAAATAAAAAGAATATAACGCCACAGAATGTAACAATCTGCATCGGCACGGCACTGAAAGATGTAATGTTATTGATAGCATAGCTAAACAGTGATCTCATGGACCATTTTGATTCCCCTGCTTCACGCTCCTGCACATGAAATTCTACATAGGTAGTCTTAAAACCTACCCAGGAAGACAGTGCACGGAAAAATACATTTCGTTCCGGCAGTTTCAAAAATTCGTCTACAGCAGTTCTGTCAAGAAGTTTAAAATCCGATGCTCTGGACATATCTACTCCAGTGGCATTGCTGATGATCTTATAAAATGTTTTTGCAAAAAACTTGTGAATGAACCCTTCTTTTCCTCTGGATGCTTTTACTCCTTCGATGACCTGATACCCTTGTTCCCAGAGCCTGTACATTGTCACCAAAGTCTCAGGCGGATGCTGGAGATCACAGTCCATAACTGCAACACAATCCCCGGAAGCACTGGCAAGTCCTGCAAACACAGCCCCTTCTTTTCCAAAATTCCGGGAAAAACAGACACCTTTTACATTTGGATTCATCTCCGATACCTTGACGATCCTTTCCCAAGTTTGATCCCTTGATCCGTCATTGACGAAAACCAATTCATAGCTTATTTCTTCTTTCTCCATAATCTCCGAAATCGTTCTCGCCGTCTTTTCTATCATTTGTTCTTCATTGTAAGCCGGAAGGACGACTGACATTGTCTTCATAATTAGACTCCTATTCTGTTACTGTAATCTTCACCTGGACATTCCCTATAATGTCCATGTTTTTCACTTCTTTCAGCTGTACCTGCACTGTATGTGTTCCGGTCTCATAGACCGACACATCAATTTTAGGATTCAAATCCTTTGCTGTCAACTCATCTACAACAGATTTTAACCCTGTAACCTTGATCGGCACTTCCGACTGGTCAAATTCTATGTGGTAATTATTCTTGTTGTTAATCAGCTGAATCTGATCTGTAGAGAGAGTAATGGTGCGCTTTTTATTCTTCTCAATATTTGCCTTCACAACAATATCTTCAATTTTGCTGGTATCCTTTACGAATGTAATACCTTCAGGAAGCTTGATGTCTTCCGCTTTAATGGTCTTTTCTACACTCTTTGTGCTGTTGCTGATATCAATCGTAGACAGCGCAATCTCATCCACTGCATCCAGAACATCCTTTTCTCCGGTAATCTCTATCTCCTCTGGAGAATAATCAATGCTTCCAAGTGCATATCCCTTAGCCGGAGTCCCTTTTGTCTTTACTATAATCGGTACAGTCTTAGTCCGGCTGAATTTGATCCTTACCTTGACTTCGTCGTCATCCAGCTTCAGTCTGGACTGATCAACCTGCTCTCCCTCACTGTCATAGCAGACAACCTTATGAGTGATGGATACATCTCTCTTCAGGCCGGATACATCCACGATCACTTTAATGGATTTTACCTGCTTGACTACACTTTTAGGTCCGGAAATAGAGATCAGATTCGGGGCCGCTGTCCTGCTGCTTACCGCATATCCCGCTGCCGGTCTTCCTGTCGTCTCTACTGTCACCGGAACCTGTACCCTGCGCAGGTCCTCCAGTTTTACTTTGACACTCTGATTATTGCCTGATACGATCTCCAGCTGGTCAGCAAACTTCAGCGGCACGATCTTAATCGGGATAGAGTTTACCTTAGACATGGAAGACACATCCGCCGTAGCTCTGAAATCGCTTTTCTTCAGCTTGTCAAGCACAGTCTTCTTCCCTTTGACTGTAAAGCTCACTGTTGAGCCTTCCGTGATCTTATAGGTCCGGTTCAGCTCATCCAGTACCTGCTCGTTGAGCATATCCACAGGGATATTTGAAAACGACTTGGTTATCACCGGATCCTCTGTATTGATAACAAACAGCCAGAGCAGGATGGCAAGGACAAGAGAAAATATTTTTAAGACAAGATCATTTCCTAATTTTTCTTTCATTGCGGTTCAATCCTTTCCAAAGCCTGAATTTTCTTCCGTCACTATAATCACTCTTAACCACGGCCAGCCGGTCTCTCAGCTGCTGCGGAGTCAATTCTCTGTAAATTCTGCCTCCCTGTGCTATGGAAATGCCTCCTGTTTCTTCAGAGACAACAATCGTCACACTATCAGAAACCTCACTGATGCCCACTGCCGCCCGGTGCCTGGTTCCCAGTTCTTTTTCAATCTCCAGGCTGTCGCTCAGAGGCAGGTAGCAGGTTGCCGATACAATACGGTTATTTCTTATGATCACCGCACCGTCATGCAGCGGTGTATTATGTTCAAAAATATTGATCAGCAGCTGGCTGCTCATCTTGGCGTCTACAGGGATCCCTGTCCTCTCATACTCTCCCAGCGGCACTTCCCTTTCCATCACAATCAGCGCGCCGGTCTTCACCTTAGACATCTCGATGGTGGCTCTTACGATCTCCTGAATCGTACGGTCTGTATATCCAACCTTTTGATCCCGGCTTTCATCGGATGAAAACAGGTTCACAATGGGATTCTTCCTGCCCAGCTGTTCCAGGGCATTTCTGAGTTCCGGCTGAAATACGATAATCGCCGCAGTGACGCCAACGCCCATAGTATTGTTAATCAGCCAGGATATTGTGTGCAGCTGAAATACATAAGCCGCCATGGCCACAAATACAAGCAGCATAATCCCCTTCAGAAGAGTCCAGGCTCTGGTATTTTTGATCCATCTGGCGATTTCATAAATCAGCACGCTGACGATCAGGATATCCAGAATATCCGTGATCGACATCTGCGGAATGGATAACCAATATAAATATTTTTCAATGACTGATAAAAACTGCTCCAAATCTACTCTCCCTTATGCTTTTTAAATCCAAATTTCTTTCCGGCAGGATTAATCTTGGTGATATTAATCTCTTCCTCATTCACCCTGCTTTTGGGAATCGCTTTGACATAGTAGTAGTAATCCTCATCCTCAAACTCCAGCGTTTCCTTTCTGGAGTAATCAATGACAATCTGAAAAAACTGCATGATCATCACCACAAGGATACTCACTGCCGCAATGACCAGTTCGCCACCGATATCTACATGATTTCCGGTAAAAAATCCTCCTACCAGCACAATAATTACGTAGGCAATACCTCCGATAAAAATCGAAAAATACCAGCCATAGTCTACCTGCATTCTGCGGATCCCTACAATCAGGGCGGCCACAAATATGAAACAAAGAATATAAATAATTAATTCCTTATTCTCTATCGTTCCCTGAAGTACAAAATTATACAACTGGCTTCCAAAGGAACCATTGTTTACCTGTACAACGCCGCTCTGTACTGTCTGTGCAAAAATATACAGAAATGTTCCCATGACAATCGCCGGTATTCCGGTGATGCCGATGAATGTACCTACAAACAGCGGTATCACGGCAGACAAATGAAAAAAGAAGAACACCGGGGTCATAAAAAACAAATATCTCATTTCAGGAAACATACGCTGATACAAAAGATAGTATATCCCGACAATAATCAAATACAATATAGCTATCTCGACCGATACCATGGACAAATGAATGATGATGATCAGATTGCACAGCAGAAATGTCATAGAGAACGGCAGAAATACACAGATTCCCGCCAAAACCAATGTGCTGAACGGCTGGCTCAGTATTTTAGAATATCCAAACAGGGAATTGATCACATAAAATATAAACAATCCTCCAATGAACTTTCCCAGAGGTCCGCAGACCTGCCAATGGGATGAAAGGAACTTTATAAGCTTTTCCCTATAAATCAATAATTTTTCCATCTGCCAACTCCTCTGTATCTATCTTCGGGCTGTTATCCTCGTTCTCTTCTTCCTCATAAACTTCAAGAAGCTTTTCCAGCTGTCTCTCATATGCGTTAATCCGTACCATAGCCTCATTATAGCGTCGTTCTGCCCTGGCCCGGGTGGCTTTTACATAGCAGAAAAAAAGAATGCCAAAACAGAATAGTATGAATACTGCAGGCACGGCAATGGTCCCTTTGCGCATCATGGAAATCACATTTTCTATTTGAAATATAATAATAACTCCGGTAAGAAGTATAAGTGATACCACTAAAGCAACCCCTACCTTCATTGTTTCCATTTTTACATAATCGCTGCAGCTGTATCGGTTTATCCTCAAATCTTTTGCTCCCTCTTTTTTTTCATACTGAGCAAGAGCAGTCATAATCTTCACTTTTTTTTCTGAAATCACAGGATCTACCCCTCCTTTTTAGCCGCACCGCCGGACATGTTGACATTATATCACAAAATGAGGTACAGACCAAGGCGTCTGTACCTCATTGTTTACTCTTTTATTTACTTCAGCTCATCTGACAATATTCCGCAAGATCTGCCGGACCTTCCAGAACTTCTCTCTCCACTCTCAGAATCCGGTCCTCTCCGGACCGGACAGACCATTTCACGAGAGAGATTATATTATGCTCAATCTCTATACAGGTGATACAGCGCGGATGCACACAGCTCCCGGAATTAAAATAAAATCCTTCCTCCGGCTTAGAAAAAGCAGGACGGTGCGTATGGCCTGCAATCAAAATCTGCTTCCGGTCACTGCTGTAATCGGCCAGTCTTTTCTCTACACGTTCTTTGGCTTTCCTCGGCCGCCCGGCACCGGTAGGGTCCAAGAATCCAATCAGTTCCATATGGCGCCATACATACCTTACTAAAAACCTGGCAAGAGGCCAGAGTGTATCATTCAGAAAATCCCCCTGATAACCGTGAACCATGAATAATTCTTTTCCATTTTCACTGTTTCGGAAAACCAATCCTTCCTCCACAGTAATTTCCGGCAGGAGAGGCTGATTCGCACGATCGCAGTCACAATAATAATGTCCGCAGTGGCGGTTCATATAATTCTTATCCCGTTTGACAATATCATGGTTTCCATAAACCATATAGAGCCGTTTCTTCTTATAAAATCTCGAAAGCATCCAAAAGATATCATCGTGAACCTCTACAATGGTTTTTAATTTCCTGTTTTCCCACAGTTCATCCCCGTCGCCAAGTTCAATATAGGTAAATCCTCCGTTGAAGTAATATTCCAATGCCCCGAAGCATACTGCCTGATTAGCAAGAAAATTATCTCCTGCGTTTCCCTGCCCCCGGTGGCAGTCACTCATAATCACCAATTTAGAACCAGAGTCAAATGATAAAACCGGCGCATGTGCATAAACCCGGTCCAGTTTCCGCTTTACTGTCCTGTAACTCATTCTTCCCTCTGTTTTCCGCAGTCTCTGCAGGAATCTGGTTTCCGGCAGCAGCAGTCATGAGGCTTGCATCCCCGATTCGGCGGGCATGGATGGCATACCGGTTCCGGAGGACATGAAGGCTTAGGCGGGCATGGCGGTTCTGGAAGACATGGTGGTTTTGGCGGGCATGGCGGTTTTGGCGGATGCGGCCTCTTTCCCTTCAGCCAGTCAATAATCCATTCAAATGCTCCATACAGGCCTTTTGCATAGAGAGAATCCACAAATATTGTGTAGAGTTCCGGCATAACTGCCTTTATATATTCCACTTTATCAAGTGTATCACTGTACTTTTCAGTAGAGAATTCATATAATCTGCAGTTATTTCTGTTTGTTTTCTGGACCACAGCTTCACTCAATCCATCTTGGGCTTCCGGCTGCACAGAATGAGGCTCCGTATAATGTATATTCACTGTATTTTTTCGGACAGAAAATTCCCTTCTTCCATATCCAAGATTTCTCAGGCTGTCTGTAAATGCATTCCTCATTTCCGGATTTGGAAACGTTATGGATGCATCCATAGTAAGGGAATCTTTTTCAGAAAATTCTCCAAGCTTAAAACCAGTCAGCCACCAATGGACAGCCTTGCGGCGCAGAATGACTTTTCCATTTTTCCTCAGGACAAAAGACAGCGGCAGCCTCTCGTCATCTCTTATATTTTCGTAAAAAGTTCCCCGAAACCTTTCATCATCAATGTCTTCCCTTTCTGTATTGTATATACCTATTTCTCCTCCGGTTGTAATTCCGTACTGCCCTTTCCACAGTTCTATCAGCCATCTTTTCCCTCCATAAGAGAATGTAACAGGCTCACAGTCCATGATCATATTAAACATGGGTGCTGCTTCATCGTAAAGGCGGCAGTATCCTACTTCCCGCTGCCAGCAGTTCATTAAAGAATAAAAGTAATCACCATTTATTTCATATGCAAACCCCGCATCTTTGAGGTCGGCATTTAAATCCATCTGTTGCTGCTTCTTATCCGCACTTGGTCGAAACCGGCGGCTTCTGATCCGCCATACGATTAGAACAGCCAGTACAGCTATAATGACAATAGCCGCAGCAATTATAATAGAGGTTACTAACACACTTATCCTTCCTTTATTTATCTTTGTAATACATTTTATTCCGATTGAACATCTTACGTTACAGTATCTCTGCAAACCTCTTTTTCTCCCCCAACGCCTCATTCTTTGAAAGGTTTGTACACTTTGCGCGGCAAATGCGATTTGCCAAAGGCAAATAGTTTCTCTGTTCAATAAGAAAGAGAGACTGTTTTTTCAGTCTCCCTTTCAATTTCTGTTTCTTCTATTGCCTTTTTGATATCTTCTGCATATACTACCATAGTAGTTGCAGTATCTCTGTGTCCCATGATTTACTGAATATCGCTATCCTGTAATTTGGATATCGGATTCTTTTCGGAAAAATTATAATTGCTACCTTTAAACTCTTATATCTTCCCTACAACACCGTCTTTTCACATGCGTTCCTCTGTTATTCGGCACTTGCAATGTATATCCTGTTTTCATCAAAATAAATTTGTGACGTATGATTATATATACGAACCATTTCATTCATTTGCTGTATAATTCCTGATATTTCGGGATTAGCGATAGATGCAAACTCTTTGACATATTTCATTTCTAATTCACTAGCATTTTTTTTGATCTTTGCACCACTGCCCTGAAGAAATTCATCTACTTGTCCTTCCTTTACAACAGGTATTGCACCAATAAGTTTTCCAGCTCCTTTTGTTGCCACGCCTAATCCCTTTAGCAAATTTGTTTCCAAGGAAGAATCGCTCTCTTTTTCTATGCTCTCTGATGCCTTTCTAAACATTTCTCTGTATGTATTTGCCAATGACACCACCTCATCTTTGACACCAGAGATATTCTCTTCTTTAAAATTCCCACTAAGCATAATTTCTAATAATGATGCTAATGAATAGATATAAAGCGATAATCGATAGAACTTAAATTTGTCCTGCAGTTTATCCAATTTTGATTTCACCTGCAGCTGAACAGTAATTAACTGCTTTGAATTAAGCAACCCTGATACTTCTTTCTGATATAAAAGCATATTTTTACGGGCAGTTCTCTGAATATCCAAAACCAGCTTGTGGTTATTTTTTACATAAGTTTCATTATCCCAATTTGATTTGTACTTATTAACGATATAGATCAGTGTTTCAATGTCAGCTTCTATTTCTGATTTCTTTTCTTTTTCCAAGAAATCAAGAATCTGCTTTTGCATCTCAGCAATTCCGTCCAGTTTTTTTTCTATTAAAAATAATGCTGCTGCCATCATCATTGTTGCCGGATCAATCGGCAGAACAGTAGCTGTTGACGCAGATAAAGGTCCAGCCTCTTGTAACTGTACAAACTTAGATTTTCCCGTAGATGTCTTAAGCGCGCCCCAAAAATTTCCATTCTTTGCTTTTTGTAAAGTATCTCCAATCTCTGCATTCGCTAATTGAAATAACCCATTTACATTGACCGTTGTAGTTTGTGTCACTGTATGTAATGATGGAATCAAAGACGACACTCCTGCCCCTAACGTGGCAAGTTCAGCTATTGGAATACTAATTGTATTTCCAACTTCAATTTGCTTTTTTACATCATCCAGCATATCCTCTGCAACTCGAATTATTTCATTTTCTCCGCTTAATACTTCTAAATCTTCAGATGTATTCATTTTTATGACTTCTCCCATAAAATTCCTCCTTATTGTGATATCTAATTACAATATTTTTATAAGAGTTCTTGCAAATTTTACGAATCGGCTGATACTTTATAAGTTGATATTCTTCATGAACTATATGTAAATTATACCACTTAAGCACAATAACATCAGGTAAAATTCTGGATCTTTATTACATTTTATATGTTTGAATACCTTCCCTTTTTATGGTAACACAAAACCAGCCATAAGGTTCACACCTCACAGCTGGTTAATTACTTTTTTCACATTTATCCGCAGATTCTTTATTGAACTACAAAATACATGATTTAAATGTGATGTAAAATTTGATTCTTTAATAACTGTTTTTTATTAAAAATTGCTTATATATGGGCTTTCTTGCCTCAATTATTTGTCTAATGACTTCATTGTCGGAAATAACAATACATCCCTGATAGCAGATGAGTCTGTCAGCAGCATGACCATACGGTCAATCCCAAATCCGATCCCTCCTGTAGGCGGCATTCCAACTTCCAGCGCATTCAGGAAATCTTCATCTGTAGAATTGGCTTCCTCATCTCCCTGAGCCAACAGTTCTTCCTGAGCCTTAAACCGTTCTCTCTGATCGATCGGATCATTCAGCTCAGAATATGCGTTTGCCATTTCCCATCCGTTCATGAAAAATTCAAAACGTTCTACATAGTCCGGATTTTCAGGTTTTCTCTTTGTAAGCGGAGAAATCTCAACCGGATGATCCATGACAAATGTAGGCTGAATCAGTTTATCCTCTACAAACTCTTCAAAGAATAAATTAAGGATATCACCTTTCTTATGGCGTTCTTCGTACTCTACATGATGTTCCTTTGCAGCCGCCCTTGCTTCATCCAGTGAATGGATTTCGTCAAAATCAACCCCTGCATATTTCTTTACCGCTTCCACCATTGTAATCTTCTCAAACGGTTTCCCAAGATCCATCTCAATGCCATTGTACGTAATCGTTGTGCTTCCTACGACTTCCTGTGCAAGATAACGGTACATATTTTCAGTCAGATCCATCATACCGTTATAATCAGTATATGCCTGGTATAACTCCATCAATGTAAATTCAGGGTTATGTCTTGTATCCACGCCTTCGTTTCTGAATACACGGCCAATCTCGTATACCTTTTCAAGTCCGCCTACGATCAGCCTCTTTAAATAAAGCTCCAGAGAAATACGGAGTTTTACATCTTCATCCAGCGCATTATAATGAGTCTCAAACGGTCTCGCCGCAGCTCCTCCGGCATTGGCAACCAGCATCGGGGTCTCCACTTCCATAAATCCCTGTCCGTCTAAATAAGAACGGATCTTACTGATGATCTTAGAACGCTTGATAAATGTGTCTTTGGATTCTTCGTTCATAATCAGATCTACATATCTCTGGCGGTATCTTGCATCCGTATCCTTTAATCCATGGAATTTCTCCGGAAGCGGCTTTAAGCTTTTGGATAAAAGGACAACTTCCTTTGCATGAATAGACTTCTCACCAGTCTTTGTTGCAAATACAGTTCCCTTGATCCCGATGATGTCTCCGATATCCATTTTTTTGAAATCCTTGTACTCCTCTGTACCGATCTCATCTCTTGCCACATATGCCTGAATCCGGCCCTGCAGGTCCTGGATATTGCAGAAAGAGGCCTTCCCCATGACCCTTTTAAACATCATCCTTCCCGCAACCGCTACTTCTTCCCCTTCCAGTTCTTCAAAATGATCTTTAATCTCCATGGAATGGTGGGTTGTATCATACTTCATAATTTCAAACGGGTTTTTCCCGGCACTCTGCAGCTCTTCCAGCTTATCTCTCCGTACCTTGACCAGTTCACCCATATCTTTGTTCTGTTCTGCCACTTTCCAATCCTCTTACTTTCTCTTTACGTCTAAAACTTTATATTTATTGACCTGGCCTACGCCTTCCACTTCTACCACATCTCCGATTTTAGCCCCAAGCAGTGCTTTTCCGATCGGTGCTTCATTTGAAATCTTATTGTTCAAGATATCCGCCTCTGTGGAACCTACAATATGATAAGTCACTTCTTCATTAAATGTCATATCTTCTAATTTTACAAGGCAGCCAAGGCTGATGACACCATGCTGGAACTCTTCATCAATAACTTCAGCATTTTTCAGGATCTGCTCTAACTCTTCGATTCTTGCCTCAATATCCCTCTGCTCGTCTTTCGCAGCATCATATTCTGCATTCTCCGATAAGTCACCCTGCTCTCTTGCTTCTTTAATCTTCTGGGCAACTTCTTTTCTCTTTACTACTTTTAAATCCTGTAATTCATCCTCTAAAGTCTTTAATCCTTCCTGAGTCAGAATATTCTTCTTTGCTTCTGCCATATTTTCGCTTCCTTTCATTCTATATCAATACTTCTGTCCGTCTGGTTCGTACACGCTCATCCGTAAATTATATCCCAGCGGTAATTTGTTTGTCAACTAAGGATTGTTCTCTTTCTTTAGTTTTTCTCTTTTACAATGTAAATGGGTCTGCTTTTAGCCTCCAGATAAGTCTTTGATAAATATAATCCCACGATTCCGGTACAAAGCAGCTGCACACCACCTAGTGAAGTGATAATACACACCAAAGACGGCCAGCCGGCAACCGGATCTCCTACCAGAAGCGCACGGATAATGATTACAATCAAAAGAATAAAGGAAAGCATACAAATCACCACTCCAATGACAGATACAATGGAAAGCGGAGTTGTAGAAAAAGCAATAATCCCTTCCATAGCATAATGGAACAGCTTCCAAAACGACCATTTCGTTTCTCCTGCCACCCTTTCCACATTCTCATATTCCAGCCACTTGGTTTTAAAACCGACCCATCCAAAAATACCTTTTGAAAACCGGTTATACTCTTTCATTGACAGGATAGCATCCACCATGGAACGTTTCATAAGCCTGAAATCTCTTGCCCCGTCTACAATATCCGCATCTGACATCTTATTAATAATCTGATAAAACTTCCTTGCAAAAAATGACCGGATCTTAGGCTCACCTTTTCTTGTGACCCTTCTGGTAGCTACACTGTCATACTCGCCTTCCTGAATAACTTTATACATATCCGGAATCAGTGACGGAGGATCCTGTAAATCCACGTCCATCGTTACTGCATAGTCCCCGTCAGCATTCTGAAGACCTGCATAAAGTGCTGCCTCCTTTCCGAAATTTCTTGAAAAGGAAATATACCTGACCCTGTCATCTTTTTGTGCAAGCTCTTTCAGAACTTTAAGCGTACCGTCACTGCTGCCGTCATCAATAAACAGCAGCTCAAACTTCAGATCCGGGATTTTCGGCATAACGTTCTGCATTTCTTCATAATAATAAGGAATCGCTTCTTCTTCATTAAAACACGGAACAATACATGTGCATAATTCCATACTAAGCCCTCCTATTTCTCGTATCCTCTTATAAGGTCAGCCAGTTCTTCAATACTCTCTGCATGATTTACCTGATCTCTCAGCTTTGCTGCTCCGGCAAGTCCGTGCGTATACCACGATACATGTTTTCTCATCTCCCGAATCCCGATATACTCACCTTTATATTCTATCATCATCCTGGCATGCCTGAGAATCATCTCTGTAATCTCATTCATCTCCGGTCTCTGAAGAAGTTCTCCTGTCTCAAAATAACAGCACAGCTCTCTGAAAATCCAAGGATTTCCTTTGGCACCTCTGGCAATCATTAGGCCGTCACAGCCTGTTTCGGCGAGCATCCTTTCAGCATCCAAGGGTGAGTTGATATCCCCGTTTCCTATAACCGGAATGGTCACTGCTTCTTTTACCTGCCTTATAATATCCCAGTCCGCCTTCCCGGAATAATACTGCTCTCTTGTTCTGCCATGAACAGCAATTGCCGCTGCGCCGCTCTGTTCTGCAATCTTAGCCATCTCTACTGCATTGATGTGCCGGTCATCAAAGCCTTTCCGGATCTTTACGGTAACCGGCACTTTCAGTTTATCTGCCATACTGCGGATGATCTTCCCGGCCAGCTTAGGGTTTTTCATCAAAGCCGATCCATCCCCGTTGTTTACGATCTTCGGAACCGGACATCCCATATTAATGTCGATAAGATCAAAACCCATTTCCTCCATCCGGACAGCCATATCCGCCATCAATTCCGGCTCTGATCCAAAAATCTGGGCGGCAATGGGTTTCTCTGTTTCCTCTTTCTCAAGAAGCGGGCCTGTATTGGGGCTGTTATAGTACATTCCCTTTGCGCTGACCATCTCTGTATAGAGAAGCCCCGCTCCCATCTCCTTGCATAAAAGCCGGTAAGGAAGGTCTGTAACTCCTGCCATTGGAGCTAGTAAAAAAGGATGTTCTATTTTAATATCTCCAATGGCCAATGGATTTAATCTACTGCTGCTTTTCATAAATAATCCGCAATCCCTTCAATGTCAGTGTGTCATCAAAACAGTTGATCTCCGGAACTTCTTTGGAAATCATCTTGCCCAGTCCTCCTGTGGCGACAACCTTCATGTCTTCGAACCCTGTTTCCTTTTTCATCTGCTCAATGATATATTTTGTCTCACCGATAACGCCATACATAAGCCCTGCCTGCATGCTTGTAATCGTATTTGTGGCAAGAATACTCTCCGGAGTCTTAATTTCTATTTCCGGAAGCCTTGCGGCTCCTTTCCAGAGGGCGTTGGCAGAAGTACGGATGCCCGGGGCTGTCACCCCGGCTAAAAAGACGCCGTCTTCCGTCACAACATCATAGGTCGTCGCTGTCCCATAATCGATTACTAATGTAGGACCCCCGTAGATCTCATAGGCTGCTACCAGATCCACGATCCGGTCTGCTCCCACTTCCCTGGGATTCAGGCGTCCAAGGTTGATCCCTGTTTTAATGCCGGGTCCCACGATCACTGGCGTCACATCGAAATATTTGATAATCCCGTTCGTCAGGGAATACATAATATTCGGCACTACAGATCCGATAATAGCTGCATCAATCTCTCTCGTGTCAAGACCTTTTGCAGCGATCATATCCCGGATCAGAATCCCGAATTCATCGGAAGTCCTGGGCAGCTTTGTAGTAATCCTGAACAATTCCACCAGATCCTTATCCACAAAAATACCTGCTGTAATATTGGTATTTCCCACATCCATTGTCAATAACATCTCTATACCTCTTCTCCCAGAAAAAACACTCTGAAAAACAATTCCAGCGATTCCCAAAGATCTGCTTTGTCCCGCTGCATTTCTTTTATTTTCAGTGCACTTCCAATTTCATCATAAAAATAATCATTGTCTGCGGCTGTTGTCTTAAATGAAAGCTTTCCTTCTTCATCAAACTCCAAAGTCAGGATGCCTCCGATTTCCTCCGTATACAAAACACAGGCAATCTTCAGTTCATCCTTTATCTGCTGGGGAAGAGATTCAAAATCTTCATTTAAATAATATTTTTTTTCATATCCGTTGGAACCGCAAAGGACCATCGTCTCCTGATACATACTTCCTCCTGTCATACACTGTAGCCATGAATTCCTCTGATTGAAACTTCTCCGGAAAATATCTCCTGTGTCCGGCCAAGGGAATCTTCCACTGTAAGTTCACCCCGCCTGTTAATCCCTCCGGACCGGCAGATGTACTCATCCTTTCCCCGCACTACCTTGATCTCCTGTCCATAGTGGGCAAGAAAACTGTTGTATTCGTCCATCAGTGCAGAAAAGTCTTCTGTCTTTCGAAAGATCTCATAGTCTTGTTCAAAATGCTTCAGAACCTGGCACAAAAGCCTTGTCCGGTCTACAGGTTCTCCTGCTTCTGCAAGCAGGGAAGTAGCCTTGTCCCTGACTTCCTCCGGAAAGTGGTCAATGTTTGCATTAATTCCAATACCCACG
Organism: Anaerostipes sp.; assembly: GCF_018381315.1. Classification (GTDB taxonomy): domain Bacteria; phylum Bacillota; class Clostridia; order Lachnospirales; family Lachnospiraceae; genus Anaerostipes. The sequence goes on along the minus strand of NZ_JAGZSD010000002.1, from coordinate 72,764 downwards.
ACAATATAGTTCAGCTCATCCATCTGTGCACTCAGCTCTGTAAGGATTCCACAGACCTTTTCCCCGTTAATCAGTACATCATTCGGCCATTTGATGCTTCCGTCAATGCCTGCTGCATCTTTGATCCCTTTCTCTACTGCCAGAGCCGCCACAAGAGTCAGCATGGAACTGTTTTCAAGCTCAATATCAGGCCTCAGTACAAAACTCATCCAGACGCCCTGTCCCGGCACGGAGATCCATGAGCGGCCTCTTCTTCCTCTCCCGGAGGTCTGTTCTTCCGCAGTCACAAGGGTCCCATGAGCAGCCCCCTGCTCTGCAAGCCTCCTTGCCTCCAGATTGGTAGAATCCACAGTTCTCATGACCTTTACTGTTCTGCCGAGCCAGCAGGTTGAAAGGCTGCTTTGAATATCTTCGGCGCACAGCACATCCGGACATTGAACCAGTTTGTAGCCCTTGTTGCTGACAGAATCAATAACATATCCCTCTTCCCTCAAAGCCTTGATATGCTTCCAGACTGCTGTTCTTGAAACACCGAATTTTTGACACAACTCCTGTCCGGACAGATAACCGTCTTGCTGTTTTAATTCCCTGAGAATCTTTTCTTTCATTGCTTAGTTTTCTCCAAGAGTCGCAACCATGACCGCCTTTATCGTATGCATACGGTTTTCCGCTTCATCGAAAATCACTTCTGCATGCTTCTCAAAGACATCCTCCGTGACTTCATTGCCTTTCACCGCCGGTAGACAGTGCATGACGATGCTCGTATCTTTTCCGGTCTTTTTCATCAGTTCATCATTGACCTGGAATGGCTTTAACAGAGCTACTCTCTCTGCAGCCTTATCTTCTTCTCCCATTGAACACCAAACATCTGTGTAAATGCAGTCTGCTCCTTTTACTGCATCTGTATCTTCTGTAAAAATAAGTTCCGCACCGGACTGCTTTGCGTACTCTTTGCACTGATGAATCAGCTCCTCTTTCGGCCAAAGGCTCTTCGGCGCAAGACAAGTAAAGTTTACACCCATTTTTGCACAGCCGATCATCAGAGAATTGCCCATATTATTTCGTCCGTCTCCTGCAAAAACGAAGTTCAGCCCCTTTAACTGCCCGAACTGTTCTCTCAGGGTAAGAAAATCAGCCAGTATCTGTGTCGGATGGTAGTCATCCGTCAGGCCGTTCCATACCGGTACTCCGCTGTATTTTGCCAGTTTCTCCACATTCTCATGTAAAAATCCCCGGAATTCAATACCGTCAAACATTCTTCCGAGAACTCTGGCTGTATCCTCCACACTTTCCTTATATCCAAGCTGAATATCGTCTTTTCCCAAATATTCAGGATGTCCTCCCTCGTCAATACACCCGATCGTAAATGCACATCTTGTCCTTGTGCTGGGCTTTTCAAATATAAGAGCAATGTTTTTGCCTTTGAGACTGTCTCCTGTAATTCCTTTTTTCTTATCTGCTTTTAACTTTGCCGCAAGATCCAGCAGATAGCCGATCTCTTCCGGGGTAAAATCTTTCAGTGTTAAAAAATTTCTTCCTTTTAAATTCATCTTTCTTCCTCCGTTTTATGGGCTTTGCATAACAATCATTATATAGCACTCCATATGTTTTCACAAGCCTTACTGATGGCTTCTCCGAGCTTTCGATGGCCTTCGGCACTCAGATGACATGCATCTTTTTCAGACGGTTCTGCATACTGTGCCGCATTCAAAAAATAAACCCCGTAACATTCGGCCCATTCTTTGTATACAGAAGCCAGACGTTTAGAATAATCACAGGCTCTTTCAAATCCCATTGTCTCACCGTCAGAAACCTCCCGTATATTTTCTCCGACTAAAATAGGAGAAACCAGCAGAATGTCCGCCGGTCTGCCGTCTTCTCTTTTCTGCGGCGTTACTTCCAGTATTTTTTTCATCAGCCTCTCAATGGCTTTCCCAATATCCACCGGAGTCAGCTGGAACCGGATCTTGAGATCATTGGTGCCAAGCATCAAAATCACCAGATCTACAGGACCATGAGAGTGAAGACACGGTTCCAGATAAGTATAGCCGTTTCTTCCCGGTCGGATCTCATCTTCAAAGCAGGTAGTTCTCCCGTTGAGCCCCTCCGGGATTACCCTGGCGCGGCCGTAAAAATTTTTTTCTAAGATACTTGTCCATCTTTGCTCGTATGGGTATCTGTATCCGCTGTCCGGATTATAACCGTATGTATTGGAATCCCCATAACACAATATTGTCTTCATCGCAGTCCTCCTTTTCTGAGACACTATAGAAAAACAGCCGCCTCTTATCCATTCATAAGAAGCGGTTGTTTTGTATCGTCTTTATAATACCTGATTCAGGAAATTGATTGTTCTTTCTTCTTTCGGATTTGATAAAAGCTCGTGGGGTTCTCCCTGTTCAACGATATATCCTGCATCCATGAAAATAATCCGGTCTGCAACTTCACGTGCAAATCCCATCTCATGTGTTACCACAACCATGGTCATTCCGTTCTTTGCCAGCTGTTTCATAACATTCAGAACTTCTCCGACCATCTCAGGGTCAAGGGCACTCGTCGGCTCATCAAACAACATAATATCAGGATGCATTGCCAAAGCTCTTGCTATGGCCACACGCTGTTTCTGGCCTCCGGAAAGCTGAGCCGGATAGACAGAAGCCTTTTCCTCAAGTCCAACATCCTTCAGCAGGTCCATGCCTACTGTTTTGGCCTCCTCCAGCGTCATTTTCTTTAACTGGACCGGAGCCATAGTGATATTTTCTAAAACAGTCTTATGAGGAAACAGGTTAAAATGCTGAAATACCATGCCGATATTTTCCCGCACTTTATTGATGTCTGTTCCCTTGTCTGTGATATCAAAACCGTCCACAACGACTTCTCCGCCCGTAATAGTTTCCAGGCGGTTGAGACATCTTAAAAATGTACTCTTTCCGGAACCGGAAGGGCCGATCAGGCAGACAACTTCCCCGTCCGCAACTTCCAGATCCATCCCTTTTAATACTTCTAAATCGCCGAAGCTTTTAACCAGTCCTCTTACTTGAACCTTTACTTTTCTCTTGTCTTTATTTTCCATAGGACAACTTCCTTTCCACAACATTTGCCACCTTAGAAAGGATGGTGCATATTACCAGATAGTAGATGGCTGCCATCACATAGATACTCATGACAGATGTAGGCTCATTGGCCGTTATAATCTGGCTGTTCATCGTAAGTTCCCGGATACCGATCGCATAGACTAAAGAGGTATCCTTGATGGAAATAATGAACTGGTTGATGATAGAAGGAAGCATGGTCCGGATCGCCTGAGGAAGGATTACTTTTGACATAGCTTTTCCGTAAGGCAGACCGAGGCTTCTTGCCGCCTCCATCTGACCCTTGTCCACAGACTCGATTCCTCCGCGGACAATCTCAGCCATGTAAGCTCCTGCATTTAAGCTGAGAGCTACAACTGCGGCCACAAACGGCCCGCCGAAATCATCCCAGTTTAAATCCATCGGCTGCAGGAAAGCTCCTGCCACTCCGTAATACATAATAAAAACCTGTACCACTAATGGAGTTCCGCGGATGATATCTACATATATTTTGCAGATAATGTTCAGTATTTTGTTTTTTGATACGCTGAACATACCAAAAATAATACCGATGATGCTGGCACAGATCAGGGAAGCAAGGGCAAGCTGCAGTGTCAGTCCCAGCGCCGTCGAGAACGACGGAAAATACTGTTGAAATAGTTCTATAAAGTTCATAATCTGTCCGCCTACTTAGTCTTAGTATATTTATCAACGATTTCCTGATATTTTCCGTTGTCTTTGATCTTCTTTAATCCGCTGTTAAACTTCTCTACAAGCTCAGAGTTTTTGCCCTTCTTTACAGCAAATCCATACTGGCTTCCGCTCTCAGATGTGAAAGCAACCTGTAATTTCAGATCCTTCTGCCCGATCTGGTAAGAGATTACCGGGAAGTCTTCAAAACATGCTGCTGCATTTCCAGTCAGCACTGCCTGATACATGGTTGGTGAATCCTTGAACTGTCTTACCTTATAGCCGTATTTGTCAGCATTTTTGTTGGCATATGTTGCACCAACTGTACCTACTTTTGCTGCCACAGTCTTTCCTTTCAGGCTGGAAAGAGCTTCTTTTTCTGCTTTTTTCTTATCTTTAATATTATCAAATGTCTTTCCGCCTTTTTTCACAGCGAATGCTACTTTGGAATCATAGTAAGCATCGGAAAAATCATATTTCTGCTTTCTTTCCTTGGTAATAGACATACCTGCGATCATTCCGTCGCTCTGTCCGGACTCTACGGAAGCCATTGCAGCATCGAAGCCAACTGCTGTGACTTTGTATTTAAACCCTTCTTCTTTTGCAATCGCATCCAATAAATCAAGATCGATCCCTACACGGTTTCCATCCTTATCTTCAAATTCGAACGGGGTAAATGTTGTGTCAGATGCAATCTTATATGTCTTTTCCTTGGAGTCTTTCTTATTTCCGCCGCCGCATGCAACCAGGCTGATTCCCATAACAGCTGCGAGACCTACTGCTAAAACTTTTTTCAATCTCATTCCTTTTTCCTCCTAAATGATAATATTCGTGCCTTTTCGTTTTGAAAAAGTACACACTAATGGATATTATATCTTATTTTGAAGAATTGGTCAAACTCTCTTCAATTTCCTCCCTCAGAGAAGGTTTTTCGTCTGCAGCTACTTCCGTGATTGATTTCACCAGTCCTGCAATTCCCTGGATCTCAGATGGAACAATAATCTTTGTAGCCTTTCCGTCTGCGGCTTTTGCAAAGGCTTCAAGGCTCTTTAACTGGAGTACGGCATTGTCCGGTGATGCTTTCTTTAAGAATTCAATACCGTCTGCGTTCGCCTTCTGGATCTGTTTGATCGCTTCTGCCTGTCCTTCTGATTCCCTGATGGTCGCTTCTTTGTTGGCTTCTGCCCGCAGAATCGCAGATTCCTTATCACCTTCTGCTTCCAGAATCACGGATTCCTTATGCCCTTCTGCACGGAGAATGGAAGATTTTTTCTCACCCTCTGCACGGAGGATCGCTTCTCTTCGTTCTCTTTCCGCTTTCATCTGCTTTTCCATGGCATCCTGAATAGCAGCCGGAGGAATGATATTTTTTAATTCCACACGGTTTACTTTGATTCCCCACGGGTCTGTTGCCTCATCTAAAGTGGCACGCATCTTTGTGTTGATTGTTTCTCTGGATGTCAATGTCTGGTCGAGTTCCAGGTCACCGATGATATTTCTTAATGTTGTGGCAGTCAGATTTTCGATCGCCATGATCGGATTTTCAACTCCATAGGAATAGAGCTTCGGATCTGTGATCTGAAAATAGACAACGGTGTCAATCTGCATAGTAACATTGTCCTTTGTGATAACCGGCTGAGGCGGAAAATCCACAACCTGTTCTTTCAGGTTTACTCTTCTCGCCACGCGGTCAATGAAAGGAACCTTTATATGAAGTCCCACAGACCATGTTTCCTTAAACGCTCCCAAACGCTCTACCACATATGCATTTGCCTGCGGTACGATCCGGATACTGGAAAGCATGGCCATAACGATGATAACAAATAAAATTATTAGTAATATAAACATTCTGCACCTCCTATTTCTTGCTCACGATTAGTTTCACACCTTTAATTTCCTCTACGACTACTTCTGTGTCTTCGGGGATCTCTCCATCATCGGCAGAGCGTGCTGTCCATTCCATTCCCTGGATATAGACCATTCCCTGCCCCTTGATATTGACAATCCTTTTTTTAACGATGCCTGTTTTCCCAATCAGACTTTCTGCATTAGTCTTTTCTGTCTTGTTGTTCAAATACTTTTGTGCCCACGGCCTTGCAAACACAAAGACAATGCAGGAAACTGCCGCAGCCAGGATCAGCTGTCCAATAAATGGCAGTCCCAGTCCGGCGGCAATGGCTGCTGCCAGCGCTCCCACTGCAAACCAAATACATGTAAGGCCTAAAGTTAATATTTCCAGCAACAGGAAAACAGCTACCGCAATCAACCAGTATACCGTATACATATCAGCTACCTCCTTTTCTCTGCCGTCTGGCCTCATACATAAGAAGGCCTCCGGCCATAGCCGCATTTAATGATTCGACCCGGCCTTCCATGGGGATCCTTATCCTCTTATCCGCCAAAGCCGCTATTCTGTCCGTCAGTCCGTTCCCCTCGTTGCCTATGAGAAATGCACTGAGTTTATCATATGATTCATCCGTATAATCTGTACCATTCAGATGCGCCGCATAGACATGAATGGACTGCTGCCTTAACAGCCCTACTGTCTCAGAGAGATCCTCCACGTAACAGAATGGTACCCGGAAAACGGAACCCATAGTAGAGCGTATGACTTTGGGATTATAGATATCCACCGTATCTTTGCTCATAATAACACCGCTGACTCCCGCACCTTCTCCAGTCCTGACCAGCGTTCCCAGGTTTCCCGGATCCTGAAGGTTTTCAAGCAGAAGAATGCTGCTGCCACTCTGTTTGAGTATTTCAGAAACCGAATGCTGCTGCATTCTTACCAAAGACAAAATTCCCTGAGGTGTCTCTGTGTCAGATATCTCCCGGAACACCTGCGGAGATACTTCCTCAAATGAGATTCCCCGGAGCAGTTCTTTATGCTCCTTCAGAAAATCACTGGAAACAAACACTTTTTCTCTGAGTTCTTCCGGAATTTCCCGAAACATACGAAGCCCTTCTGCCACAAACAATCCGGTCTTTTTTCTCTCTCTGGAGCTTTTTAAAAGCTTCACTGCCTGTTTGATCTGCTTATTCTGTGATGTTGTAATCATGAATTTTCTCCATCTGTTTCACAAGCTGCCTTCCCCGGCATACACTTCATTCCTTTGCTACCTGAGCTTAATTAAATCTTCTTTGTTTCCAATGACAATCAGGCTGTCGCGCTCATTCAGTATCTGGTCCGGATCCGGTGCTCCGTTAAAGTCCTCTCCGCTGTGGATTGCCACAACATTAATGTTGTACTTTCCGCGGATGTCCAGCTGGCGCAGATTCTTTCCGACCCATCCCTTTTTCAGATGAATTTCTACAATACTGGTCTTGGAAGACAGATCAAACAGGTCCATCACTTTTCCGCTGACAAGATTATAAGCCGTCCTTGCTCCCATTTCTTCTTCCGGATAGACCACCTCATCGGCTCCGATCCGTTTTAAAATCTCTCCTTTCAGCCTTCCGTCCGCCTTGGCAAGTATATAGGGCACTCCAATCTCTTTTGCGATCATCAGTGCCATGACACTGGCTTCCAGGCTTTCTGCAGTGGCGATGACCACTCCGTCCATTTCCTCCAGCCCGATGCTGTTCATTACTTCCATATCTGTGACATCTGCACAGACTGCACAGGTAACATAATCCACAATATCCCGGACCAGCTCTTCTTTCTGATCCACTGCCAGCACTTCCGCCCCATCCTTCATAAGATTTAAAGCCACACTCTTTCCAAATTTGCCAAGCCCAAGCACTGCATATGATTTTCCCATCTTCGTTACTCCTTTACAATAATATCGTGTAAAATATATCTCCGCAAAATACAATTTGTACTGTAGAAACTATCTCCATTTTTCACATGATTGGAGTGAGGCATTCTAAGAGCCGAACGGAAATCATGTAAAAAATGCCTTTATCCTAAAATTATATCTTCTTCCGGATAGGCTGCCAATACTTTCTTTTTGCCCCGGACAGCAAATCCTACCGCCAATGACACCGGGCCTACTCTGCCCAGATACATGGTGACGATAATTGCCAGCCGTCCGATGACACTCAGATCCGGAGTCAGCCCTTTGCTAAGGCCGACAGTACCCAATGCGGAGACACATTCATAACATGTATCCATAAAGGATGCTGTATCAGAAACCAGCACAACCAAAATAGAAGACAGAAGCACAATCAGGTTGACGCAAATAATCGTCAGAGCCTTTGGTATAACATGCATCGGAATCGTTCTCTTAAATATATGGATGGCACCCTCTTGTTTTACTGTTACAAGCACACAGTATACCAAAACAACAAAGGTCACAGTCTTAACTCCCCCGGCTGTTCCTACCGGAGATCCTCCGATAAACATAAGAATCATAGAGATCAGTGAAGACCCTTCTGTCAGTGCTGCCTGAGGCACCGTCTCAAATCCTGCGGTTCTCACAGTTACCGACTGGAACAGAGATGCCATGATCTTATTGCCCAGAGACAGATTGCCTATAGTCTTAGTATTTGCATATTCAAAGATAAAAATAAAAACTGTTCCTATAAAAATTAAAATCACTGTGGTGGACAGCACAATTTTAGAATGAAGCTTCAGTTTTCCAAAGGCTCTTCTCAGCGGAAATTCCCTGTGGATCAGCCCCCGGAATACCCGAAGCAGATCTCTCCAGACAATAAAACCGAGACCTCCCAGGATAATTAATGCCATTACAGTAAAATTTACCACTGGATTTGTTATATAGCTTCTGAGACTGTCTGTCTGTATAATATCAATCCCGGCATTGCAGAAAGCAGATACAGAATTAAAGACAGAAGCCCATATACCATATTTTACCCCGAATTCAGGGATAAACTGTGTCGCAAATAACGCCGCTCCGATTCCTTCTATTATAAAAGTTCCTTTTAAAATCTTGCGGACCAGTTCTATAAGACCGGACATTGTATTCAAGCTAAAGGACTCCTGAATCAGGATTCTGTTTTTCATCGTCAGCTTCTTTTTCAAAAACAGGAACATTCCTGTGGTGAATGTTATAACACCCAGCCCTCCAAGCTGTATCAGCACCAGGATCACCAGCTGCCCGAATGTACTCCAGTAGGTCATCGTTGTCTCCACCACCAGACCGGTAACACATACCGAAGTCGTGGATGTAAACAGTGCATTGATATACGGCGTGGCTTGGCCGCTCTTTGACGCAATCGGCAATGTCAGCAAAACAGACCCAATCAGTATGACAAATAAGAATCCAAATAAAATAATATGGACCGGCTTAATCTTTTTCATTCCCTTTCATTTCTCCTTATATACAGAAAAAGCCATCTTTAAAAGATCGCTTTTTCCATAAAATCTTTTTATTTTCCAAGTAAATGGGCAATCTGTAATTGATAGTCATCCACATGCTTTTCCATTGACAGACCCTCGTCCATATCGATGTCCATGAATTTTCCGTTCTGGTATCCGACGATACGGTTGCTCTTTCCTGCGCATAAAAGATCAACTGCATAGGCTCCCATCATAGAAGCATATACCCTGTCCTTTGCTGTAGGGCTTCCGCCTCGCTGCATATGGCCTAAAATCGTAGCTCTTGTCTCAATTCCGGTCGCTGCTTCAATTCTCTTAGCCATACCGTAGGAATGTCCGACACCTTCTGCATTGATGATCATATGATGGGTTTTTCCTAATGCCCTGTTTCTGAGCAGATGTTCAATGATCTGCTGTTCCAGTTTCGGCATATTGCCATCAAAGCTTTCCGGAATCAAGATATCTTCTGCTCCGGTTGCCATTCCGCACCACAGTGCAATATAACCGGCTCCCCGTCCCATTACCTCTACGATGCTGCACCGTTCGTGGGATGTAGATGTATCTCTGATCTTGTCAATGGCTTCCATGGCTGTATTGACTGCTGTGTCAAAGCCGATGGTGTACTCAGTACATGCGATGTCAAGGTCGATGGTTCCCGGAATTCCGATGGTATTGATTCCAAGTTCAGCAAGTTTCTGCGCTCCCTGGAAAGAACCGTCTCCGCCGATAACAACCAGCCCGTCGATTCCCTGTTCCCGGCATACCTCAGCGCCTCTTTTCTGTCCTTCCGGTGTCTTAAACTCATCACAGCGGGCAGTAAATAAAATAGTGCCTCCCCGTGAAATACTATCTGCAGTGTGTCTTGAAGTCAGATCAATGATATCCTCGTTCAATAACCCATTATATCCTTTTCTGATACCTTTTACATTTAAACCGCGTTCCAAACCTACTCTGACGACTGCTCTTGTGGCAGCGTTCATTGCAGGTGCATCTCCTCCGCTGGTCAGTACTCCAATAGTTCTTACTTTCGGTGTTCCCATGTTAAAATCCTCCAAATAATAGCATAAAATTATATTTTGTTAGACTCATTTTAATTCATTTGTTAAACATTTTCAATATAATTATTTTAAGCCTGTTTTCTTTATCCTGATATTTCCTTTTCCATATCGTTCTCCAAGTGCATAAATAAGTTCATCCTCACTGCTTACTGCGAAAGCCCGATCAAGCCTGTTTACTGCTCTCTCCTTGCGGCAGTAGACGATGACAGGATTGCTGCCCCTGTAGGGCTTCAGCATCTCATAAAATTTCTCCTGTTCAGCGAAAAACCGGTCCTTATCATCAAACTGCACCCAGATTTCCTGGGCCAGATCATCAAATGTGCTGATCTGGCTGCAGACCATTTTGCTCTCTTCCTCAGAAATAGAAGTATTGCCTTTTACAAAAATTTTGGCATCCTCCTTCAAAAGGTGCTGGTAATTGTTAAATTCTCTCGGAAATACAATGACCTCCACAGTCCCCATCAGATCTTCAACGGTCAAGAATGCCATATTTTGGTTATTTCTCGTAAGCTTTACATTCATATCACTGATAATGCCGCCGATGATGCAGGTCTGCTTATCTTTTAGTACCGGCTGCCCTGTATCCTCTTCTGCGGCAAAATCCGCTGTACTGGCTGTTGTGAGCTTTTCCAGTATCTCCACATCATCTTCCAGAGGATGTCCGCTTACATAGATTCCCAGCACCTCTTTTTCCATGGCCAGCCTCTGCTCTTTATCATATTCTCCCACATCCGGATACTTTATCTCAAAGCTCTCCTGCTGGTCTTCAGACAGAAAGTCTAACAGGCTCATCTGTCCGGAAATCTCGTGTTTCCGTTCTTTTTGGATACTTTCAAGGATGCTTGCATAGACAAACATCTGCTGCTTCCTTGTGCGTCCCAGCCCGTCCAGTGCCCCGGATTTGATTAAACTTTCCACTGTGCGCTTGTTCATTTCTTTGCTGGAAAGCCGTTCCACCAGATCTTTCAGGCTTTTAAAAGGACCATGCTCGGATCTTTCTCTTAATATCTCTTCTATGACAGGCTTTCCAAGGCTCTTGATGGCACTGAGTCCGTAACGGATACACCCGTCATCCACAGAGAAAGCACCTTCGCCCTTGTTGATATCCGGAGGCAGTATCTTGATTCCCATTTTCCGGCAGGCATAAATATATTCTGATACTTTATTAGTATTTCCCAAAACAGATGTCAGTAATGCAGCCATAAATTCTTTCTGATAGTAGCACTTCAGATAGGCAGTCTGGTAGGAGACAACCGCATAGGCCGCCGCATGGGATTTATTAAAGGCATACTTGGCGAAATCCAGCATCTCATCCCAGATATGGTTTGCCAGCTTTTCATCAATCCCGTTTTTGATGCATCCGGGAATTCCTTCTTCCTCGTTTCCGTAAACAAAATTCTTCCGCTCCTTCACCATGACATCGCCCTTTTTCTTAGACATGGCTCTGCGGACAAGATCACTTCGCCCGAGGGTATATCCTGCCAGTTCCATAACAATCTGCATAACCTGTTCCTGGTATACGATACATCCATATGTGGGCTTTAAGATCTTTTCCAGCTGCGGACAGTCATAGCGGATACTCTCTTTATCTACTTTTCCCTTTACATATCTCGGGATAAAGTCCATAGGTCCCGGACGGTAAAGAGAAATCCCCGCGATAATCTCCTCCAGGCTCTCCGGCTTCAGTTCCTTCATGAAAGATTTCATTCCGCCGCTTTCCAGCTGGAACACACCCTCAGTCCGCCCCTGGCCGATCATCTCATATACTTTTGCATCTTCCGTATCAATCTGGTTAATATGAAACGGTTTTCCCTCTCTCTTTTCAATCAGATGCACTGCGTCCTGTATGACGGTCAAGGTCCGAAGTCCCAGAAAGTCCATTTTGAGCAGTCCAAGTTCTTCGATTGTGGTCATGGTAAACTGTGTCGTTATCGCCTCATCTGTGCCTTTTGCCAAAGGCACAAATTCATCAATGGAATCCTTGCCGATAACTACACCTGCGGCGTGCATGGACGCGTGCCTCGGCAGACCTTCCAGCCGCTTAGACATGTCGACCAGATATTTCGTTTCTTCATCTTCCGCATATGCCTTCTTCAAGTCGGGACTTTTTTTCAATGCCGTTTCAATGGTGATATTCAGCTCATTGGGAATCATCTTTGCGATGCCGTCCACTTTAGCATAAGGAATATCCAGAACTCTTCCCACATCACGGATGACAGCCCTCGCCGCCATCGTTCCGAAGGTTATGATCTGGACCACCTTGTCTTTTCCGTACTTCTCCACGACATAATCAATTACTTCCTGCCTGCGCTCATAACAGAAATCAATATCAATATCCGGCATGGATACCCGCTCCGGATTCAGGAATCTCTCGAACAGAAGCTGGTACTTGGTAGGTTCAATATCCGTGATCTCAAGACAGTAAGATACAATACTTCCCGCTGCCGATCCACGCCCGGGCCCCACGGCAATCCCGTTCTCTTTGGCATACCGGATAAAATCCCATACAATCAGGAAATAATCCACATATCCCATATTCTCAATCGTGTCCAGTTCAAACTCCATACGGCTTCTGAGTTCCTCCGACACATCCTTGTAGCGCCGGCTGATGCCTTCGTCGCAGAGCTTTCTTAAATATGAAGTGGATGTAAAGCCTTCCGGTACATCAAACTTTGGTACTTTCTGTTCGCCGAAGATAATCTCTACGTTGCACCTCTCTGCAATCTTTCCTGTATTCTCCAAAGCTTCTCTGGCATACGGAAAGAGACGTTCCATCTCCTCAGGAGATTTAAGGTAATACTGCCCGCCTTCATATCTCATCCTGTCCTCATCAGCCACTTTTTTTCCGGTCTGAATGCACAAAAGAATATCATGGGGCTCCACATCCTCTGCAAATGTATAGTGAAGGTCATTGGTAGCCACCAGCTCGATGCCTGTTTCTTTTGACATCTTCAGCAAAGCTGAATTTACCGTTGTCTGCTCGCTGATTCCGTGGTCCTGAAGTTCCAGAAAAAAGTTCCCTTTTCCAAAAATCTTCTCCAGCCTGAGAGCCGTTTCTTTGGCCTTTTCATAGTTTCCTTCCCTGATATAAGTGGGAATTTCTCCTCCCAGACAGGCGCTCAGTGCAATGATTCCCTCACTGTATGTCTGCAGCACTTCATAGTCCACTCTCGGCTTATAATAAAATCCTTCCGTAAATCCTCTGGATACAATCTTCATCAGATTATGATATCCTAAATCATTTTCAGCCAAAAGAACCAGGTGAAAATAATGATTGCTGCCCTGCCGTCCGTCTTTTTCAAATCTGGATCCTGCCGTCACATAGATCTCACATCCGATAATAGGCTTTATGCCTTCTGCTTTGGCAGCTTTATAAAAATCAATAACACCATACATGGCGCCATGATCTGTAATGGCGATGCTGTCCATCCCCAGCTCTTTGGTCTGATGCACAAGCTCGTCAATCTTACTGGATCCATCCAGCAAACTGTATTCTGTATGAACATGTAAGTGTGTAAAACTCATGGACTTTCTCTCCTGTACTTATTCTTCGCCCGGTCTCAGCGGCTCATCGTAAATATTATGCCCGGTCTCCAAAACTTTTCCTTCTACTGTAAACTTCATAGCCTTTGTTCCTAAATTATCGCAGATGGTCTTTGTCACCGCCTGGACTGTCAGTCCCTCACCGGAGCTGCCCATTTTACGCAGTGTCTTCTCAAATGCCTTATTAAAATCAATATAAGCTATTTGTTTCCTGATCTGGAACGAATTGATCTTAGTCCCCTCCTCCAGAGTCCCCATCTTGATCATTTCTTTCAGAAGCTTCTGTGCCGTCACATCCCGGATCTTCACCTTTCCGTTAATCAGTGTTTCCACGTTGTCATCCGGTGCGTAGATGATGCACTCTTTCACATCCGGCTTTTCAGCCTCGGTTGATGCTTCTGAAGCTTTTTTCCCTTTCGTCTGCTTCTTCTCAGTTGTCTTTTCTGTTGTTTTTTCAGTTTCCTGTTTTGTATTATTATGACTGCATCCGGCCAGCCCTGCTGCCGCGGCCACAGCAAACATTCCGGCAAATATCAGTTTTTTCCTTCTCATAATGTGTCCTCCTTTGATTTATCGAACAACTATATACAGATATTTAGATTTTACCACAAAACCATTTCCTGTGCTATAATGCTAAAGAAAAGATAAGAAGATAAAGGAGTAAGATTATGGAACATATGACCATACAGGATATTTTAACCGCAACCGGCGGCACTCTTTTGTGCGGCGACCCTTCTATGCCAATAGAACGCATAAGCACAGACTCCAGAGCAGTGGGTCCTCATACATTGTTTGTACCGATCATCGGTGAACGGGTGAATGCCCACAAATTTATCGACAGTGCCCTGAAGGACGGAGGAGCTGCTCTGACACAGGAACATGACCGTGCAGAAGGACCGCATCCGTTTATCAGAGTACCGGATACCCTGAAAGCCATGCAGCAGATCACAGCCTATTATAGAAACAAAATGAAACTGCCCATCATCGGTGTCACCGGAAGTGTAGGAAAGACTACGACCCGTGAAATGATCGCCCATGTCCTGAAAGGAAAATACCGTGTGTTTGAGACCATCGGGAACCAGAACAGCCAGGTAGGCGTGCCCTTAACTCTGGACCGTCTCACCTCAGAGGACGAGATCGGTGTGCTGGAGATGGGGATGAGCGAACCCGGACAGATTACAATTCTTGGAGAGATGATCCATCCCAATGCGGCAGTAGTCACCAATGTGGGTGTCTCACACATTAAACAGATGGGCAGCCGTGACAATATCTGCCGTGAAAAACTGGATATACAAAACGGCCTGCCAAAAAACGGTGTAATATATCTGAACGGTGATAACGATATGATCCGAAAACACATTGATTATGTAACACATCCATATGAGTTTTTTGGTTTTGCCAAAGACTGTACTTACCGTGCTGACCAGGCTGAGGAAATCGGGGGCCAAACGCATTTCACCTTTGTTTATGGGGAAACAAGGGAACCTGTCGTATTAAATGCCCTTGGAGATCACAATGTATCCAATGCTCTTGCCGCTATTGCTTTAGGCCTTGCCTATGATGTGCCGATGGACGTCATCAAAAAGCAGCTTTCAACCTTTTCAGGACAGCGGCAGAACATTATAAAGCAAAACGGCTATACGATCATTGACGATGCCTACAATGCCAGTCCAGATTCTATGAAAGCCGGACTCAAAATATTATCTGACTATCAGGACAGCGGCAGAAAAATAGCCGTACTGTCTGATATGCTGGAACTGGGCCCGGATTCTCCCCGATATCATAAGGAAGTGGGAGAATACCTTGGATCCGTAAAGGTCACTGATCTTTATATTACTGGTACGCTCTCCAAAGAATACGCAGAAGCAGCTCTGAGAGGGAATCCTTCACTGAGAACCCGGTGGTTTGCCTCCAACGAAGAACTGATATCATTTCTGAAGGAATTTTTAAAGGAGCATGATACGGTCCTTGTAAAGGGGTCCAATGGAATGAAGCTTTACGAAATAGCAAAAGCTCTGGAATAAAAATGAAAGGCCCTCCACCTGGCGATGGAAGGCCTTTCATTATACCAAAATACACTTAATGTGTGAGAGAGGGTTATCTCTAATTCAAGGGAGGGAACCTTGAATTTAGATTAATTATACATCATATCTCAGATTTTTGGGCGTCAATGTAATAAATGGCGGTTTTGTTGTCATAAAAACTTTTTGCAACCCTGATATTTCCTATTTTTATACCGTTTATCTTTTTATTCTCCCTTTTAACTTTTTGCTATATTGGCATCCCGTAGTATATTTTTTGACATTTTTTACCCTTTATGCTATTTTAAAAAGAGAAAACGGAGAATGTTCCTGCAGCATCAGCATAGGCACACTCCGTTTTTCTTATTATTTATATACATAAAAGGAGAAATAAAATGAAAAACGAAACGTATTCTTCCCCTCATGACCTGGAAGGGAAGATTCCCCTTCCCCAAGCTGTTATATTGGGACTGCAGCACGTACTGGCAATGTTTGCCGGAAATCTTACTCCGATCATTCTGATCGCCGGTGCCTGCGGCATCGGAGCAGGCACTCCTCTGCAGGTTTCCATTCTGCAGAATGCTATGCTGGTAGCCGGACTTGTAACCTTTGTGCAGCTGTTTACCATCGGACCTGTAGGTGCCCGCCTTCCGGTAGTAATGGGAACCAGCTCCGGCTTCATCGGCGTATGCTCCGGAGTGGCAGCCTCAATGGGAGGCGGAATCGCTGCCTACGGCGCTATTCTGGGAGCCAGCATGATCGGCGGCCTCTTTGAAGGTGTCCTCGGACTGTTCTTAAAACCGCTCAGAAAATTTTTCCCTTCCGTAGTCACGGGTACAGTTGTTATGGCCATCGGTTTATCTCTCATATCCGTAGGAATCAACTCCTTTGGCGGAGGTTCAGGAGCCGGAGATTTCGGTTCTCTCCCAAATCTGTTTGTGGGAGCCACAGTCCTGATTGTCATTGTTGTTTTAAAACATTTTACAAAAGGGGTGACCAGCTCTTCCTCCATCTTAATCGGCGTAATTGTGGGATATATCCTGTGCGGCATTCTCGGGTTATTTCTGCCCCACACTTACACCAATTCCGAGGGTGCTGTACAGACAGCCTCCTGGGTATTAAACTGGGATAAAGTCGCAGCTGCCAGCTGGTTTTCTCTCCCCAAACTTATGCCCGTAAAAATTATTTTCGACCTGAAAGCAGTCATTCCTATCACCATTATGTTTATCGTAACCTCTGTGGAGACTATAGGTGATATATCCGGCATTACAGAAGGCGGTCTTTCAAGGGAAGCCACAGACAAAGAGCTGTCCGGCGGTGTCATCTGTGACGGGCTTGGTTCCTCCTTTGCCTCCATCTTCGGAGTTCTTCCCAATACATCCTTCAGTCAAAATGTAGGGCTTGTAGGAATGACAAAGGTCGTCAACCTGTATTCTATTGCTATGGGTGCCGGATTCCTTGTGATCTGCGGGCTGTTTCCGAAGCTGGCCGCACTGGTTTCCATCATGCCGCAGTCTGTTCTGGGCGGTGCTGCTGTCATGATGTTTGCGTCGATCGTTGTCAGCGGTATCCAGCTGATTACAAAAGACGGCGTAAGCAACCGTGTGGTAACCATCGTCTCCGTTGCCCTGGGTCTCGGATATGGCCTCGGCGCAAATTCAGATGCACTGGCCAACCTGCCCCAGGCAGTCCAGCTGATTTTCGGCGGCTCCGGTATCGTGCCGGCTGCTCTGGTTGCCATTATTTTAAATGTAGCTATTCCGAAAGACAAACCTGCTGATTAAAAGCCTTTACAGGAGACAAAACCTATGAAAGTTACAATTCTTATTGAAAATCAGGCCCCGGACGCTCTCTTAAAAGAACATGGACTGGCCATAAACATTGAATACAAAGGACGCAGTTATCTTTTGGATACAGGAGCCTCCGGCAAGTTTTTGCAGAATGCAGAACAGATGGATGTAGATCTGTCAAAAGTCGATGCAGCTTTTCTGTCTCATGCTCATTATGACCATTCCGGAGGCTTCAGGGAATTCTTCGCCAGGAATTCTAAAACCCCGCTTTATCTGCAGAAAGAAGCCCTGGAAAACTGTTATTCCAAAGTTCTGTTTTTCCGGAAGTATATCGGAATACCAAAAGGACTTTTAGAAGAATACCGGAGCCGTCTGTGTTTTGTCTCCGGCATTACAGAGGCAGAACCCGGTGTCTGGGTAATCTCCCATAGTATACACGGCCTTTCTGAAAAGGGACGCAAAGGTCACATGTATCTGAGGACTAAACATGGATTTACGCCGGATGATTTCCGTCATGAACAAAGTCTGGTCTTTGAGCGTGAACACGATCTTGTAATGTTCAACAGCTGCTGCCATGCAGGCGTGGTTTCTATTATCAAAGAAGTCAACCGGGCCATGAAGGCTACCGGGAAAAAAGTTTCCTATGTATTCGGGGGCTTCCATACTATGGGACTCCGGGGTGCACACAGCATGAGCGGCAGCCCTAAAGAAATCAGACGGCTGGGAGAACAGCTGCTTGCCCTGGATCTCCTGGGGGTCTATACCGGGCACTGCACCGGGATTCCTGCCTTTGGCATATTAAAAGAAACAATGAAAGACAAAGTACACTATATGAAAACAGGCAGGGTAATTTTCCTGTAAAAATGTCCGCAAAAAAGGCCTTGGAGCCGTTTCTCCAAGACCTTTTTTATTGCATTTGTCGCACAAAGTGTACATGGTTCCCACTTCGTTCTTAATTCTATCTGAATTTTTCTATATATCCCTGTACAAAAATGAAGATGACGATCAGCGGCAGAATGAACGTAACATATTTTCTCGTCCATGCCGGATATTTAATACCTTTTCCTGCATTGGCTTCATCGTTAAAATTCTTCCAGCCCCATCCGTACTTGGTAACACAAAACAGCAGATAAACCAGAGACCCCAGCGGAAGGATATTATTGCTCACAATAAAATCTTCCAGATCCTGAATCGTACTGTTTGCCCCAAACGGCATGATGTGGCTCCATACATTAAACCCAAGTGCGCATGGAAGTGACAAAATACTGATCAGTACTCCATTGAAAATGCTTGCTTTCTTTATTGTCCATCCCCACAGGTCCTGTGCGAAAGAAATAATATTCTGGAAGACTGCAATGATGGTCGACAATGCTGCAAAGGACATAAAAAGAAAGAACAATGCTCCCCATATTCTGGAACCCGGCATCTCATTAAATACATTTGGCAGTGTGATAAACACCAAATTGGGCCCGCTGTCCGGCCGCACGCCGAAGGCAAAGCAGGCCGGGAAGATAATCAGGCCTGACATGAGGGCAACAAGCGTATCCAATACTGCCACACTGACAGCTTCCCCCGTCAGCCGGTAAGACCGGTCTATGTAGCTTCCGAAGATTGCTATAGCCCCGATCCCAAGACTCAAGGTAAAGAAGGCCTGTCCCATAGCCGCCGAGACAACTTTCATAATCCCCTGTTCCTTCATAGCCTGGAAATCCGGCACAAGATAAAAAGACAGTCCTTTTGATGCTCCCGGCAGTGTAACCGATCTTATTACCAGCACAAGAATGACTAAAAACAAGCAGGACATCATAACTGTGGTAATCTTTTCTACACCGTTCTGCAGTCCTAACGAACAGATCAAAAATCCAACAATAATAACAACCATCATCCAGAAGATCAGCACTTCCGGCCTGGATAACAGATCCCCGAACACAGCCTCCACCTGCTTCGGATTTTTCCCTACAAAGTCGCCTTTCAGCATTTTAAAGAAATAGCTGATCATCCATCCTGCAACCGTTGTATAAAACATCATCAGAAGATAATTTCCTGCCATTCCGAAATAGCTGTACCAATGCCACTTTGTCCCTTCCGGCTCCAATGTCTGAAATGAGGTTGCAATGCTCCTCTGGCTGGCACGTCCCACCGAAAACTCCATAACCATGATCGGCAGTCCCAGAGCAAACAGGAAAAACAAATAAACCAGCACAAATGCAGCCCCTCCATACTGCCCGGTCACAAATGGAAACCTCCACACATTTCCGATTCCTATGGCACACCCTGCCGATATTAAAATAAATCCAATCCTAGACGAAAACTTTTCTCTCTTTTCCATAATTACATTTCCTTTAATTCAAAGATAAATTCTGAACCTTCTCCTTCCTTACTTTTTACCCATATCTGCCCTTCATGTATCCTGACAATCCATCTTACCATAGACAAGCCCAGACCGGTACCCCTCTCTTGACTTTGACTGTTTCTGCTCCTGTCTGCCCGGTAAAAACGATTCCATATCTTATCCAAGTGCTCAGATCCGATGCCCTGCCCGTCATCCTTTACAATTCCTCTGATCTTTCCGTTTTTGCTGAAAAGAGATACTTTTACGATCCCATTTCTTTTTCCATACTGAATGGAATTCTCTACCAGATTAATCAGCATCCTGGTCAGCAGCATCTGGTCTCCTTTTGCCATAAGTCCGGGTTCAATCTCGCTCAGAAGATGGATCTTTTTCTCTTCTGCCTGTCCGGACAGCTCTTCCAGAGTCATCTCTGCCAGCATGCTCATGTCTACAGCCTCAAACTGGAAATTTTCCTTCCCCCTCTCGCACCGGGCGATCATTAAAAGCTGCGCGATGAGATCAGACATCTTTTTCGCCTGACGGAGCACAATGCGGATCTCATGTTTGTCTTCCTCAGTGACACTGTCATCTTCCAAAATGTACTCGCATTCAGCTATAATCACAGATACCGGCGTCCTGAGTTCGTGGGAGACATCGGATGTAAACTGCTTCTCATCCTCAAAGGATGCTTCCAAGCGGTCAAACATCTCATTAAACGTGCATGTCAGCTGATGCATCTCATCTTCCGTCCTCGGCACTAAGAGCCGCTTTGACAGATCTGCCCCGCTGCTGATCTCCTCCGCAGTGGTACATATATCATCCACCGGCTTTAACGCTTTCTTCGTCATAATATATCCGATCATGCCTATGGCAAGGATTAAAAGCGGATATACAGCCGCAAAAGCCAGCATAACCAAACGCATAACCTGCTCCATGCCATGAATAGAGGCAATACCTCTGACCCATATTGCTTTTCCCGTTCCGTATTGATAGGAAGCATCATAAACCATCCACTGCTTGCTGCCCTGTTTAATATTCCTTACCTCATGAGACTGAAGCCTTAGATCTTTAGGAAATTCTACCGGCATACTTCCGTGAAGAAGCCTTCCGTCCTGATCATAGATGCAGAACATGACGCCGTCATCATAATAATCCACCTCCGGGTTCAGATAATAAGTTCCGTTTTGGAACTCAAACTCGTCTGCAAAATCTGCCACTGCTCCCTGCAGATCTTCCTCAGTTTTGGACAGTTCAAGCTGGTTGATAAAAATAAGTACTCCTGCAAATACTGCTGCCAGTACGACAGCAATCATGCCCGTATACCACAGCGTTACCTTTTTCTTTATTGAAAATCTCTTCATTCTTCTTCCCTCAGCACGTATCCCACTCCCCGCACGGTATGGATCAGTCTGCACCCGAATCCTTCATCGACTTTTTTCCTCAGATAACGGATGTAAACATCGACCACATTTGATCCGCCTTCAAAATCATAATTCCATGCATGCTGCTCGATCTGATCCCTGGACAGCACAATATTCTGATGCCTGAGCATATATTCAAGCACCATAAATTCTTTGCTGGAAAGTAAAATCTTCTGGCCGGCTCTGGTTACCTCTTTCGTCTTACAGTCTAAAACAAGATCAGCGATTGACAGACGGTTTGATATAAAAGACGGTTTTCTCCGCATCATGACCCGTACTCTTGCCATCAATTCATCAAATGAAAAAGGTTTTACAAGATAGTCGTCTGCTCCAAGGTCCAGACCTTTCACACGGTCTTCAATACCGTCTCTTGCAGTCAAAAACAACACGGGTGTGTCATTGCCCTCACTGCGGATCCTTTTAAGCAATTCCAGTCCGTCAAGCCCCGGAAGCATAATATCGAGGATCATCCCGTCATAATCTGCCATAGTGATATAATCCAGTGCTTCCAATCCATTTCCGCAGTCATCCACTGTATAATGCTCTTTCGTCAATTTCTTTTTTAATATATTCCTTAAATCTTTTTCATCTTCTACAATTAACAGGCGCATGTCATACCTCCGTATGGAACCATTATAATATAAATGCATTTTTATGAAAACATGTTAATTTAATTAACCTGAGAATTGCGCTGCTTTTGTATCGTATCTGCAGATGTAAAAATGCAGGTGTCTGTTAGACAGAACACCTGCATCCACTTACGTCTCCTGAAAAAGTCTCTTTTCCTGTACTGCTTTTCAGCAGCTTTTGCCCATACAGCAATTCCTGCGGCAAACTCTTACTTGGTTTCCTCGCTTATGCCTCTTCTGCGGTCTGAAAAATACAAAAGCAGACAGGCAAATCCGGCAATCATCGCAAGGGCGGCATACAGCTCTGCCGATGTGTAATCCCCTGTCTTTGGCACATCGTCCTTTGCCGAATCTGTTTTTATGCCGTTTTTGTCAGAGTTGTTATGACTGCTGTCACGATTATCGCTATTGTTATTGGTGCTGCTGCCATGGCTGCCGTTATCGTCATTGCCTGATGCATCTTTATAAACGATTGCGTAGGTGGAGAAGCGGTCTGTTTCTATGGTAATAGTATCTGGGCTGCTGTCCACATCGTTCAAAATCTCTGTCCTGCCGTTATGTACCCGGGCTACCGCAAATGTCCTTGTTCTGCCGCTGTCTCTGTTTCTCAGGCTTTCCGGCACAGTCATGACGATGCTTATCTTCTTTGGCGTCTCGGCTATATCCGTGCGCTTTTTCCCTACCAGCTTATACAGGTCAATATCCAGGTATTGTCCAACTGTAAAACCATTTAATGCCTGCTTCATACTCTCCTTATCCGAATTGCTCACGGTATTTTCTGCATCCTTTAATTCAAGGACAATCCGGATATTGATTCCATCCTGTACCTGCCGCTTTTCTTCTTCTGTCAGGAGCATCTCTTCCAGCTCTGATTTCGGGGTGGAAATGCTGGCTGCCGGAGCATTATTCCCCGGCTTAACTTCCGGGGTAACGGTTCCGGTTCCAGCTGCAGGAATGGTTCCCGTTTCCTTATAACCGCATGTCTGACATTCTCTGTGCCTGGTTCCCGAAACAGTTTCTGTTGCCTCCTGATCGGTTACCCAGCTTCCAAAATCGTGGTCCGCCCTGTCTTTTTCATCTCCGCAGGAGCATGTTTTCCAATGCTGTGTCCCGTTTTTCTGCCACTCTTTCCCATAGACATGTGTATGCCCGTCTTTATATGTCGCCGTCACAGTTACCGCACTTTCCGGCATAATAAAGGTTGTGGCAGAACTCGTAGAAGAAGCTAAGGTCACGCTTCCGCTGTTTACCACCCACTTGTCAAACTGCTTTCCGACTGCAGGGGCATTTGCCTTGATTGTTACGGTGGTTCCTGGTGTATAATTTGCACTGCCTGTTCCGCCGCTGACGGTTCCTTCCTTAACAGTTACGGTATATGTGCCGTCTGTAATATGCGGTGCAAGCGAAGATTCAAATTTGTTCTCATAATCCGCCAGCTTTCCGGCAGGGACAATAAGCCCCTTTGTATTTCCTGCCACACACGGGCAGCTATAGAAAACAGAGCTATCTACGGCAGGGATTGTGTCTGTGCCTTGAAAGAATACCTTCGCCAAGCTGGTACACCTATTAAACGCATACCAGTCTATGCTTGTCACACTGCCCGGTATGGTGATTCCCGTCAGGGCTTTGCAGTCACTGAATGCACTGTTCCCTATGGTCTGCACCCCGTCCGCTATGGTCACGCTTTCCAGTGATGTACAACCTTCAAATGTGCTTTTTTGTATGTTCTGCACACTGCCCGGTATGGTCACTTTCGTCAGGCTGGTACAATTCTCAAACACCCGGCTATCTGTGATATTTGCTCCATCCTGTATGGTCAGCGTTTTCAAACTGCTGCAGTCAGCAAACACTGAAAAACCTGTGATCGTCGCACTGCCCGGTATGGTCACATTGTCCAGACTGCTGCAGCTCTTAAAAGCAGCAATATCTATCGTCTGCACACTCTCCGGTATAGTCACGCTTTCCAGATTGGTACAGTCATAAAACGCATTCATACCGATACTCACCGCACCGGAAATGACCACCGATTTTATACTGTCCTTGTAATTATACCAGCAGCCGCCTGACGGCCTGCAGGCATTATCCTTCATCTCTCCGCTTCCGGTAATCGTCAGCGTACCGGCTGTACTGTCGAAAGTCCATGCCAGCGTACCATCGCCATTCTTGCTGCAATCGCCGCCAATCGCAGTGTCTGTATTATAATTCTTAGAAGTACTCCTGCCTCTTGCCGCTTTATAAGCATCCGCTGCAGCTGCCGGGACACGAATGTCCTCTGTACTCTCCGCAGCATGTGTTTCGTCCGCTGCGGTATTTTGGCTGACGTTCTCCGGCATTTTTTCCTCCGTCTCCGGTTCTGTGTCCTCCTGTCCCGCCATCGCGGTGTCCTCTACCACTTTTTCCGTTTCTCCGGGTTCGGTTTCCTCCACAGGCTCCGTCTCTTCCTTCGCCTGTTCCGTGCTATTCCCGCTGACGCTCTGCAGCGCCCCGCTTCCCTCCTGCGCCGGTACACAGACCGATACGGAGTTTGACACTATACCTGCTACAAGCAGCAGCGCAAACATTCTTTTCCGAAAATTTCCCTTTCTTTTTTTCATAATATTCTAACCTCCGTCTCCCCTATATTTTACTGAATCCTCAGATCCATCCCATTCCTAATGTCTGTCTCATATCTGCCTGTACTCCTGCCGCTTTCCTCCCGGAAAAGTATCACTGGCAACCAGTACATCCAATATAAACATCCCGCTGCTGGCATAACAGAACATATCCCCGTCCAGCCGCTCCGCTGCTTCCTTTACCGTGGCAAGGCCATATCCGTGGCCGCCGCCCTCCTTGCCGGTGGCGGGTATCGTCCCCCTTTCCACGTACAGGTCACTGCGGCACTTATTCTTGATCCGTATCAGCAGGTATTCCCTGTTATACTTCATATAGACGGCAGCCTCCCGCTGCCCTTTCTCCAGCTCCTTTAAGGCATCGCAGGCATTTTCCAGGCCGTTTGACACGATCTGGCACAGCTCCATGTAAGGCAGCTCTTCATCCCCGATCTGTATATCATGTTTAAACACTGCGCCCATTTCCTCGAATTTCCCTGCGTAATGGACAAACACCGCATTGATGTACGGGTTGGGACAGAAGGGCTTTAACAGCACATCCGTCTCCGCCTCCACGCCTTTTAAGTAGGTCAGCGCATCCTCAGTCTTGCCCTCCGCAAGCAGACCGGAAAGGGTAGCGGTATATCCCTTCATATCGTGTTTCATCTTCCGGATGCGCTGCTGGTTCTCCAGCCGTGCCTCCAGCGAGTTCTTCTGCTCAAGGAGAATCCGCTCGCTCTGTTGTTTTCTAAAGAACAGAAGCTGCCGGTACATCGCCACAAGAATCGTGGCGTAGGTCATGGGCATCAGCGTCATTACAAGCAGAAATACCGGAAGTTCCTGCGGACGCCCGGTGATGATCACGGGGTAATTTGCCATGACTGCAAGCAGCAGGTAGTAAAGCACCGACATGACTGCAAACAACCCCCATCCCCGTGCCGCTGACTTCTGCAGTTCCCGGTAAGGCTTCCTCAGATACCGCACCGCAGCCCACTCGATCAGCGGGAACAAGACAAGCCGCCCGATGAACATGAGAATATATTTCTCCCCGCCGAAATAGAAATCCAAAAGGTTCGTTGCCGCGAGTATCCAGTAAGACACCGTATCCGCAAGGCAGAAGGTAAAGAAAAACTGTCCCTTCCTGTCCTCCGACATAAACCAGAAGAAGATAAAGCTGGGCAAAGTGCAGGTGATGAGAAATATCTTCCCCATAAACTCTGGCCCGTACAGAATAAGCCCCGCTACATTCAGCACGATCAGAGGCGCCATGAATACGCCTGTCAGAACAAACGTCTTTTTCCTCGGATATCGGGAGCGGTACAGCAGGATAAACAGGATCAGGATATGAAACAGCGACCACAGCACAGATAAATCCCTCAATATTTTCATACTCATTCCACTTCCTCAAACAGCAGTTCCTGATACTGCTTTTTTACTGTCGCATAATAACGTCTTGATACCGGAACCTTCTGCCCGCCTGCCGCAAGCACAAGCTCCGTGCCGGCAAATCCCCGGACATGCCGCATGTTAACAATAAAGCTCTGGTGGCAGCGCAGGAAGTCCTTCCCGCTAAGCTGCTCCTCCAGATCTCCCAGTTTTCCCACGCTTTCCTGCACTCTGCCGTCCGTACAGCAGATGGACAGGACATGACCCCTGCTGCTGATATACAGGATTTCACTGTAAGGGATAGCTCCGTTTTTTCCCCACCAGGAATAAACCAGTGCTTTCTCCCTGCCGTCAGAATGCTTTGCATGTTTCTTTTCCACCTTCCTCAAAAGTTCCCTTAAGTTTTCTTCCCCTACAGGCTTAATCAGGTATTGAAGGGCGTACAGGTCATACGCTTCCCGGTAAAAATCGTCGCTGGAGGAGACAAAACAGATCGGTGTATCTTCCTGTATCCTCCGCAGCCTTTTCGCCAGCTCAATTCCATCCATAGGGGGATTAACAGCGGCATCCGCCGCCGGATTCACTGCCTCATCCCCGGAAGAATCCATCGCTTCCTTCACAGACACATCCATGAAAATATCCAGAAGATATAAGTCGTACCGTCTGTTTTCCCCCTCCACGTCCGCCAAAAGACCTTCCCCGTCGGAATAGAGGCTGACCTCATGCCCTTCCAGATAATTTTTAAGGGACAGGGCATCTTCCATACAGTCATCGCAAACCGCTATCCGCATAGACATTCCTCCTTAATCAATTTATAAACGAAAAAAGGCACCTTCTGTTTTATGGTTCCCCTTCCCCAGCAGACATTGCGTCCATTTTGACCAGTTCAGAGGCCTTCGCACTAAGCTCAGTCTTCACTTTGTTTGCCTTCCCGAAGTGTTCCAGACCGCTGGTCAAAATATCATATATCATAAATTATAACATGTCTTTTTCCGGTTCATTATGTCAATTCTGTTTCAAATCGTGTTGATTTTGTATATTTGGGACTTTTCACCTGAATTGAATAAAACAACTCTCCGGGCTTTGAAAACCTTATATTTTTTTGTTAATTTTTTCGTTTTCCCGGAAGCTTGGTACGTTCATTGGTATTTATCTCAGTATAAAAAATTACAAAACATTTTAAATGAATGCAGACTTTAATTAAATTTTAATAATAGGGAACTATAATAAAGATATCAAAGATGGGAAAGGAGATATTATTATGAAAAATAAAATAACAACTATTTTAGCTTGTGCAGCCTTTGTCTTCCTGCTGGCAGGATGCCAAAACACTTCGAAAGAGCAGGCAGAAGCAACGACTACCCAAGAGATTGCCACAACCACAGAGACAGCTGAAAAAGCTACAGAAAAATCAACTGAGACTGAGGCTTCTGCTTCTGATACACCTGAATTCAGCAAATATGAGAAAAAAATCTCACAAATCACAAAAAAAATTCAGGCAGCAAAACCCGGCACAGATTCTTCTAAGAATCAAAAGAAATTCTACAGCCTTAAAAAGGAATTGGATGCCATAGACCACGAATTAGATACTCTGGATGATGAATACGAAAACCAATACGACACAGGCAATCTGTCTGCTGCAAAATATAAAGAAATAGAACGTAAAATTGACGCACTGGAAGATAAACTGGATTTTGCAGAGGACACACTGGAAAATAAATTCGGCATTGATGATTAATGTTTTATAAGAGGAGGTAAGTAAAATGAAAAGAAAGAAGCTTTGTATCATGATAATGGGATGTCTGATGGGACTTTCCCTGACAATGTCCCCGGCTGTGATCCATGCAGACAGTGATGATCCGAAACCCACATCTATCCGAAAACTCAATTACAAAAAACGGACTGTAAGGGTAGGACAAAAATTTGAACTGGAAGCCTATGCAAGACCGTATGACTGTGATGACGATCAGCTCATATGGACAACCAGCAACAAAAAGATTGTAAAAATCGTAAGCCGAGACCGAAGAGATGATGATATTACTCTGAAAGCGCTGAAAACAGGCAAAGTAAAAATCACCTGCCGAATCCGCGGCACCAGCAAGAAAAAAACCTGTACAGTGACAGTGAAGAAAAAAGCGAAAAAGAAAACGGTAAAACCGACCCGCATCTGGGTAGAAGATAAATATATGGATGTAGACGTTTATGATACGGAAGATATCGAATACAAAGTTCTTCCCAAAAAAGCGACCAACAAAAAAGTAACTTTTTCATCCAGCAATAACAAAATTGCATCTGTCAATTCCCGCGGTATTGTTTATGGAAAAAAGCCGGGCAGAGTAAAAATCACACTGAAATGCAAAGGCGATTCTAAAATAAAAGCCTATGTCTATGTACTTGTTGAACTAGATGAAGACGATGACTAGCATAACTTAAATACTGCCGGCTGCGTGATGCAGCCGGCAGTATTTTTAATGGGTGAATCCATATACTTTTTGTTCCTCTTTTTCATGGACCAATATCCTTGCATTGTCCAGCTCATCTATGGATTCTTTAAAATCCCTCATAAACAGCTCTGCCATATCGCGGCTTAAATCTGCCCGGCATACAATTCTCTGAATCACAATATCTTCAAGATCAGCAGGCAGCGGATAAGCGGGAACCTGCCACCCATGCATGCGCAGACGGTCAGCCAGATCATACAGACTCCAACTGCTGCTTCCCGTCAGCCGATAACAGACAATCGGCATATTCTCACCCTTATTATAGATCTGGAATCTTCCCAGACTCTCGATTTCTCCGGCCAGATACATGGCCACATTTTTAGTGCGGTTCTGAATTTTTCTGTAACCCTCCATTCCCTGCCTGAGGAAATTATAGTACTGCGCAATAATCTGAGAAGCGCTCCTGGAAAAGTTTAATGCCATCGTGGGCATCTCTCCTCCCAGATAACTGACCTTAAAAATCAGTTCCTTAGGAAGGTATTTCTCATCCTTCCAAATAATCCAGCCCACTCCCGGATAAACCAAACCATATTTATGGCCTGATGAATTTATGGAGACCACATTCTCAAGCCGGAAATCCCATGCCAGGCCAGGATCGGTAAACGGTGCAAAAAAACCTCCGCTTGCTGCATCTACGTGAATATATACTTTATGAGCTGTTCCCGCATTATATTCACTGACTGCCCGGTCCAGGGCAGCAATATCATCAAATTTACCGGTATATGTAATTCCCAATATTCCGACAATCCCAATCGTATATTCATCAACGGCTGCCACAGCCTTGGCAATATCCAGGCTCATATGATCCGCATCCATCGGTATAACACGCATTTCAATGTCCCAGTATACACAAAACTTTTCCCAGCATACCTGATACCCGCTGGAAATAATCAAATTAGGCTTTTTCGTGATATCCACACCCAATGCTTTTGCCTGCTTTCTCCAGCGGAACTTCATGGCCATCCCTCCAAGCATACAAGCTTCGCTGGATCCAACGGTACTTGTACCGATATAAGACTGATGCTTTGGCGCATTCCACAAATCTGCGATCATATTCACACATCGGTTCTCAATCTCTGCTGTCTGGGGATATTCCGATTTATCTATGGCATTCTTCTCCAGAGTCTCGCTCATCAGCTTTACCGCTTCGTCCTCCATATACGTCTGGCAAAACGTAGCTAAATTTAGCCGGGCATTGCCTTCATCCAGCAGTTCATCGCTGATGAGCCGGTAAGCCATGTCCGATGAAATACTCTGTTTTGGCAGTACATTTTTAGGAACAGCACATCCCATATCTGCATTCTCAAAAACAGGCGTTTCATAGGTATCCTGATTCTGATTGCTTTTGTTCTTACGGTCACATAACATTTCACTCACCTCCTCCGCTTATTGTAACGCTTTTTTTGTCCATACAACTACAAATTATAAAAAGTTTTATAAAGCTTTTAGTTTTCTTGCATCCTTTTTTCTTTTAAAGCCATACTAAATGTGAGGTGATGACAATGAGAAATGAAGATATTCCAATCGGTTTTACTATGGAACTGGCACAGCATGAAAATGCCCTGTCTGCATTTTCCTCTCTGACCAATGAACAGCAGCGTCAAGTCATCGACGGTGCCAAACAGATGAAGACCAGACAGGAAATGCGTAATTATGTTGAAAACCAATTTAAATAAAAAAGAACAGGAAACAAAAATTTGTTTCCTGTTCTTTTTCTTTTCCTGTCACTGTTTTACAAACTCAGGATTTTTCATCACATAGTTAATCTTTGTCTTATCGTTCCAATACCCTGCAAGAGCTACGGGAAACCATCCAATTAATACATTTACAATGAGCGTTACGATGAGAAGTTTCTTCTTGTTTTGATAAGACTGTACCAAGTCTACGGATGGATTTTTTACTTTCTCTGCCTGTACAAACCTTAAAATAATAACGACTACATTATAAATAGCTCCAAACCAGACAATCCAATAACTTAATGCTAACCATGCATAGAAAAGTGTTACAACACTCCAAAAGATACCGGAATTCCGCTCTTTCCTGCTCAGGAACAGACGAAATTGCTGCTCCTTTTCCTTTAGAGCCTCCAGCTTTACCCCGCACCATTCACAGTACAGAGCATCCTCCCTGTTCTCTTTACCACAATTCTGACAAATCATCTCTCTCCCTCCGAATCATTGTATCGTTGTAACTAAATTATATCATAAATGTGCTATTTTTTCCTGTTTTTATACAATGCTTTACAAGTTTTTCTTCCTGCATAACTTCCTTTATTCCAGTTCAGCTGTTCCCAATATCCCTCTAACATTTGCTGGGTCCTTGGTCCCCATATTCCATCTTCTGAAAGCTTCGGAAGAGTTCCTGTATAACAATCGTTTAATTTTTCCTGAAGCCAGCAAACCGCCTCTTTTGAAGATTTTTTTTTCACAGAAGTATATTGCATAGCTTTTTCCTGCTTTATTGTTTCTCCCGCAATTCCTTCAGCGATTGCTCTGGCCACAACTTTATAACCACACTTTGTGTAAAGTTCATAATCGTCTTTGTCGTCTACGAAACAAACTTCCACAAGAATCGCTTTATTGGCTGTATGATTCAGATAGTATAGCCCTCCGGTTGTCTTAATTCCCCTGTCTGAAAAACCAAGTTTTTTCATATTTATTAAAATTTTTTCAGCAGTGCGTTTTTTGATTCCAGAAGATGATGTACACCAGACTTCAGTACCTGCTACTTTTCCATCACCCTCACAGTCATTTCTTCCTGAGTTCAAATGAATGGATACATCCAATATTACCTCCCTTTTATTACACTTGCTGACAATTTTTTTTAAAACGTCTCCCTGGCTTTTCCCATTGCTGCAGGTACAATCGTATACTTTATGTCCCGCAGATTTTAATAGTCGGATAATTTCTTTTACAATCAGTCTGTTTTCCTTGGATTCATCCAAAAGTCCAACTGCGCCGCAGGCCGGCTTTCCAGATGGATTATGCCCTGCACTGATATTAAAACTTGCCATCTCGTTCACCCTCCACCAATCTTGTAAATGCCTGATGAAATCCTGTACTTGCAAGTCCGGAAAATGCACCATAGACCACCGGTTCCAATGCAACCGTCTTGTTTGCAATGCACCCCAAGACCGCTCCGCTTACAGCAAGAATCAAAGGTATGTATTTGTTCGGAATAAAATTAAGAGATCTTTTTACCACATATCCAATGATCAAAGATGCTGCCAGCACTATCGGCACATAATATTCCATGATAAAATTTAAATCCATCAAAAACCTCCTTCTATTTTTCAATGATACTCTCTAAGAGTTCATCTCTGATTTTTTTCATATTTTCTATCCCGTTTCCTGTTATCTGATGATTCAGCATTGCCGCTAAGCATTTGGATTGTTGTTTCTGCATTTCTTCCAGACATCTCAGCCGCTGATAATCTTTTTCTGAATGTTCCTCAAGCTGATCAACACGATGACTAAAGTGTACAGCCGGATAGATAATTTTATAAACGACGGCACCAGCTCCGCCAATGATGCTGATCCCGCCGCATACTGCTAAAATTTGTTCGATCACTTTTTGTCTCACCCTGTTCTTTTCCAATAGTAAACCGTTATATACGGCTGCAGATTTTTATTTGTTCCATCTCCACCGCTGGTGTTTGTTGTATGCCCGGGGACTGTATGATTATGTCCCCCACTTCCAGACATTGAGTGCGTGTGGTTCCCTGCATAAGGAGTGGCAGATTCCCATAAGGTATCTTTGTTCTTTTCAGGACATGCCAAATCTCTTGCGCCTGCTGCAGAAGTAATACAGTCAACATCAGCGTAGACCCCATGTCTGTGGTTTCCTGCACTGTTTATCGTATGTGAGTGGTTTCCGACATTGCTAACTGTCAATCCATTTACGCTGTGATTATGTGCCGCTACTACAGAATTCTTGTTTCCTCCTGTTTTTTCTGCTGCATTAAACAACGGATCTGCTGTATTGACTCCAACCAAAACCTGACCTTTGGCAAACTCCTTCCATTCACCTCCAAATAGTGCAGAAGGATTTTGGGGACTTATAGATGTATAAATACTGCCCATTGGATATGTTTTTTCCAGAAATGTCTGATTTAAACGGTCCACCCCATTTTTCAGTTCATTGACAGCCAAAACAAGGCTTTGTTTTTCACTGGTTTTTAGATTGTCTAAATTTCCCATTTTAACTTCTACATCCTGAAATTTTTGATTTACTTGATTCTTTCTTTCGTCAAAATGCCAAAAATCTACTAACCCTGCAGGGGTTATAGAAATTTGTGTTTCCGCTTTTCCAGAATTCTTCAAATGAAATTTCCACGTAACTGAAAAACCAGGTTCTTCTGACGCTGCCGGAATAGTCTTTGCTTCTGCCGCCTGTACAAGGCAATACAAAATTTCACCTTCATCCGGGTCCAGTGCAAAAATTCCAACCTGCCAGAGTTCATATCCCTGTAAAAGTTTTGTGTTTTCCAGAAGCACAGAAATATCTATATGACCATCTATTTCCTCTATTTTCTGGAACGTAATAATCTGATTGGCCCCGGTCAATTCTGTCTGATCTTCCAACTCGCTCACCAAAGCTTCTCCAGTCCCTGTCTGTACTTTTGTAAATTTTAATATTTCTCCTGCTATTAATTTATCTTGCAAAGCCTGCCCTTTTTTTGTAATGACTGCTGATTTCCATGCATTCATTTTTATTCCACCTCAATTCTATAAAACTGATGTTCTGAAACACAAATTCCAGTGTAAATCCATACATCTGCCTCAATCAGTTCTGACATCTTAATTTTATAGCTGAGATGCGCCGGTTTTACTTTGTCTACAAAATCAGTAACAGGCTTTAGGTCTCTGACATATCCCATAACAAACACCTGAAATTTATTTTTGCCGATATTTTCTTCAATCTCAACATTATGACCTGTCAGTACCTCAAGTACATTTTCAATTTTTTTTGGATTATTAAATCGATGTCCCAGATTTTCTATTAAATTTTTCCGACGCTGTTCTGTGCTCCATCCGGATTCCGGAAAAAGGCCATACTGTTCTTCCCAATAATTCAGAGACCACGTTGCGGTCTGTATCATAATCTGATTAAGAAAATCATCAGGAAAATTGTTTATCTCATCCAATGCCAAACCAATGCTTTGAAACAGTTTGAGGGCGACATAGGAATTTCCATAAACAGGACTGACAAAATCAATAATTTTCTGTGCTTCTTCACTGGT
Source organism: Anaerostipes sp. (assembly GCF_018381315.1). Lineage (GTDB taxonomy): Bacteria > Bacillota > Clostridia > Lachnospirales > Lachnospiraceae > Anaerostipes. The sequence continues at coordinate 39,214 of NZ_JAGZSD010000002.1, read as the reverse complement.
CAGTATTTCTTCCATCAATTTTGTATGTGCTGCCATAATTACCTCCTATTCTGTCAGTTCCAGATTCTGAAGATCCAACACCGGTATTTTCCCGCCATCGATCGGTATATTTCCCTGCTGACCATTTACAATAAGATTGCTGAAATCGTAAACGCCAGATGTATTTCCCAAAATATTGGCGATCTTTGTATATCTGATTTCTCCATCGGCCTCCGCTGTCGTTAAATATTCCTGCATACCCTTGATAAACATATTTCTGACGTTTTCAATTGTACTATCTTTTAACTGAACAACTGCTTTCACTGCAATAGAAAGCTCTGCCGCCGGTTCTACAGCCACTATGGAATTAATGGGTGCTAAACGCTCATCCGGATTATCCGGTCTCATAATATAATTTTTGACTTCCAGACATAATTCATTCGAAGCAGGTTTTCCATCTGAACTTGTCAAATAAATGGTCACGACTCCGCTTCCATCTTCAGGACTGACGATCCTGGCATTTCCTGTTCCCTCCACAGACAAAGCCCATCGTTTATAATCATTCATATTACCTACAAAAGAGTCACCTTGTGTCTGATCATATTCCATAATCCTCTCTCTCAAGCTTTCATCTTCTTCTGCTTCCAGACCTCCTGCAATAGGAGCAGGATTTGTAACCGTATTTATCCCTTCAATAATATCCGCCTGCAGAATAACCGTGTTTTCAGCACTATTACCTGCTAATCCGGCTTCTATGCTCTGAATTTCTATATCTACGAAACCATCTTCCTCAATTTGCGCCTCCATCATCGTCTCATATTCCTTCTCAGGTTCATCATTTATACCCTCTGTGGTAAAAACAGTCCCCTCTGGTATAAGTGTACCGGCCTGCCCTTCAATATGTAGCATCCCTTTTGCATTGATTGCTTCTTTTCTTTCCAACCCTCTTGTTTCCGCATGATAATCCAGGTAAATCCCCTCAGCAAATCTTGGCCAAATCAATTTAAGTGCTTCTACCAGTTCAAATTCTTTCATTCGGGAAACTTCGATGGCTGTCGGTTTTGTCAAATCATATACAAATCCGCCTTCAGAGGTATCCAGATCTTTCTGCAGATTATCCAGCATTCTTTTATGAATTTCTTCCTCACTGGATTCCTCAAGAAACTTAGGGACTTGAAAATCATCTTCTTCTAACTCTTCTTCTAAATTATCTAAAATTTCTTCATCCATATACTTCCTCCTTACTATCTCTCGATTACAGCCTGCAGCTCAGCCTCGTTCGAATCAATACCAATAACTTTACATAACACCTCCACAGCATCAGGATCTTTCCACTGGAATGTGACAGACTGCACAAATTCTGTCCTCCCATACGGATCTGCCTCCAATGCTTCCACAATTTCGTTTTCCAATATACTCTCCGCTTCTTCGCGGGAACCTGCCTGAAAAGCCTGCTCAATATCAATTCCAATATCATCACTGTATGCCTGACATACATATCTTCTTGTCTGTATAATTTTTTTGCACCACTGCTTCCAAGCCTCCAGACCGCTGCACTCTACCAGTTTCATAGAGCCATCCCGTTTAAAGTCTTCTAATCCATCGTCAAAACAGATACTTTCTTTATATCCCACTGGTTCATCATCTATTTGTTCTTCCAGCTCCTCTAACTCCAAGTCTTCATCTTCCATATCCTCAGGAAAAAGATTGTCCATATCATCACCTCCCCAATTTAGAATTCGTCCACAGCTTCTACCCGGTCCACTATTATCGGTGTTTCGTCTGCCCATACAACCAGTACTCTTATACTTTTGCCTGCAGATTGTGCAAGCTTTTCTTTTAAGGTGCTGCATAGTACAAGTTCATCATTTCCGATAATATTATCCGGAAAACTATCCAATACGAGTCCTTTATTTTTATAAGTACCTATCTCTGCATTAGGAATAAATCCTGCTTCTTTGATCTTCCCTATTCTCTTCTGTAAAATAGCTGCCAGCCTTATATTTCCTTTCACCGCCATCAGGTTTCCACCTCCAAATTCATTGTTCCATTAAAACAGTCATGCTCAATACCAATTACGGTATAATAGCCTATTAAGGCCCCTGCACCGCTTTTAATTCTGTGCCCTTTTTTAATGTATGGATTGTCCACTGCTTCCAATGTACGTTCGTATGTCGGCTTCCCGTGTTCTTTTAATATTTCTTTTGCCTCTTTCTTTGCATGGGCAGATTTCTTATCGTCTGAATCTCTCACAATGATTTCCTGAAGAGTACCATAGCGGGACGTATTCCCTTTTACCACTGTGACTTTTTTAGGTGGCAGTTCCTTTTTTTCTGACTCCTGTTCTCTGTAAATTGCCACTTTTGTCACCATTCCGTCCATTGTAACTCTGGTATTTTGTGATAATGCAGAATCCTTCTGATTCAAGGTATAAATTTTTTTATTATATGCTCTTTTGCGTATAGTCAAAACACCCTTTTCACAATAAATCACATATTTTATTCCTGTTTTTTTCTTCACTTCCTCCAAAATTGTAAGTATGGCGTCTGAAATGTATTCTTCCCTGATGATCTTCCTCTTGTGTTTAATGCTTTTATACTGAAAATTTAATTTGATCCCCCATCGTTTACAAATGGTTTGAAGAATTGTCTTTGTATTCTTTCCCTTTGGAAAGAAAAAATTATCCTGTGAATTCTGCAAATAAATCAGCCGGTCATATGCTGTGAAACTTAAATCCTTCGTCACGTCACTTGTATAATCTTTCTCCCAAATAATTCCTCTGAATATTTCTTTAAAACCGGTTCCCGCATCACAGTATAAATATAAAGAATCTCTAACTGTAATATTATTATATAGATATTTGTATTTATCCTTTATGTTGGGAATTGTAATGGAAACACTTTGAGCCAATTCCTCATCGTTTTGTGACGTCGTAAGGCTCGTCAGCAGATTTGAGACGTCATATGAAGCCTTTTTTGTTTTTATAAGGCACCTGTATAACGGATGCTCTAATGATCCTGCCATTCCATCCACCTCCTACTTTACCATTTTCATCAATGTATTGTATCCTGCCATTCCATCCACCTTTAGACTATGCTTTCTCTGATAGGCCTTAATGGCTTTTACAGTTTTGGGGCCGCATATGCCGTCTTTTGCAGTTCCCACTTTTCCCTGAACAAACTTCACAACTTCTCCTCTTTTTCCACTTCTGATCACAATCTTTTTCATAGCATTTTTTGTTTTTGCATCCAATTTGCCGTTCACAGACAACTTGGCATATTTATCTTTGTTAATCGCTTTCTGAAGTGCAACCACTGAAGTTTTTTTCTTTGGTGTTTGGGAAGCCTTTGGAATTGTCAGAACTTGTCCTTGGTAAATTTGGTATGGTTTTGTCTTGATACCTTTTTTTCTTTGACTGGCATTTTTCTTATCAATCAACGATTTATTGGCCTTATATATTGTCATATATTTTTGACCGTCTCCATAAAACTTTTTAGCAATATCTCTCAGTGTTTCTTTATTATTTCTAACCTTATATTTCTTTGTACTTTTTCCTGAAGTCCTTTTTTTGGCAGTTTTATTCAGTGTAAGGTCTGCTGCCTCCACAAAAGAAATGGAATAGTTATAATCTCCCATAGAAACAATGTGATAGCTGAACTCATCTATGTAGACTGGAGTTTTCTTCAGCGCCGTACCCGAAATCGCCAAATTGAGCTTCTTATGATTTTCTTTCCATTTCTGTATCTTATTTACATAATAGGTGGGGCTATTTTGTTCCGGATTTCTCTTCTTTACAAAAGACAGAGTTTTTCTTGAAACAGCCGGGAAGATACCTTCCCAGCTGACTGTACTCAGATTCCTACCTCTGGGCAGTTTAACTTCTCCCAGATCTAAAATTTCATACTCTTGAAACCTCGTTGTACTTGAATAAGAAAGCTCTTCCGGAAGCAAAGGTATTTTTATATATTTTTTTGCATTGCTTGCTTCTGATATTTTTATTTGCATTTTTGCCTCCTCTTCTTACTGCACAGCCGGAATATTTTGATAAGCTGATTCCAGAGCATCCGCCAAAATCCTGCAGATTTCATCTGATACTTGATTTTTTTGTTCTTTCAGAACTTTTAAAAGATCAATGTTTGTTCCATTTCCGTCCTGTCCGCCTTTCAGCTGAATAGTAATATTTCCGACAGATACACTGACTGGTGCCTTTTTCTTTCCTGATCTTCCGCTACCTGCAACACTTCCTCCACCGACAAAACCGCCGTCTGCGTGCTGAGATACACCAAGCATTGCCCCTGCCTGCTGCCAGAGATCAAGGCCTCTTTTTCTTCTCTTTCCACCCAGAGGAATAATCACCTCAGGTCCGTCTTCACCAACCCAGCTCAGCATTTTTCCGCCTACAAAGCTGCCGTTTGCATTTTTAGCAACGCCTGCGCCTCCTACAACATTAAATAAAGAAATACTTGCAAGGCTTGCAGCTGCGACCTGTGCTGCTCCAGACAGCATGGAAAGTGCATCTACAACGCCGATCGCTGATCCTCCCATTCCTTCAATCATACCGGCTGCGTTCTGAGAACCATCACCCAGTCCTTGTACCTGCTTTTGTGAACCATTTGAGGTAGATCCCAAGTTTTTGATATCACCCTTAGCCTTGTTAGAACTTTTCCCAACGCCACTCATACCTTTTTTGGCATTTTTAGTGCCTTTATCCATAGATTTAAGACTTTTCTTTGTTTTATTCACTGTAGAGTCAATTACTTTTCCCACATCTTTTCCATTTTTCTTTCCGGCTGCCTTGCCATTAGGTCTAGTTGCTTTCTTCTGCTTTTTGGCTCCTTTCTTTTGTCCTTTCACTATCGTGTCATATCCATACTTGAATCCAGGATTATACATGTAGTCAGAATATGTATCATTGCCGACACCATATGGATCTATTTTATCCGACGGCTTTGTCGGTATCTTTGGTGTTTTGGGTGTAAATAAGTTTTTAACACCTGTAAGACCCTTTTTCAAAAACTTACCAGCGCTTGCAATCGGTTTCGGAACTTTAATATTCTTAATGTTTTTTTTAACATTTTGGACGCCATCATAAAGTGCTCCGGCAATTTTTTCCCCGCCCAAAGTACCGGCTGCACCTGCTAGAAGACCTACTCCTGCACCTGCAATAGTTCCTACTGGACCAAAAGCAGTGCCTAATGTTGCTAATTTTGCTGAGAGGGCTGCTGTAGCTACTGCGCCTCCTAATAAACCTCCCCCTTCTTTTACGGCAGTTCTTGCTCTGTCTTTTGGCTTTGCTGTTGCAATATTATAGCCAGATACCGCATAATCTAAAATTCCAGGGGCTCCTTTTTTCAGAAAATTCAATCCTTTTCCAAGTGTCTTAGTTACTGGCAACCCCTTTACTTTCGGTACTACTTGTGCTACCTTCTTAACTCCTTTTCCAATTGTTTTAGTTATTGGCAATTCCTTTATTTTGGGTGCTACTTGCGTTACCTTCTCGACTCCTTTTCCAACTGTTTTAGATATTGGCCATGACTTCACTTTTGATGCTGCTTTCGATGCTCCACCCTTTATTTTGTTAACTCCTGTTTTGATTTCCTCTGGTAAACCTGCCTCCTCACTCAAATTTTTGTATTCTTTTATAGTTTTTTCAAGAAGCTTTTTCTTTGCATCTGAAACCACGGTGTCTTTATACTCTTTTGCTAGACTCTTTCCTTTATCCCAGACTTTTTCGATAAAAGGCTTCTGTTTACTTCCCCCTTTTGGTTTTGTACTGTCTGATGAAGTGCTGCTTCTGCCAACAGCCTGTCCAATTCCATATTGTATGGCTGCCCCTGCTGATGAGACTGCGCTTTGCGGACTATTCCCTGAAACACTTCCCACAGCACTTATCGCTTTTTGGACATTGGTATCTACATTAACCCTGACATTAAAAGATCTTCTTTCCAGCTGTTTTCCCAAAGAAATAATATTTTGAATTTTTTTTGTTGCTGTATCTACAGCCGAGATTTGCATATTAATTTTTAAACCATTTAAACGGTTACATTGTCTGATGATTTTTTCCATTTTTTTGTCCAGTTTCTCCAGACTTCGATAAGCTTTTCCTGCACCCGGAGAAATTTTGTCTGTAAAATTTCCTTTCATATTTAAGACCAATGTTTCTGCCATCCATTTTCCTCCCTTCTCTCGAATATATACCCCCTCATAGGGCACACCATATTTCATACCCTTCGGGTATAAAAAAAGAAAAGACATCAGAGAAATCCTGTATTACCTCTGATATCTTTTCTTCTGTATTATTTCTATATTTAATCTAAAACCCCTCAATGATATAGACCAAAATCAAATCAGTTGGATTTATCGTGCATCTTCCTCTGCCTGATTTGCTTCCTCTATTGCCAGCATTGTCGAAGCCAGGACAAATGCCCTCTCTCCCCGATTTAACCCGAGGATTTCTGAGGGCAGTCTCCCCTGTCTCTGCCAGATGAAATGCAGCTTCGCAGCCAATGGACTGGCATTAATTAGTTTTTTGCATATTCCTCTTCAGAAATTTCAGAGTCATAAAAGCCGCTGATCTTATCAATCTGGTCATCAATAGCATCCTTTTCCCCTGCTCTTAAGACTGTATTAATAACATCAATCCCTCTTAATACAGGAAATCCTTTTGCTTCCAGCCCCTTCATAACAGAAGGATTGTCCCATACTTCCTCTTTGTCAACGGTAGCATAATAGATTTTCCATGCAGTAAACTCTTCTACTCTTAAATCTTTTTCAATCGGAGGCAGCTTTGGATTTGACGGATTCGGCATTTTAACAACTGCATTTCTTCTTGCCTTCACCAATTCTTCCTCACTTAACGGTCTGACTTTAAACTTAAAAAATACCTTATTATTTCTTTTAACCTGAATTTCTGTCTGGAGATCATCATCATTTCTGAAGTCAGCTGCTTCTAAAAGCCCCTGTACCAGATCCAATTCATTTTCTTTTGTTACTTTTACCATTTCTTCTGCTTTTGCTGCATTTCCCATTCTATTCTTCCTCCTTATTTTGTTCCGTCAATCCACTCGATAAAGTATGGTACTTCATTGACCACGAAACTCTGCTGTCTTGTAACCACTTCTCCTGCTTTCAAAGTCATCAAGTCGAAATCCCCGTCCGGCAGACAATTCTTTAGTACCAGTCTCTGCTCCTTGCCATCTGTATTGCGGGCTGCAGATGCCTGGAAATCATATGTCGGAATGGCTCCGGTTTCTTTGATGCTTTTTAACAATGGGGCAATGGTCAGATCGTCTCTGATCACCGCTCCTGTAAAATTCAGAGTGAATTTTACTTTATCCGGAATAGCATACTGCTGTACATCCCCTACCGGTTTGTACTCAATATTTGCAAAATTTGCTTTAATTTCATATTCCTTTATTTCAGCCAGTAATACCGGCTCATTTTTTACGTGCAGAAATAATTTTCCATCATTTCCTGTCATGATTGTTCTGACATCAATTCTTTCTTTCATCTTTTATTCCCCCTATTCTGCTGCTCCAAAGCTAAACTGATAATTAAGATATACCTTTTCAAGGCTGTCAAGATCTGTCACCTTAATAACAAAATGAACATCATCGGTTCCGTGTGGATTTTCCTTGTCTTCAAAGAAATCTGCTCCAACCATCAGTTTCTTTTCATTTACCATCTCATCTAATACATCTTTTGCTGCTTTGATAACTGCAGCAATTCCATCAGAATCACAGTTTACACGTCCGATAAGAGGAGTAATTGTACGGTCGATTCTGTCAAAGATTTCATATCTGGTCATAGTCCTTCTTACTTTCTTCCATCCGGCATCCTGATTTTCCGCCGGTACTGTCAGTGTATTGACACCACTGTCAAACCATACCTGTCCATCCTCACTTGGAGACAGCAAAAGCAGTCCATGGTTAATGGCGTCAATATACTCCTCATCTTTCAGTACTTCAATTACATCGACTGCATTAGGAATCGCCTTATGCACAATAGACTGATTTGTCGGGGTGCTCCCGATGACTCCGGCCTGAAGTGTAACAGCCTTATACCCGTCTACATTATTTCCCTGCATATCTACAAATCCGCTTCCAACATAGATAACATATTCACAATTGCACTCTTTTGCATGCAGCAATCTGTCTTCAAAAGATACATCTGTTCCTTCTCCGATGACACATGCACCAACAGAACCATTTTTCTTGATTCTGTCCATATATGTTTTCATGAGTGTGTGAACCCCTGTATCTACAGTATCTGCCACAAGAATATTCCATTTATAAGCTTCAAATGCTTCAAATGCTGTACTGTAATCTTCAGTTGTCACTGTAGTTTCAGATCCTGGAGTAATTGGTTCCTGTACAATTTCTGCCAGCTGTTTTGGTTCTTCAGTCTTTTTTGCTGCAGTAAAAATGGATGATTTTTTATTTACTGTATTCACAAAAATCTCTACTTCATTTCCATTTTCAGGAATATCATATTCCATTTTTTCTTTTAAAACTGCGCCTTCATAGACTGACAGTTCTTTTCTCATACTGAAACCAAGTTTTCTTTTTAAGGTAACAGAAAATTCAATCGGTGAAGGATATTTCGTTTCCAGTGAAACAACAGCTGCATCTTCTCCATCTTTTAATTCGAGTTTTCCTGTACTGCCTCCTGTTCCCAGCCGATAAATATACACTTTCTGAGCTCCGCCTTCAAATAAATTAAGTGCGCCTTTGACCGTACCGCCGTTTCCATACATTGTGCTTACTGTATCTGCTTTCGTATGTACGGTGACTGTGGCAAGAGGTCCAAAGTCCGCTTTGATCGGAATTGCAAATACCCCTGTCATTGCACCCGCTACTGTTTCTTTTACTGGTGTTTCATACTTGCGATAAACACCAGGTCTGATTTTTTCTTCCCCTGTATGATATGTACCTGCCATAATTTAATGTACCTCCTTATTTTTAAAATTTTGAATTATTTTTCTTGCTTTTCTTTCAGTTGCTTCTTTTACTCCGGCTGAAGAAAAAGCAGCTCTGATCAAATCTTCAGACGCTGCCAGCACTTGCGGATTCGAAGCAAACTCTTCGACACTATATGTTGTCTGTTCTTTCTGCATGTCATTCCTCCTGAATATTAATTTTTCTGATCGGTTCTTTTTCCACCTCTTCCCGAAGAACTCCATACTGGCATTCAACAAAGAATTGTCGGTTTTTTAAAGGATTCATCGTGTCGTTGTAGTTTATCTTAGAGATAAACATTGGTCCGCCGTCATTCATGATAAGTTTTTCTTTCATCAGCAGCTTCTCACTGATATTTCTGATCAGGAAGGACTTGGATTTTCTGTCAGACATAATATGAAGACGGATACCTGCATTAATCCATGTCACTTCCCAATTATCCCCATAACTTCCCGAAGTAACACTTTCCAGCCTACCATAAATCGCAGGTATATCTTCTGATGATTTCCATACTTCTTCCATATCATCATATCCAATAATTTTTGCGCCAGGATAAGCTGCCTTCATCCATTCATTTAAGGTTACTACCGGATCTGGCAGCTGAACCTGTTGATTTTGAAATTTCATTATGTCAAAAATATAACATCCTAATTTCTTATCCTGGAATTCGGAAAATTCTGTTCTGTTCCATCTGGCACAGAGAGAGGTGTCCCGTCTGCTGAAAAAGCAGAAATCCATAGAGTCAAGGATTGCGGTTTCCAAGTCTTCCGGCTTAACTCCCTGTTCTATGGAAGTTAGGACTGTCAGTTTTAATCCTTGTTCAAACTGACGCTCCATTGCCTCATTTTGAGATAAATCTACCAGTATTCTGGGGTATGGTTCTCCATCCCACTTTGCATCTGCATCATCTGGAGCTGTCCGGATGAACACCGCCGGCTTACCGTCGTAAACAGCCAGTAATTCTGAGATGCCAACACATTCTGACAGTCTTTTACAGATTAAATCTTCGATTTTTTTCACCTCCTGAAATTTTTTTGCTATAGCTTTTATTAAAGATCATGATCTCTATGATAACTATATCATTTTGAATACGGACATTGTGGGCAACTTATCTGCACAGATCCTTTAAAATAATATAGGTAAAAAGAATAAAGGATAATGAGACCTTACTACCTTACTTGACATCTCTTATCCTTTATTCTCTATTATAACTATATCAGCTTATATTGGGACATTGTGGGCAAATGTCTTTTTACTTCCCTCAAAGATCCATACATAGAAATCCAATTATAACCATTGTGACAGCCATCCAAGTTGGCATAATATTTTCAGCAATACCGAAAACTGCAGTAAAAATAAAAGCACGGCCTAAAATTTTTTTCATAATTACTCTCCTCTATTTCTTTCACTATGAACAAGCTTCTCCTCACAAAATTTCTGATATTTCCTTGATGCAGTCCTCCGGTCCATTCCCAATTCATCCCCGATTTCCTGCCATCCAAGATTATTGATAGATCTAAGCCGTATTATAAGTCTGAGTTCCGGATCTTCAATCTCCTGCAAAAACCTTTCGATCTCTGCTCTTGTGTACAGCAGTTTTTTTATGGAAAGATCAATCAGTTCCCTGATCTCCTCCATTCGAACTGCATAATCCGCTGTTTTGTCGCTCACTCCGCTGCCAAACGGCATTCCTGTAAGAAGAGGCGATTTTATCATACTCTTACATTCCATCCAACTCAATTCCTCATTTAGTTTCTCAATTTCTCTGTTCAGATAATGCATCTGACCCAATTCCTTTTCTGTCATAATCATCCCCTCATTTCCTTATTTAATATGCTTCCAGCCTATATACATTGATCCTGATGTGGGCCTGTATACTTCCACTAAAGGCTTCATCCTATTTACCGCTCTTCCATTAAAATGAATCTGCCTATTTCTGATTTCCCCTGCTGCCCTGCTGCGGTACTTTCCTATCCACTCGTTAATTAACCTGAGGGATATTCCATAAAACTCTGACAAACTTTCTCTTGTATAATGATGCAGCAGAATACCAATAACTGCGTCTATTTTCCCTTTCTCAGTACTAAAGTCAAACATATGGCTCCTTTCCCATTTTTGTCTATTATGCCTATTGTCTTTTCCAAACAAATGTTCTATACTTATTTTTATCAAAGGTAAATCTGTTACGTTTCAGACTCTGTATGTACAAACAGATACTCCAAAGGCATCTGCGGAAAATACCCCTTTTTCAGAAGCATTGCTTCTTCAATAGTGAATCTTCCGGTGCCTTCCAGTTTGTCCTGCACGTCTTCTAACTGCAGATTTAATGCACCCGCAATTTCTTCATTTGTGATATTAGATTTTATTAATTCCGTTTTTAAATTCATATATGGCAACAGTCTACCTCCTATTTATTACTCATTTGCGTAACTTATATTGTCATGATATACTCATTCGAGTTATTTGTCAATGTATTTGTACGCATTTGCATATTTTTTTATTTACTTAAACTTTTTAATATGCTATTCTTTCTATAGAAAGGCGGTATTTTTTATGGGAATTGGAGCAAAGTTAGAACTGTTGTTAAGAGAACATCATATGAATGCCAACGAGCTGGCCAAAAAGATTGATGTGGCACCTACGACGATTTATTCTATGATTAAAAGAGACAGCCGAAAGGCCGATATTGAAGTTCTTTTAAAAATTTCAAAAGAACTTGGAGTCACCACAGAATATTTCTGCGACGATGAATCTCTGACCTCTGACAGTCAGAAAGAACCATCTTATGAAGATTTGAAAACATTGATTGCAAGGAATGGCAAAGAAATGTCCATTGAGGAAAAATTAGAACTCATAAAGATGTTATCTGAATTATAAAGGACTGGTGGATTTGAATTATCACGATATACTTGTTAAGATACTCGATGTTTACAAAGACTGTGGGATTCAGTCATTTCCGATTGACTGCTACAGCATTTTAAGACACTACGGATACCGGATTTTCACTTATCAAAATATCCGGGACATTAATGAACGGCTCTATGAATACTGCAGGAACTATTCTGAGGATGCATTCCGCTACGGGGCCAACCGGATCATTGCCTATGATGAGACAAAATCTCCTTTTCGGGTTCGTTTCTCCATTATGCATGAGCTGGGACACATAATGCTGGAGCATTCCAAAGAGTGCTCTTACAATGAACACCAGGCGAATTTTTTTGCAAGTAATATTCTGGCTCCCAGAATGGCCATTCATTTTGCCGGCTGCAGAAATGCGGATGATGTATCCTCCCTCTTTCAGATCAGCAGGGAGGCCGGCTCTTATGCTTACCAGAATTACATACTGTGGAAAGATTCTGTATCTAATGAGGTAAGCGATATTGACGAAGCTATGTACCGTCATTTTTATAATGAAGATATAGGAGAATTTATTTACAGGACCGCTGATTGCTGTATCTGCGGAAAAACAATTTATAATTCAGATGAGGACTTGTGTATTCACTGTAAGATGGATCAGATAAGAAGGCAGTGTTCCTGCACACAAATGAACAGCAATGAACGGATGCTGATGAATATGGAACAGCAGCTGCTCAACAATATATAGCAGCACATATTCCATCTGATAAAAGCCTTATAATAAAAAACTCATATCATATGTCCAACAGCCATATGATATGAGTTTTTTATTATCTAAATTATTTTTTTAATATGCTCCGTTTAACCTCAAACAATAATAGGATGCCATCACCGGCTTCCCATTTTTATAACCCACAATTTTGATTGGTAAAGAAGCAGTATGCTTTTTGGGATCCTTGCGTTCTGGTATAAATTGTTCTGAACATCCGGATTTTATTATTCCATCACAGTTGGATGGTCCGGGAGTCGGGGTATTCTTCAAGTTTTCAGACTTAAAAACCTTATAATAGAGAGTTACTCCATTCTTAGCACAGAACCAAATCTTCTCTTCATTGTTGCTTTGGTCCAAATAATGATAAGTGTAGCCATACTTACCTGCGCCTTTTCCATAATACACCATAGAATATCTTTTTGCTATGTCAACTCCAGAATAAATAGAATGATCTGCAAATTTACTGGCACTATTTACTTTCTTGTCAAAACCCTCAAGATCAATAGGATCAGACAGGCCAGGCAGCTTTCCTGTATAAGGCTTTCCGTCCTGATAATACGCAGCCCTTGGAGAGGCGTCATAAGCTTTTCTCTTATAGGATTTCAAAAACTTTCCTTTTGCATTATATACCTTAATTTTTGCCGTTGCAGTTCCGGCTGCTTTCTTCATTTTAACTGAAAAATATCCATTCCTGCTGCCGGCCTTTTTGGTATAAGTCTTCCCGTTCATAATGACTTTTACCTTATACTTCGGCCTTACATATCCTTTTATATATTTTGAGGACTTATAAAATTTTTTGACTGAAATGGTTTTTGCCAAAACATAAACTTTTTTCTTCGTATAAGCTTTCCACTTCTTCCCTTTCTTCCAATAGGACTTCACTGTCAAAGTTTTGCCCGCTGCCTGTTTCGGAATCTTTACACTGTAGTTTCCCTTTTTACTTGCAGTTGACTTGTAAGTCATCTTCCCAATCTGAATACGCACCTGGTACTTTCTCTTAGTCTTCCCTTTTACCGCTGTTGCCGTGTCATACACCTTGTTTACAGACAGCTTCTTTCCTGCTGCATGAGCCGGTATTGCCGGCAATGCAGAGACTGCCAAGATTCCACTCATAGCCGTTACAAACACTTTGCTTTTTAATTTATTCATTCCCCTATTCCTCCTTTTGTTCTTTACCCTTTTATTATACTCCTATTTCATAATACCTCCATACAAAATTTCATTTATACATTCATTCACTAGTGTTTTCTGTAATTTGCCTAATCCTTTAAAATCATATCTCAAAATTACCTGGTATTATAAACCAAAAAATAGCGCAAACGTTGTATTATCAACGTTTGCGCAAAAGCCGAAAACCGGATTTGAACCGGCGACCCCTTCATTACGAGATGTATTTTATTACACCCGATCCTTTAAAATATAGACTTTTTTATATGACTGACTACTTTTTGACTACTATATTTTTGTTATGAGCTTTTTGTAAATTAAATATATCTAATACCTTTTAGCACTTTTACAGCATAACTGAATCCATCATAAAATCCTTGACGTTTACATTCTGCACCATAGTCACTTTTCTTATCTGATAAACATTGTTTGATACATAAACTAATTTCCCCACATCCACTTAAATATTCCTCAAAATTCCGATTTGCGATTTTGACACATTCCATATCTTTCTCATTTTCCATATAGAAGTCATAAATCAAATTTAATATATTTATTTCCATATCTAAACTCCTATTATTGTATGGGGTGTATATAAATACAGGCTATATTATTACAGCTTATATTTTAACACACCTGTATCTATACTTAAAGAAAAAAGGAAAAAAATATGGCTAAAATATATATAGATTTAGAAAAGGTATTAAAAGATAAAAATATAAGCAAAAACAAAGTATGCTCACATTGCAATCTGCAACGTACACAACTGAATAATTACTGCAAAAATAAAATAACACGCATAGATTTATCTATCCTTGCCCGTCTGTGTGAATATTTAGAATGTACACCCAATGATATTTTAAAATTTTATTAGTCAAAAATATGTAGCTAAAAAGGGTGTCAAGGTCAAACAACGTTTGTTTATATAACCTTGACACTCGTTTCATGTGTTATAGATGAACCCATCCTTAAGAAAAGGGCAAAGCATTATTTATGATTTGCCCTTGTTTGAATTGTTTTTTCTTTCATTTCTTTATACATATTTTCCGAAGCTTTTTCAATCTTCTCCACTACATAGCGATGATATAAAATATCTGCAAGATCTTTTTTATCTTTATAATTCTTAATAAACCAAAATAACATTACATCTAATTCGGCCTCTGCCTCATCCCAATTATTTTCTAATTCAGCCATTTCGATTTTTACCCGCTGTTCTTCAACTATTTTCATAAAGCCTACCATATCAGTAAATGAAGTATCTAGTTTATCAAATATTTCTTTTTTCAAGTCTTCATAACTTCGTTGATCTAACAATAAGTCATTCGGCGTAATCTGTAAAGTCTTACAAATTTCCATTAGCTTATTTAATGATGGTGAATATAGTCCTCTCTCCATTTGAGAATAATTTTGATAATTCATTTCTATACTTTTAGCAAATTCTTTTTGGTTCATTCCTTCTTTTAGCCGATATTCTTTTATGTTTCTAGCTATATTTCCTACGTCAATATCTCTAAATATACCCATTTTTACTCCTTTTTCAAAATAATATATCCAAAAAACTTAAAATTATATTGACAAATATGTTTTATAGACTTATTATCTTAATATAGATTAAATTAATTTAATTTCACCTTATTAGTATATACTAAATAAACATATTTCACAAGACACTCATTAAAATTTCGGCTGCGTGCGACGTGCGAAGCGAAAGTCGCAAAGCAGACCGATATAGCCCCCATATTGCTAATAGGGGGGCACAAAAAACAGTTTGGAGGAAACTATATGCAAAGAAATGAAACAAACAATAACTTAAAAGTACAAGTCGACTGGTTAGAATTTACCATACATGAATTTAATACTCCTATCCAAGTTTTCAATTACCTTGGTTTAATACCAACAGACTTTGAAGAATCAACAGGAAAATATGGCTATAGAAAAAGTCTTAAACATATCTGTGAGCCAATCTATATTTTGTACGATGGCACTGAAGATATGGGAATACATATAAGGGTTACTGGCAGTGCAATTGATCCATTTTTAAATTATTTAAAATATAACACCGGCATATCCTATTCACGTGAATATAACGGTACAATTTTAGATAACGATTCTTCGGACGAAAAGATTTTTTCTTTTTTCATAAATAAGATTTTAAGTATTGACGCAAAATTTACAAGAATTGATTTAGCTATCGATGATGTATATGAAAAATATTTTTCTTGTTCACAAGTTCAAAAAATGATAGAAAACGGTCAGTGTGTCTCAAAATTTAAGTCTTACAATAACCAGGATTTCCGTACACTGAAGGGTGAGAAAAAAGGTCATACTATTTATTTTGGAAGTCGTCAAAGTGATACTTTTCTAAGAATATATGATAAAGCGTTAGAGCAAAAATCTTCTTATCCTTGGGTACGATGGGAATTAGAAATCAAACATGCCAAAGCTGATCGTGTTGCTCATGAGATTTGCCAACGGCAAAGTATAAGTGCGGTTGCTTTTGGAATTTTACAAACATATATCAGATTTATTAATATTGATAATAATGTTCGGAGCCGTTGCTCTACAAACACTATTTGGCTTGATTTCCTTGCAAATAGCCAGAAAATAGCTCTTACACTTCCTAAAAAGGAACTATCTGTTGATCGAAGTTTAGGTTGGCTTAACAAGCAAGTTAAACCTACTCTAGCCGGCCTTGTAACATATTTTGATGGAGATGCATCGTTTATATTCGATGATTTATCATCTGATTTTAATAGACTAAGTCCTTTGGCAAAAGCTTTATATTTAAATGACGGTAAAACTAAAAAAGGCAATGATGATAAAAACTAGGGAGAGTAGTACATGGCGAAATACACAAAACGAAAGGATGGACGTTATTTTACTACAATTACAATCGGTCATGACAATATAACGAATAAGCCAATTAAGAAAGGTATTTATGGATATACAGTAAAAGAGTTGGACGCTAAAAAGGCAGATATCCTGCAACATTTAAATCACGGCACATATTCCGATGATAAAGGTATGACTGTTGCACAATGGTCTTGGAAATGGTTCGGTATATATAAATCACATAATGCTACAACGACGAAAGAAAGCTATTACCACACCATCAGAACACATATTATTCCGACGCTTGGGAGTATACAACTTAAAAATTTACGAAAGTCTGATATTCAACAATTACTTTTGTCGCGCTCTGACAAACCAGAAACACAAAAGAAAATTAAGTTGACTTTAAATCAGATATTAGAAACAGCTATAGATGACGGACTTCTTTATAAAAATGTAGCACGTAATATAAAACTCTCTATTCCAAAAACAAAACAAAAAAGGCGCCCATTAACTGATGTCGAAATAAAAGCCATTCAGACGGCTCATTTAACTGATAAAGAACGTGCCTTACTCTTGATTTTAAGATGGACTGGTGCCAGACGCGGTGAAGCCCTTGCCTTATCGAAAACCTGCATCAATCGAAAAAAAAATATAGTCAAAATAGAACATTCTCTAACTTTTACACAAAAAGGCTCAGAGCTTAAGGAGCCTAAGACTTTTAGCAGTATACGTGAAGTTGATGTTCCATCAGAAATTATAGATGAACTGCATCAATATATAAAATCCATTGATACTTTCTATCTATTTACTGCCCCTAAAGGAGGCTTTTATACAAAAGCAAGCTTCCGCAGATTCTGGGGACAAATTATTGACAAATTAAATACTGCCATAGGAGGTGATAAAAACCATAGAATTATATATAACCTGACACCCCATATATTCCGTCATAATTATGCAACCATGTTATATTATGCTGGTATTGATACAATTGATGCAAAACGCTTGCTGGGGCATTCTGATATTAAAACCACATTGGATATTTATACTCACTTAAACAAGGAGAAGTCCCAAACAGCAGAAAAAATAGAAACACTGTACCTAACAAATGCCAAGTGATATTTATGACTATTTTTTGACTACTTATCAGTTAGTTTCATGCTTCCAGACTACTTTTTGACTACTTGGTTTTACACTTATATCAAAATATAATAGCAAAAGAAAATGGCTTAAATACGTGCTTTACGCCGTGTCTAAGCCATTTTTTAAAAAGCCGAAAACCGGATTTGAACCGGCGACCCCTTCATTACGAGTGAAGTGCTCTACCTGCTGAGCTATTTCGGCAAATCGGGAGCAATTATGCTCCTTTTGTTAAATATTCTTCAATTGCTGAGATAGCAGTCTCTTCGTCTGCTCCGTCTGCAACAACAGTAATATTATCTAAATCATCTAAACCAAGACTCATCATACCCATGATACTTTTACCATTGATCCTTTTGCTGCCTGCCTCAATTAAAATCTTGCTCTCAAACTGGCTGGCCATCTTGACCAAAAAAGCAACCGGACGCTCTTCCTTATTCTCGGTCACATGAATATTGATACTCTTAGAAATCATAATGATCCTCCCATTCTCATATCTTCAGCAATCTTACTCAGCTTCTTAAGACGATGATTCACTCCTGATTTGCCAACGGGGGGATTCAGCATCTCTCCTAGCTCTTTCAGAGTAGCCTCAGGATGTTCCAATCGCAGATAGGCGATGTCTTGCAGTCCCTGGTTCAGTTCACTAAGCCCTCTGTGCTCTTGTAAAAATCGAATATCCTCGGCTTGCTTCACGGCTGCTGATACTGTCTTATTGATGTTGGCAGTTTCACAGTTCACACGGCGGTTTACCGTGTTCCTCATATCTTTTAAGATACGGACATTTTCGAGGTTCATCAAAGCTACATGTGCCTCCATGATGTTCAGTACATCAACGATCTTGGCACCTTCTTTGATATACACTACATAGTACTTCTTACGAATAACTATTTTAGCATCTAATTCAAAAAAATCAAGCACATCTTGTAATTGTACCGCAAATTGTTCATGAAGAGTCACAATTTCAAAGTGATAATTTTTCTCCGGATCACTCATAGAACCGGCTGCCAGAAAAGCACCCCGGATATAGGCCCTTTTACAGCACGTGTTCTGCAGGACTAACCCAAAACTCTTTGGCTCAAAATATTTCACTGCTTTCAATAATAAAACACAATCCTCATGTTTGTCAACAAAAACCGAATAATTTCGACTTCTTTTCAAATATTCATTGCGTTTTACCTGCAGTTCTCCATGAATACCAAATGTGTCTTTCAGCAGTGTAAAAAACCGTTTTGCCACTGACACATTTTCTGTATGCACTTTTACGCGGTAAGCTCCTTCATCAAGAACGATCTCCCCGCAGAAATCAAGAATACCGGCAAGCTCTGCGATCCTGCAGTGTCTGGCTCCGCTGGTAATCCTTGCGAGTTCTTCTTTCACTTCACTTGAAAATGACATTTCCTACCTCGTTATATCTCTATGCTCAACCTTTACCGGATATGGCAGCTGTTTCAATCTTTCAGCCAAAGCATTGGTAATTGTGACTGACCGGTGTTTCCCTCCGGTACAGCCGATCCCTATGACAAGATTATACTTTCCTTCTTTAATATAGTTTGGAATCAAAAATTTCAGCATATCCTCCAGTTTATTTAAAAACACTCCGGACTCCTCATGCTTCATTACAAATTCCTGGATCGGTTTGTCATTGCCGGTCAAAGGCCGCAGCTCAAGATCATAATAAGGATTCGGAAGAAATCTTACATCAAAAACCAGATCTACATCCGCTGGTATTCCAAATTTGAATCCAAAGGATACCACCGCCACATTGAAATTAGCATAGTCTTCTTCCCGTACAAATATCCTGTCAATTTCAGCCTTCAGTTCTCTTGTAAGAAGCTGGCTCGTATCTATGACATAGTCTGCATGTTTTTTCAGAACATCCACAGCTTCCCGTTCTTTTAAGATCCCATCCTCAATCCTTCCGTTGCGCGCCAGCGGATGGTTTCTCCTGGTCTCTTTATACCGTTTAATCAGGATCCGGTTGCTGGCATTCAAAAACAGGATCTCAAACTTGACACCCATTTCATGGACTTTATTTAATTCTTCTAAAAATTCATGAATGGATGCCCCGCTCCGGATGTCAATTCCGAGAGCAACATTAGATATATTTGCCGTCTTATCCAGAGTAAGCTCTGCAAACTTACAAAGAAGCCTGGTCGGGAGATTATCCACACAAAAATATCCGACATCCTCAAGCATTCTCAGCGCGCTGCTCTTTCCTGCCCCTGACATCCCGGTTACAATCACAAACCTCATATCATTCTTCCTCTAAAACTTTCCGACCCGTTTCACTTCCGGTTCCAGGTCCACTCCAAACTTCTCCTTCACCTTTTTTTGGACATCTCCGATAAGCTGCAGAACATCTTTGGCTGTTGCATTATCCTGATTCACAACAAAACCACAGTGTTTATCCGATACCCGGGCACCGCCTACCTGATATCCTCTCAATCCTGCATCATCAATCAATTTCCCTGCAAAGTATCCTTCCGGACGTTTGAAAGTACTGCCTGCACTTGGAAGTTCCAGCGGCTGCTTTGTCTTTCTGGCTAGTGTATATTCATCCATCTGTTTTTTTATCCCGGCCGGATCACCTTCCTTCAGGCAAATGGTACCGCTTAATACTGTATATCCGCATTTGATCACATTGCTGGTCCGGTATCCTAACTCCAGTTCGCTGGCTGAAAGAGTCAAAATCTCACCGTCCTTGGTCAGTACCTCAGCTTCTTTTAACACTTGAATCATCTCTCCGCCGTAAGCTCCGGCATTCATAGTGATGGCACCGCCGAATGTCCCCGGAATTCCGCCTGCAAATTCAAATCCTGTAAGGCTGTTTTTCTGAGCTTCCTTGGCAATAGAACTTAACAGCGCACCTGCCTGGGCAGTGATCTCATTGCCTTTACAGGTAATCTTGTTCATATTTTTATAGATCTGGAGAACAATTCCGTCTATTCCCTGATCACCAACCAGAAGATTGCTTCCGTTCCCCAAAATAAAAATAGGCGTGCCGTGCTCTTTAGCGGCTTTGACTGTACACTGTACTTCCTCAATAGATTCCGGAATCACGTACAATTCTGCTTCTCCGCCGATGCGGAAAGTCGTATGATTTTTCATGGGTTCCTTTGTGAGTACCCGCTCCGGTGCTATCTTCTGTCTCAACTCCTCAAGAATTGTGCTCATGTTATCTTATTCTCCTTTAATCAATCTTGCAGCGCCGTAAATACCTGCATCATTTCCAAGACTTGCAAGAATAAATTTCCCTTCTGTTACAGCGCCGAAGGTATACTTTCTATAATGTTTTTTAATAGCGTCCAAAAGAATATTTCCCGCCTTGGAGACTCCTCCCCCAAGTACAAAAACTTCCGGATCAACTGTCAAAGTGATATTTCCAAAGGCTAATGCCAGTTTTTCTCCCAAATGATCTACCTGTTCGGCGGCAAAAGCATCTCCCTCTTTTGCCAGGTCAAAGATGTCCTTTGCGGAAAAGTCTGTCATCCGGCGCAGAGACGTTTCGGCATCGGACTCTTTTAATGCTTTTTTTGTCTCAAACACAATCCCTGTTGCGGAAGCATAGAGTTCGAGGCATCCTGTTTTTCCGCAGTTGCATCTGCGTGTCTCAGCAGGATTTACAGTCATATGCCCGATCTCTCCGCCGTAGCCATGGCTGCCGTTGATGATCTGTCCATCGACAATCATGCCTCCGCCTACTCCAGTACCCAGAGTCACCATAACTGCACTGCAAAAATCCTTTGCAGCTCCTACCCACAGTTCTCCCAGTGCAGCCACATTGGCATCGTTTGTCACTTTGACAGGGCATCCCAGAAGCTTTCCGAGTTCCTCTGCCACGTTAACCTGGCCCCATCCCAGATTGACACATTCATTTACCTTCTCAAATGAAAGAACTGCTCCCGGTACGCCTACTCCTGCACCGATCAGCTGATCTTCCCTGATTTCGTGTGCTGCAATGTTCTCTTTCAGCGCTGCTCCGATATCCTCAATAATATGGGCTCCGCCATTTTCTTTCCTTGTGGGAATCTCCCACTTTTCCACAAGACTTCCGTCTTCCTTAAACAGCCCTAACTTTACAGTGGTTCCTCCGACATCGATTCCGTATATATATTTCATGCCGCTTATTCCTCCAATTTCCCAGTCACTCGTTTATATAATTCCTCTGCAGCATTATAACCCATTTTCTTCTGGCGGTGATTGATGGCCGCAGCCTCAACGATGATTGCCAGATTCCTGCCCGGACGGATTGGAAGTGCATGTGCCACCACTTTATTTCCAAGATATTCTACATAATTTTCATCCAGGCCCAGCCGGTCATAATCAGTATCTTTATTCCAGTCTTCCAGCTGAATGACAAGATCAATGCTCTGAGTCATCTTGACGCTCTCCACACCGAACAGATTTTTAACATCAATGATGCCTATGCCCCGCAGTTCAATAAAGAACCGGGTCACAGCCGGAGAAGACCCAATCAGTGTGTCTTTGCTCACACGTTTGATCTCTACCACATCGTCAGATACCAGACGGTGTCCTCTCTTTAAAAGCTCCAGGGCCGCCTCGCTTTTTCCGATGCCGCTCTCCCCTGTAATCAGAATCCCCTCACCAAAAACATCTACCAGCACGCCATGGATAGAAATTCTCGGAGCCAGCTCCACACTGAGCCAGCGGATCACCTCAGCTGTAAATTCCGAGGTGGAATCCTTGCTGATAAAGACAGGAACTCCGTATTTGATTCCGAAATCAATAATCTTTTTACATGGCTTTTTGCCCCGGCAGAATACCAGACATGGGATCTGGGCACTGAAAAGCCGGTCCAGGATCTGGTCACAGTTCTCATCCTTTTCCAAAATATTATTGATATATATATATTCCACGTTGCCGATGATCTGCACTCTGGAAGAAGAAAAATGATCAAAAAAACCTGCCAGCTGCAGCGCCGGACGGTTGACTTCTGCCTGTGTTATATAAATGTCATTGGTGTTGATATCCGGGATTACCGGAATTAATTCCAGCTTTTTTGCCAGTTCTGCCACCGATACCTTGTATTCTTCGCTCATAATGAATCCTCCTTGTCCGATTGTTATTATGATGCCAGGGTCAAAAGGTTATACAATGACCTTGGACCCGCAAAACATGAGAAAACAGCCCTGTCAGGGCGGATTTCGAATGTTTTTAGGATTTCGGGAGCACGAAGTGCGGAGAAATCCCTAGGCATCAGAGGTCAAAATATCTTTTGACCCCAACATCTTATTACTAGTTTATCACATTTTCTTCCTCAGACAAATGGAAAAACATATAGATTTCCTTTGCTGCTTTCCGAGTCATACCCGGTACCTGCATGATTTCCTCTTCCGTGGCGTCTTTGATATTCTGAATCTGTTTAAAATGTTTCATCAGTTCTTTTCTGCGCTTTGGACCGACTCCCTTGATATCATCCAGAACAGAGGTGACTTGTCCTTTTGCCCTGAGTGACCGGTGATACTCAATAGCGAATCTGTGGGCTTCATCCTGGATTCTTGTAACAAGAAGGAAAGCTTCACTTCTCTTCGGAAAATAAATTTCATCATTATTATAGTATAATCCTCTGGTCCTGTGATTATCATCTTTTACCATACCGCAGACAGGGATTTGAAGATTTAAGTCCTTTAAAACTCTTTCTGCAATATTGACTTGTCCTTTTCCTCCGTCCATCAGCAGCAGGTCCGGAAACTTTGTAAAGCTGCCAAACTCCAGGTCCTGATTTTTGGCCTTCAGCTCTTCGATCTCCCGCTGCCCGTGAAGCAGCCTCCTTGTGAGTACTTCTTCCATACTTTTGTAATCATCGGGACCATCTACCGTCTTCAGGCGGAACTTTCTGTAATCCCGCTTTCTGGCTTTGCCGTCTTCAAACACAACCATTGATGCCACAGTCTGAAAACCGCTGATATTGGAAATATCAAAGGCCTCCATCCGGTGGAGTCCCTGAATGCCCAGAAGCTGTTCAATTTCCTTCACCGCTCCAATAGTACGCTGTTCTTCCCTCTTTAGCTTTTCCTTATCTCTGTTCAGAACATTCCTGGCATTTTCTCTTGCTAGTTCGACCAGACGGTGTTTTTCTCCCCGGACCGGAATCCTGATGTGGACACGGCCTCCCCGTTTCTTTGACAGCCATTCTTCCACAATCTCTATATCATCCATGCCGCATTCCAGGAAAATTTCACCCGGAAGATACGGTGTACCCGCATAAAACTGCTTTACAAATGCGCTCATAAGCTCTTGATCCGATGTTTCTTCGTCCTGAGTCATATGAAAATACTCTCTTCCCAAAAGCTTGCCTTCCCGTATAAAAAATACAGAAACTACTGCGTCTGTCTTTTCTTTGGCAAATGCAATGATATCCCTGTTTTCAAATCCTTTGCTGTTGATCTTCTGACGGTCTGCGATCTTTGCAATACTTTTCAGCAGATTCCTGTATTCTGCCGCAGATTCAAATTCCAGTTCGGCAGCAGCCTGGTTCATCTTTTCAGTGAGCATGTCTGAGACATCTTTATAGTTACCATTCAGAAAGCCCAAAACCTTTTCTATAGACCTTTGATATTCCTCTTTGGAAATATAACCCTGGCAGGGGCCTTCGCACTGCTTGATCTGATAATACAGGCATGGCCGGTCCTTTCCGATGTCTTTGGGAAGTTTCCTGCTGCATGTCCTGATTTTAAAAAGCTTTCTCAGCAGTTCAATGATATCCTTTACAGCTCCCGCACTTGTATAAGGGCCAAAATATTTGCACTTGTCCTGTTTCATTTTTCTGGCCATCATAATCCGGGGATATTCTTCATTAGTGGTAACCTTGATGTACGGATAATTTTTGTCATCCTTCAGCATGGTGTTGTATTTTGGCCGGTGCTCCTTGATCAGGTTGCACTCCAGCACCAGTGCTTCCAGCTCTGAGTCTGTGATAATGTACTCAAAATATGCTATGTGTGATACCATATGCTGAATCTTTGTAGTCAAATTCCGGCTGTCCTGAAAATACTGCCTCACACGGTTGCAGAGTTTGATCGCCTTACCTACATATATGATCTCATCTTTGTCATTATGCATTATATAAACTCCGGGTTTTGCCGGAAGTTTTTTTAATTCTTCTTGAATGTCAAACATACTGGCACTCCTCCATCATTCCAACATGTGTGTACCATGATACCATACTCTGCGGAAACAGCAAAGAAAAAGAAAAATTTCCTCTGCAACAAAAATAGCCAGCCCCGCTATGTCAAATGCGGGGCTGGCTGTTTAATGAAAAGAGAGGATTAATATATATGAAAAACTATATTCTAAGTATATCAGAATCCTCTTCCGAAACAATGGATAGAAAATAAACAATTCTAAACAAAGTATAAAAAAGCCTGAAGGAAATCTTAGGTTTTCCGGATATAACTATCGCCCTCTGCTTTTCTTTGCAGATTACTGGCTTATGAACAGTTTCTCCATTTCAGTCTGAAAGGTATTGATATTCTCAGGTATCCACCGTTTTACTTCTTTGTTATTAACTTTAACTGTTTTCAGTTTCATATTTACGGTAGTTTCTTTCATTTCTTCTGTAGGTTTTGATTTTTGAATCAGTTTTGCCATTTCAGAAAGAATGTAGGGGCCAAGCTCACTTTGCTGTTTAATTTCCCCTGATTTAATCGCATTCTGCATGTTAGTCATTAGCTTTGTCTGAATACTTCTCAGATCAATACTCTGTGACTTCAGAATTACTGTAGCAGTTCCTTCTTTTTCATCCATCTCGTCTGTCTTTACTTCATATTTAAGCTTGGCTAAAGCATGAAGAAGCGCATCAAGAACCTGATCTGCATCCTCGGATTCAAACGTGCCTCCGGCAGCATTTGCAGCTGACATAAAGGCGGATTTCATATTTGTCTTATATTGCTTTAAGCTCTGCTTTGCTTTTTTTTCTGATGTTCCAGATTTTACCATTTCATCTGTATTGCCTCTTGTATACATCAGATAGTATGCTTCTACCAGTTTATCCGGTTTTGGAATTTCCTCTTTCTTTTTACATCCTGCCAAAGCCAGGGAAACAACCAATACAAGACTGAGCAAAACTGCCAGTTTTTTCTTCATGTGTTTTTTCATAACCTGTTCTCCTATAACTTATATTGTAAATCTTTACCTAAACACGGCAGAGCCGGCTGGCTCTGCCGATAAAAACTATTTTACATATTTAACAATATATTTTCCGCTTGTATTCTTAGTATTTTTGGTAACCTTGACATAATATGTACCTTTAGATAACTTTCCTGAAAAGGTAATATAGCTTGGATTATAAGCGGTACGTGAACTCATCTTCTTTTTACCTTTATATAAGGTTGCAGTTACACTTCCTGAACTGTTATAAGTAGTAATCTTAAACTGAGTAGAACGTCTCTTAGACACTTTGAATTTATACCAATGTGTTTTCTTTTTTGCATCAGATGCTGTCAAAACATTTGTCTTTGATTTTTTACGGCTGATGGATTTTGCTTTGGATTTCTTTGTTGCGTATTTTCCTGTATAAGCTTTTTTCCCATATCTTGCAACATATTCGCTGTAAATTGATGTATTTGCAAATACAACTCTGTAGCTTCCTTTGCTTAATGCATAATACTGTCTTACACTGCTTGTACTAGAATAATTTTTATCTGACACTGTAGACCACTTACTTCCGGATTTCTTCTGGAGATAGCTGTATGCAGAATAAGAATCTACCCAAACCTGACTTCTTTTTGTAACGGAAAAAGTTTTGTAAACATTTCCTCCATTACCAACAAAGTGTCTGTAACTTCCTGTTAAGCTTGTAGGATCACTTGACAGACAAACAGGTACAACTGATGCGAAAGCATTTACATCTGTTTTTAAATCCAAATAATATGTTCCTTTTTTAAGACCTGACACAGAAATTGTTCCATCAGAACTTAAATACCTATCATATCCGTTTGCATTTCTTAAAATAGCATCACCATCTATAAGATTTACTTTATCTGGTGAAAAAGCTGCTGCGATGATTAATTGACCATTTACCGGCATTGTAATCCTAAATCTTTTATAAGTTCCAGCTGTAAGACTTGTTATATATGAATTTGCATTTTTTACATCATTATCTACATAACAAATCTTAGCAGTTGCAGAATCTGCCGTAACTGCTTGTTTTGACTGTCGATTACTCGTACTTGTCTTTTTTACTTCCTGCTGGGCTTTCTTCTGGACTGTCACATCAAAACTACTCTTTGCCTCTTTCTTCTCCGCTCCAAATGCCACAGTACTGAATCCCAATGAAAGAGACAGCCCCAGGCATACGGCAGCTTTTAATACTTTCCTCATAATGTTCTCTCCTTTTATATAATGTTTTATGTACTGCTCCGATACGCAATCCCCCGATGATACAGGAGCAGCTGTTGCCTAATCCCTCAATAATTTATTTACTGATGATTATCGGTTATCCACCTTCTCCGGATACATATCATGATGTGCCAGCCTGTCAAAGGCAATCTGCTCCCACGGTGTATCCTTTTTCCCATAGTTACAGTATGGATCAATGGAAATGCCGCCTCTCGGCGTAAACTTGCCCCAAACCTCAATATATTTGGGATCCATCAGTTTTATCAAATCTTTCATAATAATATTCATACAGTCCTCATGGAAATCTCCGTGATTTCTAAAACTGTACAAATAAAGTTTTAAAGATTTACTTTCCACCATCCTCTCTCCCGGAACATAGGAAATATAAACAGTCGCAAAATCCGGCTGTCCGGTCATCGGACACAGACTGGTAAATTCCGGTGCATTAAACTTTACAAAATAATCGTTTTCCGGATGCTTGTTTGGAAAAGTCTCAAGCACTTCCGGCGCATAATCATCCGGATATTTTGTCTGCTGATTTCCCAACAGTGTAATACCTCCCAATTCTACATTGGTTCTACCACTCATCTCAGTTCCTCCTGTGTCAAATATAAATCATAGATTCCTTTTATTCTTCCTATGATTACCTTTTTAGTATACCATACTCTCCGTACACTGTCATGGAAATGTGAATACAAAATGTTATGGGATTACAAAAAATTTATGCCTGCACAGCACACCATATTTCTGTCCCCCGGCTGGATGTACTGATTGACTTTTGTGCAATTATCCGCTACTATAAATTTATTCTAAATATCATTCTGAAGCCAGGGTAACCGCCCGATGCCAAGATTGATCCTTTATAAGACAGGTACAGATTTTCTGTGCCCTTTTATACCGTGATAATCAGGCATGTTCCAAAATGGGATGTGCCTTTATTTTTTAATAAAAGTCTTCAAAGGAGGTTCGCAATTTCATGGAGAAAACGAGGATCGCTCTGATCGGTATCATCATCGAAGAAGAAAAAGGCATAACTCCCACCAATCAGCTGCTGCATGAATACCGGGACTATATCGTCGGCAGAATGGGTATCCCCTACCGGACTAAGGATATCAACATCATCTCCATCGTTTTAGATGCACCGGAAACAGCTATCAGTACTCTTTCCGGCAAGCTGGGCATGATCGATGGAATCAGTGTGAAATCAATGTTTGCCAAAACAAAGTAAAGGAGAAATACCATGTACCAACCAGATTCAAAAACTGCAGAGGAATTTATCAGCGACCAGGAAATAAAAGATACCATTGCCTATGCTGATGCCAACAAGGACAATAAAGAACTTATTTTGTCCATCATTGAAAAAGCGAAAAAGCTGAAAGGCTTAAACCACAGAGAGGCCTCTGTCCTTCTCGCCTGCGAAGACAAAGAATTGATGCAGAAGGTCTTTGACCTGGCAATCAAGATCAAGGAAGAGTTTTACGGCAACAGAATTGTCATGTTTGCCCCTCTGTACCTTGCCAATTACTGCGTCAACGGCTGTGTGTACTGTCCGTACCATTATAAAAATAAACATATCCGAAGAAAAAAACTTTCCCAGGAAGAAATTAAGAAAGAGGTCATTGCACTGCAGGATATGGGACACAAACGCCTGGCCTTGGAGACCGGGGAGGATCCTGTCAATATTCCGATCGAATACGTTCTGGAGAGTATTAAAACCATTTACGGCATCAAACATAAAAACGGTGCCATCCGCCGTGTTAATGTCAATATAGCTGCCACAACCGTAGAAAATTATAAAAAACTAAGAGATGCCGGAATCGGAACGTATATTTTATTCCAGGAAACATATCATAAGGACAACTATGAAGTCCTGCATCCGACTGGTCCAAAACATGATTACGCCTACCATACAGAAGCTATGGACCGTGCCATGGAGGCCGGAATTGACGATGTCGGCATCGGTGTATTATTTGGCCTGAATATGTACCGCTATGATTTTGCAGGACTTTTGATGCACGCAGAACATCTGGAAGCCAGATTCGGCGTAGGCCCCCATACCATCAGTGTGCCGAGAATCCGCCCTGCTGAGGATGTGGATCCGGATGAGTTTGAAAACGGTATCAATGATGATATTTTTGAAAAAATCGTTGCTGTCCTCCGTGTGGCAGTGCCGTACACAGGCATTATTGTTTCCACGAGGGAGACAAAAGAATCCAGGGAACGTGTCCTGCGGGTCGGCGTATCTCAGATCAGCGGCGCTTCTTCTACCAGTGTAGGCGGATATGCGGAACCGGAAAAACCGGAAGATAATTCTGCCCAGTTTGAGCGAAGCGATGACCGTACATTAGATGAAGTTGTAAACTGGCTGCTTGATCTTGGTCATATCCCAAGCTTTTGTACTGCATGCTATCGGGAAGGCAGGACCGGCGACCGCTTTATGTCCCTTGTAAAATCTGGCCAGATTGCAAACTGCTGCGGTCCCAACGCCATGATGACCCTGAAAGAATATCTGGAGGACTATGCCTCTGAAGATACAAAGCAAAAAGGAGAAAAAGTCATCGAAAAGGCTTTGGAAACGATTACAAATCCGGTGGTAAAACAGAAAGCAAAAGAATATATTGAAAATATCCATGAAGGTAAACGTGATTTCAGATTTTAGGAGAATCCCATGTTTGAAACTTTAAAACATCACATTCCAAAACGAATCGGAGCAGAAAAAGAAACATCTTTTGCGGTACTCATCCCTCTTGTAAAAAAGAAGGATGGGTACCACGTTTTATTTGAGGTGCGTGCCAAGCATCTGAACAAACAGCCGGGAGAGGTATGCTTCCCCGGCGGAAAAGTGGAGACCGGCGAATCTACTTATGAGGCAGCTGTCCGGGAGACAATGGAAGAACTGTTTGTAAAAAAAGATGATATTCAGGTTTACGGTGCTCTGGACTATCTTGTAACCCCATATCAGACCCGCATAGAACCTTTTCTTGCAGAACTTCATAATTACCACGGACAGTTTTCCCTGGATGAGGTGGATTCGGTCTTTACAGTGCCCCTCTCCTTTTTCCTTGAAAATGAACCTGAATATTACAGCAGCCTTCTTATGACAAAACCGCAAAAAAATTTCCCTTTTGCCGACATTCCAAACGGAGAAAAATATCCGTGGGCAAAAGGGAAATATGAGGTTTGTTTTTACCGCTATAAAAAGTGGATCATATGGGGCATGACAGCCAGATTACTGCTGTATAATATTCAGTATATTCGGAATTAACTGTTTCTTCCTGGACATAACGCCAGGCAGCCTTGCTGTACAGCCGTCTGCTTCGGCTCCGAATCCCTGCTCAATAATACTGCTGCTCTTATCCCCAACCATAATAAGGTACGTCGTCTCCTCTAAGATATTGGTCAGCATAAAATAGATCATATCCAGTCCCTGCTCATTTCTGACAGTCTCGGCATAAGGAATGATCTTATCTTTGATCTCTTCCAGCTCTCCCTGATCCAG
Source organism: Anaerostipes sp. (assembly GCF_018381315.1). Lineage (GTDB taxonomy): Bacteria > Bacillota > Clostridia > Lachnospirales > Lachnospiraceae > Anaerostipes. The sequence continues at coordinate 8,649 of NZ_JAGZSD010000002.1, read as the reverse complement.
GGACGTAATCTGTCCCACTCCAAAAGAGACATCCCCTGATGAGAACTTTTTGTAATCCTGATAGAATATCTCATCGGCAGCTTTTCCTTTCAGATCGCTTCCCGCACGGAACATCTGCTTCGCATACTCTTCCACCTCTATGCCTGCAATATCAGCCAGCTTTCTGGCTGCTGCCTCATCCATCGGCGTACAGGTCGGGGAACGGAACATCAAAGTGTCAGATAAAATAGCAGAGCAAAGCAGTCCTGCCACCGGTTTGGTGATCTCCACACCCTGTTCCTCATACATCTGTGTCACGATCGTTGCCGTACATCCTACCGGCTGGTTTCTGAAATATACAGGCGACATCGTTTCCATAGACCCGAGGCGGTGATGGTCGATAATCTCCAAAATCTCACACTCTTCCAGCCCCTCCACTGCCTGAGACAGTTCATTGTGGTCTACAAGAATCATCTTCCGCTTTTCAAATCCCAGCATACGCCGTCTGGAAGCCAGCCCGAGGAACTCTCCTTTGGCGTCCAGAACAGGAAAATAACGAAATCTTTTCTTGGCCATAAGCGCCTTTACATCGTCTACATAATCATTAGAAGAAAACGTAATGATATTTTCTTTTGTCATGACATACGAAATCGGCAGTGACTGGCAGACAAGCCGGCTGGCAGTAAAGGTATCATACGGGGTCACTAAAATACGGCATCCTTTTGACACTGCCATATCCTGAATCTCTTTGCTTACCTGGCTTCCCATACATACGATAATACACTGGGCGCCGATCTCAATGGCACGTTTCTGGGCATCATCCCTGTCTGCAAGAATCACCAGATCCCCCTCAGTCACAAACTGCTCCATCTTATCAATGCTGGCAGCAGAGACTGTAACCTTTCCGTGATCAATGGTCTCAGAAATGTCACCCACAGTCATGCTTCCGTCCAGAGTTTTTACCAGATTCTGATATGGCGTTCCCGCCTTTGCCAGTATCTCACTGTCATATACATCCATGTCGGCGTGGGCGATATCACTGATGGTGGCCATGCCCTTAAGCCGGTTATCCTCAAGAACAGGCAGAGCCACAAGCTTAAGCTCTTTCATCCGGTCGCCTGCCTCTTTAATTGATATATCCTGCTTGACGCCTTCCACCTCATGGAGAGTGATATCACTCATCCTCGGCCTGATGTCACTTAAAAACTCCGGCGGCTTCACATTAAACTGCTGCAGGACAAAATTTGTCTCTCCGTTGACATTGCCTGCCCTGCGGGCTTCAAATCCGCCTCCGTTGACCTGATTCTTCAGATTAGCGTAAGCAATGGCAGAGCAGATGGAGTCCGTATCCGGATTCCTATGCCCAATTACATAAGTACTTTTCATGGCTCCTCCTTTTGTTCCATTGGAAGTCTGACAATAAACTCTGTGAACTCTTTGTTGCTGTTTGCTGTGATTGTTCCCTGATGCAGTTCCACAATCTCCCTGGCAATTGCAAGCCCGAGACCCGCTCCGCCGGTCTCCGTAGACCGTGCCTCATCCAGCCTGTAGAACTTTTCAAACAGATTCTCAAGTTTGTGTTTTGGTATTTCTTTGCCCTGATTCCTAATCCGGATCACCGCCTCATCCCCCTCTCCCGCAGCACTGACCTCAATCACTGAATTCAGATAACAGTATGAGACTCCGTTTCTCAGAAGATTTTCAAAAACGCGGGCCAGCTTATCCGGGTCTCCGTGTATCATGATGGAATCTTCGATTTCAGTGCGGCAGGCCAGCCCTCTCTCCTGGAAGACCGGTTCAAAAGAATCCAGCACCTGCTCCAGCAGGACGTACAGATAAAATGTCTTTTTCTCTAATGTAATATTCTGAAGATTGTATCGTGTGATCTCAAAAAACTCGTTGATCAGGTCACCCAGCCTCTTGGCCTTTTCCAGAGAAATATTTGTGTATTTTGCCCTCTGTTCCAGCGGCATATCCGGCGCCTCGCTGAGAAGGCTCAGATATGCAATGACAGAGGTCAGAGGAGTTTTTAAATCATGGGCCAGATAAACAACCAGATCATTCTTTCTCTGCTCGCTTTCCTGGGCCTGTCTTCTCTGTTCCTTCAAATTCACCTTAATCTCATTGAGGCGGTTCTCCATAGGCTGCAGTTCAGGCTCCAGTTCGATCAGATCGCTGGAATCCGTAAGGATCATATCTATTCCGGACTCAATTTGTCTTAAATATGTGGTAAATCTGGACATACCGAGATAAAAGCTGCACAGAAATAAAAAAATGAATCCTGTGGAGATAATCATAGTTTTGTTGTCCCAGAAAATCGCCCGGTACAGATGAATGGCACTCTCATTGTCAAAACCGAACTTCTCAAAAAAGCGCACCATACTGTCTGCAAACGGCGCCTGAAGGACCCCGTCTACAAACACAAATATAAACAGATAACCAAAAATCCCCACAAGAAGACTGATGCCCAAAGTCTGAAGCATAATCCTGATCTTAAGGCTCCGGTATTTGTTCCACTTACTCCTCAACTTTATAACCCACTCCCCAGACAGTCTTGATCAGTTCCTTGTGGCCCATCACCTCTCCGAGTTTTTCTCTCAGATGACGGATGTGGACCATAACCGTATTGTTATTATTCTTAAAATATTTTTCTTTCCATACCTGCTCAAACAGATTCTCAGAGCTGATAACCTTTCCCTTATTCTTTGTGAGAATCCAGAGGATAGAAAACTCCAGCGGCGTCAGCGTCACTTCTTCTTCCCCATACAGACACTGGTGTGTATTTTTATTCAGCACCAGACCTGCAATCTCCAGTGTATCTTCGCTGTTCTGGCCGCTTCCGTCATTGTAGCGGATAAATCTTCTGAGCTGGGCTTTGACTCTGGCCATTAACTCCAGCGGCTCAAACGGTTTTTCAATATAATCATCTGCTCCCAGCGTCAGCCCGTTGATCTTATCCATGGATGCCGTCTTGGCTGTCAGCATAATCACAGGAAAGTTATGATCCTTGCGGATCTCTTTGAGAATCTCAAAACCATCAATATCCGGAAGCATCACATCCAGAATTGCCAGATCGATCTGCTCCTGCTTAACACATTCCAGTGCCCCGGCTCCATTGTAGAACTTGAACACCTGATAGTTTTCATTTTTCAGATAGAGTTCTATAAAATCAGCGATTTCTTTTTCATCATCCACTACCAGCACGCTTGATTGTTTCATTGATACCTCCTAAGTTTCTTTGCCTCCATTGATCACCTGGAAGGGCACATCTTCCTGTTTCCTGGCCATATCTGCGAGGGTATGGCCCTTTTTCCCATATATCGGTGTGTGATAAAAAACAGTTTTCAGGCAGTCATAGAATAATTTCTCGTCTTCTTCCTCTGTATCCAAAAGCCTGGATACCTTCACAACGGTGTCCAGATAACTGGCCCCGTTCTGGATCATGAGAATAATTGACTTCATGATAACCATAGCCTTATACCGGTCATCCTCAATCTCCTCCAGAATATAGGTAAACAGCTCTGAAACTCCCGGCCATCCGGTCACTCCATTCCCCATGGCAAGTGCCACATATTCGTCTTCCGTATATTCTTTAAACCCGAGATCCTGCTGTTCATTCCATTCATCAAACACTTCATTTCTGTCCAGAACCTCACGGCTCACCATAAACAGGCGTTTTGTCTTTTCATTCCGCAGCAGGATGCCGCTTCTCCAAAATACCATCCGGATTAAAAGAAATCTTTCCATCTCGGGATAAGAAATCTTCTCCCCGGTTACCTGCACAAAAATATCATAGCAATAGTATACATCCAAAATGCCGTAGGTAAACAACATTCCGAAAATGACCTGTTCCCACCTGGAATACCGTTCCATCACCTCTGCTGATTTATGGCTTTTTAAAAGAAAATAAAACAGATCTTCGGCCTCCAGATTGATGGCAATAAAATCTTCCTCCACATGGACAAACCCTAAATACCGGAGCTGCTGCAGATCATTAAAATTCGTTTCCAGTGCGAAGCTTCCTTCTCTCTGCTCCCACAGCTCAAACAAAAGCTCCACGGCCTCCGCCTGCAGCATCTCAAGGAGTACCTGCGGATCCTCACTGAACTTCTCCGCAATCTCCTTTGCCAATTCCAATTTTGACGCATCTGCCTGTACCGGCAAAAAGAGGCGTTCACAAATCACCATTAAATTTCTTGTCTTATTCGTAGATAGTTCTTCTACATACGGCCGTTCTGAAATTAAAATTCTCGCCATACTGACCACCTCTTTTTCTAATTTATTGTATCACAGTTTTTTGATTTCTTCTATTCTTTCCAGTGCCATATCATATCCCATCTGATATGTATCCCGAAGCACATCAATATCCTTCTCAAAGCTGTCAATGGGACGGTCCGGTCTCAGAATAACAGCTTTCCCTTCCCGCTCCAGCTTCTCGCAGAAATGGACGGTGCGGTTGTACTCCACATGCCGGTTTAAAAGCAGATCCGGGATCTTGGGATACTTTTTCTTAAGCAGCGCAGAGGTCACTTTGTGGCTCTTGCTGAGTTCTTTTTTGTATCCCTTCGGCCTGGTGAGAACGATCAGATGCTTGTCATTGCCGTCACGGATCGCTTTCCTGACAGGAATCGGATCTGCAATGCCCCCGTCATAATAAGGAACCCCATCCAGCTTGATAGCCGGAAATACCAGCGGCAGCGCACAGGTCGCCCTGAGCATCATACACTCCTTATCCAGCTCTTTCCCATCTTTATATTCAATCTCACCGGTCAGGGCATTGGTCACACCCACCAGTATCTTTTCATCATATTTATAAAATGTATCCCAGTCAAATGGATATAATTTGTTTGGGATCACATTGTAGACAAAATTCAGTCCGAACAGGCTTTTTTCTTTGATTAGATTTTTCTTCCCAATATATCTGGAATCGTTTCTGTGATTTAAAAGAATCTGAAGATTCCTCTCCCTCTGCCTGGAAACATAAGAAAAGCCGTCGCAGATGCCGGCGGACACTCCTATCACATAGGGAAACATAATGTCATGATCCAGCAGGGCATCCATCACTCCTGCACTGAAAATAGGGCGGAACGTCCCGCCTTCCAATATTAAACTTGCCATATCTCTACACTCCTAACTGCATTTGGGCACTTCCGTATAAATCCAGAAATGCTTCTTCTATATTATAACACAAAAACTGGAAACCTATTGAAGAAATCATATATCTGTAATTACATTATTCGAGGGCTCAAAATTTGTACCTGGCGGACAAAAATGAACCGGAAAAACTAATGCTGAAAGAGAACTTCACACATGCTGTTCAAACCATTGCACTTTCTAAAAAACAATGATACAATACGTAAGATGACCTTTCAGGTCATTTTTGAAACTAAAATGGGAGCTTTTACGGGCTGAGAGGAAGGATGATCCTTCGACCATCGTACCTGATTTGGGTAATGCCAACGTAGGGATTTAGGTGCTTATTGTAACGGAAACAGCTATAAGACGTGATCTGTCGATGAACCATTTATTTATTTGGTTGGTCATGCATATAAAGAAGGAATGTTCCGAAAACTAAATAATGCATTTTAGATTCCCTCCCGACTGATTTGAACGAGGAGGTTGTAAGATGACTTACACAACACAGATGAATGCCGCCAGAGCCGGCATCGTAACCAAGGAAATGGAAACTGTCGCTGCTTACGAAGGAATGGATGTGCAGAAGCTTATGAACGAGGTAGCCGCCGGAACAGTCGTCATACCGGCCAACAAGAACCATAAATGCTTAAAGCCATTCGGTATCGGCAATTCTCTGAAAACCAAGATTAATGTAAACCTTGGAACATCCAGAGATTGTCTGAATCTGGACGTAGAGATGGAGAAAGTAAATCAGGCTGTCTCCATGGGTGCGGAAGCTATTATGGATCTTTCTTCTTTTGGAGATACACAGACCTTCAGAAGAAAGCTTGTGGCGGAATGCCCTGCCATTTTGGGCACTGTACCGATCTATGATGCCATTGTATACTACGGCAAGGCTCTGAAAGATATCACATCCAGAGAATGGATTGATGTATTTAAAATGCATGCAGAAGACGGAGTAGACTTTATGACCATCCACTGCGGGATCAATCGCAATACTGCAGACCGTTTTAAGGCCATGAAGAGACAGATGAACATCGTGTCCCGCGGCGGATCTTTGATCTTTGCCTGGATGGAAGCTACGGGAAACGAAAATCCATTCTTCGAATACTACGATGAAATTTTGGACATCTGTAATGAATATGACGTTACCTTAAGCCTCGGGGATGCCTGCCGCCCAGGATGCCTCAGCGACGCCAGTGATATTTCCCAGATTGAGGAACTGGTCACTTTGGGAGAGCTGACGGCCCGTGCCTGGAAACGGGATGTTCAGGTAATGATCGAAGGTCCTGGACATATGCCTATGGATCAGATACAGGCAAATATGAAAATTCAGCAGACCATCTGCAACGGGGCTCCGTTTTATGTATTGGGGCCTTTAGTAACTGACATTGCACCTGGCTATGATCATATTACTTCTGCTATCGGCGGAGCAATCGCCGCTGCATCCGGTGCAAGCTTTTTATGTTATGTCACACCGGCAGAACATTTGCGCCTTCCAAATGTGGATGATGTTAAGGAAGGCATCATGGCTTCCAAAATCGCTGCCCATGCTGCAGATATTGCAAAGGGTATTAAGGGAGCTGTGGATTGGGACAACCAGATGGCTTTGGCAAGACAGAAGCTTGACTGGGAAGCCCAGTTTGATCTGGCCCTGGATCCTGAAAAAGCCAGGAGATACCGGGCCGAATCTAAACCTGAAAGAGAAGATACATGTACTATGTGCGGAAAAATGTGTTCCGTTCGAAATATGAATGCTGTGTTGGCAGGTGAAGATGTTGACGTAGTATAGACAAAGGAGGATTTCACAGATTTATGAATGAAGAAAGAGGCGGCTTTTCCAGCAGGATCGGCTTTGTGCTGGCAACTGCAGGATCAGCTGTAGGACTAGGAAACATATGGAGATTTCCATATCTGGCGGCAAAATACGGAGGCGGCAGCTTCCTTCTGATTTACCTGATACTCGCAGTAACATTTGGTTTTACTCTGATGATTACTGAGATTGCCATTGGAAGGCGTACCGGAAAAAGTGCCATACACGCATTTTCCGCTTTTAACAAAAAGTATAAATTTATCGGTTATCTGACCAGTATCATACCGTTCATCATTTTTCCTTATTATTGTGTCATCGGAGGCTGGGTAACAAAATATCTGTTCGTCTCTGTGAGCGGAAACATCAGCCAGGCGGCTGGAGATACATTTTTTGAAGGCTTTATCAGCCAGTCAGTCAGCCCTATGGTTTGGCTTTTGATCTTTGCCGGTATTGTCATGATTGTCGTAGCTCTTGGAGTGGAAGGCGGAATTGAAAAAGTCAGCACAATCCTTATGCCGATCTTAATTGTACTGCTGGTTGGAATCTCTGTCTTCTGTATTACCAGAAAAGGGGCAATGGAAGGTGTTTTATACTACATCAAGCCAAACCTTAAGGATCTTACGCCGACTACGTTCCTGGCTGCTCTGGGACAGCTGTTTTATTCTATGTCCCTTGCTATGGGAATCATGATCACGTTCGGTTCCTATATGCCGAAAAAATCCAACCTTGAGAAATCTGTCTCACAGGTAGAGATTTTTGATACAGGTGTCGCTTTCCTGTCCGGACTTATGATCGTTCCTGCAGTTTTTGTATTCTCAGGCGGTAATGCGGACATGCTTGCGTCCGGCCCTTCCCTGATGTTTAAAATGCTGCCAAAAGTATTTAACAGTATGGCTTTGGGAACTGTCATCGGAGCTGTTTTCTTCATTTTAGTATTCTTTGCAGCTCTGACTTCTGCGATTTCACTTTTGGAGACCTTGGTCTCCATCGTAATGGATAAGTTCCATTTATCCCGGCTGAGAGCCTGCATCACCATGTTTGTTATTGCGATGATCATGGCAGTGCCGTCATCTCTGGGATTTGGTATCTGGAGCCACATTAAACTTCTCGGCTTCAGTTTCCTGGATTTCTTCGACTTCCTGAGCAACAGTGTATTAATGCCGATCGCCGCATTCTGCACCTGCATGTTTGCCGCTTATGTCATTAAGCCAAAGGAAATTATCGATGAAGTAGAAAGTTCCGGAGATTTTAAACGTAAAAATCTTTATCTCCCGATGATAAAGTTTTTCGCACCGATCTGTATCATTGCGATCCTGTTATTCTCTGTACTTCAGGGGATGGGAATCATTACAGTATAAAGATTTTCGTATTGTTGGAAATATATAAAAGTGGTTCTAAAGTATCATCTTTGGAACCACTTTTTTGTATCTATGAAATAAATATAATGGTTTATATACTAATTAATTGATTAATTTCTTAAAAAAACTTATTCCTATTTTTGAAAAAGAAAACGGCGGCTTTGATTGCTATTTCAAAACCGCCGTTAGGCTCGCATTATTTTGTTTGGGCGCATGAAAACCCCACCGCCTCAACAACGGTTTTTTTCCCGTTGGGTGGCTGTATCATACTTTCTGTTTCATAATAATCGGTTCTCGTCATACCATATAAATAATAATCGCAATAAGTATTTACCATTTTTCCGTCCCGAATATGCCCCTCTC
>NZ_JAGZSD010000063.1 GCF_018381315.1 Anaerostipes sp. | reverse complement strand
TCTAGCCGCACCAAAAATTCGATTTGGCATGTGCAGTGCAGCCGGATCAAGACCTCCCGACAATGTTCTTGCACTCGGCGGAACAGTAAGATTATATGCCCTTGCAAGTCTTGTAATACTATCCAACAAAATCATGACATCTTTTTTATGCTCTACCAGACGTTTTGCACGCTCGATCACCATCTCTGATACGCGTCTGTGATGTTCCGGCAGCTCATCAAATGTAGAATAGATCACTTCTACATTCTCCCCTGTAATTGCTTCTTTGATGTCTGTTACTTCTTCCGGACGCTCGTCAATCAGAAGAATCAGCAGATGCATCTCCGGATTATTTTTCAAAACAGACTGTGCCACCTGCTTTAACAACGTTGTCTTACCCGCTTTCGGCGGAGACACAATCATACCACGTTGTCCTTTTCCGATTGGCGATAACAAATCTACAATTCTCATCGCCGTACTGCTCTGTCCATTTTCAAGACGCAGTCTTTCATTCGGGAAAATCGGTGTCATGTCTTCAAAATTCGCTCTTTTTGTCGCCTCACTCGGAGAAACTCCATTAATCTTTGTAAGATACAAAAGGGCGCTGAATTTTTCCGCCTGTGTCTTGATTCTTGTATTTCCAGAGATGATATCTCCAGTCTTCAACCCAAATCTGCGGATTTGAGACGGAGAAACATATACATCATTCTCTCCGGGCAGGTAATTGTCACTTCGAATAAACCCATATCCATCCGGGAGCACCTCTATAATTCCATGTGCTGCCATGCCGCTGTCAAGCTGCTCAATGTCTGCCACACCAGCCTTTTCATTCTTGATTTCCTCTTTTACTTCTTTTACTTTATCTTTTTCATCCTGTTCCAGCATCAGTTCTATCAGCTCTGATTTTTTCATAGTGCTGACACCTTTTAATTTTCTCGCTTTTGCTATATCTCTTAATGCTGCTAGTGACAGAGATTCATACTTTTCTCTCATACTTACATCCTTTCTCTATTCAAATACCATACTGTGGGATTTCACTGTCTGA
>NZ_JAGZSD010000062.1 GCF_018381315.1 Anaerostipes sp. | reverse complement strand
CGTTTCCGAAGGGGCGACGCTAACTATTCCGAAGGAAGTGCCGCTGAAGATTGAAAAGAGTGAAGAAATATCCTGTTTGACCAACCACGGCACCCTGATCAACAACAGCACCGTTTCACTGCCCGATGCCACGCCTGCTGATATAAAGGGGCTGCGCCTGACCGGCTCCGGTCTGGTACAGGTGCCAAGCGGTACGAGCATTACATACTACACCAATGAGGGGGTGGAGCTTGGGAATCACAAGATGGAGAATCTTGACCTGAGCAGTGCCGACGCAGATCAGGGCGATCTGAAAATCGACGGCTACCACTGGGACAATGCGGACCGAACGCTGACCCTGAACGGTCTGGCGCTGACCGGAACGCTGACCCTGCCGGATGCAAGCGGCGGGGAAATCAAAATCGTTATGAGCAAGGAGAGCCTTGTAAACTCGGTTTCTGTAAGCGGCAGCTATCGTCCAACAGTGCATATCACCGGCTCCGCACCGCTGACTGTCCAAAGCATAAGCGGCGATATGAGCCTCACCGTGGCACAGGGCGCGGTGCTGAACGCCATGGAGCGCATCAACATCGGATCCTCCGGCAACGCGGATTCCATTATCACCGTCAACGGCACGCTGACGGTCAAGGGCGATAGCGGCATCCGCTGCGGACAGATGGTCACTGGCGCTGATGGCACGGTGAATATCTCCGGTGCGTGCGGCGTTGCGGTATTCGGCGTGAATGGCAGCTCCGGCACCGAGTATAAGGGCGCTTTCCAAATCGCAAACGGCGGCACCTTCACCGCCGACTGCACCGATTATAATGTGATGGTGTTTACCGGAGGTGCAGCGGTGACCAAAGAGAATGCAGAAACGTACCTTGTCCTTCCGGACAACTACCTGCCCGCGGGTCATTCCATTCGGGTGGTCACCGGTGAAAGCGGCGGTGATACACACTATGCCGTCACCGTGGCGCAGAAGGATGCGGATTTGACGCTGGTTTCGGAACACATCACCGGCGCGGGCGGAAAGATGGAATTGAAGTACC
>NZ_JAGZSD010000061.1 GCF_018381315.1 Anaerostipes sp. | reverse complement strand
CATCTGCTTCCACATCAAACCGGACCCCTGGATACTCACTGCTGGTATTATTGAAACGCTCTTTTAAATATTCCGGACACTGCCATGCCGCCACGATACCGGCCGCTTCATAGGCTGCATTGATATAAATGCCCTCCAGCCACATTTTCATGACATCCTCTTTTTCTTCCGATAACATCACATGGCCTTCTTCATCCATAATCATACGCTTATCCAGAATCAGACCTGATTTATCTTTGGGAATAATGGTTGCATTCGGAATACACGGTACCACAAACTCACTGTAATCCTGCTTCATGAGGGGCGTACATTTATCCTTAAAAATCTCAATTCCCTCCGTTGCCACATAGTTGAATGTCGTCTCTTCACCCGTACAGAAGCTGAAAAAAGTGGTGATTTTATACGGAAGCAGTGCATTCATTAAGATTGCCAGGCTTTCCATGGAATTGGTCCCCTGCTTCTCCACCTTCTGGTTCCCAGCAAAACGTATCCTCTGAAGCTTACCGCCAGCACTCTGGTTCAGTTCGACATCCGGGACAATCCCATACCAGATGGTATTCTCAAACTCATTTTTATCATTGGTCGTATTTAAATAGGTCAACAGTCTTGGAAGATTGCTGGATTTAACCAACATTTCCAGGGAAGCATTGGAGATCAGCAGCTTAGGCTGCATACCTTTTTCTTTTACCTGGTACTGGTCAAAGAATGTCTTCACTCCAAGGATTTTCTCAATCAACGGTTTGACCGCCTTCACAAAATCATCCTTGCTCTTCTTGTAAAATTCCAGGTAGTTATTATAATTACTTACTTCCACCTCTGTATCCACAGCACTTTCCATGGTGGAACCAAGCGGGCAGAATGTACGCACTACCAGATCCCTGACATAATCCGATGGAGCTTCGTTTAATTCGTCATAATCCTCTTTGAATGTCTCTTTCAGGCTTGTATTGATATGGTCATCCACCACGGCCAGCTGGGTACTTTCCTCCTGTTTCATCTCAAGAATCTTCAGTTCCCCATCATCACCCATGCTGAGAAGCCCGGCCTTAAAGTCCTG
>NZ_JAGZSD010000011.1 GCF_018381315.1 Anaerostipes sp. | reverse complement strand
ATTCCGGTGCCGGTCATCTGTTCCGGCGTCACGGCATTCCCCTCCTGATTCAGATCCCCGGATACTGCAACCCTGGCTTTGGAGTTCCTGTAGCAGCCATTTATTGTTCCCCCTTCATGGCGGGATACCAGTCCTCCTGCGTTCAGAGCTGATACGTCTCCCGCTGCATAACTATTCTCTATCACAGAAGAATCATCTTTGTTCTCTCCTGCCAGCCCTCCGCCGTAAGAAGCGCCTGATACGCTTCCCGCAGCACAGCTGTTTTTGATCTGTGCCTTTTGGTTATTTGATCCGACAAGGCCTCCTCCGTATGCAGTCGTTGTATCAGAATTCAGGAACGAAACATTTCCCGTGGCACAGCTTTCCTCAATCTTTCCTGTTGCACGAATATTTTCTCCCATCAATCCTCCGGCATAGGAAAGAGTCTGATTCGTGCCGGCATAATCGACTCCTGAAGCTACATCTCCTGTGGCAAGACAGCTCCGTATCACCCCGCCATAATTATAGGATACCAGTCCTCCCGCGGATGACCTCGTACTGTCACTCACAAAGGAAGATACCTTTCCCGCCGCATAACTTTTTTCTATTACCGCATTTTCATAATTATAACCTGTCAAACCTCCGGCCATGGAAAAATTATTAGACCAGACAGCCACATCTCCTGCAGCACTGCAGTTTTTTATCGTTCCCCCGGTATGACTATATGCTGCCAGGCCTCCTGCCCGAGTATTAGTATAGTCATCATTATAATCATTATAACAAAATACATCTGCTTCCGAACTGCTGTTTTCTATTGTTCCTACGTTGTATCCTACCAAACCTCCCGCAAATGACTGACCAGAACCTGCATTCAACACAGTCCCTGTCATATGGACGTCATTTACCGTTCCCTCAGAATTATTTGCTGTCAGTCCGCCAACCCATGAATTTCTTTTAGCAGTTTTAGAAATTACATATGCTTCTTCTATATTTAGATTCTTAATAACCCCTTTTGAAATACCTCCAAAAAATCCAGAGTACTTTTCATCCCTGCTCCCGCTTATAACGACCATTCCTTTTATTTTTTTATTGTTTCCGTCGAATTCCCCTTTAAAAGAATGAGCCATATCCTGCCCAATCGGCTTCCATACATTGGAAATTTTTTGTGCTGCCTGACCGGATGCATTTCCAACCACGAGTTTAAATTTATCTCCAGATACAATTTTTTTTATAAATGGACTGTCTCCTTTGAGGTCAATGTCATTCATTAATTTTACATACTTTCCTTCAAAACTTTTTCCGTCATTCACTGCTTTTGCAAAAGCTGCGAGTTCACCTTCATTGGAGATAGTCAAAGGCTGCGCCGATGAATTATAGTTTGTTCCATACTCTGAATTTATTTTATTGAAGAAGTTCTGATCATATTTTCCGGAGTCTGGGTATGAATCTTTTACCTCTGCATTCACTTCTATTTCTGACAGATACGTGGCTTCCTTCTGTGCGGCCCGGACTTTCTCAGTGGTTCCTGACATCACCGCGGCGATGCCCAGACACAGAGATATACAGACGGCCAATATTGACTGAAACTTTTGTATTTTTCTCATAACGCTTCCTCCTTTTTGCTGAACTGATGTCATTGTATGGGACTGCTGTATGAAACGAAAAAACAGAAAGCCATATCAGCTTCCTGTTTTCGGGGTCTCTCATCCCCTGTCTTTATTATACTATAACTTTGTATATAAAAGCTCAAAGGTTGCCAATTTGCAACCTTCTTTTTTCAACAAAACCCGTCCTACTTTGCCAAATGCTACACTTTTGTATATTTACTGCTCTGATCCTTTCACTTCCGTAACGTTGACATCCAGCTTATTGTATGGTATTTCTATACCCTCACGGTCAAATGCATCCTTGATATGTTCCAGCAAAGACCATTTGGTTGATACATATACCTCTGTTGATACCCAGGCCCTGAGTCCCATTATAACGGAACTGTCAGCCAGATCACTGACAAACACCTGGATATTTTCATCCTGAGTCATATGTTCTTTCTTTGCCACATCCAGCATGGTCTGTTTTACTTTCTGGATATCACTGTCATAAGCGATACCGATTTTTAAATCAATCAGACGGCTGTCCTGTTTTGTATTATTGATCAGATTACTGTTGCTCAGCGTTCCGTTGGGAATGACGATCACCCTGTTGTCCACGGTTTTCAGCTTCGTATAAAAAATGTCCATGGCTGCCACTTCTCCCTCGCAGCCGGTTCCGTCTACAACAATATAGTCTCCCACCTGAAACGGCTTTAAAATCAGCAGAAGAACTCCTCCCGCAATATTCGAAAGGCTTCCCTGCAGTGCCAGACCTACGGCAACACCGGCTGATCCAAAGAGTGCTACAATAGAGGTTCCCTTTACTCCCAGGCGTTCCACGGCCATAAAAATTACGATACAGCGCAGTGCAATCTTTAAGAAGGAACAACTGAATGTAATGACTCCAAAGTCAACACCCCTTTTCTCCATCCCTTTCCGAAACAGAGATACCAGCCATTTACTCAGTTTAAACCCAATGCCGATAATAATCAGGGCCACCAAAATATTCAGTGCAAAATCTAAAATTTGATCTGTATAATGATTCAATATCACATTCCAATTCACGTTTGATGCTATCATCTTATGTTTTTCTCCTGCAATTTATAAGTGTTTTTTCTGTTCTTATGTATCTGGTCACACCCTGCCGGGGCTTTTTTATTACTTAGGTGATTCAAAAATAGTTTCTGTGTAATAACAGAAGAAACACGCACTGCGTGTTTCCCTATGTACTCTATTTTACGGTAACCCTGCATGTTTTCTTCGCAGATGTACCCGGAATCCATGCTGTAATTGTTGCCGTCCCTTTTTTCTTCTTTTTCTTTACAACTCCCTTGGAAGAAACGGTTGCTATCTTTTTGTTGCTTGTTTTGTATTTTAACTTGTCGTTAGATCTCTTATTATAGATAACTCCTTTTAAAGAATATTTTTTTATCTTTATCAGCGTCAGCCTGCTGGCATTAAGCTTAATGCTCCTGGCACCCAGAGATACTGTAACTTTGCACTTTTTGGAAAGATTCGTCCCCTTAACTGAGGCTGTCACATAGCAAGTCCCCGTTTTAACTCCGGTGACCACCCCTTGGGATGAAACAGTGGCGATTTTTTTATTAGATGAAGAAAATGTTACGGTATCACCGCTTCTTTTGTTGCCGATCAATGCTGTAAGTCTTGCAGTTGCTCTGGTTTTTACATTAAGGCTTGTCTTATTGATTGTCAATGTTCTTGGCTTAGCAGCCGAAGATACTGCTGAACTGCCTGAACTGCTGCCGTTTATAGAAATTTCCCTGCCGTTCTTGTCATAATAACGGAAATATGTCATTTCACTCTTTGATACAACCCTGTCTGCTTTGGCATAAGTTTTACCGCCTTCCTGCCATTTCCAGTTCTGTTCCAACAGCGTAATATTATTTCCCGAAACATTTTGAACGATTGCCCAGTGGGTACTTTTTGATGCAATATCTCCTACTTTAGGTGAAGATACCTTTTTAAATGTACCGCCTTTATCGTACTCCTGAGGGGTGGCACCAGCGAAAAGATTATATGGTGTAAACCCATACCTTGCTTGATAAAACTTTTTAACTAAAGCTGCACAGGAATAAGTTTTGTCATTTCCGTCCCAACCTCCCGGACGATACACGGCATCTACTCCCTGAAAACTGTCAACCACCTGTCCTGCCTTTTTTACTTCTACGACTTTCATCGCTGCTTTTATCTTTCCTCCAGCCGGAAAAATAACTGCCAAGCCAAGTACCAGGCCAAGAATCCCCAATCTTATCCTTTTCTTATTCATCTGTCTCTCCCTTGTCCCCGCAAAATGTTTTTACATTTAAACAATTTCATTATAATATAACTTATGAACAAATACAATTGTTTTTGTAACATTTGTAACATTTTCGTACAGGTAAAATATAGAAAAAACAAAGCATTAAACATCTGCAGGCAAATAATTTCTCTGTGCAAAAACAAATACCAGCCATTAGACAAGCTATTGGCTGGTACCTCAAATATTTTGATTTTATTTTTTTGTAATAAATCCCTGCGCTTTCAATGTCTCTGCACAAAGCACAGCTCCTCCGGCTGCCCCCCGGACAGTATTGTGAGACAGTCCAACAAACTTATAGTCATAGACTGTATCTTCTCTGAGACGTCCGATGGATACGCCCATGCCGTTCTCATAGTCCACATCCATGCTTACCTGAGGGCGGTTGTCATCCTCCAGGTACTGGATCATCTGTTTTGGTGCGCTTGGCAGATCCAATTCCTGAGGAAGGCCGCTGAAATTCACAAGCTTTTCGATGAGCTGTTCCTTGGTTGGATTCTTTTTAAACTTTACAAATACAGCTGCCGTATGGCCGTTCAAGACCGGCACACGGATACACTGGGTTGTGATAACAGGAGAGTCAGCTTTTACAATCTCTCCGTTTTCAATATGTCCCCACAGACGAAGCGGTTCCTGCTCACTTTTTTCTTCCTCTCCGCCGATAAACGGTATGATATTTCCTGCCATCTCAGGCCAGTCTTTAAATGTCTTTCCTGCCCCTGAAATCGCCTGATATGTCGTTGCAACAACTTCATAAGGCTCGAATTCCTTCCATGCAGTCAGCACTGGAGCATAGCTTTGAATGGAACAGTTCGGCTTTACAGCAACAAACCCTTTTGAAGTTCCAAGACGTTTTTTCTGGCTTTCAATCACGTCAAAATGTTCCGGATTGATCTCCGGCACAACCATCGGTACATCCGGAGTCCAGCGGTGTGCACTGTTGTTGGAAACTACCGGAGTTTCTGTTTTGGCATAGTCTTCTTCAATCTTTTTGATCTCTTCTTTTGACATATCCACAGCGCTGAAAACAAAGTCCACTTCCCCGGCTACTTCTTCTACTTCGTTTACATTTTTCACTGTAATATTTTTCACTGCTTCCGGCATAGGAGTGTCCATCTTCCAGCGTCCCCCTACTGCCTCCTCATATGACTTTCCTGCTGATCTTGGGCTGGCAGCCAATGTTGTCACTTCAAACCAGGGATGGTTCTCCAACAGAGAAATAAATCTCTGTCCTACCATTCCGGTAGCACCAAGAATTCCGACTCTTAATTTTTCACTCATATCTATCACCTCTATAATACTCTTAAACGGATAACTCCATCGATCTGCTTCATTTTTGAAAAGACTGCTTCAGAAGGACGCTTAGCCACATCAAAGATAGAATAAGCATAGTCTCCTTTTGATTTATTCAGCATATTTTCAATATTGTATCCTTCTTCTGCCAAAGCGGAAGTAAGCTGTCCGATCATATTCGGAAGATTCTTGTGATGTACTGTAATCCTGCACTCTGCCTCAAGATCTCCCAAATCACAGTTCGGGTAGTTTACAGAATTAACAATGTTTCCTTTTTCCAAGTAATTCATCAGCTGATCAACAGCCATCTCTGCACAGTTTTCCTCTGACTCCTCTGTAGATGCTCCAAGGTGAGGAATTGTGATCACGCCGTCTGCCGCTGCCACAGCAGGATTCGGGAAGTCTGTCACATAATGTTTCAGCTTCTTTGATGCAAGTCCGTCCAGCACTGCCTGATCGTCAACCAGCTCACCTCTGGCAAAGTTTAAGATGGTAGCTCCGTCTTTCATCTTCTGGACAGCTTCTTTTCCGATCATTCCTTTTGTGCTTTCCATATATGGAACATGAATGGTCAGGAAATCACATTTTTCATAGATCTCATCCAGGGAGCTGCTGTGATTTACCATTCTGGACAAACTCCATGCAGAACGCACAGAAACATACGGATCATAACCATAAACGTTCATTCCAAGACGGTTGCAGATGTTTGCCACCAGAACACCGATAGCTCCAAGTCCGATTACGCCGATGCTTTTTCCTTTTAATTCATTACCGGCAAACTCTTTTTTCTTCTTTTCAATAAGCTTTGCCAGATCAGGTTCTTTTGCATTTTCTTTAACCCAGTTTACTCCGCTGATAATATCTCTGGATGCCAGGAGAAGTCCTGCAACAACTAATTCCTTTACACCGTTGGCATTGGCTCCTGGTGTATTGAATACAGTGATCCCTTTCTCCGCATAGTCATTCAGAGGGATATTGTTGACACCTGCACCTGCACGCGCTACGGCGATCATAGAATCCGGCACTTCCAAATCATGCATAGATGCGCTCCGCACTAAAACTGCATCTGCAGCATTTAAATCGTCGATCACTTCAAATTCACTTGTAAATAAATCCAAACCTTGGTTTGAAATAGGATTTAAACATTTTACTGTATACATTCTCTACACTCCTTATTTGTTTTCTTCTTCAAATTTTTTCATGAACTCAACTAACTTCTCTACGCCCTCTGTCGGCATTGCATTGTAAATACTTGCTCTCATTCCGCCGACTGTACGGTGTCCCTTTAAGTTCTCAAAGCCGGCTTCCTTTGCCTCTTTGACAAACTTGGCATCCATCTCATCATCGCCTGTGACAAACGGTACATTCATAAGAGACCGGTCTTCTTTTACAACAGTTCCCTTAAACATTTCACTCTGATCCAGGAAATCGTACAGAATTTTGGCCTTTTCTTCGTTATGCTTTTTCATTGCCTCAAGTCCGCCCTGTTTTTTCAGCCACTGGAATACTTTTCCGCAGATATAAATTCCATAGCATGGAGGTGTATTATATAAAGACTTGGCATCTGCCTGAGTCTTCCATTTTAACATGGTCGGAGTTTCCGGCATTACATCATCTGTAATCAGATCCTCGCGGATCACAGCAACTACAACCCCTGCCGGTCCTACGTTCTTTTGAACACCAAAGTAAATCACGCCGAAATCTTCTACGTTGACTGGCTCAGACAAAATACAGGAGGACATATCAGCCACTAAGATCTTTCCTTTTGTGTCCGGTACCTGCTGATATTTGGTTCCGTAAATCGTGTTATTATAGCAGATATAAACATAATCTGCATTTTCAGAAATATTCAGGTCAGAACAATCCGGAATATATGTATAAGTCTTATCTTCAGATGATGCAATAATGTTTGCTTTTCCATAACGGCTGGCTTCCTGATAAGCTTTCTTTGCCCACTGTCCGGTAATGATAAAGTCTGCTTCTCTGTTCTTCATCAGGTTCATCGGAATTGCAGAAAACTGGGAAGATGCCCCTCCCTGTAAAAATAATACTTTGTAGTTGTCCGGAATATTCATCAATTCCCTGAGATCTGCCTCGGCAGTCTCAATAATCTCAGAAAACATCTTTGATCTGTGGCTCATCTCCATAACAGACATGCCGCAGCCTTTATAGTCCAGCATCTCCTCTGCTGCTTCCTTTAATACCTCTTCCGGCAGCACTGCCGGACCTGCTGAAAAGTTATAAACTCTTGCCATTTTCATAATCCTCCAAATTTACTTTGTTGTTTTTTCCAAGTCTTCTTTTGTGTACGCCTCCTGAATTGCGGCTCCGGGATTCACCATCGGCCAAACCTTGTCATCCAGGTCCACATGGCAGTCCAAGACTACCGGTCTTCCGGCTTCCAGGGCTTCCTCGAACGCAAATTCAAATTCCTCCAGGGTTGTGACTTTCTTAGCCAGGGCTCCCATCCCTTCTGCTACCTTTACAAAATCCACCGGATCCTCAAAGGTTGTGTAGGAATAATGCTCAGAGTAAAACAGGTTCTGCCACTGGCGTACCATCCCCAGCACACTGTTGTTAATAATGACTTCAATAACCGGAATATTGTATCTGGTCGCTGTTGCAAGTTCATTTAAATTCATCCGGAAACATCCGTCTCCTGCAATGTTAATAACAGTCTTGTCAGGATTGCCCACTTTGGCTCCAATGCTGGCGCCCAGACCATACCCCATAGTCCCAAGGCCTCCCGATGTCAGGAAAGTCCTTGGTTTTTTATATTTATAGAACTGAGCTGCCCACATCTGATGCTGTCCTACTTCAGTTACGATGATGGCATCCCCTTTTGTTCTCTCATAAATGGCTTCCACAATCTGAGGACCGGAAAGCTTTGATTTATCATAAGTCAGAGGATAATTCACTTTATCCACCATGACATTTTTAACCCATGTATTATGATTCTGCTGGCCCAGTCTCCGGTTCACCATAGTAAGCACCGCTTTAATGTCACCGATGATATGAGTATGCGCCATAATATTTTTATTGATCTCTGCAGGATCAATATCAATCTGCAGGATCTTTGCATGCTGTGCAAAAGCATCCGCATTTCCAAGCACCCTGTCACTGAATCTGGTTCCTATTGCAATCAGAAGGTCACAGGCTGAAACTCCAAGGTTGGAAGTTTTTGTTCCATGCATACCAAGCATGCCGGTATATAAAGCATCTGTTCCGTCAAACGCTCCTTTACCCATCAAAGTATCTGCAACCGGTGCATGGACCTTCTCCACAAACTCTCTGAGCTCTTCCGAGGCATCTGACAGGACGGCTCCGCCTCCTACAAGGATAAACGGTTTTTTTGCCGACTCGATCAATTCGATGGCACGCCTGATATCCATTTCCCGGATATTGTCGATTTTCCTTTTGATCTCTTTCGGCTTTTGTTCTTTATAATTGGCAACTGCCGCCGTCACATCCTTCGGAATATCAATGAGAACCGGCCCTTTCCGCCCGCTCTGGGCAATACGGAAAGCTCTCCGGATCGTATCCGCAAGATCTTCCACATCCTTAACAATGAAATTATGTTTTGTAATTGGAAGTGTGATTCCAGTGATATCCACCTCCTGGAAACTGTCTTTTCCAAGAAGGCTGACCCCTACATTACATGTGATTGCAACCATCGGAATAGAATCCATATATGCAGTTGCAATACCGGTAACGATATTTGTTGCCCCCGGACCCGATGTGGCAAAACACACGCCGACTTTTCCTGTGGATCTTGCGTATCCGTCTGCTGCGTGGGAAGCACCCTGCTCATGCCCGGTCAAAATATGGGTAAAACAGTCCTGCTGTTTATATAATTCGTCATAGATGTTTAAGATGGCACCGCCCGGGTAACCGAAGACAGTGTCTACCCCCTGCTCTTTCAAACATTCTAAAACAATCTGTGATCCCGTCAATTGTTTCATAAGCTTACCTCTCTATTTATCCTGGTTGATTTCTAAGATAGCACCGCGGTTTCCTGAAGTAACCAAAGAAGCATATCTGGCAAGATAACCTGTTGTGATTTTTGGTTTTCTCGGCTCCCAGTTTTCTCTTCGTTTCTGCATCTCTTCTTCAGACACTTTTACATTCAGTGTATTGGCATTAATATCAATGGAAATAAGGTCTCCCTCTTCCACCAAAGCAATCGGTCCGCCCACAGCTGCCTCCGGCGATACGTGTCCGATGCAGGCTCCTCTGGAAGCTCCGGAGAAACGGCCGTCTGTGATCAAAGCCACACTGGAGCCAAGACCCATGCCCATGATGGCAGAAGTCGGATTCAGCATTTCTCTCATTCCCGGTCCGCCCTTCGGTCCTTCATAGCGGATGACTACCACATCTCCGGCCTTGATGGCGCCGCCTTTGATGGCGTCAATGGCATCCTCTTCACAGTCAAAAACTCTGGCCGGCCCTTCCATCTTTAACATCTCAGGAGCTACTGCAGAACGCTTAACGACTCCGGAATCCGGTGCTAAGTTTCCTTTCAGCACTGCAATTCCCCCGGTCTCGCTGTATGGATTCTCTACCGGACGAATGACCTCCGGATCCCTGTTGACACATCCCTCAATATTTTCTGCCACCGTTTTTCCGGTTGCTGTAATCAAATCTGTATATAACAGTTCTTTCTTATTTAATTCATTCATAACCGCATATACACCGCCGGCTTCATTTAAGTCTTCTATATATGTATGGCCTGCCGGTGCCAGGTGGCACAGGTTCGGAGTCTTGGCACTGATTTCATTTGCCAGCTCTAAATTCAGTTCTACGCCAGCCTCATGTGCGATTGCCGGCAGGTGGAGCATACTGTTTGTACTGCATCCCAGCGCCATATCCACTGTCAAAGCATTTAAAAATGCTTTCTCTGTCATAATGTCTCTTGGACGGATATTTTTATGGTACAGTTCCATGACCTTCATTCCGGCATGTTTAGCAAGCTTGATCCTTTCTGAATATACAGCAGGAATTGTTCCGTTTCCTTTCAGGCCCATACCGAGTACTTCCGTCAGACAGTTCATAGAGTTTGCAGTATACATTCCGGAACAGGAACCGCAGGTCGGGCATGCCTTATTTTCAAATTCATCCAGTTCATCTTTTGTGATAGAACCGGCAGCATAAGAGCCCACCGCCTCAAACATGCTGGACAGACTGGTTTTCTGGCCTTTTACACGTCCTGCGAGCATTGGTCCGCCACTGACGAACACTGTGGGTACATTAACACGCGCTGCAGCCATCAAAAGTCCAGGAACGTTTTTATCACAGTTGGGCACCATAACCAATGCATCAAATTGATGTGCCAGCGCCATTGCTTCTGTTGAGTCTGCAATAAGGTCACGGGTCACAAGGGAATATTTCATTCCGATATGTCCCATGGCAATTCCGTCACAGACAGCGATAGCCGGAAAGACAACCGGGGTTCCGCCTGCCATGGCAACTCCCATTTTTACTGCTTCCACAATCTTATCCAGGTTCATATGCCCCGGCACAATTTCATTATACGAGCTGACGATCCCCACTAAAGGTTTCTCCATCTCTTCTTTGGTATAACCTAATGCATTAAATAACGATCTCTGCGGAGCAAAATTCTCTCCATTGGTATAAGTATTACTCATATCGCTCTTCCTCCTAAATTCATCTATGCCTCCGGAATACCGGAGGCGGTTATGTGCCTTAGGCACTATATGTCATATTGTCCTATATTCTCTCGATGATCAAATCACCCATCGCTTTGGTTCCCACCTGGACCATTCCTTCAGACATAATATCCACAGTGCGGTATCCGTCTTCCAAAACCTTTTTTACAGCGTTCTCAATAAGGTCAGCTTCCTCATCCAGATCAAACGAGTATCTGAGCATCATTGCCGCTGACAGAACTGTGGCGATTGGATTGGCAATATCTTTTCCTGCAATGTCAGGCGCCGATCCGTGGCTGGGCTCATACAGCCCGAATTTGCCTTCTGCAAGGCTTGCAGATGACAGCATCCCGATAGACCCTGTGATCATGCTTGCTTCATCCGATAAAATGTCTCCAAACATATTTTCTGTTAAAATTACATCAAACTGTTTTGGATTATTCACCAGCTGCATGGCACAGTTGTCAACCAGCATATGTTCATATGTCACATCATCATAATCCTTTGCAACCTCTTCCACGACCTGTCTCCAGAGCCTTGAAGAATCCAATACGTTTGCCTTGTCTACACTGATCACATGTTTCTTTCTCTTTCTTGCGATATCAAATGCCTTCACGGCAATTCTTCTGATCTCGTTTTCATTGTAGGTCAGGGAATCTTTTGCCACACGAAGCCCGTCTACAACCTCGGTGCTTCTCTCACCAAAGTACAGTCCCCCTGTCAGTTCTCTCATAATCACCATATCAAAGCCGTCTCCGATGATTTCATCTCTCAGCGGACAGGCCTTTTTTAACTCTTCATATAAATAGGCCGGACGGATATTTGCGAATAATCCAAGACCCTTCCTCAGAGCGAGGAGTCCCGCTTCCGGTCTGAGTTCTGCCGGCAGCTGATACCATGGAGAGGTGGATGTATCACCCCCGATGGATCCCATCAGGACTGCATCACTGTTCCCTGCAGTCTCAAGAGTTTCCTCTGTAAGAGGTTTTCCATAGGCATCAATGGATGCTCCCCCCATTAATATCTGTTCGTATGTAAACTTATGCCCCGACTTCTCTGCCACCGCATCCAGCACTCTCACAGCCTGGTCTACGATCTCAGGGCCAATTCCGTCACCTTTGATAACTGCTACATTAAAATTCATAGACTTCTCCTCTTCCTTATAATATCACCGATATCATCTCCACAGCCAAAGCTGCCGCACAGCTTAAACAGGCCACCGTAACAATGTTCATCTCCCTGTAAGCAAGGATCACAGCAACTGCAAAACCAACAGCTGAGGAACCTAAACGATTTGTAGCTGAAAACACCGCCGGTATGACCATTGCCGCCAATACAGCATATGGCACATAGAAAAGAAACGATCGGAAAAACTGGTTTGTTATCTTTTTTTGTATGGCAGCCAGCGGAATCATTCTCACAAGATATGTAGTCACTGCCATAGCAATAATATACAAAAGCAATCTCTCAAGACTCATTCATCTTCCTCCTTTACAGGGAACATGACAGCTCCTGCTCCTGCCGCAATCAGCGTACACAGGATAATGGAAAAACCGCTGGAAATGAAAGAAAACAGTTTTACATAGCTGAATACTAAGCTAAAACATACTGAAATTAATATAACTGCCACTATTTTATTATTGTGCTTTGCAGGCGGAATGATGATGGCAATCAGCATTCCATAAATGGCAATTCCAAGTGCATTCATAACTATCTGCGGAAGAAGGCCGCTGGCTGTGGCCCCTAAGAAGGTGCCTAAAGTCCATGCACACCATGAAATACTCATGAGCCCATAGAAATATTTAGGTCCAATCTCACCTTTTCTGCCGCAGGCCATAGCAAAGATCTCATCCGTCACGCCGAATGCCATCAAAAAACGGTTCCAAAGCTTTGTCTTTGATACTAATTTCTGCCCTATGGCAATGGACATGATAGAATATCTTAAATTAATAATAACCTGGGACAGGATCAATTCGATCAGAGATCCCCCCGCAGTGATAGAAATCAGCCCTGCAAACTGCCCTGCTGATGTAAGGCATGTTGCGGATATCAGGGTTACTGCCCAGACAGGCACCCCCTTCGCACTTCCTGCAATTCCAAAAGCAAAGGAAACCGCCAGATAGGCCAGTGCAATCGGAATCGAGTCCAAAACTCCCCGCCGAAAGCTGTTCTCTACTTTCATTTTCTTCTCCTGTTACTATTTCATTGATTGTTCTGCTTCTATAATATAGAGGAAGAAAAAATCCCCCTGAAGCGAACTTATATAATAGGATACCATATTTCATTATAGATTGAAAATAGTTTTTTCATTGAATATGTGATTCTCCGGGCCTTTTTGGTGAATCAAAGAGAATTATAGTACAGCGGCACAGCTTTTGCATACAAGGAACCGGCAAAAGTGCTGTCCATAATCTTCCATCATAGATATCACTGTTGTTTCGGAGAGAAAAATATATTATAATGACGATAACAGAATAAAAAAGGGAAAAGGGGAATACTTATGAATCGTAAAACACTTCTTTGCTTCGGTCTCTCAGCTATGATGCTTGCCTCAAGCATTCATCCTGCTTCTGCCATCAGCGCCGGGACCAAATTCAAAGTACAATACACTCATAACAAGAAAACCTATACAAAAAAAGCACTGAACGCCAGATATAATAATACTGTCATCAAAACAAACATGCCTGGCTTTTTGGACGGTTCCACTTCCATGTATTCTGCCTACTGGATTTTCGGCAGATGCAAATCATTAGGTACTTCTTATAAGTATACAAGTAAAACAAAAAAAATTACTATAAAAAAGGGCAGCAAAACAGTTATCATGACGTTGAACAGTAAAAAAGCCACCTTAAACGGCAAATCCTTTACTCTTCCGGCTGCTCCGAGAAAAGTCCGTTATGTGGCAAAAAAGAAAAATTACATCATGGTACCCGGACAAACCGTTGCAGGAAAGCTGGGAATCTCATATACATGGAATAACCGGCTGCTGTCCGGAGTGATGAAGGTTTCCTCTTCCTCATCCTCTACTTCCGGCACCACGGCCTCTCCGGCACCGTCTGCCGGACAAGTTACCGCACCAAAGACCAAAATTACTGCCGGAAGCAGTAATTATTCTGTCCGCATCAAGAAACCGGCCGGACTGTCATCCGCTTCTGTTACATCAGAAGACGACTATTGGAACAAACGTCTGGTCTTAAATATTAATGGGAATTATAAAACCCACTTTTCCTCCGCTTCCAACCGGAACATTAAAGACAGCTTGTCTTATTCTGTATCCTATACCGGAGGAAAGACCAAAATCTATCTGACCACCAGCTCGATCAAAGGTTTCAGCATTACACAAGATTCCAATTATATCTATGTAAAATATGCTGCTCCTAAATCCATGTTTTCCAGGGTGATTGTCGTAGATGCCGGGCACGGCGGAAGTGACAGCGGGGCTGTGGGAAATGGATTATACGAGAAGAATATGACCCTGTCCATTGTACAGAAGACGAAGTATTACTTTGACCGGAATGCAAACTATAAAGTCTATTATACAAGACTTTCTGACTGGTATCCGTCCCTGTCTTATCGGTATCAGATGGCAAACAGTGTAGGGGCTGACCGCTTTGTCAGCGTTCATATCAATGACGTAGGAAAGATCAGTTATTCAGCCAAAGGCACCGAGACCCTCTATAACCCTAAGGGAGGAAAAGCACCTTCTCCATACAGCAGCCTCACTGGAAAAGCCCTGGCAGGTGATGTACATAAAAAGCTGAAAAGTGCAACCGGATTTTCTGACCGGGGTCTGAAAGAAAGAGTCCCCGGAGTCAACGGTGTCGCTGTCCTTACCTATTCTAAGACTGCAGCAACTCTTGGAGAGGTGGGCTTTATCTCCAATCCTGATGAAGCTTCTTCTATGAAAAACAATTATACCAAGATTGGAAAAGCTTTTTATGACGGTATCCTGGCCTCTTTTTAAGAAAACGAAATCAGCTTCATAACTAAATAATTTGAAAAACCCATAATGTTTTATTTGGAAGAAAAACCAGAAAATAAAACAATTATGGGTTTTTTTATATATTTATTGCGTTTTTATTACGAATATGTTACAATCTACCCGAAAGGACGGGAAAGTATGCATAAATTAAAAAAATCTATCGCTTATTTATCAATCATGATGTTAACAGTCACTGCGATCCCTGCATCCAGTGTAAAAGCTGCTTCTGTGCCAAAGTCAGGCAAGTACTATACCTTAAAAATTGCAGGAAAAAAACAAAAAAAGAAATGCCGCAACGTCAAAGTCAACGGCAAAACTGTAAAGACATATGCTCCGGGTTTTGTGAGGGCTAATACTTCTATGTACTCAGCATATTGGCTGTATAAAAAGCAAAAAAACCTGGGGGTATCTTACAGCTATTCATCTAAAACAAAAAAAATCACTCTTAAGCGGGGAAGTACATCTGTAGTCATGACTCTTGACAGCATGTATGCGTATGTGAACGGCAAGAAAACAAAAATGCCCACACCGGCCAGAAAAGTCTATTCTTATGCCCAAAAGAAGAATTATATCTATGTGCCGGGAGCTTTCTGCACGAAAAAGCTTGGACACAGTTATAAATGGAGTGCCTCCCAGAACAGTGGATTGATTACAGTTAAAAATCAGTCTCAGTCTTCTTCAAGTTCCGGAAGCAGTTCCTCATCAAGTACTTCACAAGTAAATCCGGGTACAAGAATTACGGCTTCTGAATCTAACTATAGTGTAAGAATTAAAAAACCCAGCGGACTTTCATCATCTTCCATCTCCACATCGGATGATTACGGGAACCGCAGGCTGCTCATAAAGGTAAAGGGCAATTATAAAACTCATTTTAGTTCCAGTTCCAACCGCTACATAAAACCGGACAAGTACTTTCGCTCTTATACAGTTACCTACAGCGGAGGATATACAAACATCTATATTCGGCCACGTAAAGACGTTATAAAAGCTTATGCTGTTTCACAGACATCCAGCTATATTTATGTAAAATATGATTCGCCGAAGAAGATCTATAACCGTATCGTAGTATTGGATGCAGGACATGGCGGTTCTGACTCCGGGGCCACTGGAAACGGACTCAGAGAAAAAGATCTGACTCTGAAGATCGTTCAGTCTGCAAAATCTTACTTTGATAAGAACTCAGGATATAAAGTATATTATACCCGTTTATCTGACTGGTACCCGTCTTTAACATACCGTTCCGATCTGGCTAATAATGTAGAAGCCGACCGCTTTATCAGCGTACATATTAACTCTGCCTCCGCTTCTGCACATGGAACAGAGACCTTATACAACTCCAAAGGCTATAAGTCCTCTTCGGGACTTACCAGCTATAACTGGTCCAATAAGATCCACGGTTATGTAAGACCTGCTACAGGATTTACAAACAGGGGGCTTAAAAACCGGACAGGACTGGCTGTACTTCGAAATACAAAAACTGCCTCCAGCCTGACTGAGATTGGATTCATCTCCAATAAAACTGAGGCAAAGAAAATGAAAAGCAACACAGGCACTTATGGAAAAGCTGTTTATAATGCCATTGTCAATTCTTTTTCTACTTATCCAAGCAAACGATAACATCATTTTAAAATAAGAAGTCCGGAACAGTGCTGTCCAAACTGTTCCGGGCTTCTTTATTGCACAGGAAATTCCTTCAGAATCCCCTATGCAACATAAAGCACTCCGTGCAGAATGCGCACAAAGTGGACAAGTTTCTCAAAGCATGAGGGGTTGGAAGGACTAAGGTAGGCATGCCCACTTTGTTCTATCGTTAGATGCAGATTCTTGTCCGGCGCTGGATAGGTTTACTTATAATATGGGACTACCAGGTACATCCCCTCTTTAATCTCTCCGTCATAAATATGATTAGCCTCACATACTTCCTCTACGTACTCATGTACTGAACTGTATTCATCGGAAATATTTTTCTTGGCGATAGACCACAGGCTGTCGCCTCTTTTTATCTGAATGCTGGTAAAATACTTCTCTCTGCCGTCGGCAGCGCCGGCCACCTGCCGGCTCTCCGTTATAACAGCTGCAGCAATGCCCAAAATCGTAACAATAAACAGTACAGTAATCAGAACTCTTATCTTCAGTGTTTTCATATCGCTTCCTCCTATCGAACATTTGTTTATATTTTTATTATATAGAACAAGCGTTTGTTTGTCAATAGATCCACCGAAAATTTGTTCGGGAACACTTGTTTCAATCTGCAATATATGGTAAGATAGTAGCAAGAAAACAAAGGAGGCACATTATGAGCAAACAAAAGCTGAGCCCAAAACAAGAACAAATCTTAGAATATATAAAATCTCAGATACTGGAAAAGGGATACCCGCCTGCAGTCCGTGAAATCTGTGCCGCTGTCAGTCTGAAGTCCACCTCTTCTGTTCACTCTCATTTGGAGTCTTTAGAGCGCAAGGGCTATATCCGCAGGGACCCTACCAAACCGCGTGCCATCGAGATCATTGATGATGACTTTCAGCTTACACGCCGTGAGGTTGTCAATATCCCTATTGTCGGAACCGTCACAGCCGGAGAACCGATTATAGCAACAGAAAATATCGAGGACTACTTTCCCATGCTCCCTGAGTTCATTGGTTCCAAAAATACTTTTATGCTCCATGTAAAAGGTGACAGTATGATCAACACCGGCATCTATGACGGAGATATGGTAATCGTAGAGGAAACTCCCTCAGCCGAAAATAATGATATTGTTGTTGCTCTTATAGAAGACTCCGCCACAGTAAAACGGTTCTTCAAAGAAGACGGCCACTACCGCCTTCAGCCTGAGAATGATTTCATGGATCCGATTATCGTAGACGAAGTTTCGATCCTCGGCAAGGTAATCGGTCTATACCGCAGCATGTCATAATAGAAAAATAAGACAGTACATATATTCATAATTACTGCAGTATCATATCACTTGGCTCTGGCTGCTTTACAGTTCAGAGTCTGTTTTATTTTTGATAAACTTAAAATCAAAATGCTGATTATCGCTTAAAAACTAGGTTTACAAGTAATAACGCAGGTTTTGAGAGTATCGTTTACCACTAATTTACTACTTACGAAAGAACTTTGATATGACACTATAATTAAAAGCATATGTTGGATAAAAAAGCGTAGGTTATATGTAACTCACTTAATCGTGATACATAACCTACGCTTTCTCTTCGTTGAATTTATTTTCTAATCCTTTTTATCACTCTCCAATAAGTTGATTCCATGCGTTCTTCACTTCTAAGCAAAATGTCATAAATGTCTATAATTCCTATCACGTATATAAATAAGTATATGGAACATGCTGTCAAAAGACATTGTATTTCATTTATAGGAAACACAGGTATATTTATAAATCCTAATATACCTGCCAGTAAAATCATACTTACCCCCAGAAGAATAAGAGCAATATACTTTTTCTTTTGTGCTTCATGTGCTTCTGCTAAACACGAAAAATAGGATGGGTCAAAAAGTAAACGTTCACTCTTTAGCTTTTTATAGGGATTTCCCATAAAAGCCATGCTTAAAATAAAAGCAAGTCCTGCTACAATAAATCCACAAGCAAGGGTAATTGATACTACACGGTTATCTTGGAATAGAAAATATGGAACACCGCCAAGAACCATAAGAGCTACACCAATAGCTGTACACTTAGTTGTTTTTTTATGAAAACCCAAAAATCCCTCAGCACATTCTTTACTTACATAATATCCATTTTCATTTGAATTTATCTGCTCTGGATTCTCTTTAAGTAGTTTATCAACAGACACTCCAAAGATATTACTAAGTATAAGTAATTTTTCTGTTTCGGGATAACCTTGATTATTTTCCCATTTGCTAACCGCCTGTCTAGTGGTGTTTAATTTCTGGGCTAATGCTTCTTGAGAAAGCCCTTTCTCTTTTCGCAGTTTAAATAGTTTCTCACCAAAATTCATTTCTGTTGCCTCCTATCTATTTGATAACAAAATATTATCAAATAGTCACGTTTTAATCTATCACACTTGAAATGCACATTGTCAACTTCAAGTTGCAATCCTGTCATATACTTCAGAAACTGCCGATTTATAGAGGTATTATACCTTTATTCACTATCACTAGCAACTAAAATCAGAAGTTGTTTATCTTTGACCGTAAGAAAAATAAAAGGAAGAAAAGCTGTATTTGCTTTTCTTCCTTTTTCACATTCCTATCCCTGTATATTTTCTGCTATATACACTTTTTCCTTCGCATCATCATCAGCACCAGTATGAAACATACACTTGCTCCTGCCAGCCATACACTGACTGAATCTGCGTCATCTCCTGTATCTGGTGCAGCTGCCGCTTTCCTGGTCCTGGTGGTCTTTGTCTTGGCTGTCTTATCAGAATTTAACGAAGGTTTTACTTTATTTGCTTTCTTCCATCCCGCATACAAAACTCTGTTTCCTGTAATGATATTCTTCTCAAAATCCCATTGATTTTTACATTCCTTCTGTAAATACCATCCGTCAAAAACATATCCGTCTCTGTTTGGCGCCGGAGGTTCCTGGATGTGCTCCCCATACTTTATATTCTTAATACCAGGCACCTTGCTGCCGCCCTGACTGTCAAATCTCACCTCATAACGCTTTTCTGCCGGCGTTTGTCCCGGCAGATTATCGTCCGAAGAATCATGATCTTTATATGCAATCACATAGACAGAATATTTGTCACTGTCCACGGTAACTGTGGCATCGCTGTCATCCAGATCCGGCAGCACCTCTGCTTCCACATTCCCGTCCGTCCTATGAGCTCTTATGACAAAAAACTCCCTGGAAGATCCGTCCTCAGCAGTTCTTGCTTCATCCGGTATATTGAATATCATGCGGATAGGGGAATTCAAAACTGACAGGTTTTCCACCGACTGATTATTTTTTCCCAAGACTGTTTTTACCACACGGATATCCAGATTTTTATACACACTGGCTCCCTGAAGCTGTCCCCTGACTGCCTCCTCTTCCTCCTGGTCCGGCTGGGTATCTGATGCCACTACTTCAATCTTAAAGCTGCTGTCATTTTGCTGAAGTTTTTTAGCATCCTCGGAAGTCATATTATCTAAGAGCAGAGATTTATCTTCCACCTGCAGACTTCCGCTTACCTTCATCTCCACCTGAGGCAGACTTGCAATGGCATTCCTCAGCTTTTTCTTTGCAGTCTCGGAAACTGTATCCTGTTCCGCTTCCGGCAGGGCTTCAAAATGCTGTTTCGCATCCAGAATTGAACTTTTTTCTTCCTCTGTCGCAGGTCTTCCATCCGGAATCTGCGGCAGCTGTTCGGTGATACTCTCTATATCATCGGCCAGCAAAGGAACAAACACTGCACAAACCTTATAATCGGACTGAACATTTTTAATTGTATAAGAATCATTCACAATCTGACTGGTTACATCCAGTCCATTTACACTGGCACTTTCCAGGCGATAACCCGCTTCCGGCTTAAACCTTAAAACAGCCTGGCTTCCCTGGACAATTTCTGACTCACCTTCGGGAGTAATCCGTCCATGCTCTCCCTGATACGCTGTTATTTTAAATACCTTGCCGTCTGCTCCGTGCAGCACTGCTGTCCCGTTTTTAACTGTATAATTATAATTACCTTCTGCATTCTCTTCCGGCACAAAATTCCACTTGTACTCCTTCTCTCCACTCTCAAGAGACTGACCTTTATCCCAGCTGATCGTCCCTTTCGTATCTCCCTCTGAAAGCGCAATCTCCGGCATCCCGTCTGCCGTATTCAGCAGCCCCTTCGGATATACCGGATTTACTTTTGATTCAGCCTGACGGAGAGAAACCGGAAAGTCATGATCTACTGTATAAAACGGAACCGCTTTCGTACCTTCCACACGGCATGCCTGAACCCGTACACGGCATGCTATGGTAAACCGGGGTTCCCTGACATCTGTCACATCGTATGCATTTGCATCAAATCCCTTCAACACTGCCGGAGAAGATGTTATCGTTCCCCATGACCATGTATAATAAAATACCACATCCCCTGATTCTGCCTTTTCTATCGGCTTTGCCATCGGATGAGATGCAGTCACTTTTAAAGTCTCAGGTTTCCCATCGTAAACCTTGTCAATTCCATCCCCAAAGGTAATCACCGGATCTTCCAATGCACTGATTGGATACAGCTTATCCTGCTTTATGACATCCGTTTCAGATACCGGGCTTACTGCATTTTCGGTTAATCCCCATTTTTTTCCTTCGCTCGCAGGAAATTTGTAGGCACTGTCCGCACTCCACACACCCTGGCCATCTTTTACATAATTATATGGAAGATTAAACAGCCGGTTCATCGGCGCAGTACTTCCTCCATCCTCAAAGCTGACAGAAATCTCATATCCAATCTTTTTACTGAACTGACTTCCCATGATGCTGCATACAGCAGCAAAATCTTCCTTATCACATACAATCGCCGTCAGTTTACTGGAAGAATACGTACCGAAAGTACCGGAACTGATAAATTCTGTATTCCCTGCATCCGCTCTCTTGGGCAGATAAATCGTTTTTAAATTGGTAGAATCAAATACATTCTTTCCTATTTTCTGAACGGAAGACGGTATGACAACCGCACCGTTTAAACCGCAGTAGCGAAAAACGGAATCTGGTATCTGCGTCAGATTATTTCCTTCAAACACAACTGAGGTTATATTCTTATTTCCTGAGAATGCAACAGTTCCTATAGCTGCAACACTTGCTGGTATCGTCAGTTTACCAGAAAATCCTGCAAGACTGCTGTCGCTGATCTTAAACGCATTCGCCCCGATCGAGGTTACCTTATCTGGTATTTGTAAAGTGCCTCCAAGGCCGATATTAAAAAATGCGTAATCCCCAATCGTCCTCAGTTCACTGGGCAGCTTCAGTGTACCTGTAAAACCTGTACAGTCCCGGAAGGCATGATTGCCGATAGCCGTCACATTAGAAGGTATTGATAAAGATCCGCTTATACCGGAAGCTCCATAAAAGGCATTTTCTCCAATGCTGGTAAGCCCTGATGCATTGGTAAAATCCAGACTTACAAAACGGCAGCCTGAGTATTTAGTATTGTAGAACAGCTTAAATGCATCCTTTGCAATCGATGTAACGGTCTGTCCATTGATTTTCTCCGGAATCACCAGGTGAATATTCTGTTTTTGATCTTCTGTCAGTCCGTTCAAAAAACCGGCAGTCAATCCTGAAATGGCTCCGCCGCTGAAAATAAAATCTCCTTCCTCCGGCACTGCCTCATCCGACTCAGTCTTCCCGGCGTAGGATTGTCTGATCTCCGGTTTAGCCCGGCTGTCAACCATTTTGTTCTGTTCTGTTGCCGGCACATTTGATTCTTTATTGTCTGTTTCCGTATTTTCCTCTGATGTCTGCTGTTTGGGACTTATTTCATCCGTACTCTCCTCTGCCATCTTTTCCCCATCCTGCTGTGCAGTCTCAGCCTCATTCAAGTCAGTGTCACTCTTCCCGGCCATGATAACTCCCGTCGTATGAATTGACAATACTAAGGTAAGCAAAAAAGCCAGGGTCCTTTTCATCCCCTTCATCCTATCCCCTCCACATAACCCACTTACTGTTCTTTTAGAATCCCCTTAAATTCTATCTCTATTATACACTATTCATCTAAAAAAAGAAGTCTCCTGCCTTGGATTTAACGGGAAGTATAAAATTGATTTTTTACTGCACAGGGAACTCTGAAGGAATTTCCCATGCACTAAAAAAACTGCTTCATGACCGTATATACGGTACATGAAGCAGCCTTTTTGGTTTTATAACCGAAAGCAGTCTGCCTTACGCTCCGGCTTCCATGGAGACTTCCACTCCATCCTTCCAGATTCTTTCCAGATCATAAAACAAACGATTTTCCTGATCGAAGATATGAATCACAATATCACCAAAGTCAATCAAGACCCAGGTTCCGTTCTGATATCCTTCCATCTGTTTCATTTCATATCCTGCTTTAAACAAAGCATCCTGTACATTATCCACAATCGCCTGTACCTGGTTTTTATTCTTGCCGTTTGCAATAATAAAATAGTCGGCCACAACAGAAATCTTCTGGATATCAATCACTTTGATTTCCTCTGCCAGTTTTTCTTCTAACGCATGATATGCGATTTTCGCCATCTCCAAAGACTGGTTCATATGCGGTCTTCCTCCTTGTAATATTGATAGGTCTCCATTGTTTTCGGATCAATGGTCTGTTCCCTGCCCTGAAGATACTGTATGGTATGCTCCAGTATCTTTAAAAGGCACTGATCCATATCCGAAAAGGCCAGCTGCCGTACATTTGAAAGCCCCGGGATCTCTTTTCTTCCCGGCTCAATATAGTCAGCGATAAATACAATCTTATCCAAGACTGTCATTGCCGGCTTCCCGGTCGTATGACACTCCACTGCAGATGCAATCTCGGGATCTTCATTTCCATAACAGTCTCTGGCAATATACGGTGCCAGAGCGGAGTGTAAAAGCTGCGGACTTTCCTGCCGCTCTTTTGTCAGCGTAATCCCATATTTCCTGCAGAGCTTTACCTGCTGCTCCAACGAATATCCTTTGGCACAGTCGTGCAGCAGACCTGCCATAAATGCTTTCTGAATATCTTCGCCAAATGCCATAGCCATTGAAGCACTCGTGTAGGCCACCCCGAGAGTATGGCTGTAACGGCTTTCTCTTAGATTCTCTGAAAGCTTTTTCTTAATCTCATTCAGTTCCATACAAATCATTTCTTTCTATATAAAGTCTGACTTCCTCCGGCACAAAATAACGGATGCTCTGGCCTCTGGCTGCCCTTTTCCTGATCTCATTGGATGAAATCTCTAAATCCGGGCTGTCCAGATGACAGATACTGCACTGGTACTTATCCTGCAGATACTCAATCTGAGCATCCAAAGCACTCCTTGAATCATTTCTGGATGCTACCAGAATGGATGCCATAGACAAAATCTCCTCCGTATCCTTCCATGATTCGATCTGATACAAAGAATCTGCTCCCATAATAAAATAATACTCTGCGTCCGGGTGCATGCAGGTAAGCTTTCTCAGGGTATCTACTGTATAAGTGTACCCCTCCCTGCAAAGTTCAATGTCGGAAAATTCAAAGCCCGGATGGTTTGCTATCGCCATCCTGACCATATTTACACGATCTTTGATCTCCACATTCTTTGATATTGTTTTGTACGCCGGATTTTTGGTAGGGATGATCAACACCTTGTCCAGCCCAAAATCCTCAAGGGCTGTCTGTCCAAGGATCAGATGACCATGGTGAATGGGGTTGAAGGTCCCTCCCAGAATTCCAATCTTCTTCATAATTCCTCCGACGAGTCTGCTGCGCAGCCCTATGCTTTAGGCAGCTGGATCTTCTTATGGTCCTTGGACTCTTTATATAACACAATTTTTTTCCCGATCACCTGCACAACCTCAGACCTGGTTCTCTCGGCAAGAACCTGTGCCAATTCTTTCGGATCATCCATACAATTCTGAAGAACTGCGATTTTTATCAGCTCTCTGGCATCAACTGCCTCCCGGATTCCTTCGATCAGTTCCGGTGAGATGCTGTCTTTTCCAACCCGGAATACCGGATCGATCTTCATTGCCAGGCTCTTTAAATAAGCTCTCTGTTTACTTGTCATTGCTTCTCCTTACTTATAATAATCAAACTCTAAATCATATAACTTTACGGTGTCCCCTTCTTCAATTCCAAGGGCCTCCAGTTCTTTTACAACTCCGTTTTGTTTCAGGAACTTCTGGAAGAAATCAAATCCGCGCTCAGACTCCAAATTCGTGTAGCCAAGCATCCGTTCTACCTTCGGCCCTTCCACTGTAAAGACTCCTTCTTCCGGATTTGCCACGGTGATGCCGCCCTCTTCTTCTTCAAATGAAAGGTCATACTCCTGCTCAAACTCTGTCGCACCTTCCGGCAGTTCGTCCAAAAGCCTGCTCACATGCCATAAAAGTTCCTTGACACCTTCTCCGGTAACCGCGGAGATCGGAAATACTTTGATGCCGTCTTTTTCAAACTCTTCTGACAGCAGATCCATCACGGTTTCCCTGTCCTCTTCTGTCATAGCATCGATCTTATTCGCTGCAATAACCTGGGGTCTCTCAAGGATCTCTGAATTGTATTTTTCCAGTTCACGGCTGATCGCTTTGATATCTGCAATAGGGTCCCTTCCTTCCACAGAAGCTGCATCCACCAGGTGAATCATCACTTTGGTCCGTTCAATATGACGGAGGAACTCAAAACCAAGCCCTACTCCTTCTGATGCTCCTTCGATGATTCCCGGTATATCCGCGATAACAAATCCTTTGCCTCCTGCCAGATCAACCACTCCCAAATTTGGGTTCAATGTAGTGAAATGATAGTTCGCAATCTTCGGCCTTGCATTGGTCACTCTGGACAGGAATGTGGATTTTCCAACATTCGGGAATCCTACCAGTCCCACATCAGCGATCACCTTCAGTTCCAAAGTCACTTCAAGTTCCTGGCATTTGCCGCCCGGCTGGGCATATTTAGGTGCCTGCATCACCGCAGTGGCATAGTGCTGGTTTCCTTTTCCTCCGCGGCCGCCCTTTAAGAGCGCAACCGGCTCGGTTTTATTTGACATATCAAGGATCACTTTCCCTGTTTCTTTCTCTTTTATAATCGTGCCCGGCGGAACTTTCAGCACGATATCCTGTCCGTCAGCACCGTGGCAGCGTCTCTTGCCGCCCTCTTCTCCGTCTCCGGCCTTATACTTTCGTTTATGGCGGTAATCTGCCAGAGTATTCATTCCTTCGTCAACAGCGAAAATTACATCGCCTCCGCGGCCGCCGTCACCGCCGTCCGGACCGCCGTTGGGCACATAAAGCTCTCTTCGGAAACTCACATGTCCGTTGCCGCCTTTTCCTGATCTGATATATATATTTGCTCTGTCTGCAAACATCGGCTTTTCCTTTCTTATCTTTAAAAAAACGGCTCCAAATTGTGAAATTTGAAGCCGTTAAACATTCAACTGTCTGCCTGTACAAACTTATGTCAACAATTTATGCAACTGGGTGTACAGAACACTGTTTCTTATCTCTGCCTTTTCTCTCGAAACGAACGATACCATCTACTAATGCAAATAATGTATCATCACCACCGCGTCCTACGTTGACACCCGGATGGATCCTTGTTCCTCTCTGGCGGTAAAGAATATTTCCAGCTTTTACAAATTGTCCGTCAGCTCTCTTCGCACCTAATCTCTTAGACTCGGAATCTCTTCCGTTCTTTGTGGAACCCATTCCCTTTTTATGAGCGAAAAATTGAAGGTTCATTTTCATCATTGTCTTACACCTCCTCAAATACTACGTGAATATATCGATGATACTCTGACTCGATATTGGTAATACCAAGAACCAGAGAATCTAATAATATCTGTCCTTTTTCAGAACATGTCCCTGAAACTTTAAAACTGATCACTGCATCCTCTTCAGATACATGATGCGTACTTTCATCATCTGTCAGCTGTTCAAAAGAATTCAGGAAATTAATGACCAATGCAGAAACCGCAGCACAGACTATATCCTGTCCTTCCTCGGCATATCCGGTATGGTTCTTTGCCGAAAAGCCGGCCGGCTTTCCTTTATGGTCCCGGTAGAATGTAATCTCTGTCATTCTCTCGGCCCTTGATTATCCAACAATATTGTCAATCTTGACTTGTGTGAATAACTGTCTGTGACCATTTTTCTTATGGTATCCGGTTTTTCTCTTATACTTGTAAACAACGACTTTTTTATCTTTGCCTTCGCTTACAACTGAAGCTTCAACCTTTGCACCGTCTACGTTAGGTGTTCCTACTTTTACAGTATCTCCACCAACTAATAAAACATTATCAAAAGTAATCTTTGCTCCGACTTCTGCGTCAAGTTTTTCAACTTTGATCACATCACCTTCGCTTACTTTGTACTGTTTTCCTCCTGTTGCAATAATGGCGTACATCTATGGCACCTCCTATAATCAAACTCGCCAGCTTTGGTGATCCATAAGGATTCTTATACCTCGCTGTGCGGCATACTGGTATAGTATAACAATTTATATTTTCTGTGTCAAGCAATTTTCTTACAGGAAATCTTCTTTTTCAATGGGTTTCCTTACTTTTTTTCTCGTGATCTCCATAAGCCCCAGTTTCGTCATATCCACAGCCGCTGCCTTTTTTGAATCCCGGTTCAGGCAGGACTGCATATAAGAAAGAAGCCTGTCCTCGTCCTCTTTTTCCTTCATATCAATAAAATCCACAAGGACAATGCCGGATAAGTTTCTGAGCCGTATCTGTCTTGCCGTCTCTTGTGCGGCCTCCCTGTTGATTTTTATAATGTGGGATTCTTTTTTGCCCCGGCCGATAGACTTCCCTGTATTTACATCCACTACAGTCATAGCTTCTGTGCGCTCGATGATCAGAAATCCTCCCGACTTCAGCCATACTCTCGTATGAAATGCAGCCTCCAGGCTGTGGGAAAACCGATATGCCCGCTCAATGGACTGGTCCTGCTTTTCCATAAAGCGGACCTGGTATCCATTATCCTGTGCTTCCCTGCAGATCTCACTGTCGTCAGAAATAATCCTGTCTGTCTGCCCCGGCATGAGGCCAAATACATAACGGGACGAAAAGCTTTGATTCGTGGCTGCCAGCTGACAGGGTTTTAAATACTGCTGCTTTTCTCTGATTTTTAAAAAACTCTCAGCCAAAGCTCCTGCTTCACTAATAATCTCTTCCTCTGAAGCACATGCAGCCTCTGTGCGGACAATAAAACCGTAATCCTCCGCCACAAGGCCGGAGGCAAGACTCTTTAACTCTTCTCTTCTTGCTTTGTCCCTGATCTTGCCGGAGATCCCCACAAAGGGCCTGTCTGAAGACAGTACTAAGAACTCTCCGGTTAACTCTATATTTTCCGTGGCCAGCGGCTCTTTCTTGTCAGTCCCGTCTTTCTTCACCTGGATAAGGATTTCCTGTTCGTTTTTCAGTTTGCCCGGCTTTCTGCGCTCATCCAAAGGATAAAAACAAAGCCTGCCCCTGTCAATCTCCACAAAAGCCCCGTTAATGTTCGGTACAATATTTTTTATTTTGCCTTTATAAATATTTCCGACAAGGCTTCCTTCTTCCAGAGGCTCCGAGGAAAATTCCACAAACTCCCCGTCCAAAAGCCAGCCGCTGACAATATGCTGCTGCCGTCTCGTGATGATTACTTCATTCATATGTACTATTCTGCACCGGAAATACTGGGGATATCCACTGAAGGGTCAAGATCTTCTTCATAGTCTACTCCGTCCATATCAAAACCGAACATCTGATAAAAATCTTCCCAATATCCTTCAATATCGGAATACTCCTGAACATTTTCAGTATTCACCTTTTCCCAGCGCCGTTCCACTTCTTCCTGAACCTCCGGCCGAAGTTCCCAGTCATCCAGGCGGATCAGTCCCTGTTTATCTGTCTGTGCCTGTCCAAAGACATCCTTTTCCTGAAAGAGTCTTACGATCTGTTCAATACAGCCTTCATGCAGCCCTTTTTCTTTCATGACACGGTAAAGCACTGCCATGTAAAGAGGAACGATTGGAATCGCAGAGCTGGCCTGGGTTACCAGACCTTTGTTGACAGATATATAGGCCTTGATCCCTTCTTTTGAAAACTCCTCATTGATCTCAACTGCTGTCTTGTGAAGGTGTTTCTTCGCAGCACCGATTGTTCCTTCAAAATAGATAGGATAGGTAAGCTCCGGCCCAATATAAGAATACGCAAAGGTAACTGCATCCTGTTCAATGGCATCTGCATCGGTGAGAGCCTGGATCCAAGCTTTCCAATCCTCTCCTCCCATGACCTTCACTGTAGCTTCCACCTCTTCTTTTGTGGCAGCCTCAATGGTTTTCTCACTGATGGTATTATCCTTAAGGTTCAGATTCTTATTTGTAAAGTCATCCCCTGTAGTTTTCAGGACTGACTGGTAAACCGTGCCGTCCTCTGCAGTTCTTCTCGGCGCAGCCAGGCTGTAAATAACGGCATCAACCTTGCCGAAATCCTTCTTGATCAGCTCAATCACCTGGTCTTTTACTTCTCTGGAAAATGCATCCCCATTTACGGTCTTTGCATATAATCCTTCTTTGGCTGCAGCCTGTTCAAATGCAGCAGTATTATACCATCCGGCAGTAGCTGTACGCTTTCCGGCTGCCGGTCTCTCAAACATGACACCCAGGGTATCCGCCCCGCATCCGAATGCAGCGGTAATTCTTGATGCCAGTCCATATCCGGTAGATGAACCGATAACCAGAACCTTTTTCGGCCTGTTCTTTCCGCTGACGTGATTCTTTACATATGTAATCTGATTTTCAACATTTTTTCTACAGCCCTGGGGATGTGCGGTAAGGCACAGGAATTCCCGGACTTTCGGACTTATTTTCATGTATATCTCCTTTACTTTTCAAGTTCAACGATTACTGAAAATTATAATCGTTCCTTTTTACACTGTCAAGTTTCCCCAAGCTCTGAGCAGGCATTCCATATTATTTTATTTTTCTCCATCCATGTCCCTCCGGCCTCCCGGCACCTTTTGAAAGCTCCTCTGCAGTGCAGTTTTCAGTACGTTCAGGTCAATCGGTTTTGCTACATGGGCGTTCATTCCTGCCTTATATGCATTCTGCACATCTTCATCAAATGCATTGGCAGTCATGGCAATAATCGGTATCCGGACTGCATCTGCCCGTTCCATTTCTCTGATTCTGCGGGCAGCTTCATACCCGTTCATCTCAGGCATCTGGATATCCATTAAGACTGCATCATAGGTGCCCGCCTCTGCTTCCTGAAATGCCCGGACCGCCTGTGCCCCGTCAGTTTTAAGAACAGATTCCGCACCGCACATCCGGAGCAGTTCACACAGAATCTCTGCGTTGATAGCATTGTCCTCAGCCACAAGAAAACAGCGTCCTGCAAACATTTTCTCGTCTGATACGGATGAGAATTCCGAATCCATTCCTGCTGGCGGCTCACCGGCGGCCTGTGCTGCATCAAACTCTAATTCTGCTTCAAAAACAGATCCGGCGCCAATCCGGCTCTCAACCGTTATATTCCCTTCCATCAGATCAACCAGGCCCTTTGTGATGCTGAGTCCAAGGCCTGTGCCCTCAATACGCGCGGCATTGCTGCTGCGGGTAAATGGTTCAAAGACATGCTCAAGAAATTCTTTTGGCATTCCGATCCCTGTATCTCTGACTGTAAACAGGTACCGGACGCGGCCTTTCTTCTCCGGAATATTGATCTCTTCAGTTGTAAATTCAACACTTCCGCCTTTTTCCGTGAACTTAATGGCGTTGCTTAAAATATTGATTAAAATCTGGTTAATGCGCAGAGCATCCCCGTAAAAAGACTTCTTGGAAATATTCTTTGTACGCATCCGAAACTCAATCCCCTTATCTTCCGTCTGAGACTTGATGATAGCAGAAATCTGCTCCATCAGCTCAGGCAGAAAAACCTTATCACTGTTCAGATTGATCTGAGAGCGCTCAATTTTACTCATATCCAGAATGTCATTAATCAGGCTGAGAAGATGATTTGAAGAAATGGCTATTTTATGAAGACAGTCTTTCACCCGCTCTTTGTCATCCAGAAAGGCAGATGCCAGCGTTGTCATACCCATAATAGCGTTCATCGGTGTACGGATATCATGGCTCATGGCAGAAAGAAAATCACTCTTTGCTTTGTTCGCCTCTTCTGCAAACGACAATGCGTCTTCCAGGTCCTTTTTCGTCCTTCTCTCCGCCGCCAGCATATCGGTCACATCAGCCCTTACCAGACACAGAGTCCGATGATTTACATCCCCCCACAGGACATTAATCTGCTTATACCGTTCCCCGGCCTCATCCTGATATGAAAACAAAAAATCATACCCGTTAGGCTGTTCTTCCAGCCGCTCTATCATGGTTGGAATCTGGAACTGCCGACAGTCCTCTGAAAGATTTTCCTCTGATCCATGCTGATTAACAAATCTTAGAATCGCCTCATCATAATGATCAATGAAAAATGCAGGAAGATTCTCAAGAACGATTTCTCTTGTATACAGAGTCAGATTTCTGCTCCCAATATCAATAAACGCAGCCAGTTCAAATGTATAAGCAATCATATGAAGCAGGCCCTGCTGTTCCCGGATAGAATCTGTAATATCACTTCTTGACAGACATACCCTTCCCAGTCTAAGGTCCACTGCTGAAACTGTCATATTTTTTGTCCTGATATCCCCATTGTCATCCATGACAGAAAAAGCAAAGGTATAGGATCCCTGCCTCTCAAGCTTCTTATACATCTCTGCCGGATCCAGCCCTCTTTTATACTGTTCTTTGTCCCTCGGCACAACCCTTGTCTGAAGCATAAGTTCCGTCCATTCAGAGTGGCAGCCTTTGACAGGAGGCACACAGCATGAAGCTTCTCTGGATGAAAGGATGGAATAGGTGTCATTTGTCAGATCTACATCCACTACCAGGTCACAGCCTGTTACAGACAGCTGATGAAGGATACGGTCTGAAATTGCCTGTTCTGTAATATCTGTGACAGTAAGAATCCCCGTGACATCGCCGCTGTCAGGTGTTGCCACCATATGCATCTTAACCTGTACATACCTGCCTCTAGAATCCTTCGGAAACCGGACAAAACACTCCATCTGGCGTTCCAGTTTTCCTTCCTCAAAAGCTTTTAACGCCGGTTCATTCAGATAAGTTTCGAGAAATTCCCTTTGTTCCTTCCCATCCACAATCAGGCCTGACAAACCAGTAAAGAAACGCTGCCTGTCATCGCCGAATGTTTTCAGCAGATCTGAGTCTGTATAATCAATGATATCCAGAATTTTACTCCGAGTAATGTTGCAGTGCCCCACAACCAGTGCATTCGGTCCCGGAGTCCGGTAATGCTGAAGGATTAAATCCTTATACTGACTGCGGATTTTCTCCTGTTCTTCCACTGACTGAGTGATATCCGTATAGACTGCATACAGCCTGACAACCCCATCGTCTGCCCGCAGCAGGGACAGCATGCATTTGACCCAGATATATCCTCCGTCTCCCAGCATGACACGCGCTGTCAGTTCACAGTTTCCTTCCCCCTCATTAATATAGCGCTGAAGCTTCTCCCGGATGCCTTTGACATCATCCGGACAAATCCCTGCCAGGATATCCTTTTCATACATTTTCTCAGCTTCTTCTACTGTCATATGAGTCATAGCGGCATAGCCCTCAGAAATAAATTCTGAGACCAGGGTTCCATCCGGTTCACACCGAATAACGGAAATGCCTCCCGGCAGATTTTTTATGATCGTCTGAAAATACATTTCCAGACGTTCTTTCTCCCTTCGTGTAGTAACTTCCTCTGTTACATCATGTACGTACTGAATATATGCAGGAATCCCATTCCAGTCTGTCTCCCTGAAATGCGCAGTGTATACTCTGTCGGAACCAGGTATCTTCATCTCGTGCTCGCCGCTCTCTGCTGCATATCTTTTTATCTGGCAGAAACTGCAGGGCCTGTCATTTCCATGCAGGGCTTTATAACACTTCTGGCCGACACAGTCTTTCCCATTCATAAAAAGATGGGTAGATTCATTGGCATAGAGAAGATCATAGTTTTCCTTTTCTATGACATAGATTCCGTCAGCCGTCTCATTGGCGATACTCTGAAACAGCCGTGTCTCAGCCGACATGCCCGTAAAAACAGCATAAAATCTTGTTGTTTTTGACAGCGGACCCATGCGCCTTCCATTTAAATGAATCCAGATCAAATGCCCGTCTTTGTGGTAAATCCTATATGAGACATCCAGCACTTCCCCGCTGACCAAAGCCGTCTTTGTTGCCTCCAGCACTCTTTTTCTGTCAGGGGCATAGATGACGTCCAGTGCGTCATATTTCACTATATCCTCATATTCTTTCCTCGTATGGCCCGAAAGTGCCATGACACCCTCTGAAAAAAACTCAGCAATAAAGCGTTCCCCTTCCACACGGTAACTGGCAATACCTCCGGGGATCGAATTGATCAGATGATCTTTTTCCAACTGTATCTGTTTCAGGCCGGTGATGTTGTGGAACACACAGTGAAGCAGAGGACATCCATCTTCCTCCCCGATCCATTTAATATG
This sequence comes from Anaerostipes sp., assembly GCF_018381315.1. Classification (GTDB taxonomy): domain Bacteria; phylum Bacillota; class Clostridia; order Lachnospirales; family Lachnospiraceae; genus Anaerostipes. The sequence continues at coordinate 68,769 of NZ_JAGZSD010000011.1, read as the reverse complement.
GATATGTACCCATACAATATGCCCGTCCCGGTGCTGCTTACGAAATTCAAACTCAGATACACCCCGGCTTTGGATAACTTCCGCCGCCTTGGATACAACCATGTCCTTGTCTTCCCAGTAGGTCATATCAGCGGCATCTTTCTTGATAAGCTTCCTGTACTCTTCCACCGTATAACCGGACAGCTCAGGTACTCCGTCTGAAAAATAAACAGTCTCAAAGATATCTGAGACTTTGTAGACGGCAACGCCTCCCGGGATTGCATTTATGATATCCTGCATTTTTGCATTGGCATGCATCAGTTCTTCTTCCGTCTGGATCCGGCTGCTCACGTCACTGAAGACAATATAAAAGAGCACCCCTCTGTCTTCTCTGCGCCCCATGGCCCCATCCATATGGATCCATCTGTATATCCCCTTTTTGTCATGAAATATACGGCAGGTATGAGATAAAGCTGTACCCTCATGTAATAATTGATTTACTTTTTCCTGCAGTTCAGGGACATCCTCTTTGTGAACTCCCGAAAATGTCAGGCCCTGTTCTGTCTGCATGACCTCAGAAATATGCCCGTCAGAGTACCCCAGCACTTCGTAAAATGCAGGGCTGCAAAATACTGAATAAACTTGACCGTCTTCCAGATAGTATACACACAATCCGCCCGGAATACCGCTCAGAGCCTGCTCTGCTTTCTCTCTCAGCACTTGCAGTGTCCTCCCTGCCGTCCCCTGCTTCTCCATAAATTCTTTTTTCTCCATTGACAGCACCACCTTTGCGACTGATCCTTAACATTAGACAGGAATAACCCCGCTCATTCCGCACTAACTCTGTCCATATATATATTAATTAATTTTACCATAGGCACCGAAAAAGTGCAATGAAGATTACACTGCAATTCAGCTTTCCAGACAAATAAATTCTCTATGCATTTGTGCGCATCCTGCACGGAGTGCTTTTTATTTCATGGGACGCACTTTCCCATGAAATAAAAAAGCCGTATCGGCATGAATTCTGACCGATACGGCAACTTTATTACTTTATAATATGTATGTATTCTACTTTACAACTCTTCTTACTGCTACAATCTTTCTGTATTTTGCATTGGGAGAAATTTTGATTCCTCCTCTTGGATAAGGTGCTGAATTGCTGGCATGAACAATTTTATTCTTTCCCATGTAGATAGCTACGTGTCCGCTGTAGCAGATGATATCTCCCGGCTTGGCTTTTTTGATGCCGCCTTTGACTTTCTTTCCGACTTTTCTCATTCCATAAGAAGAATGCGGAAGTCTTTTGCCGAACTTTCTGTATACAGACATTACGTATCCGGAGCAGTCAGCCCCTCTTGTCAGGCTGGTTCCGCCATATTTATATTTATTACCTACAAAGCGTTTTGCATAGTTTACTACTTTTTGTCCTTTATTAGAAGCAGCTTCTGCCTCTCTTGTTCCCCCGATTGTGGAACATCCCACGACAGTGAGCATTACGACTACCAGTGCTTTTACTACTAAACGTTTCATGTGCTCTCCTACTCATCATTTCAAATGCTACAATAATATTTCATGTATTTCTTTCACTGTTGCTATTGTAGCTTATGTGTAATGAAATTGTCAAGAGTTTTTTAACATTTGTGTAACATTTATATTTTTTTCTTTAAAATATCGACAAATCTCTTCACAAACCTTAGCTCCTCATCTGTGATCTCATGCTGGCTGAACCTGGCTTTTTCCGTGATATTTCGAGCTTTTTCAAAGATTAAATAATGTTTTTCGTCTAAGTTCTTTCCCTCTGTCAGAGAATTTATTAAATTTTGATAAACTATGACTTTCTCCTTATTGGAGCTCATTCTCCATTTCCGATACCGTAAAATTTCCTTTATAATTTTAACAATTGTAACAATTACGCAAAGAGATATAAACAATACGATCAGGCTCTGGAGGACCATATTTTTTTCCATAAAGCCCACTCTGCGGTCCAAAGTTCCGGACGGCTCCTCCTTTGCCTGCTCCTGTTCTGCCAGAAGGCTTCTGGTGTTTGTCACTTCCACAGGGACCCATCCTGCATTCTCTATGTAAATTTCCGGCCACGCATGAGCATAAAAGTCCGTAACCTGGGCAGTATTATTCTTTTGGAATTTTTGCTTGTCAATCCGGTACCCTTCTACATAACGGCACGGAATACCCGCTGTCCTGAACATCATAACTGCAGCGGAAGCATACTGGGTACAATACCCCTTCTTATTCTCATTCAAAAAATACCAGATAGGATCCTCTCCATCCGGTGTAACACCGGAATCACTTGTATAACGATAATTTTTCTTTAAAAGCTCCTGTATGATCCCGGCCTTTTTCCGAGTTGAGACCACTGAATTGAGTTCCGGAAACTTCTTTTGCAGCTTTTTCTTTAGATCTTTTGGAACTTTGGTGTACTGACTGGCTGCATACTGATTATAAGAATCCATGGCCTGAAAATACTCCCTCTCCAGTGTGACATCGCCGGTCTGACCGTCCAGCAGGGCGTCTGTAATCCTTCCATCCGCTTTCAGCATACTTTCCAGCGGCACAGGATAATACATCAGTGTTTCTTTCTCCCTGCGGCTTGTCCTGGCGATGTTCAGGTCACCGTAATACCTGCCTTTTTCAGGTGAAATATTGCTGAAATAAGGCCACAGGTAGTAATCATCAGTAAATTTCTGATAGGTGATCTCTGCTCTTTCTGCCTTCCCCTGAAGTCCTGTGTCCAACAGTTCCAGAGAAAGTTCCGGAATCTTCAGGTCAAAAAACTGAAATGGAAGATCCAGACTGTTCTCTCCAAGAATTACTTTTGCATCCTTCTTCTCTTTCTTCCACATGCCGTTCTCATAGATGCCGCTTGTAAATCCCTTCAGATACAGTGTCCTGGACTGTGAAAGCCGGACCTTAAACAGATTCGTCCCCCGCGGCGACACGGACCCGATTTTTCCGATATCGCCGCTTCCAATGCCTCCGGCCACCTGATAATCCCTGCCCTGGGATACGAGCCTTACAAACTCTAAAGCAGTCTCCTTGAGCGGATTGCTGCTGACAGGCTCCCCCACAATTCCAGATGCAGCTACCGCACCCAGGAGCAGACATCCTGAGATCACTGCTGCGCTGTACCTTTTTCGGCGCATCCAGAATCCATACCCGGCAATCCCGCATAAAAACAGCAGAAAGGGCCCTGTAATGGAATAAGGTGTCAGAATCAGCAGACATGCTTCAACAGCTGATACTGCGGCTACAAGCACCTTTGTTTTTCTGGCCAGCAGATGAAACAATACACTGCCCAGAAGAAACAGCAGAAGGATCAGCAGGATACTGTCCCTTCTTGTATATTCTGCCTGTATATCCACGTAATAATAAAATCCCATGTCATACACTTTGTTAACGGCATCAGCCATCCTGTTGCTGATTACCTGAAAGCCGTTCGCCAGTGCACCCCGCAGGAAGAAAGCGGCAGCTGCCGCAAAAGCCAGAACCCCCCAGACCGCCTTCGGATATCTCTCCAAAAAGACACACAAAGCTGTCAGGATCGCCACACCGGAACAAAGCAGATAATACTGAAAGGCTCTCGTAAAAAAGCCTACAAAAACGCTGTCCGTCAGGCCCAAAAATATGATGCTGAGAAATATGTATTTAATATATGGTTCTAATTTTTCCTTCATATAAAAATACCCCTATAAAATTTATGTATGCCTGCATATTTCTGCAGCCTGATTTCAGAATAATTCCAAATCATAGATTCCCTGTTCCAGCCCGTTTCGGCCAACTGTATTTGTCTCTGTCCCCGTTTCCACATAGATTAAATCCGGCTCTCCGGGTCTCATGAAAATATGGATTCCTTCATGTTCCCCATTTCCGGAATACTCATCAAAATCTGAGGCAAACATCTCTCCGAATAATTCCTCATATTGCTGATAGCGCTCCAAATAAAATTCTCTTGTTCCCCAGCGGACCGTCTGAGGCATTTCCTGCTCCAGAAAAAACTTTGATACAGAATAAAATACGGTAAAAAAATCGTCAAAAGCATCTTCCAGCTCCGGCAGACTCAGCCTGAGAATAAGCTTTTCTTCCTTTTCATCTTCCATATCTTTGACCATCAGCAGATTTTTCCCCGCAAGCAGTTTCCAATGGATCCTGGAACTCTTATCTCCAGGATGATACTCCTTCAGCCCGTCATACTCATATTGATTTTTTGTTTTTGCTTCTACTGCCCTGTCAAACATCAATCCCAATGGATATGCATCCGGCATGATAAGCGCTCCGGCCCTGGCTTTCACAAACTTTTCCGCCCAAAACAGCCCCGTCATATCTCTCATACGGATTTTTGCCACTGTGACATGCACCTCATCACAATGATCAATCTTCAGAGGAATCTGAAATCCACTCCCGCCTCTGCCGGCATACTCAAACCTCTCTTTTTTCACCTTTTTCTGCCCCATAAGCCAGTAGCGCACCTGATAGGTAACTTCACACTCCACTGCATCCAGACACCGGATCCCGGTAAAATCCCCTTTTAAAAGAATCTCCTCGTTTCTGGACGCCGCTTTTGGCTCCAAAGATACTTTTACCCTGAGCTTTGATGCCTTCCTGCGGACAGCCAGCCAGGAAATAAAAACAAAAACAAATAAGGATGCCAGCAGGCATCCTCCGATGATATCTTGATATAGAATAACATAAATCATGCTCAGGAAGATGATTCCGATAATCATGGCCGCTCCTTATCTGCTTTCAGGGACAGGAATTCCTTCTGCTATGGATTCCAGAATCTCCCTTACAGTCTTGCGCTTGATCCTTGCCTCTTTACTCTTTACAACTCTGTGCGCCGACGTGGCATAAAAAATATCTTTGATGTCACCCGGAACCATGTAGTCCCTTTCATCCAGGTAGGCATTTGCTTTGGCCATCTGCAGCAGAGAGATCGTCCCCCTTGGGCTGATTCCCATATCCAGGTCGGGATGATTTCTTGTGGCACCGGCAATATCGACAATATACCGGTATAAATCTTCATGGACATATACCCTCTCTGCCTGCTGCTTCATTAAAATCAGGTCTGTGATTTTAATGATCTCTGTCAGTGAGTCAATCGCCACATTCACTCTTTCCTGCTTCAGCATGGCAATCTCGCTCTCCCTGTCAGGGTAGCCCATAGAAATACGGATCATAAACCGGTCCAGCTGGGCCTCAGGGAGGGAATGGGTTCCCACAGCTCCAAGCGGGTTCTGTGTGGCAATGACCACATATGGATCCGGCAGTTCTCTCGTCACCCCGTCCACAGTGATCTTTCCTTCCTCCATAGCCTCCAGAAGAGCTGACTGAGTTTTGGGGGAGGTACGGTTGATCTCATCTGCCAGAAGAAGATTGGTGATTGCCGCTCCTCTTTGATATTCAAAGGATTCGCTGCCCTGCTTATAGACTGAAAAGCCGGCAATATCCGCAGGCATCACATCCGGGGTAAACTGTATCCGCTGATAATCAAGCCCCAGCACCTTGGAAAATGCAATAGCAAGCGTAGTTTTTCCCACTCCAGGTATATCCTCGATGAGAATATGGCCATTGGCTAAAATGGCCGTCATCACCTGTCTCGTGATATGCTCTTTTCCGATGATTACTTTTCCTATTTCCTCAATCGCCCTTCCGGCCAAATTGCTCATCACATCACCTCTAAGCCTTTTTCTTTACGTTCCAAACAATGGAAGCCATAGCCACTGCAAGTGCTCCGGCCGCAACAGCCAGCCCTAAAAATCCGTTTCCTAAGGCTCCTGCCGTCAGATAGCCGATCACCGCACACCCTGCAACAATAAATGCATAAGGCATCTGGGTGGATACATGATCGATATGTCGGCATCCGGCCCCCGCAGAAGCCAAAATGGTCGTATCCGAAATCGGGGAGATATGATCCCCGCATACAGCTCCAGACAAAATGGATCCCACAAGCAAAGGCAGCATTGAAATATCACTGCCCACAACCGCTACTGAGATCGGAATCAGAATTCCGAAGGTACCCCATGAAGTTCCGGTGGCAAAAGAAAGCCCCAGCGCGGCCAGGAAAAACAGAGCCGGCAGAACTGCAGTGGCAGATGTATTGCCGCTGATGACTCCGCTGACAAACTGTCCGATCCTCAAATACTCATCTCCGCAGATACCGGAAAGCGTCCATGCCAGACACAAAATCATAATGGCTGAAGTCATAGACTTAAATCCCTGGCTGAAGCTTCCGCAAAAATCCACAAACGCTACTACCTTTCTCGGAATATATAAAAGGAAAGTAAAAATAAGTGTTGAAAAAGATCCAAGCACCAGACTTCTGCCGCTGTTGCAGCCGGACAGGGCAGATATAATATCTTTGCCCTGGAAAAATCCGCCTGTGTAAAGCATAAAACCGATACAGGATGCAATCAGAAACAGAATGGGCAGGATCAGATCCTTTACCTGGCCCCTTCCCACAACCGGGACATCTGCTTCATGCTTCTGGTCGTGGGTCTCATTTCCCTTCTCCTCCTCATACTGCTTCATCTTGGAAAAATCCACATTAAGGATAATCAAAAAGATGAGGAACACCAGCGTCAGAAGCGCATAATAATTAAACGGGATGGCTCTCACAAACAGTGAGAATCCATCAATGCTGCTTCCCTCCGGCAGAGATGATCCCACAGCTGCTGCCCAGCTGGAAATCGGGGCTATAATACAGATCGGCGCTGCAGTGGCGTCAATCACATACGCAAGCTTGGCCCTTGTGACCTTATATTTGTCTGTTATGGGCTTCATGACGGTTCCAACAGTCAGACAGTTGAAATAATCATCCACAAAAATAACGGTTCCCAGCAGAGACGTTGCAAACATAGCCTGTCTCTTTGACTTAATCGCCTTTAACGCCCATTTTCCATAGGCCCGGGAAGCTCCGGATTTGGTGATCAGGGCAACTAAGATACCCAGCATCACAAGAAAAATCAGGATGTCGCAGTTGCTCCCGATTTTTCCGGTCATAATTTCAAATATGGTATTCATTGCTTCCACAGGCTGAAAATGTTCAAACATTAAAGCCCCGGAAGCAATCCCCACCATCAGGGAAAGATAAACCTCTTTTGTGATCAATGCCAGTCCAATGGCAATGATGGGCGGCACCAGCGCCCAAATAGTTCCGATCATTTATGCTGCTCCTTAGTTCTCCTCTTTATAGTAATTAATCAGGCATCCCTTCAGGATGATCTCTCTCTCGTCATCTGTAAGTTCTCCCAAGGTCAGCTCAAATTCGTTCAAATCTCCGTCTCTCACCACAAAAGCCCGGATCTTGCTGTCCTTGTTCTCCACTGCCTCTCTGATGCCCGGAAGGAATAAGTAATCTTTATTCTTAAAAGGAAGCTCTCCTTCTTCAATCGTCAGCGGAAGCATTCCCCAGTTGATCAGGTTAGAGCGGTAGCGTTTTGTGGCGTATCCGTTTGCAATATTAGCCCATCCGCCCAGTACCTTCTGGCAGGAAGCCGCCTGTTCCCTGGCGGAACCGTCTCCGGGCTTCACTGCAAAAATTGTGCTTCCGATTCCCAGATTGCCTTCTCCGGCTTCCGGGAACTTTTTATTGACAGCCTCCATAACAGGCTTTAATTCCTCCACTGCATCCAGCGGACAGGTTCCAGCCTCAATAGCCTTCTGTCCCTTCTGGATCTCTTTTGCAAGCCCTACATATGCAGGATCTTTTCTGGACAGTGTAAACTCTGCAAGCCCAAGAGGATTAGAGCGGTATGAGGAAGTCTCCCCGGACGGGATCAGCTCATCCGTTGTAGTCACCGGATCGTGGATCTCAGACACTACCTTTAAGACAAGATTCTCAGGAAGCGCGGACATCTGAGGCCAGTCCTTGATATTCGGTCCAAACTGAACTTCCACAGAAGAATCTGCCGCACCCTTGCTGTCAAATACACGGTTTTCATAAATTGTCTTGTCAAAGAAGTATTTCGGAACGTTAAAGTCAGCATCTACGTCGGTTGCAGGCGTCAGGTATCCTTTGTTTGCTGCGGTAGCTGCGATGGATCTGGCATCCATCAGTGCCACAGATGCAATCTGTCCGCTCTGAAGCTTAGAGCCTTCTCTGTTCGGGAAGTTCCTTGTAGAGTGGCGGATGCTGAATGCATTATTGGCAGGAGTATCACCTGCTCCGAAGCACGGTCCGCAGAATGCTGTTTTCACAACGGCTCCTGTAGCCATGAGATCTGCTACCGCACCGTTCTTTACAAGTTCCATAAAGATCGGTGTACTTGCAGGGTAAACACTCAGAGTAAACTCATCAGAACCAATGCTGGATCCCTTTAAGATATTGGCTGCTTCACAGATATTTTCATATCCGCCTCCGGCACATCCTGCAATAATTCCCTGATCTACATACAGTCTGCCGTCCTTGATCTTGTCCTGAAGAGAATAATCTACAGCTCCGTCAAGACTTACCAGGGCACGTTTTTCCACCTCTGCCAATACGTCATTCAGATTCGCATTGACTTCTTCTATTGTATAGGTGTTGCTTGGATGGAACGGCATGGCGATCATCGGTTTAATTTTAGATAAATCCACTTCTACCATTCCGTCATAGTATGCTACGGCACCAGGATTTAATTCTTTGTAGTCCTTTTCCCTGCCGTGGATCTCATAAAATTCCCTGATGGTATCATCTGTCTTCCATATAGAAGAAAGACAGGTTGTCTCTGTCGTCATTACGTCAATGCCGATTCTGAAATCTGCTGAAAGATTTGCAACTCCCGGTCCTACAAACTCCATCACCTTGTTGTTTACATATCCGCAGTCAAATACGGCACCAATAATAGCCAGAGCCACATCCTGAGGCCCCACCCCTTTTTCAGGCTTACCGGTAAGATAAACACCTACAACAGAAGGCATATTGATATCATAAGTACGGCTGAGCAGCTGTTTTACAAGCTCCGGTCCGCCTTCTCCCATGGCCATGGTTCCCAGCGCTCCGTATCTTGTATGGCTGTCAGATCCAAGGATCATCTTTCCGCCACCAGCGAGCATTTCCCTTGCAAACTGATGAATTACCGCCTGATGAGGAGGTACATACATACCGCCGTAACGCTTAGCAGCAGTCAGGCCGAACATATGGTCATCTTCGTTGATCGTTCCGCCTACGGCACAAAGGCTGTTGTGGCAGTTGGTAAGTACATAAGGAACCGGGAACTTTTCGATCCCTGATGCCCTTGCAGTCTGAATGATCCCAACAAATGTTATATCATGGGATGTCAATGTATCAAATTTGATCTTCAGCTTGTCCATGCTGTCAGATGTATTATGGTTCTTTAAAATTCCATATGCGATCGTATTCTGTTTTGCTTCTTCTTTTGATGGGGCAGTCCCTGTAAGCTGGTTTAATCGTTCTGTGTTATTTTCATCTACAAGTTCGGTGCCGTCTACTAAAAATGCACCTTTTTCATACAAATTAATCATACTTTCCTCCTGAATCTTTTTAGGAGATTATATCATAAGATGCTGTTTTAGGAAAGAAAAATAAGCTGGCACCATTAAAAACTTTATATCTGGCATTTTTATCAATACCACTTTTTTATTAAGATAAATGAAAATGAATGATATGATTTTAATCGAGGAGGAATGATATTATGAATCAAACAAAAAAACTTGTATATACTGCTCTTTTTACAGCACTGTGCTGTGTAGGCACCATGGTCATCCAGATTCCCACACCTGCCACCCACGGATATATCCATCTGGGTGACGCCTTCGTTATTTTAAGCGGAGTGATACTTGGCAAAAAATACGGTTCTCTTGCTGCCGGAATCGGCTCTGCCTTTGCTGATATTTTTTCCGGCTATGCCTACTATGCGCCAACTACCTTTATTGTCAAGTTCCTGGTGGCGCTGACTGCAGCCGTTCTCTACAAAGCCCTTACAAATCATGGAGTGAAGGATCTGATCGCTATGATTCCCTGCGGACTGGCGGACATTTTCTTCGTGGTTGCCGGCTATTTTATCCACTCTTATATCACAGAGGGCGTGGGCCCGGCACTGTTGAGTGTTCCTTCCAATGCGATTCAGGGATGCTCCGGATTGGTAGTGGCAGCGATCCTGCTTCCTATCTTAACTGCAGTTCCTGATATCAAGCGCGCAAAATTATGTATGAACCATGAGTAAATAAACAAAGCCTGAAGGCTCCTCACTCTTTGAGGAACTTTCAGGCTTTGTGCGTTGATACATCTTTCTATTCTTTTTCGTAAAGGAATTGCTCCGGGAGATTTACTTTAAATTCTTTTGCCAGATCTCTGAAGTTCTGCTGTGTAATCGTCTGGAGCTTATCCGGCCGTACAGACAGCACCTTAATCAGAATTTCTGCAGCTTTTTCAACTGTATGCATCAGACCAAAGGTATTATCAAAATCTTGGCCGGAACAGAAAATTCCATGGTGAGCCCAGATAATAGCATTATATTGTTTCATCAGTCTGCTGGATTCCACTGCAATTTCTTTCCCGCCCGGAACCATCCATCCAACCGTCCCGATGCCGTCCGGGAAAATGACCGGGCACTCAGTCATCATTTCCCACAATTCTCTCGTAAATATCTTGTCATCGATAGGAAGAAGAAAGGTCAGTGCAATGACATTTGGTGTATGAGAATGATAAATTACTCTGTGAGCACCGCCGGAAGCTTCTTTCTTTACTTCATGGTTCATGAGGTGAGAAGGAAGCTCACTTGTAGGCACCCCTCCTTTTTTCAGCCCCCATACAATCCTGTAATTTTCTCCTTTGTCATCCACTTCGATAACCGCAATATTATTTTCAGGCTCTAAAGACACATTCCTGAAATATTTTCCCGACCCCGTTACAAGGAAATACTCTCCGGCAAGTCCCGGAACTTTAGTTCCGATCGGTGTGAATTCTTTCTCATAACAAAACTCTTCTTTGACTTCTTGTGTTTCCTCCGGTTTCATACGGTAAGTAGCATTTCCGCCGTTTCTCTCATGCCATCCCTGTAAAAATCCGTCGTCACACATCCTGATAAACCCTTTGACAAACTCCGCATCCAATACTTTCATGCTCTTCCTCCTCTTAACCGCGCTTTAAAAGCGTTTCTGTCTCGTATGATTTCACTTCTCTGAACCAGTCTTCTCTTCCGGGAACTCCGTTTAGCTCGCAGAAATAATTCCACACATCTCCGGCCGGATACATCTTTAATTCTTCCTGCATTACCATAAGTTCAGTAAATTCTCTCCTGTCCTGTAACTGTGCCAGTGTCCCGTTTGGTCTCAGCATTGCCATAAGCAGAGCTTTCTGCATATTTCTCATGCCTACCACCCAGGCCGAAATACGATTGATGCTGGCGTCAAAGAAATCTAAGGCGAGGAGCACATGCTCCGGTCCGTTCATAACAATCTCTTTTGCAATTTCTTTGGTCTCATCATCCAGGAGCACCACATGGTCACTGTCCCAGCGCACCGGTCTGGTCACATGGAGCGCAACCTTGTCAGAGAACAGGAGCATGGAAGATATTTTATCGGAAACCACTTCCGTCGGATGGTAATGTCCATTGTCCAGCAGGCAGAGCAGGTTATTTTTTGCCGCATAATTCATATAAAATTCGTGGGATCCTACTGTATAACTCTCCATTCCGATACCGAATACTTTGGATTCCACAGCTACATTGACCTTTTCTCTGTCATACCCAATGGATAAAATCTGGTCCAGAGAATCTTTGAGTCTTGCCCTCGGTGCTTTCCTGTCTGCGGGCACATCCTTAAAACCGTCCGGGATCCAGATATTCATTGTACAAGGTGTGCCAAGTTCTTCTGCAAAATATTCGGAGATCCTTAAACATGCCTGGCCATGACGGATCCAGAACTTCCTGATTTCTTCATCTTCACTGGAGAGTGTTGCTGCCTCTGCTTTTGGATGTGAAAAATAAGTCGGATTAAAGTCCAGTCCAAGTCCTCTTTCTTTTGCAAACTCTGCCCATTTTTTAAAATGTTTTGGTTCAAGGACATCTCTGTCTGCAAATCCATCCTCAAAAATGGCATAACTTGCGTGCAGGTTCAGCCGGTGTTTACCCGGAATCAGACTCAGTGCTTTATCAATGTCTTCCATTAATTCTTCCGGTGTCCTTGCTTTTCCAGGATAATTCCCTGTTGTCTGAATCCCTCCGGAAAGTTCTCCGTCACCTTCAAAGCCATTTACATCGTCTCCCTGCCAGCAGTGTATAGAGATTGGAATATGTTTCAGCTGCTCAAGCACTTTATCTGTATCTACCCCGATGTTTGCATAACTTTCTTTTGCTGCCTCATATCTTTCTTTCACTGTCATTGCTTTACCTCCTTTATTTTCTGGTTTATACGCTTCAATCTCAAACGACTGTGCCACGCACCGCCTTGCTTCCTTTAAATTATGAAAACTTCCGTCATACTGCATCTGCACCAGCAGATTTCCAATGGCTGTGGCCTCCGAAGGCCCTGCATATACCTCACAACCGGTGTACTGTGCCGTCAGCTGGTTTAAATATTGGGCGTTGGCCCCTCCGCCGACCACGTAGATCCTTTCGTATTTTTTTCCGGTCAGATCCTCCATCTGTCTGACAGTTCTCTCGTAACACTTTGCCAGACTGTTGTAAATAACTGCCGCAATCTCCCATTCTGTCTCGGGCACCTGCTGGAACGTCTCCCTGCAGTAATCCTTGACTGCCTGAATCATACTGTCCGGTGCCAGGAACCTGTCATCGTTGCAGTTAACAATGGAAGGGATTGTCTCTTTGGAGGCCATCTCGCAGATGTAGGAAAAAGAATATTCTGTCTCAAATTCTTTTTTTACAGATTGGATCATCCAAAGCCCCATAATATTTTTCAGATAGCGGAACCGGTAATCTACGCCACCTTCGTTTGTAAAGTTTGCCTCCATGCTGTCAGGAGAAAAGTCTGCTTTCATAAGTTCTGTACCCATCAGTGACCATGTCCCGGAACTAATATATAGGGCATCATCCTTCTCCGTAGGTATGGCTGCTACAGCAGACCCTGTATCGTGGGTGGCCGGCAGCACAACCTGACAGTCAAAGCCGATTTCTTCTCTGATTTCCTCAGTAAAGCTGCCCACCAGTGTTCCCGGCACTGCGATAGACTGGAAGATATCTTCCGGGAATCCCAGGCGCCGGATCAATTCAAAATCCCAATCTTTGGTCTTTGGATCCACCAGCTGTGTTGTCGTTGCGTTGGTATACTCCGTTTTCTTAACTCCGGTCAGGAGAAAATTAAAATAGTCGGGAATCATCAGCATGCTTTTAGCTCTCCTGAGGCGTTCCGGTTCCCGTTCCCGGTCTGCCACAAGCTGATATATGGTATTGAAAATTTGTTTTTGTATTCCGTTCCTCTGATACAAATGCTTTAATGAAATCTCCTCATATACTTTCGTGTCCATGCCCTGGGTCCTGCTGTCACGGTATCCGTAGGATTTTCCGATCGGACGGTCCCGGTCATCCAGCAGCACATAGTCCACTGCCCATGTGTCAATGCCCATACAGCAAGGGATCTTCCCAATTTCCCTGCACTTCTTGAGTCCCTGCCTGATCTCATAAAACAGAGCGTCTGTATTCCAGCACAGAGAACCGTCTGCAGTTTCCATCCCGTTAGGAAAGCGGTAGACTTCTTCCAGCCTCATCTTTCCGTTTTCCAGATATCCAAGAATATGCCTTCCGCTGGAAGCTCCGATATCAATTGCCAAAAAGTACTTTTCCATTCCTTTTTCCTCCCGCTCAATCCAAATGGAATACCAGACTCAAATCCGCGCTCACAGGGCTGTTATCCGGATTGGTTTCCATAATGTCTGCCATAAAGTCCCACCATTTCCGGTTGATCTTTGTCTCCGCCCCCTGGCTCCATCTTTCTTCATCCTCAATCTCTATAGACCCAAACAAAATGTTGGTTTCTCTGTCCAGATAAATCGAATAATTGCTTCCGCCGTATTCATGGATCATATTTTTCATTTCCGGCCACAGCTGATTGTGGCGTCTTTCATATTCCTCTTCCATGCCTTTATAAAGCTTCATTTTGAATCCTTTGTATATTTTCATTTTCTGCCTCCTGTTCTCCGTTTTCTTTTTTTACTTCCGTGAGCCCATATTTCAGATAAGTCGCAGTGCCTCCCAGTATGAAATAACAGATTGTGACCGGGAAGGATAGACTCTTCCATGTCTCAACACTTATATGTCCGGCAAATACCATCAGTGTCATCACGCCAAGCGCTGCCAGAACCGCATAAGAGATATATGCCGCAGCTTTCTGTGCAGCCGGCTGTTTCGGAACATACTCAATGATCTTTTCATCCTCTTCCTCAATCAGTTCCGCCAAAGCTTCCTGTACTTTCCGGTCTTCTTCTTGTTGTGCCGTGTAGTCATCTCTGGCTCCCATAACACACGCCAAAATAATATAACTTACCATCGCAAGTATATAAGTCGGCAGGAACAAAAGATAAGAATGTATTGCCCCGGTCAGCGTCATAACTGCCACAAAAGCCAGTGCCGCCGCCCAGGCCAGAAGCCCTGCATAATTAATCTTCCATCCTTTATAAGAAGCCCAGTATCTGCTGCCCCCAAGTTTCGGAATAATCCAGTGCTCTGTAAATATGATGGCCCCAATCGCCGGAATAACAAGCACGATAATATTTACAATGGCCATAATGTTCATGGTAATCGGGAAACATGCTGCCAGAGTCATGACTGCTCCGATAATGTAAGTCAGTTTTTTCAGAGGAATCTTGTTAAAAATCGTCTCAAATGCAAGACTGGCACGATAAATGTTTGGATTTGCAGTTGTCCACCCTGCCACGATAACCGCCAGCAGACCGGTTGCCCCTAAAACAGCACCCGTGATGGCTCCTGAATCCAGAATAAGCAGTGACTTATTCAGAATGACAGCAGCTGTAGCTCCCATAATTCCCGCACTTCCCCATGCAAAGAAATGTCCTATGAACATACCGTATGAGGTAATAAATCCGTATTTGGGAGTCTTTGCATAGCGGAACAATGCCATATCGTTCAGTCCGCCATGATAGGCCAGATTACACATCCAGGCAAATCCAATGACATGAATGATTCCCAGCTTCTGTCCGCCCGGTATGACTGCTCCGTTCCACACACTGGTATTCAGCAGGTTCATAAAATCCCCAAAGCTGTGTACCGCTGCTCCGTTCGTCACCTCAATCAGTTCAGGAACTACTACAAATACTCCTGCTGCAAAGATAATGATCATCCACGGCACACAGACTGATGAGAATTTTGCCACTGCTTCAAATCCGTTTGCGGCTACCAGAGTGACAATAATGCCAAGTACAATAACCACCAGGATAAATTTGATATCTGTCGGATACCACTGGGTCTGAAGTCTGATTCCAAAAATCTCCCGGACCGCCGATGCCGATACAGTCAGCATGGATGCTGCCATGGCTATGGATGCCAGGCCCCAGACAAAATTGTAAACTTTCTGCATGTATGGCCCCATGACCTTTTTTAAGTAGGAATATAAAGTAACTCTCGTGTCGACTCCGATCGGGGCACAGATCAGTGCATATGTCAGGGTTGCCAGGATATTTCCGATAAAAAGTCCGATGAAAATATCCGTCGCCTTGACTCCCCAGGTTACCAGCGTAGCCCCAATAACAAACTCTGTAGCTGCAATGTGCTCGCCGCCGTAAATCCCAAAGAAATTTCCCAGCCCGGAAATGTTCTTTTTAGAAATCGGCCGGTCTTCCGGCGGTACTGCCGATGCCTTCCTTCGATACTCTGCATTCATATGTTTTTCCTCCTTTTGATTTCGTTCTTTCCTTTGCTGAATTAAGTATAAGAAAAACCACGCCCAAAAGTTAGGACGTGGTTTGACGAAAGAAGTGTCTTTTTTTGACTTGACAAAGTTCCTATGCAACAAAAAAAGAAGCCCGGAAGCTTCTTTTTGCTCTCTATAGTCTGATCTGTTCCCCATTTCTGTGGGTTAAACGGTATTCTTTCGGGGACATATGGTATTTTTCTTTAAACTTTCTGTAAAAATAACTGCTGTTCTCATACCCCACTGCAGTCACAATATCTGCGATAGCCAAGTCTGTCTCAGACAGCAGTGTCATGGCTTTTTGAAACTTTTTTCTCTGCACCAGTTCCTGAAATGTATGCCCAAAATTTTGTTTGATCAGCCGGCTCAGCACAGAAAGGGACTGGTTCATATCCTCTGCCAGCTTAGAAAGATTGGCTTCCCTGTAATGCTGGTCGATATAACTAAGCGTTGTCTGAAGCACAATTTCTTTATAGTTTTGGGGAGATGTGAAGTCCAGCTTATCAATATGATTCAGGATGTGCAGAAACATAAGTCCCATGGACAGTTGATTCATCTTTTCTTCATTTTTCCCCAGGTTTTTTAAAGAGTAAACGATATTCTCCATCAGATTTTCGATCTCCAGGATACCGGAAAGCTTAAACAGCAGATATTTTTCGGAAAAAGAATTCTGTCTCAGAGTATCCACAAGAAAATCAGCAAGAACATTATTCCGCTGCAGCATCTGGAGCGGAATATCAAAAAATTCCGGAAGGGCGATAAAATTGATCCCCAGATCCTTTTTCGATGCACAGCAGATGCTGTGGCGGACATGCTGATTCAGGATAAGAAAATCTCCTTCCTCCATGATGACTTCCTTGCCGCCGATAAAATGAGTAATCTTCCCCTGACAGACATACATCATTTCTATATAATTGTGATTATGCTCCGGAAAGTCGGTAAACCTTGTATGGGTCCTCACCTGGATCAGCCGCCCGTCTCTCAGCAGTTTTTCCGCCTCAACCTCAAATGTCTTTTTTGTGGTGTATAAGGTTTTGCTTACATCTCTCCCATCCAGAATCCTCTGTTCTTCCTCTGTTATGACTTCCAACTGGCTGATCAGGCTTTTCCTCATAAATTCAGCTCCTTTCCCGCAAACCATGCACTGCTTCTATTTCAGACGATACATATGATTTAAAGGACCGTTACCTTTTCCCAGATCCAGACCGTCAAGCAGTGCACCGGTAATATATTCCTTTGAATTCTGAATACTTGTCTCCATATCACATCCCATGGCAAGATTGCATGCAATAGCAGACGAAAGAGTACATCCGGTCCCATGTGTATTTTCGTTTTCCACTCTCGTGCCCCGGAAGATCTTTTTCTTTCCGCGATAAAAAAGGCAGTCGTTGGCATCTTCCACAGAGTGTCCTCCCTTTACCAGAATGTATCCGTCAAAGTACTCTCCTATTTTTTCGGCTGCTTCCTGCATATCTTCCTTTGATCTGATTCGGACTCCTGACAGCACTTCTGCTTCCGGCACATTCGGCGTAATAATATCAGCCGCCGGAAACAGGGTTTCTTTTAAAAAGCCGATGGCATCCTCACTTAACAGCCGGCTGCCGCTGGTAGACACCATGACAGGATCCAGTACAATGTTCTTTGCATCATATTCCTTAAGTTTTTCAGCCGCCGCCTGGATCAGTTCTTTTTCCGGTATCATTCCGATCTTGACCGCATCGGGAAATATATCTGTAAATATACAATCCAGCTGCTGTTCTAAAAAATCTTTTGAAACATGATAAATATCTGCTACTCCTATCGTGTTTTGTGCGGTCAGCGCCGCTATCGCTGACATGCCGTAAACTCCATGGGCATCCATGGTCTTTAAATCAGCCTGAATTCCTGCACCGCCGCTGCAGTCAGATCCGGCAATGGTTAAAACTGTTTTCATCTTCTCTTCATCTCCTCTGCCTGTTTTCTCAGCTCTTTTGTCTCCTGTGTGATGTCCTCAGCCCCAAAAACAGCAGAAACAACTGCAATTCCGTCCACATGGCTGCCCTGAAGTTCCATAAGATTATCTTTCTTAATCCCTCCGATAGCAACCACCGGTATGGACACTGCATCGCACACTCTTTTAATTTCCCCGAATTCTACTACCTTGGCATCTGTTTTTGTAGGTGTAGCTTTTACCGCTCCAAGCCCCAGATAATCTGCCCCGTCAGCCTGGGCTTTCAAAGCCTCCTCCACATTATGTACAGATACGCCGATGATCTTATCCGGTCCCAGAAGCTTTCTGGCATTTTGGCAAGCCATATCCTCCTGTCCTACATGTACGCCGTCCGCGCCGCACTCTAATGCAATCTCCACTTCATCGTTAATGACAAAAGGCACTCCGTACTGTCTGGACAGTTCAGCCATCTCTTTGGCCTCCTTCAGAAACGCATCATGATCCAGCTCCTTCTCCCGCAGCTGAAGAAACGTAATTCCCCCGTCCAATGCATCTTTTACCTGCTCCATCAATGTTTTTTCCCCTGTCCATGCAGAATCTGTCACTGCATAAAGGGTCATTGCCTCAGCTTCTGTTTTCAACTTTTGCACCTCTTTCCAGTTCCTCTGCTGTTAACCTGCTCATTGCGTCTATAAGGTGCATCCTCATGGAAGATGTGCCGCCGCATTTTGCCCTGGCTTTCTCCCCGCAGTATCCCACAGCACACACCGCAGCTGCCGCTGCCTCTAAAACCCTGTCCTGATTGGATCCCACAAAACCGGCAATAACTCCGTCAAGCATACATCCGGTTCCGGTGATCCTTGACATCATGGGATCGCCATTTCTTATAATAAAAGAACTGCGCTCGTCGGACACGATATCAACAGCCCCTGTAACTACAATGACTGCTCCGGTCTGTGCAGATAAACGCTTTGTCATATCTATTACTTCCCCAAGGTTCTCTTCCGTCACAGCATCCGCTTCGCTTGCATCCACACCGGACATTGCCCCGCTGCCTGCAAATACCGTCTTGATCTCGGAAATATTTCCCCGGATGACATCAAACTGAACCTCTTTTAAAAGTCGTTTTACCGTCTCTGTTCTCATACTGGATGCCCCGGCTCCCACCGGATCCAAAATAACCGGATGTCCCAGTACATTGGCCCTTTTCCCGGCCAATACCATAGCCTCAACCGTCCTGGCGTTGAGTGTTCCGATGTTGATCACAAGTGAGGTACAGATACTTGTAATCTCTTCCACCTCACTTTTGTCATCTGCCATGATAGGTGAACCGCCGGATGCCAGTACCATGTTGGCCACATCATTGACAGTCACATAATTGGTGATGCAGTGGACAAGCGACGGATGCTTTTTTACATTATGTAATATGTTCTCATACATAAAAATTCCTCCTACGTGATGATTTACAACAAAATCCCTGCGTTTCTGATTATACCATAATTCAGAAACGCAGGGATCATTTTTTCCTGTCCGGCTACCGGATTCTTATTTTAACCTTGGCATAAGACTTCGAACCGTCTTTCGCCCTGGCATAGATCGTAACCGTCTTTCCTCTTCCTGCCTTCTTTGCCCTGACAACGCCCTTTTTAGAAACCGTTGCATATTTACTCCTGCTTGATTTCCATGTAACAGACTTTTTCTTTCCTGCCGTCTTTACTTTTGCTTTGAGACGGTACTTCCTTCCGGCCGAAAGCGTCAATTTCTTCTTATTAAGTTTGACCACAGTCTTCTTAAACACTGCGGATACTGATACATTTCCCGTGATACGGAAAGAATAGCTGGTTCCTTTCACCTTTTTCCCGCCGGCTTTCAAGGTAGAAGGTTTAAAACAATAATACTTTGCAGCTTTCGGCTTTACAGTCACCTTCTGGCCCGGCAGATAGTTTCCTTTTCCTGAAATCGTTCCATGCTTTGTTTTCGCTTTAACGGTCACAAGCCCGGACGTTACAGGATAAGAATACACTGTACTGCTGTCATCGTAATCCTCATCATCTTCATCACTCTGTGCTTTTGACCGGACCGTCGTTTTCTTTTTTCTTAAGTTCTTATAATCAAAATCATCCTGAACTGAGACAGGCATGAGAAGGAACCGTGAACCAACCGTGGTGCCTGTCATCTCTTCGTCAAAAGATGCCTGATAATTCATAGCCTCATACCGGTCTTTGGAAACTGAATACCAGAATACATTCCCGAAGCTGTCAGTGTCCAGACCCACATAGGCAATGCCGTCTCTGCACACGCCTACACTGGCTGTATACAGTTCTCTGTCCTTATTTCTCGGCGTAAGAGATGCCGATTTCTTCACCCAGCGCTTATTTTTGTCACTGTAAACCAGATTCTTGGGGATCTCCCCTTTCTTTCCGCTGCTGCCCAGCGTAAGAATCATCTGGTTTCCTGACTGCACAGCCGCACTCTGATATCTCCCCTCCGGAAGTGCTGCGGCTTTGGACCATTGTTTTTTCCCTGTGTCATAGCAGAAGACATTCTTTTCTAAAGAACCGGTCTTTTTATTCCTGCCTCCGATCACATAAATCTTTCCGTTGTAAGCTGCCAGAGCTGATCCCTGGAGTTTAGCTCCGCCTGTCTTTGACAGATAAGAGTCTATTCTCGACCATGACTTTGTCTGGAAGGAATAGCACACAAGGGACCGTTTTATCTCATAACCCAGATCTGCCTCGGCAATGGCGTAGACAGCCTTGTCACAGTAAACCGGCACAGAATCCAGGTCTAAATCAGCCCGGTCAAGTTCTCCCTTTTTTATGCCGGCAAACGCTTTTTCCCTGGACATAGCAGATACCCTTGAAAACTCCTGTTCTTCTTCATCCATTACATAAAGATTCAGATCCCGGTCCAGATAATACAGCTTTCTGCCGTCAGAGACTACATCTCCGCCATTTGTA
The DNA here is from genome assembly GCF_018381315.1 of Anaerostipes sp. Taxonomy (GTDB): domain Bacteria; phylum Bacillota; class Clostridia; order Lachnospirales; family Lachnospiraceae; genus Anaerostipes. The sequence continues at coordinate 48,060 of NZ_JAGZSD010000011.1, read as the reverse complement.
ATGTCCTCTGTTGAAAAAACCTTCTTCGGCCCGCTTTTCCCTTTTACAAAATAGAAGGATCCGGTGACTGTCTTTCCGCTCTTTGTCCGTATCTCAACTTCACCAACCCGGTTTACAAGCTGTCTGTTTTCCAGCACAATCTTTGAATCACTCCAGGAGGCTGTCTTTTCTGTCTTTCCATTTACTTTTACAGTTCCGCTGCCGGCTCCGAATCCTTTCCCTGAAAGAACAACTTTTCCTCCGGAGACCACTGCCCTGATGAGGATCGGATTCTGGTCAGCAAGCTTTCTTCCGTCCAAAACACCCTTGGTAATCACAGGCAGATTCTTGACTGTTCTTGTCATTCCAAGGACTGCTTCCCTGTTTGCAAGGGCATCCTTCTTTCCATAATACCAAGAGGTATTGGCCACCGCACCGCTCACCAGAGGCGCCGCCATAGATGTCCCGCTGTAAAAATCATATTTTTCGAAACTCTGGCTGGATACTCCCGCCTTGCTGACTGCAGTGTCATCCAGATAGAGGGTAAAATCCTGATCGTCTAAAGCAACCAATGAAATCCCCACTGCACGTTTTTCATTTTTGGTTATACTCCGGGACGGATAAGTAAGATGCTCCCATGCATCCATCTCTCCGTTGACTCCCATCACAGGGATATTTCCTAGTATCATATTCGCAGCAGCCTCTTCCAAAGTCAGCGGATCAACAATCTGCCCGTCTTCGTCCAATTTGTAATCCTTTGCCATGACAAGTCCTGCCCCGTCTTCCACGGCAGAACTGCTGACAGCCTTCAGCATAGTACTCAGGTGAGAATCCGTACTTCCCTTGGTACTGTCATATGGTATAAATACCGTATAAATCTCTCCGGCTTTTGCACCCTTCACAGAGATCTTTGCTGACTTTCCGGAGGATTCCTTTCCGAAATAAGTACTGTCCGCCGAAACCGTTACAGTCCCCTTTCCGGTGCTTCCTGCCTCTTCTGTTTTTATATCTGAAACATCTCCGTCATTAAAGTCTTTCATAAACTGACAATTTGCGTTTTTCTCTTTACTGTTGTAAATAGTCGGATTAAAACAGTCATCAGAAACTGTGGAAAGAATTTGATTTCCCGGCGCCGCCATATGTACAGACTCTTTTCCATAATTAGAATAGAAAGCCAAGCCGTCGTTTTCGTTCGTTGCTGCAACCGAAATCACATAATCACTGTCAATGCCGGCCGGAATAACTGTCGTTCTTTCATTATCTTCGCCCTCATTCCCTGCGGCGCAGACAGTCACCGCTCCTTTTTTTCCAACCAGGTCGACCAGGTATTTCATCAGTTCCTGTTCCTCGGCCTCATCCGCTCCCCATGAGTTGTTGACCGCCGCCACATTGACGCCTTCCAACTGCTGTTTATAAATATAATAGTAAGCATCGACAATATTAGAAACTTCACCGCCGCCGTCTTCATCAAACACTTTCAGCGCCATCAGCTTAATATCACTGCTTTGGCTGATCCCGGCAACACCTTTGCCGTTTCCGGCCTGAGCTGCAATGATGCCTGCACAGTGAGTCCCGTGTCCGTAATCATCGGAAGGGTCTGCATCGCTATTGGCAAAATCATATCCGTGCTTGCCGGCTATCACATCAGATTTGTTTGTCCACAGCCGGTTCTTCAAATCTTCATGTTCAAGATCAATCCCTGTATCGACCACTGCGACAACTGTCTCTTTGCCTTTAGTTCCGGACGTCTTTTCATAAAACTGCTCATATCCGGCATCCTTCCCGGCACTGCCGCCGTTCTGTCCCTGGTTTTTATTTGCCCACTGGAAGTCAAAATAGGGATCGCTGCCGCCCAACAGCCTGATCTTATAATTGGGCTGTGCTGCTATCACCTGCGGATCCTTTTTTAACTGCCTGACCAGTTCATCCGTACTCTTGCCGGAACTTACCCTGGCGATGGAAACTACAGAATCCTGTGACCTGGTTCTCGTCTTCCCTTTTATATCAGCAGGAAAATTCCATACCTTCTTCACTTTGATCCCGGAAGAAAACGGGACAGATCTGTTCTTCTGTCCTGACACGGTTGTCCGGTACAAAACCAGCGCTTCCCCCTCCGCATATCCTGTTTTCTTCCTTTTGGAAAGCTGCTTCTTGATCTCTGTCACCTGATCTTTATCGGAATCCGCCTTTGCCGTAACCGGGGCTGCTGAAGATAAAAGTGCCAGGGACATAAACCATACAGCCCATCTTTTAAAATATCTCATGCTCTCTCCTTTCGTCTGTTGATCTCTCATTTTTTTAGTATATCACACCCCATTCTCCTATTTGTTACAAATGGTTTACAATTCAATAAATCCCGCTTTTCCCCAAAAGTTCCGTCCGGCAAAGTGTTTTTTAAATTCAGGAAAACTTTATGAAAATTGCTTTAGAAAAAAGTTTTTCATTTTTCATCACACATTGGGTCAGACCGAATAATATAAACTGTAAATATAATCAAGGAGGAAATAACATGAGTGATTTAGCTGCTACAGGTTGCGGAACATCATGCAATTCAGGATTCGGAGGAAACAACTGTCTTCTTCTTATTCTCTTATTATGCTGCTGCGGAGGAGACGGTGGATTTGGAGGAGGGGACGGCTGCGGATGTGGCTGTGACTCTATCCTTTGGATCATCATCTTACTGTGCTGCTGCGGAGGCGGCTTCGGCGGCGGAAGCGGAAGCGGCTGCGGTTGCGGATGCTAATCTGATATGTTCTGATAAACGGAGGGCAGCAGGTAAATTACCTGCTGTCCTCTTTCTTTCATCCATGATCAAATAAAAGCAGCAATCAGCAAAACTTCTTTCAAAGTTCTTAAATTACAGGTATCATGTATATATAAACCACATCACCTGAACTAAAAATGGATGAAAAGATCATGATAAATAAAAGCAGTTTAAAGTACATATCTGAAAACAGAAAGATTCTGCTGCAGGCTGAAAGCTATGTTTATTTGCTGCCCTGTGAACAGCTCAGAGAGGTCATCTCCAATTTCACAGTCACTTTTCCTGATAAATCAACAATTTCAGATGATTATACAATTATGCCTCACGGCAGCGTTACGCTTGTATTGTTTCATTACCGCAGGGAATTGCATAGTTTTTTGTTTGGACCAGCTACAAAACCAGTCAAAGTCGGTGATATCGCAAACAAATGTGATATGATTGTTATTATTGAATTTCAGCCCGCAGGTTTCTCTCCGTTTTCCAAAATAAATCAAAAGGATCTGACTGATAAGATCGTGCCGTTTTCATTTACTCATCCTTCATTGGACGCCGCAGTACGGAATATCATTGTGTCTTCTTTGTCGATTGATGAGTTATTGTTTGAAATGGAAAAAGAACTGATGTTAAATATTGAATTCCCATACCCTAAAGAGCTTGCACTTGCAGTAAAATCCATTATCAAAACAGCAGGCATTATAACAACTGCTGAGATCTCAAAAAGCTCTTTTTATTGTTCAAGGCATCTTAACCGGCTGTTTAATCTCTATCTGGGTATGAGTATAAAATCCTTCTCCAGATTAGTGAGAATCAACAAATCCATTCAGCTGCTGAATAAAGGGACAGGCACTTTGGATTCGATCAGTGAAAAACTTGGATATTATGATGTCTCTCATTTTGTAAAAGACTTTAAAATTATATGTGGTGTAACACCCCAGGAATATAAAATTCATATGTCCGATTATTACAGTGAAATAGCAAAATTCTAGTTCTATAATATTCCTGTAAAATAAAACAGAAAGAAAGGAAGTACTGCGATGAAATTTAATGAAACAACAATACGAATCCTTGTACGGAAAAATTATGGAGAATGCTTTGATTTCTACACAGAGAAAATTGGTTTAACTGCAGTTTGGGGTGACCGAAACGGACCCTACACATCCTTTGCTGTAAGCAGAGGTATGCCGCCTTGTTTTGCAATTTTTGCAGGAGAGAATATGTCCATGTTTCAGGGGTATGAACAGCCGAACGCCGAAACACAGCCGGATACCATTGCGGCAGTTATTCCTACCCATGACCTGGACGGGGACTATCTGCGCCTGAAAGAAGCAGGCGTAACATTTCTTGGTGAACCCCAGTATATTGAAGACTGGGGTATGCGCTGCACTTACTTTAGAGACCCTGAAGGAAATTTGTTTGAGCTTAACGATGCCAGTTCTGTTTAAATAAACCGGGAGAGCCGCAGTGCGATCCTCGCGGTGCGTTTTTTATTTTATGGGACACACATTCCTATGAAATAAAAAACTGCCCGGGAGTTCACTTCCGGGCAAAATCTATATTTATCTGAAACAGCATAAAAGTGCCAGAAGCACGATCACAATATTTCCGCCTTCCAGACTTTGTTTTTTCATCATTCCATGTCCATGCTCAGAAATATTCAATTTCCCTTTCTTCCTGAGACATTCCTCATCCAATTCATAAACAGTATTTTCTTCTTCCACAAAGATTTCACTCATATTTTCTTTCACCTCCTAATAATATAGGATATGAGAATGAAACCTAAGGTTGTGACAAAATGGATCAAAAACAAACCCATTGGGAGCATTTTTTCCGCGATGATTCGTCCAATATGCTGGAAGATGCTCTTCCCTATCTCCCTCCCACTCTAAAGAAATCTGCCGCTCTTTACATCAAATTTCATGAACTCCAGAATATTATGGAGGAATTTGACGATGAGGATACTCTCTCTGCCTGCGGCTTGGATCAGAATGATGCCTCTATGGAAATGATGCTGACTGCCATGAGAATGCGGGCTCCGAAGGAAACCGCTGCTCAGATTGACCAGCTTCTCCAGATGATGAAAATGGCAAAAATGTACCAGTCCTATCAGGATTTTCTGAAATCAAATCCTAATGCAAATGCTTCCGCCGGGAATTCCTCGGCTGACTCTGACATGATGGCGAAACTTATGCCACTGTTTATGTCCCAGTCCCAACCGGAAAAACAGGAATCGGCCAGTACACCCAACAGCGACCTGATGAACCAAATCAATCAAATTTTAAAAAAGTGAGGTACCCCGCATGAATGAACAATGGAAAATGAACCCCGCTGTCCAAAACATTGATCCCAAAAAAATAGAGATCATGGAACTTCTGGTAAATCAAAGCCGCGGCAAAAATATGGAAGATATTCTTCCGGATCTTATGGCTGCTTCCAGCCGGCTTGCAGAGCAGGGAATCGCATTTTCAAACGAAGAGACCGGCATTATCATTGACGCCCTGTCAGAAACTATGACCGGCCAGGATCGGCAGCGGCTGGAAATGCTGAGAAATCTGATCTTATAGACGGCAAAAAATCCTTCCGGGCCTGTTTCAGGCAGTGCTTTCCGGAAGGATTTTTTCTGTCTTCTTTTTAATTCTGCATATTCAGTCTGCGGCTATTCATCATGGCGTATCCGCTCTACCACAGATTCTCTCTGGAATTTTCTGCTCATCACTGCAGAAAGGACCATCTGCAGAAACAATAAGATGCCTGCCATAACAAGAATCTCCGGCAGCGGAAGATGATAGTCATTTAATCCGATCATTCCTGTCTCCTTACACTTAAGGAACAAAACATATCCTGCTATATTTCCAAGAGTAAGCGCAATAACCAGGGTCCCCACCGTAAAGATAAGACCTTCCATCTGAAGCATTCTTCTCACCTGTTTTGCCGTCATTCCGATTGCCTGAAAAATACCCAGTTCCTTTTTCCTTGTGACAATACTTGTGATCAAAGTGTTTGCCATATTCATAAATCCGATGAGCCCTATAACAAACAGCAGGGCATAAAGAGAATCCCGAAGCAGCCCAATGCCAAACTGCGCCTCCTTATATGCATCATCATAGGATTGTATGTTGTAAAACTCACTCATGTCCGTCAGCTCTTTCAGTTTCTTTTCCACCGCAGCCTTTTTCTCAGGCCTGCAGCTTACATAAATCTCACTGGTTAAATCGGATTTCACACCAAGTTTTTTGAATGTTTCCTCTGTCATTGCCCATGAGGCATCCATATGTGCATTGGCAGATCCGGATAAAGTTACAGTGACAGGGATCTTTTTTGTCCCGTCCAATACATTCATTTTGATCTTTTCACCAATCCGGTAGCCATATTCCTCGAAAAAATGATCCCAGAGATATACCACACCATTTTCCTTTTTTAAATCGTCATAATCTGCATTTCCCCGCTTCAGCTCCTCTTTGACAAAAGCATCAAAGTCTTTCTTCGAAAGGATCTGCACAACAGAGGTCCCTTCTTCTCCTTTTTTCTCTGCATGTACCGCTGCCCATTTTCCAGTCTCCACTTTTGTAACTCCATCGATCTGACGGATCTGTTCTGTCATTTTTTTGTCCATCAGATGTTGCTGCTGCACCCGGTTCAAATTCTTTTCCGGATAAGTTTTATCGTCCAATTTCGTATCCAGTGTAATATAAAACTGTCCTTTTTTCACATTCTTTCCGGCTTCATATGCCGGATTCATATTTCCTCCCAGATTTGCAATAACAATGAACATAACACAGCTGAGCCCCATGGTAAGGATCGTGGTCACAGTCCGCTTTCTATTTCTCGCCAGATTTGACTTAGTGATTCTGATGAGATTTACCTGGCGGTATCCTTTCCGCTTCTGTCTCTTTTTCCCTGTGCTCTCCTGATACCGCACTGCCTCCACAGGAGAGATTTTGGCTGCAGTCTGCATGGGACGTTTCATAGACAGATATACCGTGAGCAGAGCCAGAACACCAGCCCCGACCATGACCGGCAGACTGAACAGCGGAGTATCTGATATCACTTCTCCAACTGCTTTGTTGACGCCTCCGATTCCTGCAATATTTACGAAAAACAGCTTCGTTCCGATAAATCCGATAACCAGCCCTAGAGGAATACTGATGCCTGATAAAATCATACCTTCCCGAAAGATCATCTGCTTCATCTGCTTTCTGGTCATACCGATGGCACGCAGCTTTCCGTATTCCTGCACTTTCTGTATCATACCTACGTAAAATATATTATAGATCACCACGATGCTGAACAGGATAATGACAGCTGCCATAAAGGCTCCCACGGCAATCGTCTCTGTCCCCGGATCGGTATCCCACATAATAAATATTTTATTCAGCGAAACATTTTTCTCCGGAATAGAAAGTTTCTTCCTTAAATCCTGAATACTTTTTTCCAGTTCATTCTGCGTAAGTTTCTGGTCATTCCTCATTTTAAAACAGACTGTATATGCTCTCTTTTTTTCAGGAACAGCACTCTCATAGAACTTTTTGGAAATAACTGCCCCATAGGTCTGCCGCAGGTCATTCATCTCATCCTGCGGAAGGAACCCGGTGATCTTAAATGTCTTTTTTAAAACTCTTCCTTCCCCTCCGACTCTGTACGGAACAGATACGCTGTCACCTATCTTCGGCTCTTTAAGGCCCAGTTTTTGAAAAAACGTCTTCTGCGCTATGATCTCATTTTCTTCTACAGGAACTCTTCCATATCCGACCATTTTAAGATTTGTCATGGATCTTGCCTTCTGGTCATAATAAGATAAAATCCCGCTGGCCTTCCCAAGGCTTACCGTAGCTGCATTAGCTGTAACCCCTGCTTTTTCAATTTCTCCGCGAACGGCAATCTCCTGCATTTTTTCCTGGCTGACACCCATAAATGCCCCATGAAAATCACCGTAAAGCTCAGCATTGTTTGCCTTGTTGGCCTTTACTAAGCCATTGCAGCTCAATCCAATGATCGTCAGCAGTGCTGTTGTAAGAAAAATGGAAATCCCGGTCAGTATGCTGCGGCCTCTGTTCTGCTTCAGATTTTTCTGTGATAACTTTGTGACTGCTTTCATCTACCTCACCACCTTACCGTCTTCAATCAGAATAATCCGGTCCGCCATCTGTGCGATCTCTTCATCGTGGGTGATCATCACCAGCGTCTGTCCATATTTTCTTGCTGTCATTTTAAGAAGGGAGATCACTTCATCCCCTGTCTTAGAATCCAGGTTGCCTGTAGGTTCATCTGCAAGAATGATATCCGGCTTAGATGCGATTGCCCTTGCAATAGCTACTCTCTGCTGCTGCCCTCCGGAAAGTGTATTCGGAAGACTCTGCAGCTTTTCGGTCATCTCCAGCGTTTTCAGTATTTCTTCCACAAATTCTTCGTTGAGCTTTCTTCCGTCCAGTCCTATAGGAAGGACAACATTTTCCCATACATTCAGAGAAGATATCAGATTAAAGGACTGAAAGATGAATCCAATTTTTCTTCGGCGGAAGATTGCCAGTTCCTCTTCCTTCATGCAGCTGATATCCTTGCCCCCAATCAGGACCTTTCCGCTTGTCGGACTGTCCAGTCCTCCCAGCATATGAAGCAGCGTACTTTTTCCGGAACCGCTTTTCCCCACAACAGCAGCAAATTCTCCCTGCAGGATCTTAAGTGATGTGTGGTCAATGGCCCTGACCTCATTTTCGCCTTCCCCATAATATTTACATAAATCTCTTGTCTCTAATATAATATTTTCATTCATGAACCCATACCTCCTTGTTTATACTGATTATGATAAACCTCCACTCTTTCATTTACCTTTCAGCCAAAAAGAAAAAGCCTTACAAATCTGTAAGACTTAAATGTAAGATAAAGATACTGCCCTGTTTTCCGTCTGAAACGGAAACGGTTCCGCCCTGGGCCTCCAGTATTTTTCTTGTGAGATACAGCCCTACTCCGGAACCTTCCGCTTCTTTTACCCGTTCTTCGTTTCCTCTGTAAAACCTTTGAAAAATCTTTGATTGGTTTTCCCTGTGAATTCCAATCCCCTGATCTTCAATCTCAATTCTGAGAAAACTCGTCCTCATCATCATCCGGATCCGGACCACAGTACCTTCGTCACTATACTTCACAGCGTTCTCCAATATGTTAGCAATAGCCTCTCTGGTCCACTTAGGATCGTGAGAAATTTTCAGCCTCTCTATTGAACTGCTTTCCTTTATGACCTCTATCCGGATCTGTTTTTCCTGGGCCTTCACATAAACCGTGCTGACTGCTTGGGCAATGGTATCCATGATCGGTGCCTCTTCCTTTTTAATGGAGATCATACCAGTCTCCATTCTGGAAATGTTAATCAATGCCTTTGTCAGGCTGTCCAGCCTTTTTGTCTGCCCAATCGCCTGCTGGAGAAATTCTTTTTGTTCCTCTTTTGTCAAGTCCTCTCCTTCCATCAGCTCCAGACACATTTCAAGGCTCGCCACCGGGGTCTTCAGCTGATGAGAAATGTCGGTAACCAAAGATTTGGTCCCCTCCTTTTCTTCTATAAGCTTGTTTTCGTTGACTTGAAGTTTTCTTCCAAGGGAATCCAGCCTGCTTAGAAGCTGGCTTTTCGTTCCTTCTGATTCCTCGTAGGAAATTTCATAATTACCGGCATAAAACTGTTCCGCCATCCCCCGGATCTCATCAAATTCCTGCTCTCTGTGCTTTGCCGTTTTCTTCATCCATAGAAATGCCGCTGCTGTAACTGCTGCATATGCCGCAGAAAGAAGAAATACCGTCTCATACATATACTGCCGCATCTCGGCGTCAAGGTTCTCTCTGACTATAGTTTTATATCCATATCGTTCAAGGGCTTCCTTTCCCCTCGATATCAACGGCTCCTCTCCCTTTCCCTGAAAAAGGTCATACAGTGCACCCTGTGTATTCTCAGTCTCCAGAACTCCGGCGGTCTTTAAGATCTGATTTTCCTTTTCAAGCAACCTTTTGTTTTGCCAAAAACAGCCGCTGCCAAAAAGAAAAAGAAAGATCACCGCTGTAAATAGGCTGAAGAAAGCCCATCGTTTTTTTTCTGTCATCTGTCTCAATCTGCGGCACACTCCTTGTCCCAGAGGTACCCGATCCCTCTGATATTTTTAATATACTCAGGCTTGGAAGGATCCTGTTCAATCTTTTCCCGAAGCCTTCTTATATTGACTGCAACTGTATTTTCATCGGCGAATTCCCCATCCATATCAAAGATCTGCTCCAGAATCTGCCCTTTAGAAAATACCTGCCTTGGATGGGAGATTAATAAAAGCAGCAGCTTCCACTCATTTTTGGTAAGACTTTTTTCTTCTCCCGAAACCAGAACCTTCATCCCTGTTTTGTAAACACAGACTTTTCCAGATTCAATCTTTTCATCCCTTGCTTCCATACGGGCAAATACCGCATGAACTTTCGATATGAGCACCGCCAGGCTGAACGGTTTTACCACATAGTCGTCAGCCCCCGCTTCGTATCCCATAACAATATCAATTTCCTGATCCAAAGCAGTCAGGAACATGAAACGTACATTGCTGTTTTTTCGTATCTCCCTGCAGAAATCCAGTCCGCTGCCATCCTCCAGGGTAATATCGCAGATAATCAAATCAAACCGGCTGTCATTCCAGTGCCTCATGCCCTCCTGTATCCCGGCACAGGCCTCTGTCTGATAACCTTCTTTCTCTAATTTAAAACAAATCCCCCGTCTCAGGCTCTCATCATCTTCCAGCAATAAAATTCTGCCGTTCATCCTGTCCTCCCTTCTTATGTACTTAGATTTATGTAAAAATATACTGCAGAAAATTTTTATTTTTCTGAAATCCATAATCTGAATATAATAATACCCCCATATCCGATGCAGTCACATGCACAGCTCCGCATCCATAGCTTTCTGCCTCATTCATAACCTTCTGCAGAAGAATTCTCGCGATGCCTTTTCTCCTGAACTCTTTCACCGTGTACATGCTGGAGAGAATGCCGATCTTACCCGATGGATTTGAATAGTAGGGCGGTTTCTCTGTAAATGACATTCCGCTGGTGGCCACGATTTCCTTTCCGTATACAGCAAGCCATGATACATATCTGCCGTTTTTCAGATTTTTCTCGTAAAACTCTGTCAGACAGGGAATAAGATCAAAGTCTTCCTGTGCCCCTTCATCCTGAAGCTGATTCATTCTCATCTGTACAACGTCTGGTATATCATTTGCGGTCATTTTACGGTAAGATAATTTCTTTGAGGAAAGTTCATCCAAACGTTTTTGGTGTTTCATCGGCATTAGTCCTTTCTTCTGTTTTTTAATATGTCTATTATACACCAGAGGCCTACAGGCATCAAATCTGGCTGCGGGCCGCAAAAATCTATCGGTAAAACATGTTCCTCTGTTACTTAACAGACTTTTTCTTATTCTGAATGATACTTTCTTAAATTCTGATTTATAGAACAAGATATTTACAAAGTGCGAACCCAATAAAATACAGTTACGTATGGCTGTAAATTGCCCGTATTTCCTGAGCCAGCATTATTTGTTCCAATAGTTGCCTTTATATTAAATTCCCGCTGTGCCAGATTACTTCCAGCTGGCCCGCTGCAAGTTGCATAATCTCTACCCTTTGAAACGATTCCGTTTACCGAGTCATTTTTTCCAGTTATTGCCGTAAAAAAACCAGATATATTGGTTGATCCATGATTATGACTTTGAAGTTCTTTATGACCGCCAGGTTTTCCAACGACATTAAAATCGGGATCATTTTCATTAACGCCTACAAGGGTCTGTCCTTTAGCAATTCTCTCCCATGTTCCCTGTAATGATTCGTTTGGATCAAATCCATTTGCAAATGCAAGAACTATGCCAATAGGATATAATGCCGAATTTATACTGTCAACTCTGCCATTTACCTTCTGTATTTCTTCCGTATGAACCTGATAAGCCTCTATATTCACTAACCCTGCAGGGTTTAAACTCACTTCAAATGGTACTGTATTGGATGTATTAAAATAAAAATCCCATGTAATAGAATATCCCGGGCTTTCTACTTCAGAAGGAATGTGTTTAGACTGGGATGCCTGTGCAAGACAAAATAAAATCTCTCCTTCTTCCGGATCTTCTGCATAAAAACCCACCTGCCACAGCTCATAACTTTCATCCAAACCTTTATTTTCTAATAGCACTGACAAAATCGTAGTATCCCCTTCTGTCCGGGCCGGCTGAAGTGTGATTTCATATCCTCCCTCTGTGACACTGGTCTGCTGCCGCAGATCAACTACAGGTACTTTTTTTGTCCCCGTGGTGACTCTCTTGATCTTTAAAGTCTCTCCCTTTATAAGCTTTGCCTGCAGTGCTTTCCCCTGATCTGTCAATACTGTGTTTTCCCAAATGTTCATGTTTTTCTCCTTCTGTATTCAAACGTATTATTTTTACAGGAAAAAATATAACATGATGACCGCGGGCATTGTGGGCAAGTTATATATAGGGCATCATATGTTCATCCAAAAGCTTTCTAAAATTCAAGATTACCATTCGTTGGAATCATATGATTTGCTTCCTGCCGCTTCTGCATTCTTGACCAATTCATAAAACCATAAATATCATTTGCCAAAAACATTACAAAGCAAATAACCACTGATAAATAGGTTATATTTGAAAGCGCTGCCAGCACCCATAAAATTATCAGAACTATATCATTTGCGGCATAAGCAACAGCATAAAAAGCACTCCTTCTAAATGTCAAATAGACAGCTAGAAAACTTGTTGTAACGGATAAGGTACTTGGTAATAAATTGGCTGTATGAAAACCTGCCAGTATAAAATAAAAAATACAGGTAATAAGAGCGGTCAGCAAAATCATAAAAACTATTTCTTTTTTCTTTAGCCGGTTCACTTTTACCTCCGACTTGTTTCCGTTATACGGGTTCTTTAACCACGAAATCAGTGCAAAAACAGCCATCGGCCCAGTCATTCCCAAATAGGTTATCATTTCCCCATAATAGGCAAAAGTAAAAGAAATAATACCATATAATGCGCTGAAGATAACCATAAGAAATTGTCCGAGTGGATTGCCTTTTGCATTGAAAATCAGAGAAGTTACACCTATCAAAGATGCCGCAAGTGTCAAAAAATTTTCTCTGTCAAAAATAAAAAAAGACACTACAATCAGCACAACTGATATGCTCCACAACAAAAGTTCCTCTTTTGTAAAATAATTCAGCAGTTCTTTCGCTTTTTCAAATAACATTTAATTACCTCCATATAAACAAAATAAGCACCCGTATACACATCTTCCAAGACCTAACGATGTGTAACGAATGCTTTCGCATTTCTACCCGGTGGCAGAGTAACTATTCTTTGATATTTTAGCGTATTTTCATAACAAGGTCAATAATTGCTTGCATACTGCTGCCTGGCACAGGATCATAACCGGTATTCCGTATCGAAACAAAGGCTTTCTCGTCTTATGCCGGAAGGTCTGCATGGCGAGAAGCGCCCCTAAAGATCCGCCTGCCAGCGCCAGAAATAACAATGTCTTTTCCGGGATCCTCCATCTGTTCTTTTTCGCCCTTTGCTTATCACTCCCATATATTAAAAAAGTTATAACATTCATAAAAATCAGATAGACTATGAATAATTTCATGGAATTTCCTTTCTCTTCTTCACCTCAGCAAAAAAGTAAAATTTTATTTCTCTATTATAGCATAGTCCTGGTATTTTTCATCTGAATTCTGTTTGTCTTGAGAAGGTTCCCTCTAGGACATTGTTCCTTTGCTGGGATTTTGATCTTCCCCTTCAGCATAACCCTTCAAATATCCATACATTTCTGCGACATTCTTATCATCCTGGCGGCTGATCTTTAGGGAGTGGCGGCTGTAAAATCCATAAATCTGTTCTATTTCTCCTTTTATTTCAATGTAATATTAAATTCGTGATTGACGATTTTAGTGTTACACTTATCATCATGAATAAATTCAGCAGGTACGTCAGGGTACTCCTGTATTTTCTCAGCACTGTCCGCACATCCATTCCTCATATGCTTTTACACTCTCCCTTAAACGGTTCAGGCTGTCCTTAAGCATTTCCCTCGGACAGGCAATATTCATTCGGAGAAATCCGTCTCCATTTCGGTATTCACTGCCGTCAGAAAGATAAAGACCGCTGTGGCTGCGGATAAAACGGCACAGGGATGTTGAGTTTCCAATGATATTTTTACAGTCAATCCAGAGCAGGTAGGTGGCTTTGGCAGGAACCGCATATAAATCTTTTATTTCTTTTCTTATATATTCTTCCGCATATTTTCTGTTATCCCAGAGATAATCCCTTAATTCATCAAGCCATTCCCCGCCCAGTTGAAACGCTGCTGAAGGAGCAATCGCTGCAAATACATTTGGCTCCGCCGCTTCATCCGTATTCAGTCCCCTGCTGACTTTATGTCTTAAGTTATCGTTCGGAACAATCACAGCCGCTGTCTGTATTCCCGCCAGATTAAATGCTTTCGTAGGTGCTGCGCATGTAATACTGTTTTGCCGGCAATTTTCAGATACTGAGGCAAAAGGAGTATAATTCTGCCCGGGTTTTGTAATATCACAGTGTATTTCATCTGAAAGCACAAGAACATGATATTTGCTGCACAGATCCCCGATTTTTCGAAGAGTTTCTCTATCCCAGATTTTCCCCACTGGATTATGGGGATTGCAGAGGATCAGCATGGAAGTCTGTGGATTGGAAAGCTTTTCTTCCAGATCTGTAAAATCAATCTGATACCCGCATCCATCGTATACTAATGGGCTTTCTAAAACATTTCTCCCGTTATTCTGGATTGAATTAAAAAATATTTGGTACACAGGGGTCATCACCAGTATATTCTCACCCACAGATGTCATTTTCCTGACAATGCTGGATATAGCAGGAACCACTCCGGTGCAGAAAACCAGCCATTCCTTGCTGATTTCAAATTGGTGGCGGTTTTTCCACCAGTCCTGATAAGCCCGGTACCACTCATCCGTTACTATCGTATATCCGAAGATGCCCTGTGCTGCTCTCTCGCAGATCATCCCGGTGATCTCAGGCGCTGTCTGAAAATCCATGTCAGCAACCCACATAGGCAGTTCGTCTTCCGCCACATCCCATTTCATGGATCCGGTATTCCTCCGGTCAATTCTTTCATCGAAATTGTAATTCATTTTTTTCTCCTATTCTTAATTCCCTGAACCCTCTGTTACCGCTTCTATCTTTATCTCACCGGACAAGTCTTTCATCTGATTTTTACCCGACACTGCATCGCCGATTTCATAAAGGCTGCCGGACTCATCAAATTCCCCGTAAAAAACGACTACATCTCCCCATGGTTCGTAGTAAGCAAGTGTACCAGCCCCGCCCTTGGCCGGAGGTGTGCTGCTGATATTAAGCTTTTCAGGCGGATAAAAAATTTTTTCGTTATCACTGTAATCATCAATTTTGACGGACAGCGGAAGCTGGCCATAAAGTGACCTTGCCGCCGGGCTGTCATTCAGTTCAAAAACAACATTCTGCCCATCCTTACTGGATATTCGGATCTGCTGTTTCCTATTCATAGCGTCCTCTTTTTTTGAAGTATCCGCCTGAGCCGAATCAGTGTCCTTTGTTTTCCGGCTGTTCTGACTGCTGCATCCTGAACATGAAAAAAGCAGAACTCCTGCAAGCAGAAGAAAGAATAATTTTTTCATTGGCTGACCCCTCTCTTTTTTATACTGCAGACTTCATTTTTTCCGTGTTCTGGTCTGCTCTGCAGGTAATGACCGTTTTATCTATGTCAACTTTATCTTTTTCCATGATCAGTTCGCCGATATCGTCTGCACAGATTGCTCCGGCGGAAGGATTTAAAACACTGTCTATCTTTCCATGAATTTCTGCATCCACAGTGGAATACTCAAATGCAAGTGTGGTATTCAGCAGCCTGCAGTTTTTCATAACCAGATTCTCTACATAGCACATGCCCTGGAGACTTTCCACTGTACAGTTGATCAGGGTGAGATTCTTTGCATTCCATCCCAGATACTCCCCTGAGATAAATGAATCATAGACTGTTACATTTTCGCTGTTCCAGAAAGCGTCCTTTGAGAGCATCTTTGCCCTGCGTATCTCCACATTTTTTGCCCCGTCAAAAGAATAATTGCCGGCCAGCTGAAAATCCTTAATTATCATATCCCGGCTGTTCATAGCAAAATAGTCGCCTTTTGCAGTTACCTGTTCCATAGCTACTCCTGTGCAGTTCCACAAAGTTTCAGAAGCATTTGGAAAATTCACATTTAAAAGGGAGACATCCCGGCACCGTCTGAAATTCTTTGGTGCTTCAATTACTGCATCTTCAACCTTGATATTGTCGGTATACCACACGCCTGCCCGGGCCATTTCAAACCATGTACAGTTTTTGGCTAATATATCCTTACAGTACCAGAGCGGATATTTCCATTTGAACATACTGCCGTATAACTCGATATTCCGGCTTTCCTTCAGCGGTGATTCTCCCTCACCGAATATGGTATCGTATATTTTCAGATTTTCCTCCTGAAAAAGAGGGCGTTCACCTGTTAAATACTGTTGTTTAAGCTCTTTCACTTTTTATTTCTCCTTCTATCTTATAAATATCAACCCCAGTCACTTTGGGATTATGCCGCATGCTTTATCAATATGTTTCCTTTACAGATGATTATAGTTCAGTTTTTTATCTATATCCAATACCTATAAATTATAGAAATGTATAGATAAAAGATATAGATATAGTTAAAGAATCTCGAAAGGGTTAATACAAAATATTAAAAAGCCATGAAGTAATAACTGTACCTCATGACTTTATATACCGGCTAAGCTGTAATTGCACCTGTCGGTGTTTCATTTAATTTGAAGTATTGTCCCGAGGCTGATAAAGTTTTTCCCTCAGACGCTTTATCGTGATAGTAAGTGTGTTTTTATTTACAAAGTTCGAAGTCCTTACCAATTTTTGAGTTCAAGATACTCTGCAAATTTGGACGAAGTATTGATAAGGTTATCAAAAGTTCCGCTCTCAGCAATCTCCCCATTTTCCATATAAATAATATGATCATATAATTTTAATAGTTCTTTTTTCAGACTATGAGTTATTGTTATTACAGTTAAATCTTTCATTTTTAATAAGCTGTTTTCAATATCATATGCCGTCTGCATATCAATCGCAGAGGTTCCCTCATCTAAGATCAGAATCGGTTTATTTCTTATTAAGGCCCGTGCCACAGCAATTCGCTGTTTTTGCCCGCCTGACAGATTTGAACCATTTTCACCAACCTTATATGATAATCCATCTGGAAGTCCGGATATGTATTCGTCTAATCCGCTTTCTTTAACAGCTCTGCTTAAATCCTCTTTTGAATACTCTTCATGCAGACAAATATTATCGTAGATTGTTTCATCAAACATATAAACGTTTTGATGGATGATGGACGATAATTGAGCAGCTTCATTTTTGTTAAGTAAATCAAGTTCTGTATGATCGTAAAATATATGGCCGCCATATCCAGAGTAATATCCCGATAATAATTTAATCAGGGTAGTTTTCCCGCATCCGCTCTTTCCCGTAATTACGTATTTTTTCCCCTTTTCAAAAACACAATTAATATCATGCAAAACTTCTTTCTGTTCATCATAAGAATAAGATAAATTTTTTATGGTGATATCCTGCCTGAATCCAGATACACCTTTCTTTTGAACTTCATCATCTTTATAGACTAATAGATCATTTAGTTTTTTAACCACCGGCTGTACACTTTTTATTTTAGGTATGTTTGAAAATATCATTAACAGCGGATTAGCCAGATTACTGCTTACCTGTACCATTCCCAGCAATGATCCTGCTGTTATCCGTCCCGTCATAATAAAATAGGCTGATAAGAATAGGACTACTATCTGAACCATCAGGGCAAGAAAAGCTGACAGCCCCTCATTTAATGCCATTAGCTTATCAACAGCATATTTTGCGTTTATTGTATTTTTATTACTTTTATCAAACCGGCATACGATATGCTTTCTCATAGAATATGATTTGATAATTTCAAAGCCAGACAATATATCTTTTAAACTTGCAGTAAATGCCGATAATTTTTGAGAAACTTCATTTTGTTGTTTTTCCAATATGCCGCCAAGCAGGCTGGGAACTATAAACATCATAATAATTGCCGCTATGACGCAAATGGTAACAATAAGATCAAAATAAATCATTACAATAAAAGAAGCTGTAAAAATAACCGTATATTGAATAACTTCAAAAAGCGGAAGCAAGAAATTATCTTCAATGATTTTTACGTCATTCATTATTGCAGATATATAATCCGCCGATTTCTTTTTTTCAAAGCCTTGAATGCTTTGATTTATAATTCCTTCAAATATGTCTCTGCGGATAACATACATAATTTTGCAAATAACCTTTTTCCCAAACAAAGACTGCAGAAATAGAAAAATTCCTAAGACTGCAAAATAAATCAATGAAAATATAACGATTTTAAGAAATTGCTGCATATCTTCTGCCATAGCTATATCTAACAGCTGCTGCAGAAGGACAGCGATAAAAACATATCCTAAAGAACTGATGATACTGGTAACAATGGTTAAAAAAAATAAAAATTTATTTTGTTTTATATAACGTTTCATATAAGCCCTCCTTTTATACATGCAACATGTATGTTTAATGGTAAAAAATAAAATTGCCTTCTGACAATCTTATTTTTACTTTATTGGTTTTCTTTACATAGTCTGATAATTTCATCGTCAATTACAGAAAGCCCTAAGCTATCCATAATATCTTTAATCAATAAAAACTTTTCCCATGCTTCTTCAGAATCCATCGGATAAATCGTTGGTACTGACCAAAAATTTGTCAGAAGAACGAATAACTCAGATACTAATTTTGCATGTTCCGTTTTTATAGAACCATCCTGTATTCCTTCTTCTATTAATTCCTGATACATTAGGGTTAACTCTTTATTGCTTTCTATTAACTTCTTTAGAAATGCGGGGCTGTCCATAAGGGACATAGATGCTTGGCTCAGCTGTTGATGTTCTGTTTCATCAAAAGATGTTTTTAAGACAAATTTTAATTTTTCCAAACCATTCAGCTGCTTCTGTTTTTTTGCTTTATCAAAAGGATTGGTTTCATAAAAAAGCTTTTCACATAGAGTGTCAAACACTTCTTCTTTTGATTTAAAATGATGGTAAAAAGCACCTCTTGTCAGACCGCCCATTTCACCTATAATGTCCAGCACAGTCGTTTCTTCATAACCTTTTTCTAAGAAAAGTTTCAATGAAGCATCTAAAATTTTTTGTACTGTTTCTTCCGGATATTTATTACGCGGCAACTTTGCACCCCCTTATACATACACTTTACATGTATTTATATTATCATGCAGACTGCATGTATGTCAATAAACAATAAACTTCTATGAATCATTATTATCATTCATCCTCTGCAATGTATGTTTAATAACTGTCATTTTTCTCCGGCAAAATAATTCTTACGGTTGTGCCGCTGCCTTTTTGGCTTTTTATGTCGATGGTTCCGCCGCACTGGATCATAAGGCGCTGACGTACATTTTCAATTCCGACATGGGTCCTGCCGTCCTTTTTCTTTTCCAGCGGATCAAATCCCACACCGTCATCTATGACAGAAACAATAATATTTCCGCCGTCTGATTCGCTCCTGATCGTAAGCGTGCCGCCTCCTCTCTTTTTTATAATTCCCCAGCGCACTGCATTCTCCGCTATAGGCTGAACCGTCATCGCCGGCAGCCAGAAATCCGTGTACTGCAAGTCCAGCTTAATTGTAAGTTTTTCGTCAAACCTCATCTTCTCCAGATACAGGTAGTCCTTTACATGGCGCATCTCACGCTCAAAAGGAATCAGTCCTTTCTTTGTAAGCGAATCCAGATTCCCCCTGAGATAAAAAGAAAAATGCTCCAATGCCTCGGATGCTTTCGGGGGATTGGTATCACAAAGATGTTTAATGCCCTGCAGGGTATTGTAGAGAAAGTGAGGCTGTACCTGACTCAGCATAATTGCTGTTCTGGCCCTTTCTACTTCCATTTCCTTCAGTTTACGCTTCTGTGCCTGATTGGCCTGTATGGTCACATAGATAAATATGATGGAAATAGTAGTGGCCAGATAAAACCACGCGATTCCATAAATGTACATCTGAACAATCATAGCCAGAACCGGCAGAAAAATATAGGAAAGAAGAACCCACATCTCATTCTTTTTAAGTTCCCTCCTGTAAACAAACAGCAGTCCGATGTCAACTGCTATTCCTACAAATCCCCAAAACTGGGACAGCCAGAACAAGTCTCCGCGGCAGTAAACATTATTTCCTATAAATCCGTAATACATATGGTTCCATTGAGACAATACTGTTAAACCCACTCCCACGATACAGAGTCCCCATACAAATCTGGTGGCACTGCGCGGGATCTTTCCCCTCATGGAAAGATATTCCGTCAGATACTCTGTAAAAAGCGCCATTAAGATATACCCAAGCGTATAGACCAAAAAATTAGCGGATCTCACTCCCCAATAACTTATAAGTGAAATATGCCCTTTAAACAGCCATGCCGCCGCATCACTGCTTAACAGCAGGCCATTGCACAAAAGAATTCTCACAAACGCCCTGTCTGTCCTGTTTTTAACACTTCCTCCTATGTAAAGACTGAACATAAAGATCAAAGAAAGAACGGCTCCCCATATTTCAAGAGAAACATTTACATATCCTATAACACTCGTAAGCACCTCCTCCTTTCACTAACTCTTTTTAAAGATTATTATAGTTTTATAATACACCTTTTTTCTTATATCGGCCTGATTAATTTAAAGTGAATCAGCTATTTTACATCAGAAGTTGATAACTATAACATTTCATGTTAATCTAGCCATATCTGCAGGACAATGACATTCAGTAAAAGCTGGTGACAGATTACTTTAAGGAGGTCATACATGGAATTGCGTGTATTACAGTATTTTCTTGCGATTGCGCGGGAACAAAACATCGTTCGTGCCGCCCAGTCCCTTCATCTTTCACAGCCCACTCTTTCTACTCAGATAAAAAATCTGGAGAATGAGCTGGGAAAACAGCTGCTGATCCGGGGTACAAAAGGATCACGGAAAATAACACTTACGGAAGAGGGAATGATTTTACGGAAACGTGCAGAAGAAATCCTTGATCTGGTGAAAAAAACGGAAAAGGAGATCACCTCCGCCGATGACATTATCATGGGAGACATCTATATAGGGACAGGCGAGACAGATGCAGTCCGTCTCATAGCACAGACTGCAAAAAAACTGCAAACCCCTTATCCCGGAATCCACTTTCACATTTCCAGCGGAAATGCTTCTTTTGTAATGGAACATCTGGATAAGGGGCTGCTTGATTTTGGAATCATTTTGGGAAGCGTTGACCTGACAAAATACAACGCCCTGAAACTTCCTGATAAAGATGTCTGGGGCGTCCTGATGCGCAGGGATTCTCCTCTGGCATCAAAAAAGGAAATTACCCCCGAAGACTTGTGGGATAAGCCATTGATTCTGTCCCAGCAGGAAGACCGCGGCGGCAGCTTAACACAATGGTTTCAGCGCCAGGTAACGGATTTAAATATCATTGCTACGTATAACCTTATCTATAACGCCTCCCTGCTGGCAGATGAAGGTTTAGGTTATGCTGTGGGCCTTGATAAGATCATCAATACCTCCGGAAACAGCAATCTTTGTTTCCGCCCCCTGGCGCCAAAGTTGGAGGGAGAAATAAGCATCGTCTGGAAAAAATCCCAGATATTTTCCAAATCCTCTGAAAAGTTTTTAACCGTATTACAGGAACTTTTAAACAACGGCAGATAATCCATCTTTAAAGGAATGCACCGTTGCACACCTGAAGCACCTGGCCTTTTACGTGTTTTCCCATCTTGCTAGCCAGGTACAGGCAGGCATATGCCTGATCCATAGGATCACATTCCGGTCCCGGAAAGTTTACATAATGACCGCTATACTGTAACATCTTATCTCCGCCGGGCTGTTTCCCGTCTTTATTGGCAAGATGTGCCGGTGTCACCGTAGCCCCCGGCGCCACAGCATTGCATCGGATCTCTGTCTCAATCAGACGCATGGCAACATTCTTTGTCAATGTATTCAGCGCTCCCTTTGTAGAAGTATAAGCAGCCCCGCAGAATGGACGTGTTCCGTTGACAGATGACACATTGATGATAACACCTTCATTTTTTGGAAGAAATACTTTCAACGCTTCTCTGATATACCTCATTGGTCCGCCTAGGTTGGTATTCATCACGTACAGCATCCAGTCATCCTCTGTTTCATCGATCAGCTTCTGCTCCCCAATACCAGCATTATTGATGAGAATATCTAAATCTCCAAACTCCTTCAGTGTCTCAGCAAAAACTTTTTTTGTATCTTCTGTGGAACATACATCCGCTGTCACTCCAATGGCTTTCCCGCCTTTTGACCGTATGCCTTCTACGACTGCATCCAGTTTTTCTCTTCCCCTGGCTGTCAGAACAACTGCAGCCCCTTCCTCGGCGAATAATTCAGCCATAGACTGGCCCATACCATAACTTGCTCCGGTAATCAATGCAACCTTTCCTTTTAACATCTGCTTTTCCATGCTATATCTCCTTTCCCATCCCGTATGCCCTGCTTAAAATCTCCGGCATTTTCTCAATATCTCCTTTTTCCTCTGCGCCATATCCGCAGAGAACTCCGGCAAGCCTTGCCTGCCCAAAGCAGTCAATCCATCCTTTCAGTCCTTTGACCGCACCGTCTGCTGACGTTTCCTCAGTGTCTGCACATGCTGCCAGAAGATAAACGTCACGAAACTCATACTCTGCCGGAAACAGAGGATTTGTCCGGTCCAGCAGGGTCTTCATCTGTCCGGTCATCTCATAAAAATAAATCGGTGTGGAAAATACCAGTACATCGGCCTCCTGTATTTTCCCAAGAATTGTACTCATATCATCTTTGATCACACACTCTTTTGTTGTCTGACAGGCAAGACATCCCCTGCAGAATTGGATCTTGCGGTCATAGAGGCTGATCTTTTCTGTTTTATGGCCGGCTTCTTCTGCCCCTTTTAAAAACTTCTCTGCCATCATTTCCGTGTTTCCATGTTTCCTTGGACTTGTTTCTATTGCCAATACTCTTTTGCTCATATACTTTCCTCCTTTACTTGCCATCATTATAATGCAGTCTCTATTTTATATCCAATACCTATATATTATAGTTTTATATAGTTATAAAGTATGGTTTCCATGTCTTCAAAACTGTGGTAACATGGAAGCAGAAATCATTGAACCAGCAGTCTGATAAGTGGAGAGAAACCGGCCTTAGGAGATTGATGCAAAGTCATTTTTGAAATATGGAGGTATAAATATGACAGAAATCATTATTACTGTTGTTCTTGTTTTTATATCTGCCAGTGCGTTTATAATAAGTTATTTTTCTTTTAAAGAAAAAGGATTTCTGTTTAATAATGCTTTTCTTTGGGCCTCAAAACAGGAACGCAGAGACATGGATAAAAAGCCTCATTACCGGCAGTCGGCAATCATATTTTTTCTCCTTGGATTTATCTTTTTATTGAATGCTGCAGAAGTGTTTTTTGACAGTGGATGGCTGTTTTATATTGTCCTGGCATTGCTGATTCTTACCATCATATATGCAGTCGTATCCTCCATATTAATTGAACGCAAAAACAGAGCCGCATAGCAAAGCGGCTCTGTTTCTCATTTTCTTCTCTTTTTTACAGTCCTGCCGGCTGTTCCAGCTTTTCTGCAAAATCTTTCATAGCTTCTGAAATCTTAAGCATCTGAGGACAGACTGCCTCACAGCTTCTGCATCCTACGCATGCACTCGGACGTTTGTCCTCCGGCATCGCCTCCACGGCCATCTGCGTAATGATGGTTGTGTTAAAACGGCTTTCATTGTATAAGGACAGCAGTGTCGGGATATCCAGTTTCTTCGGACAATGGGATGTACAGTAGCGGCAGGCAGTACACGGAAGAATATCCAGCATGCTGTCAGCCACCTCCGTCAGAACTTCCATTTCTTCTGCCGTCAGCGGTTTTTCCTCAGCAAATGTAGCTGTATTTTCCATCAGCTGTTCCAGATCTGACATGCCGGAAAGAACCATTGTCACTCCGGGCACAGACTGCAGGAACCGGAACCCCCAGGCCGGAATATTCTCATCCGGACGGCAGGCTCTTAATTTTTCAGTGTTTTCTTCTGAAAGCACCGCCAGTTTTCCGCCTCTTAGCGGTTCCATGACCCAAATCGGGATCTTATATTCGTTTAGCAGATCTACCTTGGCTTTTGCATCCTGAAGTTTCCAGTCCAGATAATTCAGCTGAATCTGGCAGAACTCCAACTCTTTTCCGTATGTATCCAAAAAACGTTTTAATGTGTCATAGCGTCCGTGGCAGGAAAATCCCAGATGTCTGATCCTTCCGGCTTCTTTCTGTTTCAAAAGATATTCCATAATGCCATATTTTTCATCCATGTATGGGTCAATATTTTTTTCATACACGTTGTGAAACAGATAAAAGTCAAAATAATCTGCCCCGCATTTTTTTAACTGTTCTTCAAAAATGCTCTCAACCTTATCCATATTGGACAGATCATAGCCTGGGAATTTCGTTGCTAAATAGTAGCTTTCTCTGGGATATCTGCTCAGAACCTTCCCCATAACACTCTCTGACTGTCCATCATGATAGCCGTATGCAGTATCAAAATAATTGATCCCATGATCCATGGCATATTCTACCATTCTGGCAGTCTGTTCTTCATCAATCTGGGCATCCGAGCCGCCTTCCACGATTGGAAGGCGCATTGCCCCTAATCCGAGACCTGAAAGCTTTTTATTTTTAAAATCTTTATAAATCATATGAATCCTCCCTGATTTTACGTTTGATTTGCGGATTGACAGGTTCCATATCATTAGGATACTCCTTGAAGTTAACTCCATGTCAAGAAAAATTTACTAACAGTTTGTAAAATGTAATATTAAATTCTTGTTTAAGGATTCCAGCTATTTTAATTTCTTATATTCTTCCTCTGTAACAGGTTCACACCATTCGTTGGCACAGTCAGTTCCCGGCACTTCCAGTGCGATATGGCTGAACCAGGAATCTTTCTTCGCGCCGTGCCAATGCTTTATCTCCGGCTTTATATTAATGACTGTTCCGGGAGTAAGGCTTACTGCTTCTTTTCCTTCTTCCTGATACCATCCCTCACCGGCAGTACAGATCAGCATCTGTCCGCCGCCTTCTTTTGCATGATGAATATGCCAGTTATTGCGGCACCCTGGTTCAAAAGTTACATTGGCAGTAAAAATGCCTCCCTCTTCATTGGAGTTATTTAATATATTCAGAAAAGAGGCACCGATAAAATACTGCGCGAACCCATCATTAGGTTCACCCCGGCCAAACACGTTTAACTTATCAAATTTCTCTTTATCCATAGTCTTCATAAACATTCTTTTCTCACCTTTACTATTGTTCTGCCGCTTTGTTTACGCAGTTTAATGCGTTCAGACTTCTTGGATATCCGATAAACGGCAGGCACTGAGAGACGATCTTTATTAGAAATTCCTTATCATTTCCAATCCGCATATTCCCTGCAGCATGGCTGACAAGCTGAGGCTCACACCCTCCCTGGGCGGCCAGAAAACAAAATGTGATCATCTCACGCTGCCTGCAGTCAAGCCCATTTCTTGTATAGTAATCTCCGAAGCAGTTGGCTGCCAGCCATTGATTGATGTGAACACTTTCCCTGGGACCGGACTTCCAAAAGTCTCTCATCCCTTCGCCAAAGATCTCTGCCTGCACCTGTGTGCCCGCTTCTCTGCGGTTTTCCGCCGTTGTTGCTGCCTGCCCCTCCAGCGGCAGTGAAATTCCCTGTTCTTCTAATACTTGATTGCTAATCTTTAAAAATGGAAATACCCTTCCCATTCCCAGATACGCTGCTGCCTGATACACGATTTCCTTAATTTCCACAGGTGTAACTCCCATATTCAAAGCTGCAGGCAGCATTCCCCTGAATTCGTCTGTTCCCTGACAGCCTAATAATGCTGCCAGGACAGCCATAAATCTGGTTCTGTCGTCTAATTCAATCTGTTCCGCCACCTCATCAAAAGCAAAATTATAAAACCGCTCCATAAATTCCGGATCTGTCTTAAAAAAATCAGGTTCGTGTTCCTGAAACATTTTTTTCTGATATGCCTTTGCATTCTCTGTCACTGCCATTACTTCCCCTGCTTTCTCCTATATCCAGCCTTTTATCAAATGCTCCGCTTTCTCCACGCTGCCGCCGTGTATGGCCAAACCGCCCTCCACCCGGGCACCCGGACATAAACGCCTGATATCATTCAAACTGCTTCCCATTCCGCTTCCTTCATGGGTGCAAAATGGTTTTATTGTCTTTCCTGTAAAATCAAAATGCTCCAGGAATGTAAATACTGCCATAGGCATTGTGCCCCAGTAATTTGGATAACCAAGATAAATGGTATCATATCCATCCAGGGAATCCGGCCAGTTTTTCAGTTCGGGGCGTGCATTCCTTTTCTGATCTGCCTGGGCTTCAGCAATACACTCGTTATAATTTTTTGAATAAGGCTGAACCGGCTCTATCATAAAACTGTCTGCACCGGTCAGCTTTTTAATAATCTGAGCTGCCGCCTCCGTATTCCCCGTGGAAAGATCCCTGATCACACCATTTACATAATTTTCACCTCTGCGTGAAAAATACACAATCATTGCTGCCATCTTATCATCTCCTTTCTGTTTTATTATATCTGCCATCTGCTTGACGAAGAATCTCCAGTACGTTACCATAGTATAAACTAAATGTTCATACCAAGATTGGAGGTGCCCCATGTTTAACCCTCAATTAACTGTTTTTGTAACCGTTGCCGACTGCGGAAGTTTTACAAAAGCCGCAGAAGTTCTGTATATATCACCCACTGCCGTTATGAAGCAGGTGAACTCTCTGGAAGACCATCTGGATCTGAAGCTTACAAATCGTACTCCCACAGGGATTCGGCTGACACCTGCGGGAGAAGTTATTTATAAAGATGCTAAATATTTATTTGATTTTTCCAAAAGATCCATAGATAATGCCAGACAGACCATGACTTCTGCGGACAGTACATTCAGTGTGGGAACATCTCTTCTGAACCCGGCAAAACCCTTTATGGATTTGTGGTATCGTGTAAATAAAGATTTTCCCGGCTACAAACTGCATCTTGTTCCTTTTGATGACGATCATAAAGGGATTCTTTCAGAAATATCACGGCTGGGAGAAAAATTTGACGTCCTGATCGGTGTCTGCGATTCTAAGATATGGCTTAACAGATGTCATATGCTTCCTCTCGGAACATATAAAAAGATGTGTGCGGTCTCAAGGGAACACCGCCTTGCAGAGAAAAAGTGTTTGAAAATAACAGATTTGTACGGAGAAAAGCTTATGATGGTAAAGCAGGGTGACTCCGAGACCAATGACCGTATCAGAAATGATCTTCAAAAGAATCACCCTCAGATACAGATCGAAGATACCCCGCATTTTTATGATATGTCTGTGTTTAACCGCTGTGAGGAGACAGGGAATATCCTCTTATCTCTGGAATGCTGGCAGGATGTCCATCCGGGGCTGGTGACGATTCCTGTAGAATGGGATTACAGTATTCCCTACGGCCTTTTATATTCTCTTAAACCTGCTGAACATGTACTGCGGCTGATTCAGACATTAGAGAAGATGAGTCTGTGAAATAGCTCGAACGTAAAAGTCTTTAAGCAGAAAGACTTTTACGTGCTTTAACTTCCCTCAGAATCAGTGACTGGATATGTGACTGATTCTCTGGGCAGACCAGAAACATAAATGCACTGCTGCGGCATTTCTGGCAGTGTTCACTCTTCAGCCAAAAATCATATCCCATAGAACACTTTGGATTACAGGCATCCGGATCGATCATACGCTTACAGGGCGGTGCTGCAAGCACTGCCTGTATCATTTCATCAGGGAATGTATCAAAAACCTCTGTATACTGGTTTACATGAACACCATAAATCCGGGCAAGCATTCCTTTTTTCCGGAACACATAATTTAAAACGGTTTTCTTGTCCAGGCTGTAGGAAACTACATAGCCGCTCCTGGCAGATTTAATGTCAATTTTGCAGCCCAGTTCCATCAATTTATCATGCAGCTCTTTTACGAATTCCTGATTTTCTTCAGCTGCGGCAGCAAGAAAGTCTTTAAATTCTGCTTTTTGATTCATATCAATCTCCTCCTTATCCTAGTTCGTTTTTTCTTTCACACCGATCCAGACTTCTGCATATCCGCCCTGTCCGTAATATTCAATATCCGGTGCTCCAGATTTCATCCTGCCTGTAATATAACCTTTATTTAATGGTTTGTATTTTGATTTTGGAAGCCATTTCGTGATTGCCTGGGCTTCCGTTTTCCCTATGGTTTCCGCTGTACATGGGAACACTGCCCACGTCATAGCCGGAACAATGTATTCGGTAAATCCATCCTCAGCATCCCGGCTGCTTGAGACTGCGATCATATAATTGAAAATTCTGGAGTCTGTCTTGTCGGTATTATAAATATTAATTCCAAATAACCCCTGGGGCTCCTGATCTGACAACTCCATTAAAGTCTGTTCCATGCTGTCCTTTTTTATCTCAGACCAATGCCTGGGGATTGCCTTTCTCCCCTCTCCTTTTTTGTTTGTTGTCCGGATCATACTTCCGACAACACGAAAGCTGTCTCTGTTCTCAATACGAAAAGGTAAATCCATATGCTAGTCCTCCTGTTTTTTACTGTTCCGTGTCTATGACCGGTATCCATATCTGGCTCAAATAGTCCTTATCATATACATTGCCGCTGCTGTACCACTCAAGCTCCGGGCATTTTGCATGCCGGAACGGATAATTCACCAGCCACTCCTCCCTGAGATACTTCCATCCGTTTTGTATAGACTGAGGCACAGCACCTTTTAAGTCAAACACCGCCCATGAAGCCCCGGGCAGCACAGCTTCAGCGTATCCTTCCGGCACTTCCCGGTCTGCTGCCGCCATGATCGAATAATCCATTTCGTTTCTGCTTTCATCATAATTATGAAACAGTCCAAACAGGCCGCGGGGTTCTCCTTTGTCCATAGAGACCAGCTCAGAAAAAACACCGTTTCTCTGACAGTCACTCCAAAATTCTAATATTTTCGAAGACTGTTCCTCACTCCCACAGGAAAACCGGATGCTCTTTCCAATGAGACGGAAGGCCGGTTTTTGCTCCAGTCTCCAGGAATATTGCTGTTTTGCTGAAACCTGCAGCTTCGGCACAATCTGAAGCTTCGCATTCCTGATCCGGGCTTCTTTCGGTGAAATGCCATGAAATTGCTGAAAAGCTTTTGTGAAGGAAGTAGGAGAATCATATCCGTACTGATAACTCACATCAACCACTTTCCGCCCTGTACTTTTCAAGTCATATCCGGCTAACGTCAGTTTTCTGGAGCGGACATACTCTGAAAAGCTGATGCCGTTCATATAAGAAAATACCTTTTGAAAAAAACCAAAAGAGCACCCGGCGATCTTCAATATTTCGTCTGGATCAATAGGTTCCTGTATTCTCTGGAGATGATGTTCTACATAATCGACGATCATCTGCAGTTTTTCATTCCATTCCATGCTTCTCCTTCCTTTCTTTATTTCACTACGTCATTATAATCCATATAAAAGAATGATTCCTCTCTTTTCAGGTACTATTCGGATAGATTTTCTGCCAAATCTTTCTCCCCGAAAATGATCTGCCTTATTGCTTTTCCTTATGTGCGGTGATAATTGTATAGCTGTATGCATTTACCGTAATAATACAGCCATCTGCTTTTATGTACCAGTTTTTTCCTCTTCTCGTAATTACGGCACCAGGTGAGATAATTTTAGCTTTGCACCACTCTGCTGCATCATCTGTATCCAGAGAAAGGTTCCGTTTTATCCTGACAGCGCCTAAATCTGTCGTATGGATTCGATCCAAATTTGCTGTTAATTCATTAAATTCATTCATTACTATATCTGTACTCCTGCGTTTCTTTTCCATTTATTCTGTTCCTGCCTTATTGGGAACACGATGCCCGAAGGCTGTCCGCTGTAAGCGTTTCTGCACTTTTTATCATATCTGCCGGTGTTCCTTCAAACACCACTTCTCCTCCATGTTTTCCTCCGTCGGGTCCGATATCAATGATCCAGTCCGCCTGCTTCATCACGTCCAGGCTGTGTTCGATCACTACAAGAGTGTTTCCTCTCAGCACAAGCATATCAAATAATTTTAACAGGTTTTTAATATCAGACATGTGAAGCCCTGTGGTTGGTTCATCCATGATGATAATACTGCCCTTTTTTCCCAGATTCCTGGCCAGCTTGATTCTCTGCCGCTCTCCGCCGGACAGCGTGCTGAGCGGCTGTCCCAGTGTCAGATAGGATAACCCCACCTGCTGCATTACGTTCAGCCGTTTCGTGATCTCCGGATCCTCGAACACTTCCAAAGCCTGCGAAGCCGTCAGCCTCAGCAGATCCACGATGTTCTTCCCTTTATAAGTACAGGCCAGTGCCTCTTCATTATATCTCATACCGCCGCATGCCTCACATTCCGTAATGATCGGGTCCATGAAGGCCAGCTCGGTCACGATCACTCCCTTTCCGCCGCATACCGGACAGGCACCTGCAGAATTAAAACTGAACAGGCTGTCCGATTTCCCGCTCTCTTTTGCCAGCAGTCTGCGGACCGCATCAAAAAATCCCAGATAGGATGCCGGAGTGGACCGGTTGGTTGCCGTGATCGGCCCCTGGTCAACCATCACAATATCTTCCTCATATTGTTTGGCAAATACCTCAGAAATAAGTGTACTTTTTCCCGAGCCTGCCACTCCGGTCACAACAGTCATAATTCCCAGAGGAATGTCAACGTCAATATTTTTTAAATTGTGCAGACAGGCTCCCCGGATTGGGAGGCTTCCTGAAGGAAGACGCAGTTCTTCCTTAATCGGCAAAGACCGGCACATGGCTTTTCCCGTTAAAGTGTCTGACTTCAAAAGGTCCTGCCAGCTGCCGGCGAAAACAATTTCTCCGCCGTTTTGCCCTGCCTGCGGTCCCACGTCAATCACATAATCAGCAATGGAGATCACATCCTTATCATGTTCTACCACCAGGACTGTATTGCCTTTGTCCCGAAGCTGCATGAGCAGACTGTTCATACGGCAGACATCCCGGGGATGCATTCCGGAACTTGGCTCATCAAAGATATAAGTCAAACCGGTCAGACTGCTGCCCATGTACCGGACTAACTTAAGCCTCTGTGCTTCCCCACCGGACAGCGACGGAGTTTCACGGTTCAAATGAAGATAAGAAAGACCGATCTCTATCATCCTGTCCAGTCCCTCTATAAGTGTCTGAACCAGCACTCCTACTGTCTGATCCGTTATCCGGGACAGAACCTCCCTGAGCTGAGTCAGTTCCATCTCACACATATCTGCAATAGAATATCCATTTATTTTGCAGTTCAAGGCTGTTTTATTCAGCCGTTTTCCGTGACAGTCTGTACATTCCTTCTCCATGACCAGATTTTGTGACTTTTCCTTTGTATGTTTGCTTTTGCTGCTGATATCACGGTTTAAAAGAGTCTTCGCATATTTATGATATATCCCGGTTACTTTTGGATTCTCCGGACTGCCCTTTCCATCCCTGAAGCCATACAGCAGAAGATTGTATTCTTCTTTGGAATAATCCTTAATGGGCTTGTCAAGATCAAACAGTCCGGAATTGGCATACTGTTTCCAATACCAGGAGCCCCGGCGGAAAAGAGAATCTTTTATACATCCTTCGTTCCATGATTTGTCAAATTCTATCACAGCTTCTATATCAATCTTTGTAACTTTTCCAAGGCCGGAACAGGTTTTGCACATCCCGTTCGGATCATTAAAAGAAAAGTAAGATGCCGTGCCTGCATATGGCTTCCCTATTCTTGAAAACAGCAGCCGCAGACTGGAGTACAATCCGCTGATGGTTCCTACGGTTGAACGGGTATTCCCGCCAAGCGGCGACTGATCCACTACCACAGAGGCTGTCAGATTATCAATCCGTTCCGCCGCCGGTTTCGGATACTTCATAAGCCTTGATCTCACAAACGCCGGGTAGGTTGCATTCATCTGCCGCTGTGATTCTGCGGCGATCGTATCAAATACGATACTGGATTTTCCTGATCCGGATACACCGGTAAAGACCGTAATCTTCTCCTTCGGAATCCTGAATGAAACATGTTTTAAATTGTTTTGGGTCAGTCCCTGTACAATGATATCTGTCATCTGTTCATACCTCGTTTCTTTTCTATGCACTTCTTTCGTCCAGTATATCTGTAAACCGGGTCCTCTGCATGATACTTTTTGCTGAGTTATATGTCTGTTCTGGTGCAGATTAACCTGCTGGCTTCATATTCCAGTATGTGCGCCCTCCGGGTATGGTATAATGGTTGCAGCAAAGGAGGTGCCTGCTTGAAACATTTTTCTCCCTTAGAAAAAGCAGTCAGATATATTGAAGAACATTTGAATGAAGACATTGGATTAAGTGATGTGTCAAGGGAAACCGGCTACTCATACTATCATATGACACGGCTGTTTTCTTCTGTATTAGGCGAGCCGGCAGGCCGTTATATCAATCGGCGTCGGCTCTATAAGGCGTCAGAAAGCCTGCTTCATTCAGAAAAGAAGATCATGGATATTGCACTGGACTGTGGTTTTGAATCATCCGAGGCGTTCAGCAGAGCTTTTAAGTCAGCGTTCGGCCGCAGCCCTTTAGATTACCGGAAAGCAGGACTTAATCTGGTCGTACAGGCCAAAAGAGCACTGTCCCCCAAAGATATATGCCATGTTGCCAACAACATCTCACATACTCCGGAAGTATGCATGCTGGAAGAAACCAAAGTTGCCGGTCTCCGGGGTATAACCTCTATTTCAGACAATCGGCTCCCCGGATTATGGGAACAATATCTATGCCTTCACCAGGAACTCTTTGCGGCATCCGGCACAGGATACTGCATCTGCGAAACTTCCCAGACCACTTATACAAAAGAAGGCGACACAGAGTTTTCAGTTCTTGTCGGAAGCCCTGTCAGCAATTTTAAAAACCTGCCTCAAACACTGGAACAAAAAATATTAAGTCCGGGAAAATATGCTGTATTTACTCACCGCGGCTCACTGTCAAAGCTCTTAATATCCTATCAGTACATTTATGGGACATGGCTGCCCTCTGCAAAAGAAGAATTGGACAGCCGTGATGACTTTGAGTTATACGAACGGAAGGTATGTTCAGTTGACGACCCTGACAACGAAGTTAAAATATTTATTGCTATAAAATAAGGATTGTTAAGATCGGATTATTAAATTAAGAATCCATGGACAATGTTAAACATATAACCCACCAAAATAATTCCGCTTATACAGACGGCAAAAAACAATGCCAACAGTTTGGGCTTCACTGCTTTCTTTAACATGATCAGAGACGGTAAACTTAACGTTGTGACAGCCATCATAAAAGAAAGGATCGTGCCCAGCTGTGCCCCTTTTGCAAGCAGTGCTTCGGCAACCGGAATTGTTCCAAAAATGTCTGCATACATGGGAACACCGATCATCACAGCCAGCACAACACCAAATGGGTTATTGCTTCCTAAGACAGTCTCTGTCCAGCTGTGCGGTATCCAATTATGAATTGCTGCTCCAATTCCTACACCTGCCAAAATGTAAGGAAATACCTTTTTAAAGGTTTGGCAAACCTGTTCTTTCGCAAACTGTATTCTGTCTTTTCTGGTGAGTACAGCTGAACAAGTACCTGCGCAGCCTTCACTATTCGTAAAATCTTCCACATACTGTTCCATATGCATCTTTTCGATCAGTGCTCCGCCGATGACCGCAATCACTAAACCGACAAGAACATAGGCAACGGCAATTTTTGTTCCAAAGATGCTCATAAGCAGGACAAGACTTCCCAAATCAACCATAGGAGATGATATAAGGAATGAAAATGTCACACCTAAAGGCAGTCCGCTGCGTGTAAACCCCATAAATAACGGAATAGATGAACATGAACAAAAAGGTGTCACGGTTCCCAGCAATGCCGATATCATGTTTGCACCTATCCCATGAAACCGGCCTAATATCTTCCTGCTTCTCTCCGGCGGAAAGTAACTTTGTATATATGAGATAAAGAAAATTAAAAAACATAATAAAACGGTAATCTTAATTACATCATAAATAAAAAACTGAACACTTCCGCCTAACCGGCTGTTCACATCTATCCCAATCATAGATAATACATTTCCGATCAATCTATTTAACCACACCATTCCTAATACTTGGTCCTGAAAAAACAACCATATTTTATTTACCATTCTCACAAAAACTCCTTTGCTCTTTTTCATATCAACTTTTTTTGATGTGTAAGGTTTTTATAAAAGCCATCCGCAGATGACTTCTATATATAATATCCGGCTATGCTTTCATATCTGGCGTTGTCAATTCCAAGAGGCGTTTTGAAGCATGCTGGCTTCCTGCTTGATTCAGGCTGTAATAAGTCCATTTGCCCTCCTGCCTGCTTGTCACAATTCCGGATCTGCAAAGTATTTTCATATGATAAGATAAAGCAGACTGTCCTATATCCATATATTCTATTAAAACACATGCACACTTTTCACCGCTTTTCAAATGATTTAAAATAGCTAATCTCTTTTCATCACAAAGAGCCTTAAATATATCAGCGTCTTTTGAAAAATCAATCATAATCATCACCTCATCACATCAAATTATTTTGATATGAATATCATAACGTATAACACTCCTTCTGTCAACAGCTGCTGTATCACACAGTTTCTGATTGGATCATACATTAATGTAACGCATATTAATCGGAGGTACCTTATGTTAATTGATAAAACCCCATGCCTTTATCAGGGTCCCGGCAAACAGAACCCTGTCTCTATAGGAGGATATGATATCCTTCGCACTACAGATGATCCTCTTAATCCGGACTACTGGATTACATCCCAGACCACAGCCGTTTATGATGCAGCCTATGACAATGGATCCGGCGGCATTCTTCATTTTAATGACCGTCTCCGTATTTCTAAAGGAGCCACAGACGGCTGTACTTCAACCGTTACACTCGATATCGAAGCAAACCCTCTTGTCTTCTCCTACTATCCGCCCCACTCTCTGGACGTAGTATTTGTACTGGATGTCACTGCCAGTATGATGTCATCTATGAGCCGTAAAATGGCACAGGCCAAGAGAGCGCTGATTCAGACGATTCAGCTGCTCTGGCAGCAGAACAGAGATACAAAAGTTACCATTATTCCCTTTGCCCGGGACGCTTATATCCCGGAGAGCACCGGAGGCTTTTCCTACGACTATCTTGGAACTCTTTTCACCTGGCGGCGTTCAACTACAAGCGGAAACCTGATCGGCCAGATTCTTGGATACCGCAATGGATCTTATGTATCTGCAACAGATATTCCTTCCTATATGGCACAGTCTGCCCCTATTGCAGCCAGTGCAGAACGAAGCCTGTATAACTATTATAACTACTATAAAATTCAGTTCTCGGATATTTATAATGAAGATGGCTCTCCGAAGCCGGATACGGTTCTTGAGAATTACCTCAGCACAGTATACAGCCAGGATCCTGCAGCATACACCGGCAACTTTATCACTGCAGTTGCAGCAGGAACTCCGTTAACCGGCGCCCAGCTTCCCTACAGTATGAACGATACCGGCTATGAGAATAACACCATCCTTGACAATATGATCTGGGCCATCCCCTATGGGGAAGACACCAATACGGAGGCAGGCCTGAATCAGGCCTATACATTTTTTAAAACACCTGGATTTGCCCAGTCTGACGATATTCTGCGGCGGGCAGTGATACTCATAACCGACGGACAGGCGAACCGTTCTGTCAATCCGCAGTACCCTGATGTGTACGCCCGGCCGGGCAGTACCGACAGTGATTTCTTTCCGGATGTGCCCGGTGGGCCCTGGAAATATTTTTTATATCTTCTGCAGACCCAGCCAAGCCTGATTGCTGAGACAGCAAGCCGCTCCGCGACTTCTGAAGAACTGATTCTGGCTCTGCAGCGTGCATATGAGACGGCACAGAAAATTAAGGAACCAGCTGACGGCAATGCCTCCCTTTTCGTACTGGGAATTGAAATAGATGCCCAGACACCGGGCCCTTATACCCGCGATGATATTCTTAATATTATGCGTACTATCGCCACAACCGGAACCTACCTGCATGAAGCCACAGAGAACGATCCTGAGCATCCTATCATAGAAGAACTGGAACGTCTGGTAAGAAATCTTCTTATTCTGACCGGCGGGCTTAAAATTACCATCACCGATTCCATCAACACGGCACTGTTTGATTATGTTGCCGGTTCCCTCCGTATCACCGGTATCCAAGATTCTCTGAAACTAAAATCTATTAATGCACCTGATATCACAGATCCGTCAGATCCTGACTTTACAGTTTACAAAAAGCCGGCACTGCTGCCCGATCTAAACGATACGGCTGTTCAGAATGGAGTTATCACTGCAGATCTGGGAATTCTGCCATATCTGCCTGCATCTCCGGATAGTCAGCTGCGGATACAGCTGAAATACCAAATCACCAATAAAGGATCCGCTCACGGCACACATCTTCATACAAATTATGACAAAGAAACCCTTGCTGCCTTCCTGGAACCGAACCATCTTGATGCAGGAACTTCCAAACTCACATATGATAATCCAATCCGCACTCTGCGTTTTCCAACTCCGGTCATTTCCTGCAATTCAGATTATACGATAGAGAAATTTGTGGGCAGTTCCAAAGAAAACGCTGTTTATAAATCTATTGATATAACAGCATGCCAGACTGTCTGTTGCCGGTTTGTTGTGACGAATCACACCAATGCTCCTGTTCAGTTTCCTTTGCTGTATGATGTCAGAGGGGCCGAATCCATTTCTGAGGCATTATCCAGCCAAAATGTACAGGTACTGGCAGAAAACTTCACACTGCCTGCTCTGGGCACTGCTGAATTCACTTTGGATTATAAAACAAAATGCGGAGACGGAACTGTACGGGACTATGCCATACTGAAGCTCGAAGAGGGTTATCTGTATGATAACGCTGAAGTCATGGTTCACGACGGTACAGCATACTATACAGTTCAATACCTGAATAAATGCACAGGACAGCGCATCTGCCCCGACAAACTCATTACAGACGTAAATGCATGCTCTGTCATATCTGCATGCCGGCATATCTGCTCCATCCCCTGCTGGAAATTCGTATGCGCGCAGCCTTATCATCTGAATTTGTGTGAGGGCGAAAATGTTCTGAAGCTTTTCTATACTCGCTGCTGAACATATGCAGTTTCAGGCACCTTTTCATTTCTAAGCTCAGCATCATAACTAAACAAAGTTGTCAGGCATCCACTCTCTGAGATCCTGACAACTTTGCACGATAAATTTGACGGTTTCGTCTATTTAAGAATTAATTACAGCTTCAAGCAGTTTCTTTAGGGATTGTGCAAATCTCTCATTATCTTCTTTGGTCCGCTTTGACGGACCTCTTAAATGGCGCTTCCCCTTTCCTGTCCGGGCCTTTTTTGCCATATGCCGTTCCAGCAAAAGCTGATCCATATTATTCTCGGTATACCATCTGCCGCTCTGATGAATCCCGTAAGCTCCCTTTCCAAGTATCATAGCTGCCACGCCGTAATCCTGTGTTACAACAATATCCCCTTTTTTACATTGATTAACCAATGCAAAATCAACTGCATCCTTTCCGGCCTCTATGACCTTCACTTCGCTGTACTCTGTCCGGAGGATATGGCTGGTATCGCAAAATAAAATAACGCCGGCATCCTTTCGTTTTGCCTCCCGTTCCACAATTTCTACCACCGGGCAGGCATCTGCATCGACAAGTATTCTCACAGTTTTTTCCTCTTTTCTATATTGCGGCCAGCTGAACACCGGGCATAGGTCTCCGTATATTCTCTCCGAAGCTTCCGGTAAATATCCATGACCGGCTTACAGTGAACCGCTGTCTTCCCCATAATCTGGTCGTAGTTGGTGGTCATAAGGTCAACCAGCCCGGAATCTATCAGGCCGCTCTGGCTCATTTCACTGATAATAGAAATAATACGTTCCCTGCCATATGCCTTTTTATAACTGCGGGTACCCGCAAGAGCACTCACAATATCTGCCATAGCCACAATCCGTTCACCGATAGTCAGATCTTTTGCCGACAGTCCCCGCGGATACCCCGAACCGTCCAGCTTTTCATGATGCCGCAGGGCAATCCTCTGGATCGTCTCAGGAATATCATCCTCAAAAATTTCTGCTGTGATATCCACATGAGTACGCATAACTGCCATTGCCTGGGGGCTGAGTCTTCCCGGATACTCCAGTATTTCAACCGGAATTCCGATCTTCCCCAAATCGTGCAGCAAAGCTCCGAAGACGATCTGGTTCCGGTAAGCAGGCGTAAGCCGCATCAGTTCTGCAAGTTCATTGGAAATACTCGTGGTGGTAATGGTATGTGTAACCGTATGTATGCTTCGGAAATCCATAGAGTAGATAATTGTCTTAAGATAGGCAAGGATTTCCTCATGGCTGAAAGCAATCTCTGACTGCATATGTATAAAAGCCGGATCACGTTCTGCTTGTTCAGCAGTAAAAGATGCAAACTGCATATCTGCCAGAGCATCTACCAGAGAGGATTCAAAACGGGTCCCGCGCTCACCGGAAATAATCCGGATAAAATCAGAAAAAGACCTGTGCTCTGAATTCATCCAGATATCCAGACGGTCAGAAATATAGATCAACTGTGCAATATATTTTAATTCAGCGGAGATATCATCCTGTTCCTTCAGCTCACTCCAAGGTGTATGGTGATAAAGAACAGCCGGTGCAAATGATGAAAGAGGCGTAAAATATTTGATAAACAAATAGCCGTATACTGAATGCTCCCATACATTTTCCGTTTCAAACTGTACCATGCGGTCAATTTCTTCTGTTTTATATGCACCGATATCATGAAGCGCAGCAAGAAAACACAGATCACGGAGTTTCACAGAATGAATGCCGGGCACATCACGCAAAAAACAGGAAACAATATAAGATACCCTTATTCCGTGGTCAATCAGCCGCTTATCCACGTGGCTGCATGCACGGCGGAGAATGCCTATGACCGCCTTATTATCAATGAAGCTTGTATTGTACTGTAACATATATCCTCCGTTTTCTAATACGTTATTTCTCCAGTTTAAACTCCACGACCGCATAGGGATCTCTGCTTTCGTCACACAATTCCGCTACAATCCGTTCCTCTCCCCCGGAAATGCGGGGTATCATTAAATCGCCCAATTTTGCGGCATTCTTATATTCTACCCTGACCTGACGAATCTTTGTGCAGAGAGGCAGCTGATTCCACGCCTGCCTTACATATTGGCTGTTATTGACGTGATGGTTACTGTCAATCCAGGATTTGGGTACTCTCACCGGATCCTTCTCCTGCCAGTCTTGGGGAAGTTTTATCTTCCTGGGCTCATATTCCATAGCCAGTCTAGGTTCCGGAGCATAAACTGCAACTTCTTCCGGAGAAGCTTTTACCGGTCTTCCTGACTCCAAGTCCATATAGACCCAATAAGAGTTGGCATAGGCCAGCATCCCATCATTTTCGTCTTTCATTGTAAAATTTCTCAGGCCGAACAGCCGCTCAAATCCTGACGCCCAGGTACTGGTTCTTACCAAATCTCCCTCCAACGGGAAACGTTCAATGATAATCTGCCATGAATTCAGCACCCACGCTCTGTTCTTTGATGCCAGATAGCGCACCCCTACCCCTAAATCTTCTGACTGGAATACGCTGCAGTCCTGAAAATAATCAACAATGCCCGGGACCGGCAGCTTTCCTTCTGCATCTACTTCACTATATCTTACTCTGCCCTCAAATGTATACATATCTGCTCCTTTACCTCTACAAAATCTGTCCTGATAAGTGTAGCATAAGTATGGAGATGTATCAATTTTTCATATCAAAGAATCCGATCAAAACCGTCCAGACATAGGCACATGTCTTTGGTATCATCAGCATGCCTGCCGCCGGAAATCTGTCTGCCAGCAGAACAACCGGGATATAAAAAGCAAAGCTCAGCGTAATCGTAAGCCACATACAGCCAAACGGCCGGTCCTTTCCGTTTCTGGTCTTCTGAAAAAATAAAATGATGATAAGCAGCCCCATTGCCGCAAACGGAATATTGCGGTAAATCCCCCATTCAAGCGGTGCCTGGGCACTCATCCACTGATTTTGGGGAAACAGACATAAAGCGATCCTCAGAATGGCTAAAATATAGACGGCCACTGTCAGGTACTTTTTATCCTTTACCTTATAGCGCATTCTCCAAATATGATAAAGCAGAATATAAAAAAGAGTCATCGTTATGGAAGTGACCAGTTTCCCGATTCCCAATGCCGCTGTATAATTCTCAAGTCCTGTAGTACACAAGGCCACGGCTCTCGGAACCAGATGAAACGAATCTCCGGCTCCGAGAATCACCGCCATAATTCCAAAAACTCTGTACTGTCTATTGTTCCTTCCTTTTCTAATCATAATAATTCCAATGGTAATCACTGTTGTAAGATATAGAATATCAAAAATTGTTTCCATCACTGCCTGCATTCTTTTCTCCTCTCCTGCCGGTTCTTTGCCTGCGCACAATTCCGTGCTCCATTTTGTATTTTTATATATTGGGCGGCAAATGCCATTCCTGCCAAAAACAAGGCTGTTCCCAATCCGGTATAAAACACTGCAATCCAGGATTCAGGCCAGATACCGGACATTCTGATCCCGATTCCAAAGGTCATCATAAAGCCCATAATACAAAAAGATTTCAAATCAAAAAATTTAAATAGAAATTGTTTTTCTTCTTCATAATTTATAATACGGGCTGTATGTTTTCTGACTAGTTTTCCAAACACCATAATCTGAAAAACTGCGAACACCAATGCTGAAATAAATCCATTCAAAATAGACCAATTCTGTTTATATGCTATGATGCCGATTCTTAAAATATTGATTCCTGCCAGTCCCCATACAATACCTGCTGCTAAAAGTAATTGTTTTTTCTGTACTTTCATATTTCCTCCTTTATAATTTTTGTAATCTTGACCCTGGTATTATTTTAATGAACAACGTTCATTTTATATTCTTAAATTACCTGCCAAAACGGCAGGCACTTAATAAAGAATCCGTCTTATGATTTCTAAAAGAGAACGGCAGTCCCGTTTCTTTTCCAGCATAAGAGAAGTCACATTCATAAAAACAAAATCTATAAAACTCTCCCGGGTCAAATTTTCATTAAAAACATCCGGCTTTATTTTGTGGTCATTGTCCAGTACATGGAGAAGTTCCTGCTTTATATGTCCAAAATACTGCTCCATCATCCGGCGCCCCTGTTCTTTTTCCCCGGCTGCAAAACTCATTGAATGCAGAGTGAAAAATCCGGGATACTTTCTGGAACCATCCTGTATCCTTTCAAACAGCCATGCAGCACTGTCTGCGAAATCCGCAAACTGCGATGAATGTTCGGACATATGAAATATTTCTTTCCAGACCTCTTCAACAGTAGCCGTCAATAACTCCGTTTTGGACGAAAAATAGTTATATACAGAACCTACTGCCACACCACAGGCAGATGCAACTGTCCGCATGTTGACCGCCTGAAGTCCACTCTCCATCACAAGCTTCCGGCTGGCTGCCAGGATAGCTTCCCTGGAAGTCACTGCTTTCTTCATGAAATACTCCTTCCTATAATGAACAACGTTCATTATAATAGAAACCGGCAGGTATGTCAACATACCTGCCGTCAGCCTAACTGTTTTTATCCTCTGTTCTTTGAAGGATATACTGCTCATACTTTGACCTGTAATATCTGCCCGCACACAGCATCACCAGCCCAATGATAAACACAGCTGTCCTGCGGGGTGTATTCGGAGAAAAGATAATAGATACTAAAATGCCTGTACCCCCGCCCTCTAAAAAATCCATGAGTTTCTTTTTCTTCCATACGTTTTTTTCTCTTTTGAGAGAATCAATCACATTGTCATCTGCCTTCACCCGAAACTCATCGTTATCAAGCCTCTGCCCGCTGAGCAGCTCATTCATATTGATCTTAAATTCATTGCATAAACTCATCATTGTTGATATATCCGGCATATAATTTCCATTTTCCCACCGGGAAATTGTTTTATTTGTCACTCCGATTTTCTCACCTAATTCCGCCTGTGTAATTCCCCGCTCTTTCCGCAGCAGGGCTATGAACTCTCCTATTTTCTTCTGATCCAAAATCAATCCCCTCCTTTTTCATCCAATTCTTTCCCACTGTCTCCTGTCGGCTCTGAAAAAGCCTCCTTCGGATGGGCGTGTGTTGTACAACAAGGTAGTATTATAATAACAGGAGAGAATAATTTTGTATTCCTCACAAACAGCGAATCAGAAATTTATTGGCTTTTTACCCTTATTTAAAGATATAAATTAAATGACTTTATAATATTTCAGCGCTTTTTCTACTCCGTCGGCATCCACATGCTCTGTTACAAAATCTGCACAATCCTTTACCTTTTTTTCTGCATTCCCCATTGCGATCCCGATTTCTGCATAACGGAGCATATCCATATCATTTTCACCGTCTCCAAATGCCATAATCTCATTTTGGCCAATGCGGCAGTCTTTCAGGATCTGCTGTATACCAGCAACTTTTCCTCCGTTTTTTGCAATAATATCAACAGCATATGGATTCCATCTGCTCATTTTACAGTCATCAAGCCCTGCCGTTATTTTCTCTGCC
Organism: Anaerostipes sp.; assembly: GCF_018381315.1. GTDB lineage: Bacteria > Bacillota > Clostridia > Lachnospirales > Lachnospiraceae > Anaerostipes. The sequence goes on along the minus strand of NZ_JAGZSD010000011.1, from coordinate 5,325 downwards.
ATTCTTTCGTCAGAATACAGAATAAACTGATAGATAGGTTCTCCGGAGTAAAATCCAATCTCCGGAATCGGTGTCTTGATCGCCTCCTGTGCTTTTTCAACCTTTTCGTCAATATAATTAATATACATCCTGTCCTTTTCGACCAGCATCACAGGCAGGCTCCGCTCTTCAAATAAACCAAGCATCTGTTTTACATCCCTCTCGCTGATGGGTTCACTGTAAAACACTTCTCTCCGGCTGTCCAGGCAAAGCTGTCCATTTAAAGTTATATGCCCATCAAACGGTATTTCCTCAACAGGCAGCTCCTGCATCTCTGACATGTGTCTGCCTGTGGCTGTAAATATCTTGATTTGGTTCATTCTCAGCTGATCTATTGCTTTTCTGGCACTTTGGGGAATCTCCCCGGTTGTGCTGGAGATCAGCGTGCCGTCAAGATCAAAAAAAACTGCTTTTACCATTGATTTCCCTCTTTCTTTTATATGCAAGTGTAAAAATAACGCAGATAATGTTTCCACTACCTGCGCCATTTTATGAGATTACTCTCAATTATTTCTGTACAATATTTACGATTCTTCCCGGAACATAAATCTCTTTTACGACCGTTTTGTTCAATTTATCTCCTAAAGCTTCTTTTGCTTTTTCAATGACTGCTTCTTTTGCATCGTCTGCTCCGATGGTGATCGTTGTTCTCGCTTTACCGTTGATCTGTACGGCAATCTCAACTTCATCATCTTTTAAATATGCTTCATCGTATGCCGGCCATTCCTGCGCAAATACACTGTCTGTATGTCCTAACTCACTCCAAAGCTCCTCTGCAATATGAGGCGCAAACGGTGCCAACAGAACAATGAACGTTTCCAGTGTTTTCTTGTCAACTCCGCCCTTTTTAGCCATATCATTGAGTTTATTATTGTATTCCATGAACCCGCTGACTACTGTATTCAGGCTGAACTTCTCAAGCCGGCTTGTCACATCATATACAAGGCGGTTGCGCACCTTCAAAAGATCCTTTGTCTCTTTCACGTCTTTATCTTTCTGATCCAGGACAACATTGTAGAAACGGCTTAAGAAACGGCGCACACCGTCAATTCCCCGCTCATCCCACTCTGCATCTAACTCAGGCGGTCCTACGAACAGCTCATACATTCTGAGGGAATCACATCCATAATCCCTTACCAGGTCGTCCGGAGAAACTACATTTCCTTTTGACTTGCTCATTTTAATTCCGTTCTTTCCGGTGATCATACCCTGGTTAAACAGCTTATGGAACGGCTCATCAAAGTCTACTGCTCCGATATCGTATAAGAACTTGGTATAGAACCTGGAATACAGAAGGTGAAGCACTGCGTGCTCTACACCGCCGATATACATGTCAACCGGAAGATATTTGTCTGCTTTTTCTTTTGACACCAGTTCTTCACTGTTCTTGCTGTCAATATAGCGCAGGAAATACCAGGAGGACCCTGCCCACTGCGGCATGGTGTTTGTCTCTCTTTTTGCCGGTTTTCCGCATACCGGACAGGTTGTATTGACCCACTCATCAATATCTGCAAGCGGAGATTCTCCTGTTCCTGTAGGCTCATATTTTTCTACTTCCGGAAGTGTCAGCGGAAGTTCTTCTTCCGGCACCGGAACGGCACCGCAGTCAGGGCAGTGAACGATCGGAATCGGTTCTCCCCAATAGCGCTGGCGGCTGAATACCCAGTCTCTCAGCTTATAGTTGGTCGTCTTTTTGCCCACGCCCATCTTTTCGATGATCTCCGGAGCTTCCTCTTTTAATACAGAAGATTCCATGCCATTCCAGTCACCAGAATTAATCATTGTTCCGGCTGCCTCTGTGTATGCTTCTGTCATATTTTCAATTTCTTTTCCGTCTTTTGCAATAACCTGTACGATCGGAATATCAAATTTTGAGGCAAATTCAAAGTCACGGTCATCGTGGGCAGGAACACACATGATAGCCCCCGTACCGTAATCTGCAAGAACATAATCGGACAGCCAGACCGGCACTTTTTTGCCGTTAATCGGATTGACCGCATAGCTTCCGGTAAACACACCGGTCTTCTCTTTATCCTGCAGGCGGTCTACCGAAGATTTCAGAGATGCCTGGTAAATGTATTCTTCCACCGCTTCCCTTGTCTCATCTGTGGCAAGCCCGGCTGCCAGCTTATGCTCCGGCGCCAGTACCATAAAGGTTGCCCCGTGAAGAGTATCCGGTCTTGTAGTGTAAACCGTGATTGCCTCATCGCTGCCCTCTAATTTAAAGTCAACTTCTGCACCGTGGCTCTTTCCGATCCACTCTGCCTGCATCTTTTTAACCTTCTCAGGCCAGTCCAGCTTATCCAAATCTCCCAGAAGGCGGTCTGCATATTCTGTGATCTTTAACATCCACTGTCTTAAATTCTTCTTTGTCACATCTGCACCGCAGCGCTCGCATTTTCCATTGACTACTTCTTCGTTGGCAAGTCCGGTCTTGCAGGAAGGACACCAGTTGATCGGCATCTGTTTTTCATAGGCCAGTCCCTTTTTAAACATCTGTACAAAGATCCATTGGGTCCATTTATAGAACTCGGGATCCGTTGTGTTGACCTCCATGTCCCAGTCATAGACAGCTGCGATTTCACCGATCTGGCGTTTGATATTCTCAATGTTCTTAGCTGTTGACTCTTTTGGATGGACTCCCATCTTGATCGCATAGTTTTCTGCCGGCAGCCCAAAGGCATCCCATCCCATAGGATGGATTACATAGTAACCGTTCAGCATCTTATAACGGCTCCATACGTCGCTGATTACATAACCTCTCCAGTGTCCTACATGAAGTCCGCTTCCTGACGGATACGGGAACATATCCAGACAATAATATTTTGGCTTTTTGCCGTCATTTACATTGACCGGCTGTTCTTCCCAGTGTTTCCTCCACTTCTGTTCGATTGCCTTATGATTATAAGGTACTGCCATAATTTTCTTCCTCCTAAACTGTATCTCTGATCTATTTTCAATATATAAAATAAACTAATATATACTTATTAACTTATTTATTTTATCATATACCCGTTTGATGTCAATATTTCTGCGGTCCTATCCATAAGAAAAAGGCCGCACACCTCAGTAAATAATATGAAGTGAGCAGCCTTTTCTAGTTTCATTAGTTTTGTTGTGTTGTTTTCATTGTTTCTGTCGAAGACGGTATTTCAGTTGGATCAGGTGTTTTTTTAGTAACAACTTCGACCGTTACTGTCTTGGAAACTTTCTTTCCATTTTTACCTGTGTAACTGATCGTCACATCATATGTGCCGTCTGCGTTTTTAATCTTAGACATATCAACTGACGCTTTATCGGCCTTGACAGATGTACCATTGTCTTTGATCGTAACAGCTTTTAAAATTTCCTGCTGAAGTACTTTCTTTGCTTCATCAAGTTTATCGTCCGTTACCGTCATTGTAAACGTCTCCGGATTTATTTTGATCTCGGCATCCTTGTATCCTTTTACCGTAACCTTTACAGTCTTAGATGCTGCCCTGTAAGGTTTATTGCTGTTCTTTACTGTGTACTTCACAGTGTAAGTTCCGGCTTTGTTAAATACATAAGCTTTTGCCTTAGAGTAGGACATGGATGTTGCTTTCTTTTCTCCTGGCTTTGTGATGGAAACTGTCATAGCTGTGGTCCTGCTCTTGCCGCTTCTCATCTTAGCTGTAGTCTTAAAGACTGCATTTTTTGTATTGATCGAAACTGTTTTATTTGCCGCATTGGAAATTACCGGTGCCAGTGTATCCACTACTTTTACTGTGATGGTCTTGCTGGTGCTCTTTCCAAGTGCAGATTTAACAGAATACTTAATCTTATATGTACCTAAAGATTTGGTGCTGAATTTTGCTTTGGTATACTTTTTCTTCTTAGTATTATACTTTGTGACAGAATACTTCACCTTGCTGGTCAGACTCTTCTTAGTCACATTATCCTTTGCTGTCACATAGGACTTCACACTGTAGGATTTGCCGTATTCCACTGACTTTTTCTTCTTGGAAGAAACTTTGATGGTCGGTTTTACCTTGCGGTAAGGATTGTTCTTATCCGGATCGGTAGGATCCCAGTACATCTTTCTGGATGTGGAAACCTTGATTCCTTTTGGTTTGCCCAACGGTCCAGGATTCTTGCTGCTGTAGATGGTGACTTTTGTCCCAAGCTGACAGTTGTCATAGATCCATTTGGCATCTGCCACACTTAAACGGACACAGCCATGGGATGCAGTCTGTCCAAGCTTATTATACTGGACTGTGGACTGACTTGCCTTGCTGTGGCTGTAGTACCATACAGAGTGGAATAAAATCCCTCCATGGATCCTTGTACAATATTGGCCGTAGCTTGGACCCATCAGAGTCTGCCAGCGGTATTTGGCCGGAGTATAATAGGTTCCTGACGGAGTATTTGATCCTCCGCAGGATACTAAAAATGCCTTCACCGGTTTATACTTTCCTTTGGTAAGCTTATATACAGTGGCTACATTCGCCTGCTTATTTACCTTAATCCAATATTTTGTCTGTGCCGCACTGACGCTCTTTGTCTCTGCCGGACCGATTCCTGCCCCGATCAGAAAAGACAGCATCAAAAGGACTGCTGTGAACTTCTTTAACCTGTTTACTTGCTGCTTCATAATTACCCCTTTCGTCTTTTCTCAATACCCTACCATTATATCCACTCTTATTTATACTTGTAAATAGCAAAAAGTATGTTATGATAAATTTAAGAAAATTGTAAAATATCAAGGAGGATATTATGATCGCATTTAATCATTTTAACTTTAACGTATTAGACTTGGACAAAAGCCTTGACTTCTATAAAAAAGCACTGGACCTGGAACCGGTACGGGAAAAGTCCGCATCTGACGGCAGCTTCAAGCTTGTATTCCTGGGAGATAAGACCACTGGTTTTTCATTGGAGCTTACCTGGTTAAAGGACCGAACAGAACCTTACGACCTGGGCGAGGTAGAATTCCATCTGGCACTGGAGACCGATGACATGGAAGCCCTCCACAAACGCCACGAAGAGATGGGATGCATCTGCTTTGAAAATCCTGAAATGGGAATTTATTTTATCAGTGATCCTGACGGCTACTGGATTGAAATCATTCCAAGCAAAAACTGATGCATGGTACAATAATTATACTTATAAATAAAGGGAAGCCTGTCTTACGGAAAGGCTTCTCTTTATTTTGATGATTTCTAATCTATGACATTTTGACCAGTTCTCCGGCTTGCTGTCTCAGGAATGTAAGATTTTCTAACTTTCAGCAAAGTCTCTCCGGCGGCCCGTTCGGAACTCGCTGAC
>NZ_JAGZSD010000010.1 GCF_018381315.1 Anaerostipes sp. | reverse complement strand
TTCTATTTAGGCGGGGTATTTGAGTTACCGAGTACATTCGGTGCCCCGTCCATTTATCGACTTCTTCCGGCTTTAACAGCCCTACTTCATCATAATACCTAAGCATACGAATAGATACTTGTGTTATCTTTGAAAACTCACCTATTTTAAACATCTTATCACCACCTGTACATAATTATACTTGAAGTTTCATACACTTCAAGCCGATTTTGCACTTCTGAAAGTTAATAATAATATGTTCTATTCTTATCAATACCATGATATGTGTATTCATATCCAAACAATAAAAATGAACGGTAATAGGGTGAAAAATATGAAGCAGGACAAAGTGAAGTATGATTTTAAGGCTTTCGGTCAAGCCATAAAAGAAGTAAGAAAGGCAAAGGGCATATAGCGCAATCAGTTAGCGGACAGCACCCAAGCCTGCAAATCTTCTATGAACTTGTCACCTTTTTAGATGTGTCGGTAGACCAGTTCTTTTTTCCGAACGAGGAAACGAACAAATCCACTGGGCGGCGGCAGCTCGACAGTCTGCTTGCCGATATGAGCAGCCGGAACTTAATGATTATGACGGCAACTGCAAAGGGAATACAGGAAGCTAACAGCAAGGAAACGGGGTAATAAACTCCTCCGTTTCTTTGTCTGTGCAGCTATTGGAAACGTCGCAAATTGCGGCGTTTTTCTTTTGCAAAAGTCCGCCAAATCAGAGGTTCCCGGTGTTGTAGGTAGTGAGAAGAAAGTTTCGTAGCAAGCACTAGGAAGTGTCCCAAACCCTCGAAAAACAGAAAGGAGCGATACAATGGCAAACAGGACAAGACCGCTTATCCTGCGCGTCCCGGTCAACAAACAGGAAAGGGAATTGATAGAGCAGAAACTGCTGATTGACGGATATATCATTCAGATAGACCATAGCGACATTAAGGCAATGACAGCAGAGATACAGAAAATCGGAGGGGGGGTCAACGTCAACCAGATAGCGCGCCGGATGAACGCCACGGGCAGCGTATACCAAGAGTACATAGAGAAAATCAAGGGGGTACTTGCAGAAATATGACGGTTACAAAGATTAAGCCTATCAAAAGCACAAACGGCAGAGGCAAGATCAGCAGGAAAATCTGCCCCCGGCTTTTATCTTTGCTTCCAGTTCGTCCACGATGGACGTGTTGTTAGTCCCAGTCCTCCGGCAAGGACAGCATTTGCGACAACAAGCCCTTTGCCTTTAGGGTCAGCTCCAAAAAACTATAACTCTTCTTCATAATTGCTCATTAAAATAAAAACTTAATTGTCAATTAAACTCAAAAGAAAGAAGACCACAATGACAGTTACAGCTTTAGCATTTAATTTAATAGGATTTTTTTATATAGCCTTAATAGCCATCATTATAATATTATTTTATAGAAAATTAAAAAGCATTGATGAAAAACTCGGCAGGCTCATAGAAATGAAAGAGTCAGAAGAAAAAGAGAACTGATAACAATAAGTGATTCTTCACTATCGGAAGGAGGCCTTTCCAGAGCCGACTGGAGATAGTGAAGAATCACTTACTTTATAATTCCATTATCACATTTTTTACACCGCCCTCTTCTGCCCACTGTTTAAATTCCAGCATCTGCTCATTTGAATACATCTTAGGATTTTCTTCAAAGCAGAACGTTTTGTCAATCAAATGGTACTTGGCTTCTGCCAGAGGATTATAATTTAAAATTTCATAGGCAGCAGCAGGATAGATACCGCTGATGTATGAGGCAATCTCCTTTATATTGTCCCGGCAGGCAGTAAGCCCCGGAATCATAGGAGTACGTACTGTAACCCTGTCTTTTTTATCTGACTCCAGCAGGAATTTCAAATTCTTTTTGATCTGCTGGTTGGATACCCCTGTATATTTTCTGTGTTTTTCATCGTCTGCAATCTTAAAATCCGCAAAAATACTGTCCAGATAAGGCAGCAGGCGTTCCAGCACATCCTGTGAGGCAGACAAGGAAGTCTCAATGGCCGTGTGGATCCCTTTCTCTTTGCACTTCTTTAAAATCTCCAGCGCAAATTCCCACTGAAAAAGCGGCTCTCCTCCGGACAAAGTAACCCCTCCTCCATGCCGGTAAAACACCAGATCTTTCTGGATCTCTTTCATCACATCCCCGGTGCTGCACACCCGGGAATCCATCTGAAGAGCTCCTGAAGGACACAGATCAGCCAGGGCGTTCCAGTCCTCAGGGGCATTCGGATCCAACACCACCCTTGTCCCTTCCATCCTGACTCCCCGGGCCTTGGAATTGTGAACGCAGCTGCTGCAGCCAATACATCGGTTTTCAAACCAGACAGGCCTTCTCTCCCAGGCAATTCCCTCCGGATTCTGACACCACACACAGGACAGGGGGCAGCCCTTTAGAAATACAGTGGTTCGTATACCATCCCCGTCATGAGTGGAGAACCTCCGAATATCAAATACTCTCCCGTCCATATCAAATATCTCCATAGCTTGTGCGGGCAATAATCTCATTCTGCAGTTCATCGGCCAGCTCTGTAAAATATGCGGTGTAACCGGCCACACGCACAGTCAGCCCACGGTACTGTTCCGGATGCTCTTTGGCAGCAATTAAGTCTTCCTTTCTCACCACATTAAACTGGATATGCGGTATTTCCAAATCCACAAAGCTTCTTAAAAAGCTGCCAAATTTTTTGATTCCGGTTTCATTCTGAAAAAATTCAGGAAGGAATTTCATATTGAGCAGGCCGCCGTTTGTGGTGAGTGTTTTATCCAGCTTTGAGACAGATTTCAAAACTGCTGTAGGTCCTGTCACATCTCTTCCATAAACCGGTGACATACCGCCGTCTGCAAGAGGCTCCAGAGCATGACGCCCGTCCGGTGTAGCTCCCACATTCTCTCCCATAGGCACGTGTGCTGACACCGTATACATTCCTGTGTGATAAGGACCTCCCCGGTAGTTGGTAAATGTCCTCAGACGATTCTTGAAATAATCAGCCCATTTGGTACCCATAGCATCCACCCAGTCTACATCATTTCCATACTTCGGAACCTTATAAAGCATCATCGTACGGAGAATTTCATAGCCCTCAAAGTCATTTTTCAGTGCATCCAGCAGTTCTTTTCGAGAAACCTTTTTCTCATCATAAACCAACTTTTTGACTGCGGCCAGGCTGTCTGCAAGATTTGCCACCTGTATCATCTGAATCCCCGATAAGTTATACTTTGCCCCTCCTGCAGTCACATCCATTCCTTTCTCCATGCACTCATCAATGGAAGCTGACAGAAATGGAGAAGGCAGCAGATCAATATGGGCTTTTTCTACTTCCTCGCAGGCAAGAATCATTTTATCCATAAAATAGTCAATCTGTTTCTGAAATGCCGCCTCCAGCTGTTCAAAGGTCTCATAAGTTTCAAGATTCCCAAAATCAGGGGCTATCTTTTCCCCGGTCAAAAGACATGTACCTCCGGTCATGGCAACTTCCAGCGCTTTATTCAGATTAAACATGGCAGAATCACTCCATCCCAGGTTATTCCCCTGAGTTGTCAGCTCTACACAGCCCACGACAGCATAGTCCATGGCATCCTTTTCTTCAATTCCAAGCTCCATGATGGATGGGATCACTGCCTTATCGTTAAAAAACTGCGGCATACCGCTTCCTTTTGCCACAACCCGCACTGCTTCGTGGAGCAGTTCATCCCCTGTACCCTCGTGAAGTCTTACAGATAAGTTCGGCTGAGGCAGGCCCAGGTGTTTCTGCGCCTGAAGGAACAGGAAAGAAAGGTCGTTGGAATAGTCATTCCCTTCCTCATCCTGGCCTCCGACTGCGATATTAAAACCAATGGGAAATCCCGCAAAGTATTTTGCACCGTGGGAATTTCTCATATATACAATCTCATTGAATTTAAGCCACATACATTCAATGATCTCCAGGGCATCCTGTTTTGTAAGTTTTCCGTCTTTTATATCTTTTTCATAATACGGGATCAGATGCCGGTCCAGACGTCCGGGAGAAAAAGAAGACGCATTGGATTCCATCTGAAGCACCACAAATAAAAACCAGACGGACTGGACCGCCTCATGGAATGTCTCTGCCGGATGGCTGCTGAGCTTCCTGCAGTTTTCTGCCACCTGGACCATGGACTTTCTTTTATCCTCGTTTTTTTCAGTCTCTGCCATGGACATGATGAAATCATAGTACCGGACCATGAATTTTTTCACCCCTTCCATAACAAGGATCACGCTTTCGTAGAAATCGCTCTGATCTTTGCCGCAGGTTTGAAGCTTCTTTCTGGCCTGCTCCTCAAGTCCTGCCGGCCCAAGCCTGAGCCATTCTGTACAGTTGGGGCAGATATGTCCCTGCGCATGGTCTTTCTGATTAATCTTTACCACTTTTGCAATCTCGTCTATTTCTTTTCCATACCGCTTGTTCAGCACATCCTCCAGGGATTTCCCTTCCCAGTATGGTTTTATGATTTTTCTGAATGTATCTATATCCTCCGGATGAACATTGAATTTATCCTGCGGCCTGGTGGGGAGAGTTTCAAACTCCCGGTCTACCCACGTGCTGCCGCTCTCAGGAAAAACAACACCATAGCGTACTCCGGCCGTCCTGTTTCCTACGATTAGTTCTTCGGGTTCTGCACTGATTCCGATGTTTTCCAGCGAAGCTTTCAGCGCCAGTGCCCTCTGTATAATTCTTGGTTTATCTTCATTCTTCCTGTAACTTTCCGTGATGATCAATGCCTGTTCAATGGATGCATATCTTGGTTCTGACAACATTTTATCTTTTAGATATGTTACTCTCTCTGTCTGAAATAATTCGTTCATCTCCCGCTCCTTTCCTGGCAGCCTTTTTAAACTCATAATTTATTATTTTTTATTATTATATATTATTTTTTATTATTTTTCAAGGCCTTGACGCTATTTTAATGCAATAGAAAAGCAGCTTATTTCTAAGCTGCTCTTTAAAATCCGTCAAAGCTCTTTTACCATCTTTTCAAGCTTTATTATGATCGCTTCCGCCTTTTTTACAGCGTCACTGACACCAACTCTCACCTTTGGAATTCCTTCGAAACGTTCCTCATCCTTAATAGGCATATCTTTTGTAAGAATAACCGCATCTGCACCACAAAGATCCTCCGCTTTGATCTGGTTTTCAATTCCTATGGAGCCCTGGGTTTCTACTTTAATCTCGATTCCATGCTTTTTTGCCGCCTTTTCCAATGCTTCTGCTGACATATAAGTATGTGCCACTCCAGACGGACAGGCCGTCACTGCTAAAAACTTCATTTTCTGTTCCTCCTGTAAATATATTTTATTGATTATTCAAATGAAAGGTCAATCTCCAGATTATCTCCGTCTGTATCCTCTGCACTCTCTGTGATATCCTTTTTCAGCAGGATGATGAGTCCAGCCGTTACTCCCACAGCAGCAGCCAGGGAAATAAGGAATCCGATTGGATTGCCGAGTACAGGGAGCATAATCAGTCCGGACCAGGCAACCGGATTGGTGATGTTAAACAGATATCCCACAGCTCCGCCCACAGCCGCTCCGATCATCGTAGACGGAATCACACGCAGGGGATCGTTTGCAGCAAAAGGAATCGCCCCTTCTGTAATACCCACGCATCCCATGGCAACGGCACTCTTTGCTGCTTCTCTTTCTTCCTGTGTAAACTTTTTCTTTGCAAGGAATGCTGCCAGCGCACATCCAAGCGGCGGAGCTGTCATCGTCACTGCCATAGGCCCTGCATATGTATAGACTCCGGCACTTACAGTAGCTACGCCGAATGTATATGCCACCTTATTAAAAGGTCCTCCAAAGTCAAATCCTGCAAGCAGCCCGCACACAGCCCCCAGAATTACTTTGTTTCCATTTCCTAAATGTTCCATGACTTTTGTCATTCCATCCATGATTCCGGCGATAGGCGCTCCTAAGATATACTGCATAAATCCCATAGTTACAAGTGATCCTACAATCGGAATAATCATGATAGGCATGATCGAGCTCAGTGCTTTTGGCACTTTGACCTTTTTTAAATAATAGCATACAACGCCTCCCAGCAGTCCGGTGACAATACCTCCCAGAAAACCGGCTCCCACATTGATGGAGATCATGCCTCCTACAAAGCCCGGACAGATTCCTGCTCTGTCTGCAATAGAAGCTGCGATATACGCAGAAAGCACCGGTACCATCAGGTTCAGTGCAGTAGATCCGAATGTCCACAGAGTTGCCATCCACGTTCCCTCCGGCGGAACACCTCCCTGTCCGTAAGCCATGACCGCCACAGCCATGAGAATCCCTCCTGTCACAACGAATGGGATCATATGAGAAACGCCGTTCATCAAATGTTTTCTTGTATCTCTAAAAATTCCTGCAAACTCATTCATCTTCTCTCTCCTTTTTATTGAACCAGTTCCAACACTTCTTTTTTATTTGCTGCCCTCATCAACCCTTCTCTGAAATCGTCATGGATAATCTTCCTGGAGATCTTCGCTAAAATCTCCAGATGTTTTTCTCCCTGCCCCGGATCAGGCACAGCAATCTGGAATACAATTTTTACTTTCTCATTTGCCCACTGTACAGGCTCTTTCAGTCTTGCAAATGCCAGTGAAGGTTCCATGACATGTACAGATTTTGCATGGGGTGTAGCTATGAGAAACCCAATGCTTGTAGGCGCTCCCTCCTCTCTTTTTAAAACATCCGCCACATACCCGTTCTTATTTCTAAGCCGTCCCTGTCTGTCCATAACATCAGCAATTTTTGCAACAACCGCTTCCTTAGTTTCCGCTTCCATGTCAAATACGATCAGTCCTTCATTCATCAGCTCCATCTGTTTATTCTCCCTTCGCCTTTTTCGCTGTCTCAATCATCTCACTGCAGCACTGCCTCACCGCTTTCCCTCTTACAAACAATCCTGATGTCCCTCCGGTTAAAATATCTGCCCCAGCTTTTACTACTTTAGGGATTGTTTCCTGGCTGATATTTCCGTCCGCCTGTATCTTCGTTTTCAGCCCTGCAGTATTCAGCATCTCTCTCATTCTGCTGATGTGGCTCACAGCACCCTCCTGCATTTTCTGCCCGGAAAAACCGGGATTAACTGTAAGCTTTAAAACCCATGGCACCTCTGCGGCCAATTCTGCAAAATCATCTCCCGGAGGTGTTTCCGCCTTATATGCCAGTACCGGCACACATCCCGCCTTTCGGATCTGAGCAAATATCCTGAATGGTTCTTCCATAGCCTCATAGTGTACTGCAAGATAATCGGCTCCGGCATTTGCATATAAATTTATATAGCGTTCTGGCTCATAGGCTGCCAAATGTGCTTCAACAGGAAGATTCGCTGCCCTTCTCATGTGTTCCAGAAGGGTTTCTGATAATATGAAGCAATTATTAAACCGGCCGTCAACCATGTCATAATGAAAAAATGAGATATCTGACTGTTCTGCTTCTTTCACCGCATCTCCAAGATGGCAGAGATCCATGCAGGAAACCGATGCAGACACCATAATTTGTTTCTCTTCTGCCTGTAACATAACATTCCTTTCTTTTATTATTTTCTTTTGTTTGATATTATTTTATATTCATTCTTTCTCTTATTCAACAGGTGCTTTCTTCTCTTTTTGCAGAAATCCAACTGCAAAAAGAGAACATACGCATTGTACAAATCCATTTTTTGCAGGATAACAAATGTAAATGTTAAATTGCAGTAATGAAAAAAGCTGTGGTATTTGATATGTTCCAAGATTAAAGTTTATGGGACATATCAAATACCACAGCTGTTCTTTTTAAAACACTGAATTTTGTCATCACTCAATCAGAATTCATCATGATGACTTTTTTTATTTCTTCCTTACTCTTGGCCTTCCGAATCAGGCGTGCAGAGTTTTTTTCCATTGTCATTTCATAAAAGGCTGCAAAAAAGGCTCTGGTTGACTGAATATCTTCAAAATTCAGAGCCAGCAGGAAGATCACATCCACACTGCCCTCCTCCCACTCTACTCTTTGGTCTGTTTTTATAATGACAACAGCCGGCTTTTTCACAAGGTTTGCCATCCCATGGGGGACAGCCACGCCTCCTCCAAGAACCGACGCACTGATCGACTCTCTCCTGAGAACATCCTCAAAAAATCCTTCTTCAACGTACCCTCCGCCTTCCAGCAAGTCACAGGCTTTTTTCAGCAGACTTTTTTTTGTCGTTACTTCAGATTCTATCAGAATCAAATCATCCTGCATCAGATTTTTAATCGTCCACTGCTGTTCCAGATTCTTCTGTTCGGCTTTCATCTCACTGCACTGTTTTTTGATCCGGTAAATATCCTGCTCTCCCACCACGGGTGTTGTATACACAATGTGGGGATGCCTTGCTTTCAGTGATGGAACCGTTGTGATAACCAAATCATACTGGCTCTCATCAATCATTACTCCTGCATTAGCCGGCAGTACAGAGATAATATTGATATCCGAAATCTTATTTTCAATCTTTCTTGCAATGATCTGAGCAATACCCACGCCGCCGCTTCCAATGATAACTGTATTTACATCCCGCTTTTTTTGTACTATTGCTCCGCCAAACAGAATCGCCATATATGAAATCTCATCCTCTGAAGGCAGCGCCCCCACAAGGCTCTCATACTCTTTACTGGCGGTAAAACAAGCAGAAAAAATAGCAGAGTAAGTCTGTTTGATATCTTCCAAAAATGGATTTCTTATTTCAAAACCAAACTTCACTCTCACAAAGGAGCTGTTCAGAAATAAAGCCACACTTGTTTTAAGAAGCGGATCTTCTATAAAATCTCTTCCTACAATAGATGAAATATACTGAATCATATTCTGAGCTACTTCTTCGATACAGATTTCTTTTTCTATAAGAAACTTCTTATTGACAATCCTGCTGCTATTCTGAAGTTCTGCTCCCAGAAGCAGAATATAGAGGTACAGCCCTTCCCTAGGATTTATATTCATCTGAAACTGCCTGTTTAAAATTCCTGTAAAAATATCAGTCCAGTCAGCAATCTCTTCTACCAGTGTCAGCCGGCTGATCATAGACTCCTCCAAAAAGTGTCCGGCTTTCAGCCGGTTTATCTGATTGCTCACATACTCTGTGATCATACAGAACGTATAGTCATTAAACTGACAGCCGATCTGCCTTTCCAGCTGCTGAATGCTGCCGATTACTTTATCTACTGTATTTTTCCTGTACTGAGATATGAGCCTTACATAGGATAACTGATCTATCCTGTAGTCCGGTGTAATCCAATCCTGCTTATTTTGCTCATAAAGAACTTTTTGGTTCCTGCACACTAACACTTTCCTTAAATCAAATTCTTTTCCCCGGATCTCAATGCCCTTTCCAACAATCTGATGAATCAATACTCTGTCAGGCTCTAACGTCTTATTTGCCTTTTCAATATCTGTTCGTATGGTAGCTTTGGACACAAACAATTCCTCTGAAAACAGTGCCGCCGTATACGGTTCCCCGCTTTCGATCAAAGTTCTGACAATATAATTGATACGGTACTTTCTCGTCTCACAGGACACCTGATCTCTCGGAAATGTTTCCTCCAGCTCCTTCTTGTGAATGCCCGCATGCAGGCAAACCCCTTTTCCCCTCTGCCGGATCAGCTGATAGCCTCTTTTATCACAAAACCCCGCTATTTCTTTCATATAGCTATGAACACTGCGCTGGGAGATTTCCAACAATCCTGCAATTTTCTCATATGTAATAAATTCGTCATCCTGATGAATCAGTACTTTCATAATTTCAGATGCAGTTTTGGAAAGCATATTGAGGCTCCTCCTTTATTATTTTTTATTATAATTTATTAATTTTTATTATTTTATACCTTTTTTGTACTTCTGTCAATTTCCAAACAATTTATACAAACCCTCTCTTCACTCTTTTAAAATTATTGACTATTCTGCTTATCTGCAAATATTTTTTGGTAAAAAAATAAAGGATAGATTAGACTTGCTTATTTTACTTGGCGTCTGCTATCCTTTATTTTCAATTATTAATTTCCCAACTAGCCTTCAGACTCTTTAAGCCAATTCAATTTACTAATTATCATATAAAATTTTTATGCTTTCTTCATTGCTTCTTTTCTCACCATTTTGTAATTTAATCTCTCTTTTGATATGCTTATACTTAATAACAAACCCTTGTTTTTCCCATTTTATTGTATAGTCTCCATCTCTAACCGGAAACAGAAAATCCGTTGTATATTCACCAATCCTCTTTATATATATAGCATTTTTTCTTTCATAGATAGTTCCACGGCATTGAAACATTTCCTTTCGTTCGTTTATTATTATTTTATGCGCTCTGTCTTTTGGCATAATTTCCATAAAATACTGCTGTTCTCCTATCCCCTGCGAAAGACTCATTCCAAAAAACAAACAACACCCTAAACCTAAAATAAATATATGTGCAGCTATTGATCCTGCAGGGATAACAAAGAAAAAACATAGGATTATTATGATTGCTAACATCCATATAAGCAAACGATTATACTGTAAAAATGAATTTATATAGAAGGCATATCCTTCGCTGAGTCCGCACCAAATTACTAAAGCAATTATAATTAAAATATAAGTAAAACATTTTAAATAGTCAAATCGTCTCATTTAATCTCCTGTTGAATATAATTTGCCAATGCGTTACAGCAATCTTGAATTACTTGTTCTGATGGATTATTCCCAAAAGTAGTTAAAAGTCCAAGCTCCTCATCTGCTCCAGTCATTTTTTCATAAATTGCATCACTAATCTGTTGTACCCCCGAACTTAATGAACACTGTAGATCCATAAATATGAACTGAAACCTATTTTTATATATTCCAGTATAATATTCCTCTAAAATATTGGCAAGTTCATGTCCTGTAGCTTGCTCTGAATGAAGAATTTGCTCCCTTTCCATTTGCGTCACAAGCTCAGAAACTTTTATTGCATCAAAATCTGCACAAAAATCACTGAAATTACATGGACTTATACTATCATCTGCTCCTATGAGTTCATAAGAAATTTTGGTTATCAAATACTTGCTTATACTGTCCTGTGGATAATTTTCTATTAATACTTTTGAAGTTTTAGCCATACCTGTTGCTAAATCCGCTCCCCACCCAGTCCAAAAATCTGAAACTGGTGTTAGTCCAACATATCCTTCTAGCGTTGCTGCAAAATGTGCAAAATCAATAATTCCGTCTCCATCATCCTTTAATTCCATGGATTTTTCCCCAATGTATTCATTCAGTTCATCTGCAAGTTCAGAATTATTTGACTTTACATAATTAACAAATGCAGTATCTATTGGATCAAATAAAGAAACAGCCCACATTACATCGTCATAACGAATATGACGTAAATAATTACATATCCCTATAATCACTGTCCTCATATCAGGTTTAATCTCTACTGTTTTCAATTTATACTCTATAAACATTTCTCCTAATAATCTGATAGCATCAAATATTGTTGAAATATTTACTTTATTAGAGTTATCAGGTTTTTGTGGTTGGGAATAATTTATTAATTGCATTCCATTATTCCTAATCATTTTCATTGCTCCAAAAATGTACTGATTGATTCTAAGCCCAATATTTTTTCCTGTTCCTTCATAGGCATTGATGCCAATTGTAACATAACCATTTTGATCTCCCCAATACATATACATAGGTGCTCCCTCATATCCTTTTGATGTATCTGCATAATGGTATAAATAAGAATCATCAGAGCGAGTGATAGTCCCCATTCCGCGATACATATAGGTTCCTTTTACACTGTCCTGTGCATCTTTTGGTAAATCTTCTGGATATCCAAGCAGCATTACTCCCTCATCAACATAACTTTGATATTGATATCTGAAACCACAATATCCCTCTGGTTTCTCAGCTATTTCATCTAACTTTAAAAAAGCGATGTTATATAAAGGAAACATTTCTGTTCCAATATATGATATAACTGTTTGATGAACAAATGCCCTAGTAATATCAACAGGGTTATAAACTAAATTATCAAGATTTCCTCCCAAAGCAGGATAATATAAAATACGATCTGCAAATTTATCTGTTTTTGGATCATAAATATTAAATGCAGTAGTCATCACCCAATTATTTGCAAATACAAATCCTGTACCATGTTTAACTATTATGTTTCCATCTTCCTGGAAAAACTCAGATTCTACCCTCCCATTATATCTGGCATATCCTAATTTATGAGGATTTTTTACAACGGTTCTATTATCCGTACCAACGGCACCTCTTAAAAGCAGATTATCTGTATTATGTTCGTTCTTAGAATCATTTGAATCATCCGGCATTGCCTGTACCTTATCATATGGTACATTTGGAAACGAAAGTGCTGAAAGTCTTCGTATTTTCTTTCCTGTAACATATTCTTGTTCTACCATATTCATGGTCATATAATCTTGCATAATTCTTCCTCCTTATTTAAATAATGATTATAAGTTCTTTGCAAAAAGAAATAAAGTAACCAGCTTTTCTTTATCTCCCTATCATTAATTTATCAGTTCAGACTTGGACATTGTGGGCAAACTTTTCTTAACAATATTTCTGGTCTTTGCAAAAAATATTCTACTGCCAAGGATGGCCATTCATTTTGCACAGTACCGAAATGAAGGACTTATCCCCTCTGTCTCTAGAATTATAGGGAAGTTGTCTATTATGCTTTTAGAAGAATTATGACCGTAGAAAGAATCTATATAAACAAGGTGATTGATAATGAGATGGCTATGTACCGCCATTTGGTATGTGAATTTTTTAACGCTTTAACTATAAGTATATTATAAAGGATAAACACCACGTAAAGACAATTGATAGATCAAACTTTTTTATATTTTATTACAATCGAACATGAACGTGAAGTGTAAAAAAGGCCGTAAAATCTTATCGATTCTACAGCCTTTTAGTTTCTTACTCTGTCGGTTCCAGATTCTTTAATGAGATGTCCAGAATTGGTGCGGAGTGTGTCAGTGCACCGCATGATACAAAGTCAACCCCAATCTCTTTGATTTTCTTTAACCGGTCTTTCGTCACATTGCCGGAGCACTCAGTGAGGGCACGGGTTCCGATAATCTGCACAGCCTCCCTCATCATGTCGTCAGACATATTATCCAGCATAATAATGTCCGCTCCTGCTTCAAGAGCATCGTTTACCATGGCAAGATTTTCTGTCTCAACCTCAATTTTCCTTACAAACGGAGCATACGCTCTGGCCATATAAATAGCTTCCCGCACGCCGCCTGCAGCACCGATATGGTTATCCTTTAACATAACCCCGTCAGACAGATTATATCTGTGGTTTTTCCCTCCGCCTACGGTAACCGCATACTTTTCAAACGGTCTCATATTCGGAGTTGTCTTCCTGGTATCTAAAAGCTGTGTAGAAGATCCTTCCAGTTCTTTTACAAGGGAATTGGTAAAGGTCGCAATTCCGCTCATGCGCTGGAGATAATTCAGTGCTGTTCTCTCTCCTGACAAAAGGACACGGATATCCCCCCGGAGAGTCCCCATGAGCTGGCCGTTTTTGATCTCATCCCCGTCTGAAAGTTCCGTCTCAAACTCTACCTTCTCGTCGAGAAGGGTGAACACACGGTGAAATACCTCAAGTCCTGCCACGATTCCATCTTCCTTGCAGATCAGATCTACTTTTCCCTGTTTCGGCTCCGGCATCACGGAGTTTGTGCTGACATCCTCACCTGTGATGTCCTCTTTCAGCGCATTCAAAAGATAATCATCAATGTTTACCGCCATTGTTACACCATTTATCATAGAAATCCCCATCCTTTCTTTTGATCTCCTCCAGTACAAGTCGTTTATTATCCTCCTGTATACCGGACACATCCTGATACATTCCTAAATCCACCTGACACTGCTCAGGTTTCTTTGGTTCTTTTGTAATATCTTCTGCGGATTCCAGCGCAAAGACAAGAGACTCCAGCAGAGAATTGCTCGCCAAACGGTTCTTTCCATGGACACCGTTGCAGCTGGCTTCCCCTACTGCATATAAATCTTTCATAGAAGTACGGCTTCGTAAATCCACCTTAATCCCTCCCATGAAATAATGCTGGGCCGGCGTAACCGGGATCCATTCTTTTGTCATATCATAGCCTTCTTCCAGACACTGCTTATAAATATTAGGAAATCTCTGTTTAATCCGCTCACCGTCCAGATGGGTCACAGACAAATACACATAGTCTGTGCCGTCTTTTTCCATCTGCTCCCGGATGGCAGCAGTCACTATATCTCTTGGAAGAAGCTCATCCACAAAGCGTTCCCCGTCTTTGTTGTAGAGGTAAGCCCCCTCCCCTCTCACAGACTCTGAGATCAGAAAACTTCTTCCAGGCTTGTCTGAATAAAAAGTAGTAGGGTGAATCTGTATGTAGTTGATATTTTGTATCTCCACATTGTGCTTAAGGCAGATGGCCAGACCGTCAGCTGTTATATGACTGTAATTAGTAGAATGCTTAAACAGCCCGCCCATACCTCCTGTGGCCAGCACTGTCTTGCCTGCATAAATACAGTCTACCTCTCCCTCCGGAGTTACATAGACAATCCCACGGCATGCGCCTTCTGCTTCAATCAGATCAATCATCGTGCAATGGGTCAGTATCTCAATATTATCCCGCCGTTTGACTTCCTCATAAAGCTTGCTGGTGATCTCTTTTCCCGTAACATCATCGTGATGAAGAATACGGAAAATAGAATGGCCGCCTTCTCTGGTATACTCAATCTCCCCGTCTCTCTCATCAAACTCTACGCCGAATGCTGTCAAGTCATCAATGATCTCTCTGGAACGGACAATCATTTTGTCCACAGCCGCTTTGTCATTTTCATAATGCCCGGCCTTCATGGTATCTTCAAAATATTGGTCGTAGTCCTTTTCATCCCGCAAAGCCGAGATACCGCCCTGGGCCAGAAAAGAATCACTTTCCTCAACTTCTGCTTTTGTCATCATAATAACTCTGTAATCTTTAGGAAGAAACAGGGCATGAAACAATCCGGCGGCCCCGGTTCCAACCACAATTACATCTGCTGATCTCATAATTAAAATTAATCCTTTCCCCTGAACGAAACGCTGCTTTTCGTTTACTGAGCGATGCGCAGCATCTCATCCAACGCTTTCTTTGCGTTAAGCCGCAATGTCTCATCCAATTCCACCTGATTTTTCAGGTCTTTTAATGTATCTCTGACATTCTCCAGCGTGATCCTTTTCATATTCGGACAGAATTGTCTGTGCCCCACAGAATAAAACGTTTTGTTCGGATTCTTCTGTTTCAGTTCGTATAATACGCCCATCTCTGTGCAGATAATAAATTTCTCTGCATTGGAGGCAGTGGCATAATCGATGATGCCGGATGTGCTTCCCACATAGTCTGCCAGATCCACTACATCCATCGTACATTCCGGATGCACCAGAATCTCTGCGTCCGGATGTGCTTCCTTGGCTTTTTTTACGTTATCTGCGGTGATACTTGTATGTACATGGCAAAAACCATCATTATAAATAAAATTCTTCTCTGGAAGCTTTGATCCAATATACCTTCCCAGGTTTTCATCCGGGATAAAGAAAATATTTTTCTGAGGCAGTGAACTGACAATCTTCATGGCATTGGAAGACGTCACGCAGACATCAGAATAAGATTTGATCTCCGCTGTAGAATTTATATAACAGACTACGGCCAGGTCATCATACTCATCCCGTACCTTCTGTATCTTATCTATATCTACCATGTGCGCCATAGGACAGTCTGCCAGCTGATCCGGCATGATGACTGTTCTGTCAGGATTCAGAATCTTAGCACTTTCACCCATGAAGCTGACACCGGCAAAACAAATCACATCCTTTGACTCCTTCAGTGCCACCTTTGCCAGATAGTAGGAATCTCCCACATAGTCTGCTATTGCCTGTACTTCGTCATCTACATAATAATGGGCCAATAAGACCGCATTTCTTTCTTTTTTTAACTCTTCAATCTCTTTTGCGAGGTTGTCCATCCTTTTCCTCCTTAGCAAGGGAATTTTCCCAACTGATATGATTCCATACTAAGATTTAATATACCACTTTGAACAGCCCTTATCAAGTATTTAGGAGGTGTTTCCGGCATAAATGCTTTACTTTTGACAAAATATTCAGGTAACTTGAAAGTCCTTAAAAACAGCATCCTTATCAACGGCGCCGATTCCGTTGATAAAGATGCTGTCTGTTTAAAGATTATGGATACAAAACTCTCTCAGTTCTTTGGCTGCCTGCTCCTCGTCGTCTCCATCGATAACAAACGTGACCGATTCATTTTGCTGTGCCTTCAGTGTCAGAAGAGAGATTATATTTTTTGCATTGGCTTTCAGATCTCCCTTTTTTATTACGATCCTGCTGCTGTAGGTCTTTGCCTTTTCCACCAGAAGCACAGCCGGCCGTGCATGAATCCCCACCGGTGACTGCACTTCAAAATCAAACTGCTTCATTTTATCTCCTTCCTGCTGATTCCTGGGCATCTCCGTCTCTGAGCCTCCCGATTGCCTCCGTGATCCGTTCTGCAAAAGAGAAGGACTGCTTCATCGCAAAGCTTTTGATTCTGACAGGGTTTTCGATTAAGGTAATATCCTTCTGCCTGCCGCCCTGTAAATCAATCGTAACTTTCAGCTGATTTACGGTTCCCGCATCTTTCTTTTTCATTTTTTCCTGTAATTCATCCAAAGGCACGGCGGGTCTCACTTCTATCCTGCAGCCGCTGATCTCATCCAGAGTATAAAATTCCGGATCCTGCATCTTTTTTTGGTTGATACGGTTATTCAGAAGACAGATTTTTCCGTTCTTCTCATCGAACAAAATATAGTTTCCTATTCTTCCGGTTATCTCAAAGTCTTCCGTGAATTCTTTCTTCTCTTCACACAATTCCTTGATTTCTTCAAAACTTTTCTTGGTGATCGTTTCTGTAAAATGATTGCTGGCCTTTTCATAACAGTCCTTGCAGATAAATCCATCTGAATAACGGAATTTTTTCAGCATGCCCAAAGATGCATGGCAGATATCACATGTCTTCATTTCCATACCACCCTTTCTAATCACGGAATACTTCAGTCAATGCCTTATAGAGTTTACTATACTTTCTGTACTTTTTCTCATAAAGGCCTGCATTGTATTCTCTCGGATAAAAAACTTCCTTCGTTTCTACAGTATTTGCAATCAGCTGTTCCAGGTCTGTATCCGGTCCGGCACCGGCGGCTGCCATCAGGGCCACTCCATAGCCTGCTCCCGAACCGCTTTTAAGCTGTTCTACTTTCGTATTCAAAACATCCGCAAGGATCTGCATCCAAACTCTGTTCTTGGAGCCTCCTCCGGTTACCTTAAGATTCTGCAGATCTGGCCTGTCAATCTTCATGACCTCTGCAAGCTGTCTTACACCAAGGCAGATCCCTTCCATGACCGCAACTGTCATGTCCTGTCTGGTCGTCTCTGTCCCAATGCCTACGATGGCTCCTCTCAGTGCAGGATCCGCATAAATAGTTTTGTCTCCCACCAAATGAGGATAAAAGATCAGATCATTTTCACCAAGCTTTGCAAGGTCTGTTCCTTCGGTTTCCGCCGAAAAATCTTTTGTGCCCAGAATCTGTCTGACCCACCATCCATAACTGCTGCCCGAAGACTGTATCACTCCCTGCACAAGCGTCAAAATTGTCTTTCCGTCAGCGGAAAACATGATATTCTTCCCTTTTGCCTGAAAATCCATCTGTTCTTTCGGGAACATGAGAACCCCGGAGGTACCCAATGACAGCACCGGATACATGCTGGAAAAGCATCCTGTGGAAACAGCAGCGGCCGGATTGTCACCGGTGCCGACGATGACCCGCACCTGCCTTCGGAAACCAAACTTCTTCCTCCAGGCTTCTGTTACATATCCGGCCGTCTCTCCGCTTCCTTTTACTTTTGGATAAATCGTTTCCGGAAACCCTAAAATCTTTCTTATCTCCGGGGACCATCGTCGATTCTTAAGATCAAACAGGGATGATGTGGATGCCTCACAGTAATCCGTCTGGCATTGTCCGGTCAGCCGGTAAACAATATAGTCCGGGCCGATCAGAAACATTTTCATCTTCTGAAACTGTTCCGGCTCATTTTGCTTCAGCCACAGCAGGTTCACTGCCGGGCTGCCTGTGGAAATGATATTGGAGATATAGGATACTTCCGGGATCTTTTGGATCTTCTCTTTTGTTTCCTTAACAAGATCAATGGTCCTTGTATCATTCCA
This sequence comes from Anaerostipes sp., assembly GCF_018381315.1. Lineage (GTDB taxonomy): Bacteria > Bacillota > Clostridia > Lachnospirales > Lachnospiraceae > Anaerostipes. The sequence goes on along the minus strand of NZ_JAGZSD010000010.1, from coordinate 86,532 downwards.
CATCAATGCCGGCCGGATGGATGTGCCGTCCCATCCGAGAAACACAACCGTGTGCATCTGCCCTGTCACTCCGATGGCTCCGATGCTCTCAGGATTTTCTCCCTGAAGAAGCTCATTCATCGCTTCCTCCACTGCATTCATCCAGATCTCAGGATCAATTTCTTTCCATCCGGGTGCCGGCTCATCAATCCCATATTCCCTGCTGCTTTCTTTTCTGATCTCTCCCGCTTCATTGATGAGTGTCAGTTTAGCAGAAGAAGTTCCTATATCAATTCCAATATAATGTTCCATTTGCTATTCTCCAAATCTAAGAATCACTTTATATGTATCCGGTTTCATCGCCGCCGCGATGGCCTTGTCAAAATCCCGGTAATCATAAATCTGTTCTGTGAGCACTGTAGGGTCAATCAGTCCTTTTCCGATCAGCTGTACTGCCTGATGAAAAGAGGTAATCGTCGGGCTTACAGCCCCCGTCACTGTCTTCTGATAAGAATGCACTGCTCCCATATTGACCGGAACCGGATCATTTGGATGCATAGAGCTGAACATAACACTCATTCCGCCGGGAGAAGTCATCTCCACAGCCTGCGCCGCAATGGCCGGAATGGCAGTGGTATTAAATACAACCTGGGCACCTCTTCCTCCGGTAAGCTCCTTAATTTTTTCAACAGCATTTTCACTCATTGGATCCACAACATCGTCACATCCAAGCTTTAATGCCCGGTCTCTCCGTTCCTTCAGCGGCTCGCTCAGTATGACTCTTGCCCCTTTTAATTTAGCCAGCATCACATGAAGCATTCCCATGGTGCCTCCGCCGATGACAGCCACATCATCTCCGAACTGTATTACAGTCCGGTTGATGCTGTTGACCACACAGGCCAGAGGCTCTGTAAATGCCATTTGTTCAAAAGAGGTGCTGTCCGGATATACAAACAGGTCCTCTGCCTTTGCCACAACAAATTCTGCAAACCCTCCGTATCCTGACAGTCCGTCCGGATTGGTGAAAATCCTGCTCTTCGGGTGCTCCTCACAGATATTTTCTTCCCCGTGCTTGCAGAAAAAACATTCCTTGCAGTCATCAATAATATACTGAACAACCTTTTGTCCTTTAAAATGGCGTCCGGTGCTGACTCCGCTGCCCATCTCTTCGATGACTCCGCAGTACTCATGCCCGCCGATCCTTGGATAGCTGTAATTACAGTCCCCGTTAAAGTCCCTGACATCATTGGTGCAGATGCCGGAATCCTTGATCCGGATCAGCACCTCATCTTCTTTCAGCTTTGGCACTTCAATATCTTTGATGGAAAAATCTTTTGGCTGATTTAATATAATTGCTTTCATCTACCTCACTCTTTCTGAACTTAATATGCTAAGATTCCTGTTACTCCTCCTACAATACCGATCACAACGATCAGTCCAATGATTTTTAAGGAAGACCATCTTCTCTTATTCATCAGGTAGTAAACAAGCATCGTCACTGCCAGCGGAAGAATGCTCGGACAGATAGCGTCTAAAAAGCTTGTCTGGATGTCATAAGTAGACGTAGAGCTTACAACTTTCAGTCCGCAGCTTGCTTTTACATAGTTCACAACCAGGCCGCCCATTACCATGCAACCCATGATAGAAGCTCCTTTGATGAGCTTATTGAGAATTCCTTTTTCAAGAAAGTCCATGATTGCTTCGCTTCCGGCTTTATAACCAAACATAAAGTTCCAGTAGCTTAAGCCATAAGCTGCCGCAATGATTACAACCGCATAGATGACAGCTCCCCATATATTTCCGCTTCCGGAACGGGTTAAATCAATACATACTGCCAAGAGGATCGGAATGACCACGCCCTGCCAGATAGTATCACCCATACCTGCCAGAGGCCCCATCAAAGAGGTTTTCAGGTTTGTGATAAATTCATCGGGTATCTCTTCTCCCATGGCCTTCTGCTCTTCCAGTGCAACCGCCATACCGAGGATACATGCCCCAAACTCAATATGTACATTAAAAAACTCAATCTCGCGCTTCATGACTTCCTTGCGCTTTTCAGGATTGTCTCTGTATAAGAAATTAATAATTGCTGAAAACATATGGGCAACTACCTGACCCATCATTCTCTCATAGTTGTAGCAAGTCTGCGGGAATGTCTCCCAAATGAACCATGCTTTGATCAAGGCGGCCTTTGGGATCAAACTCTTCTTTTTATTTTCCATCTTAGTCGTCCTCCTCATCATCTTCATCATCCACTACTGCTGCTTTTGCAGGTTCCATAGCGGAAGTAACCTGAACATATACAACTGCCACGAGCAGGGCAATGATACCTAATGTCAGCAGCGGAAGCTTAGAGTATACAGCCAGTAAGAATCCTACAAACAGGAATACTTTGGATTCCCCTTTAAAGATATACTGGAGTGTGATTGCAATTCCCAGTGCAGGCATCAAACCACCGATGATCTGGAACACTGTCAGCACTTTTCCGCTTAACATATTCAGAATTCCCTGGATATAGTTAGAACCAAAGTAAGCAGCCAGCGCACAAGGAATCGCCGTCATCAGGAAACACATAATCTGAGGAAACAGAACATTGGCCCGCCAGATTTTATTGTACTGTTCGTTTTCAATATATTTATCTGCTATATGTACGAAGAAACAGTCAAATGTCATACGTCCTGCCCAGACGATGGTTCCGAGGATACCGATGGGCACTGCCAATGCCAGCGCTGTATCTGTGTCTAATCCGCCGACAATCGCATAAGCCGTTCCCAAAACTCCCGCAAGCCCCATATCAGCCGGCATACTTCCGCCTGCAGACATAAATCCGAGATATACAAGGTTAATGGTTGCTCCAATCACCGCTCCCTGTATCGGATGCCCCAGGATCAAACCAGTGATCATACCGCAGACCAGCGGTCTCTGTAAGGACCAAAGGCCTACAAACGGTAAATTGCCCACTGCCAGCCAGTAAACAACTCCGCATAAAACTGCCTGTATGATGGTCATCTTTTCCATATATATTTCCTCCTTCTATTTATCCAAATATCCTGTTACTTCAATCACCTGCTGTTCCGGAACCAGCTGATAATAGACATGGACATTTTTTGCCATCAGGTTTTTAATAGAAACAATCTCATCCGGATCGCAGGCCACATTTTTAATGAATGGTGTTCTCTCTCCTCTAAGTCCCATTCCGCCCAGATTCACGTCCTTTAATTCAAGTCCCAAATCTGTCATGCGGTCATATGTAATCGGCGTTTTGGTAAGGATCATGACCCTTTCCCCGGCTTCCTTCGGATCCTTTTTGAGCACTTCCGCTCCCTTTTCCGTTCCATATACATTCACCTTAACACCGTTCGGCGCAAGAGCCTTTATAACCCTCTTATTAAACTTATCCGCCGCAACCTCGTCATCCACCACGATAATTCTGTTGACATTTAAGCTGGGTGTCCACACAGAAACGACTTCCCCGTGGATCAGCCGGTCGTCAACCCTGGCTAATACAACATTTTTCATTCCTCGTCTACCTCCTCAAATAATTTCCTTACATCCTTTACGGTTCCTGGTGCTGCTTTTAAAAGTTCTTCACAAATTTCTTCTGCGCTTTTGCCTGCATACCGTCCCATCATTACTTCTACCATCAGCGGCAGGTTAATCCCTGTCACATGATAAATATCATGATGTTCCATTAAAGAGACAATTGCATTAAACGGACTTCCGTGAAATAAATCAGATACAAAAAGAATTTCTTCTCCCTCTTCTGTTTTTTCAATCTCTGCCTCCAGCTTTTCCGTCAGCGTTGCTACGGTCTGCTCCGGAAACAGCCCGTAGGCTACCAGGTTTTCCTGTTCTCCGACAAGCATCTGGGTACTTTCCACCAGCCCTTTTGAATAGCTTCCGTGGGATACTGCAATGACCTTCATTCCTTTACCTCCTTTTCATCTGGCCTTTGATGTAATTGAAGTATACCACGGCAAATCCTCTGTTTTTCACAGACATTTGCATGAACATTACCGCAGTATCTGCCAGCACTTTGCATGATTGACTGCGCAATTTATTACGCAGTTCTCTCTTTATTCCTGCACTGGTTTTGCGGGATGATTTGCGCAATAAATAAACTCATTCCAGTCTCTTTCATTGTTATAATCAAATCAAGCTTAGTACGTACAGGTGAACGGTAAAAACGACGAATTCCAGATTAGATAGGAGGAAGCGGCCTTTTTTATCACCGCCGCTATATGAAAATGAAAATTGTAAATGGATTTGACCTGATGAAATATGCAAAAGACAATCACTATATTCTGCCTGCATTTAATACAACCAACCTGGAGATGACTTATGCCATTGCCAAAGGATTAAATCAGGCAGGACTTCCGGGGTATATTCAGATTTCTTCCAATAACCTGAGACTGTCCAGCCCCGATACCATTACATATCTGACGAGGGATGCAGTAAAAGACAGCGATGTGCCAATCGGCCTGCACCTGGACCACGGCAAATCTTACGAACATGTAAAAGCATGTGTGGATGCAGGTTTTACTTCTATTATGATTGATGCATCCCACCTTCCATTTGAAGAAAACATTAAAGAAGTAAAACGTGCAGTTGAGTACTGCCATTTCTACGGAGTACCGGTAGAGGCAGAGCTGGGTGCACTGCAGGGGAAAGAAGAGGATATTGTAAATGAAGCGGACAGCAAGACGGACCCCGGAATGGTAGCTGATTTTGTGGAAAGAACCGGCTGTGACCTGCTTGCAGTATCTGTGGGAAATGTCCACGGCCTTGATCTGACTCCCAAAGTAGACCTTCCTCTATTAGATGAGATCTCAAAGGTTTCTCCTGTACCCCTTGTCATGCACGGTGGTTCCGGAATCCCTTTTGAAACAATTCAAAAGGCAAGAGAATTTAACCTTTTAAAAGTTAATTATGGATCAGATCTGAGAAAAGCCTTTATTTCAACTTTTGGAGAGGCTTATGTACAGAATCAAAATGAGGTGAATGTAATTGGACTTAGTATCCAGTCTATTGAAAATGTAAGCAAAAAGGCAGCAGAATTAGTATCCATTATTAACGAATAAATCCATTAAAAGATATCCTGCATCAAAAAAAACATCTATTCAGCTGAAGTGAATAGATGTTTTTTCATATCATCATTATTACATTGGATTTGCTTTATGGTTGCTCTGTGTACCATGCGGTTCTTTGGGGTCAGGCCGTCTCATACCAGCTTTTGCCATTAGTTCCGTTACCTCCAGTTTTTTTCACAAAGTCAGTATTCCTCATTAAAACAAATTTATCCGTTGTTGAATCAAATTATAATATTCCCTAAACAGAATCTTTCTTTGCTCTCACAATGGCCTCTGCCATTTCTCTGATGCGGCCGGCTGGTGAAGGTGCGTTAAGAATACCGGATGTTCCTCCTGTACCATCTGCCCCTAACCGTATCATATTGTAGCAGTCCTCCGCCGTGCTCACTCCGGAGGCAACCACAACCAGCACATCAGGGTTTACTCTGCGTACCTGATGAATTGCTTCTATTGTATAAGCATCGTCTGCCACCTGACCGGTTCCGATCAGATCCGTAGGCTCTGCCAGCACAACATCCGGATTCATACACGCCACGGCTCTTGCCTCCGTGATAGAGTCCGCACATACAATAGAAGTCATTTCAAGCTCGGCTGCCCGCCGGATACATGCATATAAATCAGAAAGAGTCTTGGGATTTTCCGCATGATTTAAAAATACTGCGTCTGCTCCGGCTTCTTTTAGTGAATCCGGAAGGACATGCCCCATCCCGCGTCCCGGTGACAGCGGATCCATAGACTGTACACAGACAATAATATTTTCTGTATTTTCACGGATCATACGGACATCTGCATATGGACAGGTAAAGATGACCGTAAGCCCGGTATCCCTGGCCGCTTCATCCGCGGCCTTTGCCAGTGCCAGGCTCTCTTTTCCATACAAATATGATTTAGGATTCACAACTAAAAACGGAGAATCTATTTTGCTCATCTTCTTCCTCCTTACTCACCGATCACTACAACTTTGCATTTTCTTTCGCGCGGGCGTGTGCGGTCAAAGTCTACAAAATAAATATATCCTGTAACTCCCACTCCCAGTTTCCCTTCATCGACCTCAAAAGTTTCGCTTGAACCAAGGATTGTTGAGCGCAGATGAGCATCTCCGTTAAATAATGCCTTTCTGTCCCCTCCCGGGAGCCAAAAATCTACATCCGGCCAGGTTTCCACTTCTCTGTAGTGTTCTTCACCGGGATAATTGTACTGATCAGCACTTACATGGTCGGGAATTATCTTTGCCAGTGCATTGTTCAGGTCTTCCTGCAGGAATTCATCTCCATTTTCATTATAATCATGTACAAACTCCTCAAAAAATACAGAACAGGTTGTATGAGGTGAAATTACTGCGCAAAGTCCGTCTTTAATCCCGCTCTCTTCAATAATTCTCTTCACCTCCGGAGTGACATCCACATAAGTAGGGGTCCCTCCGTGTGACTGTACTTTGATCGTATCTTTATATACTGCCATTTTTGTTTCCCTCCAAATTACTTTTTCTGAAATACTTTCAGTGCCTTTTTTACGTCTTCCTTAATCGCCTCTGTTGCCGCCAGAGACATGGAATCATAAAACAGCGGTTTATCCCCGTCTTCCCAATAATCCCTGGAAGCCCTTCCTCCTGCTGTATTCATGTATGTATAATAATTGACTTTGCATATACCGTTTTCAATGGCCACTTTATAATCTTCATCTGATACACCGGATCCCCCGTGCATGACAAGAGGTACTCCTGCAGCATCACGTATTTTTGCCACACGCGGAAGGTCAAGCTTGGGTTCGGTCAGATACACGCCATGGGTCGTTCCGAAAGCCACGGCCAGACAGTCGGCTCCTGTTTTCTCCACAAACTCCTTGGCGACCTCAGGGTCTGTATAAATGTCATCTAAATTATCATAATCATCTTTATTGTCAGATCCGGAGCCTTCTCCCTGGACAACCTCTGACGTAAAGATATGTCCCAGTTCTGCTTCGACACTGGCTCCTACTGCATGGGCAGTCTTAACAACCTCAGCGGTTTCCCTCACATTATCTTCAAAACTTTTTGCAGAAGCATCATACATAACAGAAGTAAATCCAAGATGGAGCGCCTGCACACACCGTTCAAAGCTGCTTCCATGATCCAGGTGAAGAGCCACCGGGACTTTTGCGCGCTCTGCATAATATTTAAGAATTGGTCCGATTTCATTCAGATCAATCAATTCGTCATGACTCTGCGCATGCTGTAAGATAACGGGACATTCGAGCTCTTCTGCCGCCTGAATAATCCCACGGACTGCTTCCAGTGTAGTGCCGTTAAATGCACCGACTGCTTTCTTTTCTTTTTTTGCCTGATCAAGTAATTCTTTTAATGTAACTAACATTTACATCCTCCCGTTTTTTTCAGCCGTTCCCGGCCCTGTGTCCTTGCCTTTGAGACAATAGAATCCGGATTGATCTGCACATCCAGATCATAAAAGAACTCCTCCAGTTCCTTTTCATCAGAGAATTCGGATATTCTTACCCAGTACCTTCCCCTCATGATTGCGCCGCCGTCAAAGGTCATATACATTTTTGTCCCGCCTGCCAGCGGTCTCATACTGTACTTTCTGATTTTGCTGATTTCATATGTATGGCTTTTCCCATAGGCACAAAACTCTACTGTTCTGCCGCCGTCAATGCGGATTTCCGATGGATTGCTCAGAGATACAAATACATTCCAGACATTATACACACACAGTCCAAAAATCAGTAAGTACAGCAGATGGTGTCCTGCGGCCAAATATTGATAAAGGCAGAACACTCCGATGGCCGCAGTAAAAATCCCGGGTGCTGTCATCTGTATAGAAAAATGAGATGGTTGATATACATAGCGCTTCATCATTTTTTACCTTTCCTTATGCTTCCGCATGTAATTCTTTTGCTTCTTTGATAATACGTTTTCTATTAATCAATGCCAGTCCCGCAACAGCTGCCACTGCAATGATCAATCCGATTACACCGGCAGAATGAGCCTTTACAAGAATCCATGATAATGGATTAGCTCCGTCACAAATAGAAGAAATCATTGTTGCGCCTTTTGGAATCGCAAAGTTTACGGATTTTGCAACTGCTGTGATGGACGGTGCAAGATCTGTGGAGATATAAAGTCCGCCAATCAGACATACAATTCCTGTAATCAATGCCCGGAATCCGTTTCCTCCTACCAGCGGCACAATCAGAACAAACATATACGGCATTACAGATAAGTCTGTCATTGGAAGTACTGTATTACCCGGAAGGATAACTGCCAGGAATACGGTCAGCGGTACCAGAATTAATGATACAGTCAGACAAACCGGATGTCCTACACCTACTGCAGAATCAAGTCCAATATATATTTTCCCTCTGTTTGCGAATTTAGATGATACAAATTCCTGTGCTGCATCAGAAATCGGCATCAGCCCTTCCATTAATAATGCTGCCATCTTGGGGATCAATACCATAACCGCACCCAAAGTAATACCAATTTGCAGAACAGCCTGAAGATTATTTCCTGCCAATGCCGCAATGATAATTCCCAAAACAGTTCCTACCAGCATTGGTTCTCCAAATACACCAAAACGTTTCTGAAGTTTTTCAATATCAATGTTAATATTTTTTACTCCCGGAATTGCATCAATAATCTTGTCTACAACAATGGCAATCGGCACAAATGCTGTAGTAAATCCATGAGGAAGAGATACTCCCGGCATTCCCAGCGTTTCTTCCACCTTCGGTGCTGTATAGTCAGCAATGACCATAACAATGACCATATTTAAAATAGCTGCGATAACACCATAAGCAAAATTTCCTGTCAGTGCATAAATTAAGGAACCGGTAAATGCGAAATGCCAATAATTCCATATATCCACATCCAATGTCTGTGTTGTATTGGTCAGCAGCATTAAAATGTTTACAATCAGTCCGACAGGAATGATAATCAGTCCGATGGTCGTACCAAAAGCAATCGCTGACGCTGCCGGCCACCCGATATCTACCGTAGAGAGAGTCAGTCCGAAACGCTGCGTCATCTGCTGAACTGCCGGAGCCAGGTTCTCACCCATCAGACCTACGACGAGATTCAATCCGATAAATCCGATACCTACAGTCAAACCTCCGCGCAGGGCTTTTCCAAATTTAGCACCTAAAGCCACACCGATAATTGTCAAGATAATCGGCATCATGACATTGGCTCCGAGTGAGTTAATATAGCTAAATACATCAATAATCGCTTGCATAATAATCCTCCTTTTTTATCCTCTTCTCCTTCTTACTTCTGCATTTCTTCCAAAATAGAAGCAAACAATTTGTCAATGCCCACCCCTGTTAATAATGGGAGTCCTGCTAACACAGGGCATTTCACATCACCGCTGACCAGCGTGGTGGAAACACAAAAATCAACATTTCCTGATTTCTCAACTACTTCTGATACCTGGCACTGCTCAATCTTGTATTTTCCCGCAAATCCATGTTCGTCTAAGTAAGCTGAAATTTTTTGGTTTGCAACTGTTGATGTTGCCACTCCTGATCCGCATGCAATTAAAATTTTCTTCATGATACATTCTCCTTTATATATAAATAATTAATAAGTTCAGTTTTGCTCTGTTACTTGATCAGATTGCCTAATACTTCATCAATCTTGTCAACACTTCCTGATTTCAGGACTGCCAGAACTTTTTGGTCCTGACATGCCTCGATAAGCTTTTGAAGCAGCCCCAGCTGTTCTTCCTTTTTCTTGATTGCCAGCATAAACAGAAGAGACACGCTGGTTTTCTCTCCCTCCATTCCCATGACGCTGAATTCTACAGGTTCATCCAGCACCCCCAGGCATATGGCCGGCTTTTTCACAAACTCCGGATCTGTATGGGGAATTGCCACGTTGATTTCTCCTGTGGGAAGTCCGGTAGGGAAGTTTTCCTCCCGTTTTATAATGGCATCGTGAAATCCGTCTGTCACATAGCCTTCCCCGAACATGGCATCCGCCATTTTCCCCAGCACATCTTGATCGCTGGTACCTGACAAAGAAACTGCAAGGTAATGTTTATCTGTGTTATTGGTTATCATCTTCATCGTCTTTCTCCTTATCATTACTGGTTTCTAAATTTTTTAAAGTTTGCAGAAGCGCCTTTGCATCCGGCATGGAATCTAATCTTTTCCTTATATTCTCATTGCCGAAGATCATCATCAGATCGTAAATGGCGCTGTTGATGCTCTTTGCGCTTTGGATGCTCATGCCAACGACATATCTTACCGGATCATTGGTTCCGCTGTGAAAATCAATAGGCTCTTTTAACCTTAAGACTGAGGCCGCTTCTTTGATAACGCCCTGCTCAGCACTCGCATGCGGAAGTGCAGTCTCAGGGCACACAACAATATAGGGGCCGTTATTTTTAATGTTCATAACCATCTCTTCCACATATTCCGGTTTTACTGCCCCTGTTTCCAGAAGCAGCCTGCCCGACTGCCTTACCGCATCCTCCCAGTCTTTGGCCAGGTACTCCACCTGGATTCTTTCCTCAGAGAGCAGGTCATAGAAGGCACCCTGAATACTTGCATCAGACAAGCTGGCTGTTTCCGGCACCCTTTCTTTTACCGCCTTATCACTTCCCTCTCGGATGTCCAGTACCAGCCTCTGTATATCAAGAATATCTTCCTTCTCAAGCATCGGCGACCGTACTTCCACACATGGAAGGCTGACATTGTCCAATGGTATGGTCGATATGATCATCTGGGTTCCGTTTGTCTCAATTTCTTTCATGTTATGGAAAGAAGAAATGCTCACTACCTGGATCATGTCATCCAGCATCCGGAGTTTCGCCAGCATAAACTGTGCCGTTCCTCTTCCTGTAGCACAGACCAGAGCTACCTTTACCTTTTTGCTTTTCTCCGTCTCTGCTCTCTCTTTTTCCAGCACTGAGGCAAAATAAAGAACCATAAATGACATTTCATCTTCAGAAAACTTTTTGCCTACATATTCCTCAAGGGAACCCAGATGCTGCCGGACATTTTCAAAAATCTTCGGATAATCCTGTTTTAATGTTTCCTTTAACGGATTCACCAGGATCTCACCGTTTTTCAGCCGGTGTACTGCGGATTTCATGTGGGCCACAAGAAGGTCATACAGTGAAAAATCCAGATAAAAATCGATTCCAAAGCAAGTAGAAATTTGATAAATGGTTTCCGCTATCATGACCTTGAGCTCCAATGCATTTGTCTTTTGGGCATCGTCCTTTAAATAGCTTTTTCCGTTCAGACATTCTGTGTAGTAAAGAATTTCTACTTCACGTATATCAATTTCATACATTTCGGATATCTTTTCAAATAAGTTTTTACTGAATGTATATTTTGATCCTTCTTTTAAATAATTCCATTCGTTTGTATAATATCCGGGGAGAAACTGTCTCCTTGTGATTCTGTTTGTAATAATCGTTAATTCTGTTACCGCCTCAAAAAAAGAATAGTCTGCAAAAAATGTCTGCAGCGCTTCCTCCTCTTCCAGAATACAGTCCTTCATAATTTCATAAATTCCAAGACTGTCTGCCTCTTTCAGCAGCAAGTTCCAAAAAACACTCAGATTATATCCATTCTTATAGTAGTTATCGTCTCCGTTTACTTCCAGCAGTTTTAAGATTCCGTTTCTGATCTCCATCTCGGGTGCTTCTATAATATAGCCGCGCCTCACCTGGGATACCAGCGTCATACCGTTTTCTTTAAACCAGGCTTTTAACTCCTGAAAATCCTGCAGCAGTGTATTGCGGCTGACCCCTATTTTATCCTTCAGCTGGTCTACCGTTACATATCCGTTTGCATTCAGAAGAATCATCGCAAGAATTGTAGACCGCTCTTTCTTTGAAAGATAGTAAGTATAGAAGTCATATTCGGAGATCATTTTCTCAAATGCCCGGATGTCAATCTTCGCATCTGTTTCGATCCATAATTTCCCCTCAGCGTCAGAAGCAATAAGCGGCAAATGATGCATTTCCAGATCTTTATTCAGCTCTTTTATATCTGCCCGAATGGTCCTCTCCTGTATGTTATATGTCTCCTCCAACTCAGAAACATCTGCATGAATACCAAGAATCAAATCCTTCAGGATTTTATTACTTCGTCTGTTCATTTTTCTCCTCCTTGAGCTTAGTTATATTCTAAATCTATTCTGTTCGACAAAAAAGTCCAATCAAATGCAATTCAAATACATCAAATTGGGTTATTTTAAACAAACATGTTCTCATTGTTTCCTATAATTAAAATCAGGGCAGAAATCCGTTTTATTGGATTTCTGCCCTGATTTTTGTGTACCGGTAAATTTTTTATCCTTATTACATCTTATCATATACCCCATACAATACAGCTTCCTCCAGCACATGGCCTTTCATCGCCCGGTAAAGGTCATTCAGAAAGAATCCCCTTTCTAATTCCAGCATCTGGTCCAGTGCAAACACATGAAGCTCATACATGTGTTCTCTGTCGGGCGGGGTCATTCCGCCGTAATAACAGGAGAGTTCTTTTGACTGGCCGTTCCCCTGGATACTGGTCCAGCTATTGTTTCCCTGCACAAAATCATCTGCTGTCCGGCTTTCATTTTCAAACAGCTCACTGCGGGTGATATTGGCCGCAAGCCAGTGGATCCATGTAAATCCCTTTGTGACAGGCTGTGCGTCTTTGTCCTCCAGCACAATGGCAAACGATACCGTCTCTTCCGGTGCTTCTTCGATCCGGAAAGGAAGAGAACAGGACGGCACTCCGTTCTCATTGAAAAGTCTTCCCCTTCCCCCAAAACGATCCTGTATTTTTCCGTTAATAATTCCTTTGCTTGTAATAAACATCATGCATACCTCCCTGCTGTTCTTAATCTGCATTATAACAGCAGGAGAAATAAGGGTAAATTACCCACTTTTTTGTGGGCATCACTCCGGCACGACTTGTTTTTCAGCCAAAACACTTTCCATTCCATTGTTTTTCATATATTCAATCCCGATATGCTGCATGATTTTTAACGCCTCCAAAAATTCTCGGCCCGCTTCCTCTGTGAGAGAATATTCCACGTGAAGAGGGTACCCCTCATAGGTTTTCTTTTGGACAAATCCAAATTCCATAAGCTCCCCCAGCTGTTCCAGCAGCATCTTCTGCGTAATTCCTTCAATGTCTCTCTGCAGCCTTGAAAGTGCGGCAGGCCCCAGCCGAAGCCGCCAAAGGATGATGGGCTTCCATTTTCCTTTTACCATATCGTGCACCAGCTCCAGCGGACATGTAAACTCACTGCGAATCTTCAATGCACAAGCCTCCTTTTCCTGAATTCAATACGAAAGGCGGCAATCCTGCCTTCGATTGTCGCCCTCGTATAAATTTACACTTTTAAATTGTATCTGTGCTGTTAATGCCGGTTTCCAGCGCTTCTTTTACTAACCTGATAAAATTAGGATATGCAGGATCCTCCACCAGGCGGTCCACCAAAGATTTGTCAGCAAACATTTTGGAGAAATAGTCCCAGAGCTGAAACGCCTGCGGATTATTTTTCCCTATGTGCATCAGCATTACAAGGTGGACTTCATTCTTCTCCTCATCCCAGATGACCGGCTCTTTGGATACACATACAGCCACAAATGTATCGGATGAAACTGCATACATGGGATGCGGCACTGCGATCTGTTTGCTGAAAAATGTGCTGCCGATCTCTTCCCTCTGGAGTACCTGGGAATGAAGGTTCTCTACCTCAAAATAGGCAGTGGATTTTTCACAGAGCATGCTGAGCACTTCTTCCTTATTTGATGATTTCACACTGGAAAACAGTTCCGGATGGAATATTTCTGCCACGTCTTCTATATCCTTAAATCCATCAATATTCAGCTTAATATTCATATAATCATGCTGGTTGGGGAATGTATCCACATACATGGCCAGCCCTTTTTCAAAGAACTCTTCCTTTTCTGTTGTAAGGAAGATATCATATTCGTCCAGCATGTCTTCCGTCACATCCATAGGATTTACAAAATCAATGACAGACACATACTCCGAAAACCATTTTAAAAGAGTCTGTTTCATGAGAAGCGTCATACTGTTTTTTAAAGCAGATATAACAAGGATCTTTTTATTGCCCTGGCGGCTGTTTAATTCCAAAAGACTGCTGTAGAAGTGGACAGCCAGAAGAGCCACTTCGTCCTCAGATACTCTCTTTCCATACTGCTGGTGGAGCAGAAATGCAAAGTAGGCTCCGATATCATATCCCAGCGGAAATGTCTCCCGGATATAATTGAGCATATCATTTTTCACCTGCATATCATACTTTATGCGGATGCTTAATGACATGCAGTGCAGGGCAAGTGTAATCCTTAAATTGATATTGTCCGTAAAGTCTACACCAAAGTTTCTGTTGATCTCTTCAAAAGCCTGAGAGATAAAATTATCCATCTCCTGAGTAATCGTATCTGAATCTCTGTTATTGCCCTGGCCTTTCAGATACAGAGAAAAGTATTTGATTTCCTCATCTGTAACCTTTAAGAAAAATCTCCGGCTGATCTTCCCAAAGACTGCTCTGGCAATTTCATATTCATTTCCCAGCTGTTCTGTAATATCCAGTTCCCCGGGCTGTATGTAAAAGCCTTCTCCCATCCGGCAGATCATAATATTCAAAAATAGTATGGCATTGTTAAAGTCAGTGTCCATGATATGGTACTTATAATTTACAAAAATATCTGTCAGTATATTTTTGATCTTTGCCAGCTGTCTCTCATCAATGTATACCATACCCTGCTCATTTTTTATGTGGGCCAGATAAAGGTCCTGCTCTGCCAGGCAGCGCCTTTTGTTGATCTCATACCCGTCAATCATGATCTTATTGCTGCTTCTCAGCAGTTCCAGCTGAAACTTTTCCAGTATTTCTTCTACTTTTTTTAAGTCATTCTGAAGTGTGGATCTTGATACATAAAATTTATCCTCCAGCTCCATGACTGACACGGCCCTATGTCTGTTTAACAGTAAGAGCAGTATTTTGCTGATGCGGCTGGTAGGATAATTGAGAGACACCGTTGTGTACTGCTGGTACAGAGAGTTCACAAATGCAGAAAATTCATCATAGTTTTTCACCTGAATACAGCTTCCCCTGGAAGCCTTGGAAACCAATTCTGCACATGTCTCATCCGTCAGTTCCTTTTTGATTACTTTCATATCTCCCTGAACCGTCCGAAGACTTACGTCCAGTTTCTTTGCAAAATGGGATGCCGTCAGGTACTCATCGGAATGATTGCAGAATTCTAATAAAATTTCAATTTGTCGTTGGTTTAACATTCAAATCCCTCTTTTGTATTGCTGTTCTATCCGTTGGTAATATTAATCATTATACCTTAACCGGCTCCTATTCCGCAACTGGTGAAAAAGAAGGTTTCCGCCGGCTGATTGAATTAATGGTATATAGAGGCTGAAACAACAGCTGCTTTAGACTGGTTAAACTATAAAGTCTGATAAAAGAAAAGACCCGGGAAAACCGGATCTTATGGATTAAAAATATTTACTGCTTTGGTTTACAAAGCTGTTTTTAAACAACGATTGCTGATGTTTATCAGAGACAGGCGAAGCGAGACGCCGTAGGGCAGCCCTATTTCAATACAACTTTTGTTAATGTTTATCTATTCCGATGGACGAAACGCCAATCAAGAATCGGTTATTTCAATACAACTCTTGTTAATGTTTATCTGCCGCCTGCGCCATCTTTGGAGCATTTGCCGCAAGTATTTCAATACAACTCTTGTTAATGTTTATCAACCTCTTTTTGGGAACATTGTTTCTACTATTAACAGATTTCAATACAACTCTTGTTAATGTTTATCGGCGTGGAAAAAATCAAGCTGACTTATATAAAAGAAATTTCAATACAACTCTTGTTAATGTTTATCTTCTGGAAGAATTGTGGGTAGACCGTTCGGAACAAAATTTCAATACAACTCTTGTTAATGTTTATCAACTACGACATTCAGGTCAGAAAGCTGAATAATTATTTCAATACAACTCTTGTTAATGTTTATCCAACGTATTTAAGCCATTTCTTGTTTTTATTATAGCCAGTTTTCCTGATAAAATCAACGTTTCCTTTATTTTTCCCAACCGATTGCTCTTTTTTCAGTTTTTTCTAAAACTATCATAAAACCGCCATTTTATGCATGATTCAGGCATTTCCACATTTGATGAGGTTGGGAAAACATCTCTCAAACAAAGTGCTGGAGCCATGAACTCTATCCTAAGTTCTCAGCACTGGTGAAAATGGACATAATACCTGCTGAAAAAGGAAACCTGTCAAACAAAAGGCATTGCAGCCATAAGCGTGCTTTGCACGTCAACCTATGGTATAATGTTATTCAGAAATTTGATTTGGAGGTATGAAAAGTGAAAAAACCAGCGTTAGTTATTCTTGCCGCCGGCATGGGCAGCCGCTACGGCGGGCTGAAACAGATGGACCCTATGGATGCCCAGGGACATGCTATTATTGATTATTCCATCTATGATGCGAAACGTGCCGGCTTCGGTAAAGTTGTGTTTGTTATAAAAAGAGAAATTGAAAAGGATTTTAAGGAGACTGTCGGATCCCGTATTCCGGAAGGAATGGAAGTCTGCTATGCCTTCCAGGAAGTAGACAGTCTTCCTTCCGGCTTTTCTGTTCCTGAGGGAAGGGTAAAGCCGTGGGGCACTGCTCATGCAGTCCTCTGTGCCAAACCATTTATCCAGGAACCATTTGCTGTCATTAATGCTGATGACTACTATGGAATCCACGGCTATCAGGCAATGGCTCAGTTCCTTATGAGAGAGACTTCCTCTGACAAAGCAAAATTTGCAATGGTGGGTTATCATCTTGGAAATACTGTCACAGACAGCGGATATGTATCCAGAGGGATTTGTGAAGTCGATGAAAACAACCAGCTTGTTTCCATCACAGAACGAACTCATATTGAAAAACGCGGAGAGCATGCAGAATATACAGAGGACGGCGGCACTACATGGACTTCCCTGCCGTTTGACACCCTCGTATCCATGAACTTTTTTGGATTCCGTCCTATGATTATGGAAGAACTGGAGACAGGCTTCTCTGAATTCCTTACGGATTCTCTGAAAGAAAATCCGTTAAAATGTGAGTACTTTATACCGAGCGTGGCCAGCCATCTGATGAAGAACGGAAAAGCCACCATGGACGTCCTTGTCTCCAAAGACCAATGGTATGGTGTTACTTACAAAGAAGATAAACAGCATGTCATGGATGCTTTGAAAACCATGAGGGCTGAGGGATTATATCCAGAAGAATTTTAGCCAGGCAGTGCGATGCTCTTTCCTAATGAAATAAAAAACTGCTGCACAATTTTTGAAGTGCAGCAGTTTTTTATTTACTTTTTAATTTTATATACTTTGACGTTATTCTTGCGTCCAAACTGTTTTACTTTCTTATGGGATTTGAAGTAAACATCAATATGCTTTCCTTTAACTCCGCCCCCTACATCTTCGGCAACATAAGTTTTTCCATTGATCTTAACCTTACTTCCCAGTTTGATCTTTCTCTTATCTACGGCAATTGTACGGCCCTGTTTTGCCTTTCTGCCGGTAGCAGTTCTGTTTCCATAACCTCCGCTGCATCGTCTGCATCCGCAGTATGCTGTCAGTTTATATTTTCCTAAGTACTGTACTTTTTTAGCCTTGGCTTCTGTTGATGATGAGCCAGTAAAAAATGTACCTGCTAATGCTACAGCTATCATGGCCAGCAGTAAAAACTTTTTCTTTGCAGCTATTTTTAAAATCTTCATAATGTCCTCTTTCTAAAGCAAATCATTTCGGTTACTCTATAACCTATGATAATAATTTAAAATTTATTCTTACTTTTTAAATATTTGAAATATTTTTGTAACAACTTAGTGCTAGTTTACTTAACAATTAACGATTTGTCAACCTTTGTACTTAAAAAAATGCATTTCATCTCCAAATATCCCCAAGTATATATTACGAATTCATTACAAAAAAAGAGACAAATCCAAAGGATTCATCTCTTTTTTATTCAATGCAGTTTCAATTCTTTTAAAAACTGATAATATCACAAATATTTCGACATTATATCCAAAATAACCGTAGACAATTAATCTGTATCTTCTATAAAGTTTCGATCACTCCATCCAAGTATAATTCCTCTACGTCTTCGATCAGTCCTTCATCACAGGCTTTTGTCAGCTTCGGATCAATCGGAAGCTTTCCTAACACAGGAATCTGGTATTTATCAGCAATGCCATCAATATGGCTCTCACCGAAAATGGAGATTTCTTTTCCGCAGTCCGGACATTTGATGTAGCTCATATTCTCTACAATTCCAAGAATCGGGATGTTCATCATTTTTGCCATGTTGACTGCTTTTTCCACGATCATTCCCACCAGATCCTGCGGTGTAGCCACCACAACAATTCCATCCAGAGGAACAGACTGGAATACTGTCAAAGGAACTTCACCGGTTCCCGGAGGCATATCCACAAACATCACGTCAATATCGCGCCATAACGTCTTGCCCCAGAATTGCTTGACCACATCGGCAACTACCGGTCCTCTCCAGATCACCGGCTGTGTCTCTTCTTCCAGCATGAGATTCACTGATACCACCTCAATGCCCAGATTTGTGAGAGCCGGAAGGATGATGCCCTCCTGGTTGCCAAGAAGCCTTTCATGCAGGCCAAATGCCTGGGGTATAGACGGACCCGTCACATCGCCATCCAGAATGGCTGTGTGAAGCCCCTTCCTGTTTGCCGCTGTTGCAAGCAAAGCTGTGGTCAAAGACTTTCCTACGCCCCCTTTGCCGCTGACAACTCCGATTACCTTCTTAACACTGCTGTCTTTGTATAATGGTTCAATAAAATCTGTCTGTGACTGCGTTCTGCTGGAACAGCTTTCTCCGCAGCTGCTGCAGTCATGAGTACACTCACTCATCTCTATACCTCCATTGCCTTAAATAATTTCTTTATATTTTCCTCTATATCTCCGTTAAACACGGCAGATCCGGCTACAAATACATTGGCACCGCATTCCATGATGTGGGCGATATTGTCTGCTGTTACGCCTCCATCCACCTGGATATCCACATCGAGACCTTTCTCTTCAATCATGCTCCTCAGGTCCCTGATCTTTTGATCCATCGCTTCTATATAAGACTGGCCTCCGAATCCAGGATTCACTGACATGATGAGCACCATATCCAGATCGTCCAGCACATAATCCAGCACACTCAGCGGAGTTGCAGGATTCAGCGAAACACCAACTTTACAGCCTTTTTCCTTGATCTGCTGGATCACACGTCCAAGATGGGTGCATGCCTCTGCATGTACTGTGATATAGTCTGCCCCGCAGGCAGCAAATTCATCAATAAATCTGCCCGGCTCTTCCACCATCAGATGGACATCAAATACTTTGTCCGTCACGCTGCGGATGCTTTTGATAACCGGCATGCCAAATGAAATATTCGGCACAAAGTCTCCGTCCATTACATCAATATGGATCCACTGAGCCCCAGCGGCATCTGCTTTTTTAATGTCTTCACCAAGTGTCTTGAAATCTGCCGATAAAATCGACGGCGATAAAATGTATTCCATGCTACCTTCTCCTTTTTATCCTCTAATACACTAACAGTTGTATTATAACATATCCTCAGAGAAAAAAGGGGAAGAAAAGCTCTCCCCCTTTACACTAAACCTCTTCTGCAATTTCCCTCATGGCTTTAGCCATATTCCACAGATGGTCACCGATCCGTTCAAAGTCCACCAGCATCTCTGAGTAGATGATACATGCCTCATCGCTGCATTCTCCCCTCTTCATCCTTCTCAGATGGCTGTCATAAAACTCTTTGGTCTTCGCATCTACGAAATGTTCCATCTCATGGAGATCCTCAAGCCACTTCTTTGTATCCTGTATCTCTCTCTGAAAATACCGGAACATGTTGTGGCAGATCTGTTTCATCTCTTTCAGCTCCGCTCTGGCCTGGCGTGAAAACTGAATCTTCTTTTCCTCAATGATTTTTGTATAATCACATATGTTTACCGCATGATCGCCGATTCTCTCAATATTTCCCGTCATTTTAAAATACAGGCTGATAATCTCGGAAGTCGTCTCATTGGTCTCATATACCATCATCTTAGAAATGATTGCGGAGATTTCTTTGTTCAGGAAATCTATATACTCCTCCCTCTCCTCTACCTCTTTTAACTTATGGCTGTTCCCCATCAGAAAGGACTGAAAGCTTTCGTCCACATTTTCCTTTGCCATTTCAAGCATTCTGCGGATCTCTTTGCCCACTTCCTCCGTATGGATGGCAGCACCTCCAATACGGGGATCCAGCCCTGCATCCCAAGTCCTTAAATATTTCAGATGCTTCTGCTTTTGTTTTTCTTCTTCCTTCTCCGGCAGTATTTTAACTGCAAGGGATGCCAGCTGGGTTCCGAACGGAATCAACAGAAAACTTGTGGCCAGATTAAATAATGTATGCATATTTGCAATCTGCCTCGGCGCGTTTCCCGGTGTCCAGGATGCCACCAGACTGCTCAGAGGAAGTGTCAGGCATATTGTTGTAAAAATAATAGTACCGATAATATTAAACAGCAGATGGATCACCGTGGTCCTCTTTGCACTCCGGCCTGTCCCGATAGCCGCAAGAATTGCTGTAATGCAGGTACCGATATTCTGCCCGAACAGGACAAACACCGCACTGTTAAATCCAATCAGCCCGCTGGCTGCCAGAGCCTGCAGAATACCTACAGATGCGGAGGAAGACTGGATCAAAGCTGTGAATCCTGCACCTGCCAGAATACCGATCAGCGGATTTGAGAATTTTGTCATCAGGTTAATAAATGCGGGTGCATCCCGAAGCGGCATCATCGCCGTACTCATCATATCCATTCCGATAAACAAAACACCCAGGCCTGCAACGATCTGTCCTATGTACTGGACCTTAGGCTTCTTAACAAATAAAACCATAGCCACCCCTGCAAATGCAAAGACGGGAGCCATAGCCCCTACATCCAGGGCAATCAGCTGTCCGGTAATGGTTGTCCCAATATTGGCTCCCATGATAATCCAGACTGCCTGATTCAGCGTCATGAGTCCTGAATTCACAAAGCCTACAACCATAACAGTCGTGGCAGAAGACGACTGGATGACAGCCGTAATGCCGGCCCCTACAGCAACTCCCAAAAACCGGTTGGAAGTCAGCCTCTCCAGAATCCGTTTCATCCGGTTGCCCGCAGCCGCTTCCAGCCCGGAGCCCATCATCTGCATACCATACAGGAACAGAGCAAGTCCACCCAGCAGCCCTAATATAATCGTTGTATTCATATTTTTATTCTCCTTTGTCTCACAATCATTTCACTGTAATTTAACAGCAATTTTATTTTACATGATTTTTGTGGAGAATAATGTTAAATCCTTGTAAAATCAAGGTTAAACATTAGAACAAAGTGGGCTTGTTCACTTTGCGCGCCAAATGCGATTTGCCACAGGCAAATAATTTCTCTGTGCATTTGTGCGCATCCTGCACGGAGTGCTTTTTATTGCATAGGGGATTCTGAAGGAATTTCCTATGCAACAAAAAAACAGGTGCACTGAGTTATTCAGTGCACCTGCCTTTTTCGTAACTGCTTTTTATTTATCTGCTAATTCTTTCAAACGAGCAAATTTTTCTTTGGCATTCTTTTCAGCCTGCTCAAACAGTTCTTTTGCTCTTTCTGGATTCTGACGAGCAAGAGCATTGTAACGAACCTCACCCATGATGAAGTCATTGTACTCTGTTGTAGGCTCTTTAGAATCTAATGAGAATGGATTCTTTCCATCTTCAGCTAATTCAGGGTTGAAACGGAATAAATTCCAGTATCCTGATGTAACTGCTTTCTTTTCTTCAGACTGAGCAATGCTCATTCCGCCCTTGATACCATGGTTGATACATGGAGCGTAAGCGATGATCAGTGAAGGTCCCGGATAAGCTTCTGCCTCTGCGATTGCTTTGACTGTCTGATTGTAATCAGCACCCATAGAAATCTGAGCAACATATACATATCCGTAGCTCATTGCGATTGCTGCAAGGTCTTTCTTCTTCACAGCCTTACCAGCTGCTGCGAACTGAGCGATTGCTCCTGCCGGTGTAGCTTTGGATGCCTGACCGCCAGTGTTAGAGTAAACTTCTGTGTCGAATACAAAGATGTTTACATCTTCACCGCTTGCAAGTACATGGTCAACACCGCCGAATCCGATGTCGTAAGCCCATCCGTCACCGCCGAAGATCCACTGAGATTTCTTAGATAAGTAATCTTTCATCTTAAGAATCTCTTTGCCTTCTTCACATCCACATGCCTCTAACGCTGCAACTAACTTCTTAGTAGCTGTTCCGTTTTTCTTGCCGTCTGTAAAAGTATCTAAATATTCAGCTGCAGCTGCTTTTACATCTGCATTTCCTGTTGTCTCTGCCAGAGCAGCAACTTTTTCTTTTGTCTGCTCTCTCAGTGTAGTCTGTCCTGTGAACATACCTAAACCAAACTCAGCATTATCTTCAAACAGAGAGTTTGACCAAGCCGGTCCCTGTCCTTCTCTGTTTACTGTGTAAGGTGTTGCAGGTGAAGAACCACCCCAGATAGAAGAACATCCTGTTGCATTGGCGATGTACATTCTTTCACCAAATAACTGAGTGATCAGTTTTGCATATGGTGTCTCACCACATCCTGCACAAGCTCCGGAGAACTCAAGGAGAGGTTTCTTGAACTGGCTTCCCTTAACAGATTCTGGTTTGAATTTGTCGAAGATATCTTCTTTTACAGGTAAAGACTGTCCGTAGTTGTATACTTCCTGCTGATCTTTCATGCTGTCCAGAGATACCATAGTGAGGGCTTTTTCGCCTTTCTTTCCTGGGCAGACATTTGCACAAGATCCACATCCTGTACAGTCAAGAACTGTTGTTGTCATTACAAATTTGTAATCCGGCATTCCAGTCATCGGAAGAGATTTTGTAGCTTCCGGTGCTGCAGCAAGTTCTGCTTCTGTCATTGCAACCGGACGGATTACTGCATGAGGACATACATAAGCACAGAAGTTACACTGGATACAGTTATCCGGATTCCATGTAGGAACATCTACAGCAACTCCACGTTTTTCGTATGCAGCAGATCCCTGAGGCATATGTCCGTCAGCATAAGGAACTAAGTCGCTTACCTTTAAGGAATTACCAATCTGTCCGTTGACAGCATTCTGGATATTGTTAACGTAATCAACAAGATCTTTTCTGTCTCCTGATACCGGATGCAGTAAGCTTTCTTCTCCGCAGTCAGCCCATTCAGCAGGAACCGGAACTTCTACGACACTCTTGGCACCAGCTTCGATTGCATCATGGTTCATCTTAACGATGTGATCACCCTTTTTGCTGTAAGAAGCTGTAGCAGCGTCTTTCATGTACTGGATTGCATCTGCTTCCGGAATGATTCCTGATAATTTGAAGAATGCAGACTGAAGCACTGTGTTGATACGTCCGCCAAGTCCGATTTCTTTACCGATCTTAATACCGTCGATCACATAGAACTTAATGTTATGTTTAGCCATGTAAGCTTTTACCTGTCCCGGAAGGTGATCTCCGATCTCTTCTACCGGCCAGCTGCAGTTCAGCAGGAATGTTCCGCCGTCTTTTAAGTCCTGAACCATGTTGTATTTTGTCATGTACGGAGCACAGTGACATGCAACGAAATCAGCCTTGTTGATCAGGTATGTTGCTTTGATCGGGTCATCTCCGAAACGTAAGTGGGAAATTGTAACACCGCCTGATTTCTTAGAATCATAATCAAAGTATGCCTGAGCATATTTATCTGTGTGGTCACCGATGATCTTGATAGAGTTCTTGTTGGCACCAACAGTACCATCTGCTCCAAGACCCCAGAACTTACAGCTTACTGTGCTTTCCGGTGTAGAAGAAACAGCTTCTCCTCTTTCAAGAGATAAGTTTGTTACATCATCGTTGATTGCAACTGTGAATTCTTTCTTATCTTTGTTATTGAATACAGAGATGATATCAGCAGGAGTTGTATCTTTGGAACCTAATCCGTAACGTCCTCCGTTGATTGTCACCTGTTCGAATTTTGTTCCTCTTAATGCAGAAACAACATCTAAGTATAATGGCTCTCCAAGAGATCCCGGTTCTTTTGTTCTGTCTAAAACGTTGATTGTTTTAACAGTCTCTGGGATAACTTCGAGTAATTTCTCAGCTACGAATGGCCTGTAAAGTCTTACTTTAACAACACCGACTTTTTCACCTTTTGCTGTTAAGTAATCGATTGTCTCATCGATTGTCTCACATACAGATCCCATTGCGATAATAACAGATTCTGCGTCAGCAGCTCCGTAGTAGTTGAATAATTTGTAATCTGTACCGATCTTAGCATTTACCTGGTTCATGTAATCTTCAACAATTGCCGGGAATGCATCGTAGTATTTATTGCATGCTTCTCTTGCCTGGAAGAAGATATCTGGATTCTGAGCAGATCCGCGGAGAACCGGATGTTCCGGATTCAAAGCGTTAGCTCTGAACTTTTCAAGAGCATCATAATCTACCATGTCTGCAAGATCTTCGTTGTCCCACATTTCGATCTTCTGGATCTCATGAGATGTTCTGAATCCATCGAAGAAATGAAGAACAGGAACGCTTCCCTTGATTGTAGATAAATGAGCAACAGCGCCTAAGTCCATAACTTCCTGAACGCTGGAGCTGCAAAGCATTGCAAAACCTGTCTGGCGACAAGCGTAAACGTCAGAATGATCACCAAAGATATTCAGTGCATGAGATGCGATTGCACGTGCAGATACATCAAATACACAAGGCATTAACTCACCTGCGATCTTATACATGTTAGGAATCATCAGTAATAATCCCTGAGATGCAGTGTATGTAGTTGTCAATGCACCTGCTGCAAGAGATCCATGAACAGTTCCCGCTGCTCCGGCCTCTGACTGCATTTCAACTAATTTTACAGGATGTCCGAAAATATTTTTCTTACCCTGTGTTGCCCACTGGTCTGTAGACTCTGCCATTGGTGAGGATGGTGTAATCGGATAGATTGCAGCTGTTTCAGTAAACGCATAAGATACGTGTGCTGCGGCTGTGTTACCATCCATGGTTTTCATTTTTCTTGCCATGTTTCTTCCTCCTAAAAAATCTTGTGTAAATATTAACAATCTACACTTAAGTTTTCCCCTGCTCCTTCCAGCGGAGACAGGATGTTATCACAACAACGAGACCGTTGTTTAGAACAAAATAAAACTGTATACAATCCTGCATACAGCTTTATTCTACATCATTTAAGCGGGTTTTTAAAGGATTTTGCCCAAATTTCTTCGTATTTTTTTTAGTACTTTATGAATCATTTTTTTATATAAAAATCTTGTCCAAAAAATAACAGTGTCTTTTGTCTATTTTGACTGATTTTCTAATGATTTCTGGTGCTGGCTGAAAGTTTCTGAGAAAATATGAGTTCCATTTCCTGTTTTATCCGTATGGTAATAGAGATAGGAATTCTTCTGCGGAGAAACTGCCGCACTGAGTGCGTTGGTTCCCGGATTGCAGATCGGCCCCGCAGGCAGCCCCTGGTATTTGTACGTATTATATGGTGAATCCACTTCCAGATCCTTATACAGCGTTCTCTTCTTATTATATTTGCCTTTTGTGAGAGGATATAGAACTGTAGCGTCAATCTGCAGTTTCATTTTTTTATCCAGGCGGTTATATATTACACCGGAAATCTTTGCATATTCTGCATCCACTTTTGCTTCCCTCTCCACAACCGAAGCCAGGGTCACAATCTCATACGGGGTCAGGCTACTCTTGCTTTCTTTGGAAATCTGCTCCCATTTCGAATTAAAATTGTCCAGCATCATTCCCACAATCTTCTTCGCATCCGTGTTTTTATATACTTCATAGGTGTCAGGAAATAAAAATCCCTGCAGCTTATAAGTAACCTTTGCTTTTTCAGGAATCGTCTTGATCCAGTCGTAGGAGTATCCGTCAAGGTCATTGACAGCCTTTAAAAAGTCTTCTGCACTGCACACATTCTGCTTTTCTAATTTCTGCGCTGTAAGTTCTGCCGTATATCCTTCCGGGATCGTAATCCTGACTGTCCGCTCCGCCCTCTTTTTTGCGGCTGCCTGCTGACGCTCTTCTTTTTTTACTTTAAACATCCAGCACGCCGCCCCCAGAACAGCAATAATCAAAACGAGCAGGAAAATCCACAGCTTCTTTTTCTTTTTTTTCTTTTCGTAAAAACTTAACCCCATAAAATCCTCCATAATTCGACATTCTTTATCTCTCATTATACTGATATTGTTATGAAAAGCCACCCTTTTTATTAATTTATTTTAATATTTTTAATACATTTGTAACTTCATTGACATTCTTTTGGTTTGCTATATAATCAGTTATATAGGAAGATATAGAAAGGAATAGGAATTATGGCAAACCCAATCGTAACAATTACAATGGAAAACGGAGATGTTATCAAGGCAGAATTGTACCCTGATATTGCCCCAGTTACCGTCGAAAACTTTGTCAATCTCGTAAAGGAAGGATTTTATGACGGACTGACATTCCACCGCATTATCTCCGGATTTATGATCCAGGGAGGATGCCCGAACGGAAACGGTACAGGCGGACCGGGACACACTATCAAAGGTGAGTTCAGTTTAAACGGAGTGCAGAACGACTTAAAACATACCCCGGGCGTTTTATCTATGGCAAGAGCAATGGATCCGGATTCTGCCGGTTCTCAGTTCTTTATCATGCATAAAACTTCTCCGCACCTGGATGGTCAGTACGCTGGCTTCGGACAGGTTATTGAAGGAATGGATGTGGTCAATAAACTTGCAGAAGTTGCAACTGATTACTCTGATGCTCCATTGGAAAAACAGGTCATGAAATCTGTGACCGTAGAAGAATAAAAGACATCAAAAGATTGTACCGGACATGCTTAGGACACTTCGTTGTTCTGGGCATGTCTTTTAACGCGGCACAGATTATAAGTCTGATAGGGAGGTATTTTTTTGGAACATAAGTATTTATTTTTTGATGTTGACGAGACTTTATACAGCAATAAAACCGGCCAGATTCCACCCAGTGCAGGAGAGGCCCTGAAGCGTGCTCAGGCCAACGGCCACAAAATATTCTTAAATACGGGAAGACCGTATGCTTATGTAGGCGCTGACTTCTTTTCCCTGGATTTTGACGGTTATCTCTGCGGAAACGGTACTGATATCCGTTATAAAGGGGATATACTTTATCAGAGGACGCTTCCAAAGAACATCCAGACCGCAATCATAGAACTCTGCGGCACTTACGGCATTCGGGCCTGTCTTGAAGGCAGTCTCTGCTCTTACTTCACTGACGATGACATTTCGTTCCATCCCTATTATGCCTCTATGATCCAAGTAAGCAAAAACTCAGACGGTATGACCATTGAATACAGCTGGGACCACGTGAGGTCCTTTGACAAACTGGTCTGCTTTTCCCGCCCCGATGTCCCCCAGGATATGGCTTTATTTATTGAACAGATTAAGGCTCTGGATTTTCCGCTGAAGTGTATCCAAAATGATGATTCTTTCTATGAGATCATTCCGGAAGGCACATCCAAAGGAACTGCCATCACTTTTATTGCAGAATATTTCAACATCCCGACAGATGACTGCTATGCCTTTGGAGACGCGCCCAACGACCTGCCTATGTTTGAAGCTGCAGGACACGGCATTGCCCTCGGAAACGCTTATGACTGCATCAAAAACGCAGCCGAGTATGTGACCACCGATATTGATGCCCGCGGAATCTGGAATGCACTGGACCACTACGGCTTCTTACGGCCGCAGCGTTCCGCTTTCTAAGACTGCTTGTTATACATAACAAAGGGGATATGCCAAATCACCTGGCATATCCCCTTTTTGTTTTTGCTGTTATTTCACTCTTGCTGTAAGTTCACCGTTTTGCTCATCAATCAAAATGGTATCTTCCATGTTGACCCCATCACTTAAGATAAGCCTTGCCGCCAATGTCTCCACACTTTTCTGCAGATACCTCTTTAACGGCCTTGCCCCGTACATCGGATCATAACCGTTGTCGGCTACAAAGATTTTTGCAGCAGGTGTCAATTCCACAGCCAATTCTTTGTCGCTGAGACGCTTATTCAGATCTGACACTAACAGGTCAATGATATTTGTAATATTGTCTTTTGTCAGCGGTTTAAACAGGATCATCTCATCCAGGCGGTTTAAGAATTCCGGGCGGAAATGGTTCTTCAGATCTGCCATAACCATGTCTTCCGCTTCTTTTGTAATATTGCCGTTTTGATCAATACCTTCCAGCAAATATGTGGAACCGATGTTGGATGTCATGATCAATATTGTATTTTTAAAATCTACCGTTCTTCCCTTAGAGTCCGTGATCCTGCCGTCGTCCAGCACCTGAAGCAAAATATTGAACACATCAGGATGCGCCTTTTCCACCTCATCAAACAGTACAACAGAATATGGTTTTCTTCTGACTGCTTCTGTCAGCTGGCCGCCCTCCTCATATCCTACATATCCCGGAGGCGCTCCGATCAGACGGGCTACAGAATGCTTCTCCATATATTCACTCATATCAATGCGGACGATGTTCTGTTCATTGTCAAACAGGCTTTCTGCCAGTGCTTTGGCAAGTTCGGTTTTACCCACACCAGTCGGACCTAAAAAGAGGAAGGAACCGATCGGTTTGCTTGGATCCTTAATGCCTGCCTTGGAACGTATAATGGAATCTGTCACAAGCTGCACAGCATTGTCCTGTCCCACAACTCTTTTGTGCAGGATCTCATCCAAATGAAGTGTTTTGTTTCTCTCGCTTTCTGTCAACTTCGCCACAGGGATTCCGGTCCAGCGGGAAATGATCTTGGCAATCTCTTCGTCGGTGACACTTTCCCTGACCATAGATCTGTCTTCTTTTCTCACTTTTTCTTCTTCCTCTTCCAGCTGTTTTTTCAGCTCGGGAAGGCGTCCGTACTGCAGTTCTGCAGCCTTGTTCAGATCATAGTTTCTCTGGGCGATCTGTATTTCATTATTGACTGATTCAATTTCTTCTCTCAGCTTTGAAACCCGCTCCACAGAGGATTTTTCATTTTCCCATGTGGCTTTTTTAGCATTAAAGTCTTCCCTCATCTCTGCCAGTTCCCTCTGCAGTTCCAGGAGACGTTCTCTGCTCAGATTATCATCTTCTTTTTTCAGGGCAGCTTCTTCAATCTCCATCTGCATGATCTTTCTCTGGACTTCATCCAGTTCTGCCGGCAGAGAATTCATCTCTGTCTTGATCATGGCACAGGCCTCATCTACCAGGTCAATTGCCTTATCCGGGAGAAAACGGTCTGTGATATAACGGTTGGAAAGAGTTGCGGCAGCCACCAGGGAACCGTCTGTGATCTTCACTCCATGGAAAACTTCGTAGCGTTCCTTTATCCCCCTCAGAATGGAAATGGTGTCTTCCACTGTGGGCTCATCTACCATAACCGGCTGGAACCTGCGCTCCAGAGCCGCATCTTTTTCAATATACTGGCGGTACTCATCCAGAGTGGTCGCTCCAATGCAGTGCAGCTCACCTCTGGCAAGCATCGGCTTCAGCATATTTCCTGCATCCATGGATCCCTCTGTTTTTCCTGCCCCTACGATTGTATGCAGTTCGTCAATAAAGAGGATAATCTGGCCTTCACTCTGCTTAACTTCCTCAAGAACTGCTTTCAGCCTCTCCTCAAACTCTCCTCTGTATTTGGCTCCTGCCACAAGGGATCCCATATCCAGAGAGAAAATGGTCTTGTCCTTCAGCTGTTCCGGCACATCCCCGCGGACAATCCTCTGGGCAAGTCCTTCGACTACTGCAGTCTTACCAACTCCCGGCTCTCCGATAAGCACCGGATTGTTCTTGCTCTTCCTGGAAAGAATGCGGACAACATTTCTGATCTCGCTGTCCCTTCCGATTACCGGGTCAAGCTTCTGCTCTCTGGCGCGCTTTACCAGATCATATCCGTATTTCTCCAAAGTGTCATAGGTAGCTTCCGGATTATCGCTGGTTACCTTTTTATCTCCTCTTACCTGTGATAAAACCTCCAAAAAACGGTCTCTGGTGATGCCGTATCCGCGGAACAGTTCTTTTACAGAGCTGTTTGGCTTTTTAATCATAGCCAGAAACAGATGTTCCACAGAGACATACTCATCTCCCATGGCTTTCATCTCGTCCTCACCTGCCAGCAGTACCTGGTTCAGTGCCTGGCTCATATATACCTGGCCGCCGGAAACCTTTGGTTTCTTCTGAAGCAGTTCCTGCACCTGGGATAAGAAGGAATCCTTATTTACATTCATCTTCTCCAAAAGGCTTAAAATCAAACTGTCCTCTATAGTCAGCAGGCTATATAATAAATGTTCCTGGTCAATTTCCTGGTTTTGTCCGTCATAAGCAATTTTTTCACACTGATTCACTGCTTCTATCGACTTCTGAGTAAACTTATTAATATTCATCTTCACTCCTCCAATCTTGATTGTTCTATATCTAGTATAACATCTAGAATATAAAAAGCAAGTATTATTTTTATTTTTCTTGACACTATCATTTTTATCTGATACATTCAATACATACTAATAGTATGTATATGAGAAAGGATGATTTTCCATGGCAAGAAATAAATATCCTGAAATCACGGAACAAAGGATCTTAGATGCGTCGCTGAAATTATTTTTAGAAAAAGGCTATGAACACACAACGATACAGGATATCATCGACGAACTGGGTGACCTGACCAAAGGTGCCATATATCATCACTTTAAATCTAAAAGTGATATTATTGAAGCTGTCATGGATCAGCTCTACGGCGGGCAGGCAAAGGACTGGGAGGACATTATCAATGGACCCGGAACAGGACTTGAAAAATTAAAAAGGCTGCTGATCGTATCAATTAAAAACCCGGGCAACCAGATGATGATCAAAGCAGCCCCCAATATCATGAAGAATCCGCGTTTTCTTATGAAACAACTTTTTGACAGCCTGGAAGAAACAGCACCCCAACTGATACTTCCGTTGGTGGAACAAGGCATTAATGATGGTTCCATAACAACAGAATATCCTAAAGAGCTTTCAGAGTCCCTGATCATCTTATGCAATTTTTGGATGAACCCATTTGTTGTCCAAAATACTGCAGAGGAACTGGTCCGCAAAACTCAGTTTATGAAAGACCTGCTGGACCGGCTGGGAATGCCTTTGCTGGATGATGAAGTCCTGTACGTTCTTGAGTCTTACCGAAAACAGCTGGAAGAAAAAGAATGACACACCCGCCAGTCCTCAGAATAGTCTATTACAGTCTGACTCTGGGGACTGCAGTAAAACTTTTCTTATTTTTTTGTTCATTTTACATACCAACCGAATGTATGAAAGGAGTTTTTATGAACGATAAACTATTTAACCGGGATTTTTCCCTTGTGGTCATTGGACAGATCATTTCTCTGTTCGGCAATTCCATCCTGCGATTTGCACTTCCCCTGTATCTGCTGAAAGAAACAGGCTCCGCATCTCTGTTCGGAATTGTCACAGCCTGTTCCTTTATTCCCATGATCCTGCTCTCACCGGCAGGAGGTATTGTGGCTGACCGTGTCAATAAGAGAAATATCATGGTCATCCTTGACTATGCTACCAGCGCATTAATTCTGCTTTTTACGGCAGTTCTCGGCCATGTGTCTTTAGTACTGCTCTTGATTGTAACCCTGATGGCTCTCTATGGCATTCAGGGCGCCTATCAGCCTGCAGTGCAGGCCAGCCTTCCGGCTCTGCTCACTCCTGAACGGCTGCTGTCCGGCAATGCAGTGATCAATCAGGTCAACGCCCTCGCTAACCTGATCGGTCCGGTAGCCGGCGGAGCTTTATATGGTTTTTACGGTATCCGCCCAATTTTATATGTGAGTATAGGATGTTTTTTATTTTCTGCCACAATGGAACTCTTTATCCATATACCATTTAAAAAGCCTCAAAAGGGAAACAGTGTATTTTCCATCGTAAAACAGGATCTTCAGGAAAGCTTTCATTTTATACGCACAGAACAGCCTGTCATAGGAAAAGGTATTTTGATCGTCTGCGCTTTTAATCTGTTTTTAAGTGCTCTCCTGATTGTAGGTCTGCCTGTTATCATTACACAGATTCTTCATTTATCCAGCCAGCTGTACGGATATGCACAGGGAGCTCTGGCCCTGGGAGGCCTTTTGGGCGGCATCCTCACAGGTATATTTGCAAAGCGGCTGAATATACAAAATGTTCACCTTCTTCTTTTGTCCAGCGCAGCCGCTCTTCTTCCTATTGGAATTGTGCTGAATCTTGACTTAGCTCCGATAGCTGCTTACACAGTGATTACCATCTGCAGCTTTTTTATGATGGCATGTTCCACCATATTTACTGTACAAATGCTTTCTTTTGTACAGACTCAGACACCAGGACACCTGATTGGCAAAGTGATTTCCTGCATCATGGCTCTCTCCATGTGTTCTCAGCCTCTGGGGCAGGCTGTTTACGGATTTTTGTTTGACATCTTAGAAAACCAGCCTTACCTTATGATCTATGGGGCCTGTTTGATCTGCTGTCTGATCTCCTGGGAATCCAGAAAGATATTCCAAACGATTCCTAAAGCGGCACCGGCCGCAGAATAGAACAAAAGGAAGCAGCTGTAACTATGAGCTGCTTCCTTTTCTTATTTATAGTTATCTGATTTCTATGTAATCTCCGAAAGATCACCGGAGGGATCAATACAAAATCACCGGAACTTCTTCGTCGATCTCCATTGTATCCTCCGTTATCAGACAGTCTGCTGCAAGTACATGCACTCCTGCATCGGCTGCCTTCCTCAGCGTATCGCCAAAAGCTCTGTGTGTCCGGTCATTAGGTCTGAAACAGTGGACTCCCTTCATCTGTATTACAAAAATAATATATGCCTCATAGCCTTCTTTTGTACATCGGATCAATTCTTCCATATGCTTGACTCCACGCTCAGTGGGTGCATCCGGAAACCATGCTGTCCCGTCTTCCTCCAGAGTTACCCCCTTGACTTCCACAAAAGCATCTTTGGTGTCTTCCATTAAGTTTCCGCCCCTGATAAAAAAATCGAATCTGGAACTTCCATATGTTTTCTCAGCCTTGATTTCTTCTATATAAGGATAAATTCCTCCCTGCCTCAGCCATTCTCCCACCGCTTTATTAGGGGCCTGTGAATCCATGTTGATCAGCAGATTCCCTTTTCTGACTCCAATCAAAGAATACTTTGTTTTTCTCTTAGGGTCATCATGCTGCTGCAGAAAAACTCTGACTCCCGGTATAAGCAGTTCTTTGCAGCGCCCCGTATTTTTCACATGTACCTCTTCCTCCTGTCCTCCAATGAGGACAATCGCTATAAACCGATTGGGACGCTTTAAAAAAGTACCTGAAATTATATGATCATAATGCATGCTGTCTCTCCTTTTCGCCCCCTTATGATAACTTCATAAACCCCGTATGTCAAGAAACAAAGTGACTTGCCGCAGTGTGATCCTTGCGGAGCGTTTTTTATTTCATAGGAGGCACTTTCCTATGAAATAAAAAAAGGATGTCTCAAAACCATAGTTTACACTTACAGTTTTGAGACATCCTTTTAAACTCCTACATGAATTACATTCTGCTGATCACAGACTGTATGTACTTATAAGAGCGCGGGCAATTCTTTTTTAAGGAAGATTTGTTCATGGAATACTCTTTGAAGCACTCTGCAAAAAACTCCTTGTTGGAGGAAACAGCGTACTTTTTATTGTCTCCTTTGAACTTATTCTTCTCTGCTTTGTAGATAGACAGGAACTCTTTCGTTGAATCAGCTCTTCCCTGCCGATAGGCCACAAAATGTCCCACTTCATGGACAAGAACACGGTCTACATTGGCTTTTAAATAAATCCGTTTCCTGGATGGACTGAACACTCCGTCTGCTCCCTTTAAGGCGGAGGAACGTGAATTTGTTTCGATCTTCATTCCGGTCTTCTTAAAAGAATTAATTACCCTTGTATCAATGATCCCCTTCAGTTGGTTAATATCAGCACTTCCTGATCTGGCCAGATTTGTCGTCTTTGTTGTAGTCTTTGTGGTCACTGTAGTTTTAACCGTCTTGCGTTTTGCTTTCAGAGTAGTTTTAACTACCGTATTCTTACGGATGACCTTTTCAACCTTTTTAGAAACACTTTTGGTCAGTTTCTTTGTGGTCTTGATTTTTTTGACTGTGGTTGTCTTTTTTCTGCGTACCTTTTTTCTTAACTTATATTTTTTTGTTTTGACTTTTCTGGTTGTGCTGACTTTAACTGAAACCTTGCTTGATGCTTCGACACGTTTCGGAGCCGGGACCCCCATCCCAACACCTGCGGTTATGATAATAACTGCTAATGCCAATGCACAAATCTTTGTGACTGCTTTTTTCATGGCTGCTGCGCCTCCTCTGATCTCAAGGCACAAACCCGGTAAATAACCGGTGAAAAAAACAGTTCCCTACTCTGTTCTTCCTGCACATGATCCCCATCATGCGGCAACCGGCTGTCATAATCTGCTGCCAGACCTTAGACCCTTGGCTTTGTGCCGCTGCCTTTCGACAGCTTTACTGAATATGTAATTGTTTCTTCATCGCTTTGGATGTGAATACCATGTGATGAATACAATCATCCAGCTTTTGAAAATCAAAGCGTTTCTTTAAAAAAGAAAAACCGCCTGTGAAGTTTCCTTCACAAACGGCTGCGCTTACAGATTTAATATAAGTTAGATACCTATATCCATACACATTAAATGAATAATGTGGCAACCGGCTGTCATAGTCCTGTACCGGACTTTAGACCCTTGGCTTTGTGTCACTGCCTTTCGACAGTTTTACCCATGAATATGAAATTATACGAGACAATCCACTTTTGTCTACACCTTAATTATAGGCTTGTGACGCCTCATATGTCAAGGAATAATATCACCTTTTTTCTCTCCAGCATAATCTATACTATAAACCTCCAAGAAAGGAGATATGAGAATGACCACTGCCCTTTCCTTAGAGCAGGTATCTTACTCATACCATACTCTAAAGCAAGAAACCACAGCTCTTTCTTCTATTACTTTTGATGTCTTAAGCGGTGAATTTGTCGCAGTCGTCGGTCCCAGCGGATGCGGGAAATCTACTATGCTGCATTTGATCGCTAAATTACTTCCCCTGTCCGGCGGAACAATCAGGATCAACGGCGTACCAATCGAAGAATCCACCGACCATATCGGATATATGCTCCAGAAGGACCAGCTCCTTCCATGGCGCACCATTTACGAGAATGTAACCCTTGGTCTGAAGATTCAGAACATCAAAGACCCCGGGGCATTTGAGAAGGTTGACCGTCTGCTGGAACTTTACGGCCTCAAAGATTTCAAAAACTCTTATCCAAGCCAGCTTTCCGGAGGTATGCGCCAGAGGGCAGCTCTGATCCGCACCCTGGCACTCTCTCCGAATATCCTTCTCCTTGATGAGCCATTCTCTGCACTTGACTACCAGACAAGGCTTCAGGTGTCTGATGACATCGGCTGTATCATCAAGGACGAAAAAAAGACTGCTCTTCTTGTAACTCACGACCTGTCTGAAGCCATCAGCATGGCCGACCGGGTGATTGTGCTGTCTAAGCGCCCGGGAACTGTTAAGGCCATCGTGCCGATCCACCTTACCTGTGAGAAAAAAACGCCGCAGGCTGCAAGAAATGCAGTAGAATTTAAGGATTATTTTAATCAATTATGGAGGGAAATCAATGACTGATCCAATTTCTAAAGAACAGTCCGAATATTTAAATAAAATTCAACGAAAGAAATATTGGATTCGCGTTGCCCAGGTCCTTCTTCTGCTTCTCTTATTATTTTCCTGGGAAACTGCCGTTTCTAAAAATATACTGAACGGTTTTATTTTCAGCAGCCCGAGCAGAATCATCCGGTGCTTTTATGCCATGGCATTAGATCATTCGATATTTCTTCACATAGGAGTCACTCTGGCTGAAACTCTTGTAAGCTTTGTGCTGATCACCATATTTTCTATATTAATTGCTACTATTTTATGGTGGTTTCCTACGGCTGCCAAAATTATCGACCCTTATCTGGTTGTGCTTAACAGTCTTCCAAAATCAGCACTGGCACCAATCCTGATTGTCTGGCTTGGAAACAACATGAAAACCATCATCATCACTGCCATATCTATCGCGGTATTCGGCAGTATTTTGAATTTATACAGCGGTTTTCTGCACGTGGACAGAGAACGTCTGACACTTATCAGAACACTTGGCGGAACGAAAAAGGACTGCCTGACCATGGCAGTGATCCCCAGCTGTATCCCGCTGCTTCTGAGCATTATGAATGTCAACATCGGCCTTTCCCTGGTGGGCGTCATCATCGGAGAATTTTTGGCGGCCCGTTCCGGACTTGGATATCTGATTATCTATGGAAGCCAGGTATTTAGCTGAGAGCGCAAAAGAGGAAACCGCATACTGCTTCACTAAAGATCATGTTCCTTTGAAAAGATTAAGCTATTTCTAAAATGTGCTGAAAGTTTTATTAAATTTTTAATTACCTGTATTGGATTTTGTGAGATTTGTTCAACCTATTTATATGGTTTTTATTAAATATCCTGTTTTTTTATTAAAACAAATAAAAACAATTGCTCTATTTCAAATATTAAGTTAAAATTGCACTATATTAAAAACAATCGATATGTTTTCTCATTAAAATTTTAATGAATCATTTTTTCTTTTTTACTCCGGAGCACCACAAATCTATTGTCAAGCAGGAGGTATATTTATATGAAAATCATCCAGATCTCAGACTTTCATCTAAGAGGTGACGGTAAACTGTCCTTTCAAAAGGCTGATACGATTGCCGCATTAAACAAAACCATAGACTATTTCTGCAGTCTTAAAGACTATGAGCTGCCGGAATACTTTGTTGTCACAGGGGATCTTGCAGACGGAGGTACCCGGGAGGGTTACGAGATCATCCGTGAAAAGATACACCAGCTTCCGCGTCCCTGCTATATCGTGCCGGGCAACCATGATAAGCGCGATTTCTTCCTCGAAATGTTTCCCGCTGAAACACCTGTAGAAGAAGATATTAAGCCTTATATTTGTTATACCATTGATGATGATCCTGTACGGGTTATTGTTCTGGACACAAGCAAACCCGGCTGCCATTCCGGAGGGCTGAGCGATAAAGCAGCTGAATGGCTTGACAGAAAAATTACAGAATACCCTGAAAAACCGACACTGGTCTTTACTCATCATCCGCCTTTTACAACAGGCCTTCCAGCTATGGACGAGGGATTTGACCAGGCCGACCGGCTTGCACAGATCCTCAGAAAACATAAAAATGTCCGGCTTTGCTGCGGTCATATGCATACCAGTATTTTTACAATGTGGAACGGGATCCCATGCATGACATGTCCGTCTGTGTCCATGCAGATGGAAGTAGACTTCAGAAAAAAAGACAGCCCGGATGTGGCTCCTGAAGAAGAAAAAGAAAATTTCAAAGGCGGCGGAGACCGCTTCTTTCTTGGAAACCCTGCTTATCTCATTCATGACCTGCAGGGAGATACGGTCAATACACACTATGTGATCATTCCGGCTGAGGCTGATTATTCCGGTCCGTGGCCCTTTAAGTACTATGACGGAGAAGGACACTAGTCATTGAACGTATTAATAGGAAAGGGAAAATTGATATGGAAAAAAAGAAAAATGATTTTAGAAAAATCGCTGCTATTACGTTATTTGAAAGTGCGGTTCAATGGTATTGTTTCCTGCTGTACGGTACAGCAGCCGGCACGGTATTTAATAAAGTATTCTTTTCTGCAACCGGGGACGGCACCACCGCTCTGATCTTATCTTATATGTCATTTGCAATCGGCTACATCGCCGGCCCGTTCGGTGCAATCTTTTTCGGGCATATCGGAGACCAGAAGGGGCGGAAGGTAACAATGTATGCCTCTCTGCTGATGATGGGAATTTCCACTTCTATCATCGGCATCCTTCCTTCTGCTGCATCAGCCGGAGTCGGGGTCGTAATCATTCTGCAGCTTATGCGTCTGGCACAGTGCTTTGGCCGCGGCGGCACATGGGGCGGAAGCATACTGATGGCCTACGAAAATGTACCTGAAAACAAGCGTGCGTTCTATTCTGCTATCCCGCAGATCGGACTGCCCATTGGATTTGGACTGTCTTCTATTTTAATTGCTGTGCCTACACTGCTTCTCCCTGAGGAAATATTCTTTTCATGGGGATGGAGAGTCCCGTTTCTGGCTGCCATTATCTTAACTGTCATTGTGATCCGCCAAAAAGGCAAAATGATGGAAACGGATGACTATAAAAAAGCCCAGGCAAAGCTTGAAGCTGAAGAAGCGGAAGGAATCAAACATAAAGTCGGTTTTATACCGATGGTAAAAGACTACTGGAAAACCCTGCTCTTAGGATGCGGCACCCGCTGGGTTGACGGAACATTTTATAACATCTTTATCGTCTGGATCCTGTCCTATTGTACAGGATGGCTCGGAATGCCGCTGATCCAGACATATATCATCACCATTGTCGCCTGTATCTTTAAGATTCCATTTACGCTGTTCGGAGGATGGTGTGCACAAAAGTTCGGTACTACAAAAACTTTTGTCATCGGATGTCTGGCATCCGCAGTTTTAAGCATACCGACATTAAAAGTCATCGAATTAAGCCACGGAAACTTATTTATTACAATTACAGGCGTTGTGCTTGGATGGAGTATTGCCTATAACCTGATCTGGGCAGTTCTCAGCTCTCTTTGGTCCTCCTACTTTGAGACAGAGGTTCGTTACTCCGGTATTTCCTTTGTATACCATGTACCCAGCTTTTTAGTTGCCGGCTTAGTTCCTACGATCTGTACACTCCTGATCAATTATGGAAAGGGAGACACTATCTACGTTGGAATCTATTCAACCATCGTTGCGCTGATCAGTCTTTTCTGTGCAGTACTCTTAAAGAAACGCCACGAAAAAGGAAAGCGATAAGTCTTTCCGGCTGACAGTTTTCTCTGCGGCAGACATTACATCCTGTTTTGTACAGATAAAACGGATGTAATGTCTGCTGATTCATTTAATTTTCTGTCTTCCAGTACCCGTGTCCGCCTTTGCCTATAAACTGAATTTTATTTTCTTTTTTCAGCCGGTCAATTCTTCTTCTGACTAAGGAAAGGTTTTTATCCATCTTTTCTGCTATCTCTTTTGCCGTAATGTCAGGATTATTTTTTATTATATTCAAAATCTCTTTCTTTTCCTTCTCCCGGTCTGTCTCTGCTGATGAGGCCAGTGCACAGGGAATCATCACGTATGAGGATTCTGTACCATTCACCGCCCGGCTGGTACAAAACTTTACTTTTAAGTATTTGGGATAGATTTCAATAAAGCCGATATGATCCGCCATCTCATAAACTTTTGCTGTTTCTGCGATTTCCTCTTCTAAACGCTGCCGGATGATCTCAAGACGTTTTTCTCCCTGCATTTTTATGGATTCCTGTTCTTCCAGCCTGCACAGATCTGACGCTCTCTGTTTTACACGCTCCTTTAGTTTGTCATTCTTCTCTATATAGAGATCCTCGTCCACGATGCCTCTCAAAAGCAGATCAAGCAGCTGTCCCTGTTTCTGCTTTAATTGCTGCATATCCCGGGCGATGATTTTTTTCTTTCCGGACAGTTCCTGTTCCCTGCACAAAGCATCCTTAAGAAAAGAGACAGCCGTCTCTATGACTGTATCTTTGCCTGGCCCCTCTCCCATAAGATACTGCTCTCCTGCTTCTCCCAACGCTTTTATAAGCGCATCTTCACTGACATGCACGTTATCACAGCCTCCCTGAGGGCCTTTTCTTCCTCTGGAAAGATATCGGCTGCACTTCCATTCAATCGTCCGCCTGCCTGTCTTACTGCATTTTTTTGTACTCTTATAATATGGACTTTTGCATAATCCGCAGACAAGTTTTCCTGAAAAGGGAGAGCTCATCTGAACCTTTCCCTCTGAACGCGGCTGACCGTGCCCTGTCTGTGCTGTCCGAAGATCCATAGCCTGGTTAGCCTCCTCCCACAGCCGCTTCTCCACAATAGCCGGCACTGCTCCTTCATGATAAATCCATTCTTTCGGCGGGTTCTTTATCACACATTTCCTGTTGAAATCATAGTGGACTTTGTTCATAACAGCTACCCCTTTATACAGGGGGTTTCTTATAATACGGCGGATCGTTGCTTCTCCGATGGGCTTCCCGTTTAAATTCCGGTATCCCTGCTGCTCCAGCATCTTGGAGATCAAACGGCCCCCAAAACCTTCCCTGCAGTAAGAAAACATTTTTTTAACCGCCTCCGCCTGCTGCCTGTCAATCAGAACCTTTTTATTCTCTTTCCGGTAGCCGTATGTCCGGGAGGTCAGGACCACGGACTCGCCGGATCTCTGCCGGTTCCTGTGGGCGTTGTTGATCTTGCGGCTTAAATTTCTGCTGTACTGCTCCGCCATGATAGCTTCGATACCGGACAGCAGATTGGCCTGATCTTCCTCCGGTTCAAAAAAACGGCCGTCCAGGTATAAATACAGCCGCTTTCCCTCTTTGTTCAGCTTATCGCAGAAATAGAACCACTCTTTTGTCTCTCTCATCAGGCGGTCCAGACATTTGATGACAATAATATCATATCTGTCCGCCTTCATATCACGCAGAAGCCTCTGATACTCGTTTCTCCTGCCTGCCACTGTTCCGCTGACAGCCTCAACATAGACATCAGCCAACAGCCAGCCATTCTTTTCGATGCAGTTCCTGCCCTCTGCCACCTGTTTCTGAAGGGCATCCTTCTGGCTCTCTTCCTCCGTAGAACAGCGGGCGTAAAGAACCGCCCGCTGTAAATCTCTGTCATGTTTCATCGCAAAGTTCCTCCGTCATATGAATTCTTTCATCAACGGTAATCAGGCCTTCCCGATACAGCAGCTCTGCGGCATACAATAAAATCTTGTTTATTCTCTGTTCCGTTTTCTCTTCCGTCAGCCTCTCCTGATGCTCCATTCACATACTCCGCAGGTCATGATTA
Organism: Anaerostipes sp.; assembly: GCF_018381315.1. Taxonomy (GTDB): domain Bacteria; phylum Bacillota; class Clostridia; order Lachnospirales; family Lachnospiraceae; genus Anaerostipes. The sequence goes on along the minus strand of NZ_JAGZSD010000010.1, from coordinate 45,320 downwards.
GTTCATTATATGAAAGGAAGCAGGGTAACATGAACTCAGCTGTTCACTTTTCTCATTCCGCGCTCCGTTCTCTTTAAAATGGATTGGGTATTAATGTCTATCGTGATTCTGTGCATCATCGCTATGCTTCTGTACGCTCTGACCGGATTCATAAAGAAAATGTATCAGAGAAAAATCTGAGATAAAACAAAGTGGGCATGTCTGTCTCATCTCTCCCAACCCCTCATTACCTGAGGGGCTTGTTCACTTTGCGTGCCAAATGTGATTTGCCAAAGGCTAATAATTTCTCTATGCAATAAAAAAATGAGACCAAAGGAAATCAAACGGCCTGCGCCGTTGATTTCCGATGACCTCAAATAATTCTTTATCTTTCTTCATCGCTGTCCTTTTTGGACAGCAGAGACTGAAACGGCATATCTTCTGTCTTCTTATCGTAAAATGTATACCGGTTCTTGCCTTTGTTTTTTGAATAATAAAGCGCCTGATCCGCCCTTTTTATCAATACATCATACTCTGATCCATCCTCAGGGAACTGTGCGATCCCGATACTGACAGTCACAGGATACCCGACGCAGCCTTCCTGGATCTTTTGGTCAATTTCCTCCGCCTTTTTAAGAGCGGCAGTTCTCCCTCCGATCCCGTTGAGGAAAACAATAAATTCATCCCCGCCGATCCTGCCCACTACATCAGTTGAACGGACGCAGCTCTTGATCTTATCTGCCACGGTTTTTAATATTTTGTCGCCGAATGCATGGCCTTTGCTGTCATTGATCTGTTTAAAATCATCCAGATCCAGAAACAGCAGCACACCGGAAGAGTCCCAGCTGCTGTTCATAATGTTTAATATCTTTTCTTCCAGGCCTTTTCTGTTGTTGATCCCTGTCAGGGCATCATTGTCAGCAGCCTTCTTCCACCGGGAGATCTCTTTGCGGTGCTTGTCAATATTGACAAACTTTCCGATCAGCGAAAGACATGTCTCATCATCCATATCCCAGATAGATTTAATAAAACACTCATACCAGAGATACCCGCTCTCCTTGGTCATAAGCCGGATCTGAGCTCTCATGGTTGAATTGTTCGTGCTCAGCCCTTCAAGATTCTGCATAAGCACTTGTTTGTCATCCTCATAGACAATGTCTGTGCCGCTGATCTTCTGGCTGACCGCCTCAATCATGGTATCCCGTCCAAATACTTCATAATACTTTTCAGAAAAAGTCAATGTATCTGACTTCACATCATAGTCAAACATAATATCTCCGGAAAGGTTTGCCAGCACCCTGTTCTTTTCTCTCTCAAGCTCCAGCAGATATAATGTCCTGCTTGAAAGTGCCTCTATCTCTGCTCTGGTATTGGTGTCCGCAAAAGAGTATTCCTTTGAGTCTTCCTCTGTGAGGTGCTGAAGCTTTCCGATACCGCTGATCATTTCCATTCTTATATACATAGACAGGATATTTTTTACTTTTCTTCTGATAATATCAGGATTAAACGGTTTGATGATGATCTCTTCAGCCCCCATGGAATAGGCTTTGTTCAAGATCTGCTCAGAACTGTCCACCGTTATAACCACAACCGGCAGACGTTCCAAAATCTCTTTTTCTTTCAGTATCTCCATTAATCCGAAGCCATCCAGGACAGGCATAACCAAATCCAGCAGAACTAAATCTACTTTATTTCCCTTATCTAAAATAATATCCAGAGCTTCTTTTCCATTGACAGCCTCTATGATACGATAGCTTTTACAGAATATCTCATTCAGGATTGCCCTGTTTAATTCCACATCGTCAACAATCAAAAGCGTCCGCTTTTCTTCTTTCATAGCACTTCCCTAACCTTAATCCAGCCCGGAAATATCCTGAACTACCTCTTTATATGCTTTATCTACTTTTTGGAACAGTTCCTCGCCCTTATCCAGCTCCTTGCCTCTTATGGCAAAAACCAAATCTGCCGATGCCTGATACAGCTTTGTAAAGCTTAAGTTGGCAGCAACACCTTTCAGCGTATGAGCAGACATCTCAGCCTGTTCCCAGTCCCTTGCTTCCATTGCACTGCAGAGCCGTTTGTAGGTAGGATCATCAGGGAAGTTCTTGACAAACTTTCCAAGCAGTTTTTCATTCCCCATAAACCTTCCCAGAATCACCAGATAGTCTTCATCTCTTCCTGTATAAAATTGTTCTAAATTCATATTTACCGCCCCTTTCAGCTCTTGCCGCCGCTGCACTTCAAACTTATATTTCTTAAGTATTTATGTTATTTTCCTTTACCTTCATGATATAATATATTCAGCCAAATTACTAGGAGGAATTTAAAAATGAAAGCAGATCTTCACTCACATACTGTGCTGTCTGACGGAGCTTTAAACGTCGACCAGCTGATCTCCCAGGCAAAGCGTACAGGCCTGGATTATATTGCAGTCACCGACCATAATTCCACTCATTCGATCCCTGCTGCACGCGCTCTGGGAGAAGAACTTGAGATCAATGTGATCCCCGGTGTTGAGATCAACTCGGTCCATGAGGCTTCGGATACAAAACCCCATCTTCTGTGCTACTGCCCTGCAGATATTAAAAAGCTTCAGAAAAAACTGGACCGGTATCTGGAATATCAGCGGGAGACAAAGCTTGCTATGTATGAAAAGCTTATGGAGGATTATCCCATAACAAAAGAACAGCTTTTTGAGGCTGCCAGTGAGAGTACAACGTTATATGAAGTCCATATGATGCAGGTACTGGCCTCTCTTGGCTACACCGGCACCCCTATCGGAGAGCTTCACGGAGAACTCTTTTCCTCCGGCTCTAAATACAAACTGCCGCAAAAGGACATGACAACCCGCGAAGCCGTGGATCTGATCCGTTCCTGCGGCGGCGTAGTGGTCCTGGCACATCCCGGAGAATACAAAAACCCTATGCTCATGGAGATGCTCATCGAAGAGAATCTGATCGACGGTTTGGAATTAAATCATCCCAGAAATGACAAACACACAAAAGAGCATATAGAATCTCTCGCCAGAGAACATGACTTGTTTATGACCGGCGGCACAGATTTTCACGGTCTCTACACAAAAACCCCTTATCCCATCGGTTCCTTTTTATGCCCGGAGGAAGGATTGGAACGGCTGATAGCCGCAGGAAAAAATGCAAACCGGTCCTATCTTGAATCCAGCCGTCATGAAGAGGAAAAAACGCCGGAAAGCATAGATGAGCAATAAAAAAGCAGGTCCTTTTCAGTACAAAAGGACCTGCTTTTTTAAATCTCCCGGGCAAACCTTAGTCTGCCGCCAGATTTATGTTTTCTTCCTTTGCCGGTATTACCGTCTCCCTTTTTTCCTCTCTGCTGTTGTCTAAATGCCTGAGTACATAAGCAGCTGCACCAATCACGGCAATAAAGGATATAATATCAGCTGCGGGAGCTGAGTAGAGAGTACCTTTAATTCCGAACAGCCGCGGCAGAAACAAAACCAGGGGAACACTTAACACAAAGTCGCGCAGCAGGGAAAGTCCCATGGAAAGAAACGGTTTACCCAAAGCCTGAAGAAAAATACTGATGGATTTCTGGACACAGCACAAAATAATGGTGCACAGATAGGTTCTGAAAGCCATAACTGCAAATTCATTGTACAGTGCATTTTCATTGCCGAACAGCCGGATAATCTCCATAGGAAAGCATTCAAACAATATCATGGCTATAAGCCCAACACAGGCTTCTGCCCCAATCATCAGCTTAAAAATCTTTTTAACCCGTTGGTTCAGCCCTGCACCGTAGTTAAATCCAATAACAGGCTGAGATCCTGCTGCAATACCCACAGAGAAGGCTATGACGATCTGGAACACTTTCATGACAATCCCTACCACAGTAAGAGGTATGTCTGCTCCGAATCTGGATCTGGCCCCATAGATTACAAGCATATTATTCATAGCTGCCATGATTGCCACAATGGAAATCTGCGTAAGAAAGCTGCTGATTCCAAGAGACAATACTTTTTTAGAAATTGCTGTCTTAAGCCTGAAGCTTTCCTTTTTCAGATCTACAGACTTCATATGACGCAGATAATAGACTGCCAGCAGTGCAGATACAATCTGACCCGTAATAGTTGCCAAAGCGGCACCCATCATTCCCCAGTGAAATATGAAGATTGTAACAGGGTCAAGAATTACATTGATGAGAGCACCAATCAGGGTGGATATCATTGCAAACTGCGGACTTCCGTCTGCCCTTATAACAGAATTCATGCCATTAGAAAACATAAAAAACGGTATTCCTATAATAATAAAAATAAAGTATTCCTGTGCATATGCAAAATTGTTTTCCGTAGCACCAAACGCATATAAAAATTGATCCTTAAAAACCGCAAGAAAAACCGTAAAAATAATACCGGCCGCTGTGAGGATCACCACTGCATTTCCGACGCTTTTATGAGCTCTCTCTGAATCCCTTCCTCCCTGACAGAGGCTCAGAGAGGCAGCACATCCGTCACCGATCATGAGAGCCATAGCAAGGGCTATAATCGTAACCGGAAAAACTACATTTGTAGCTCCATTTCCTAAATAGCCGATTCCCTGTCCTATAAAAATTTGATCTACAATATTATATAAGGATGATACCAGCAGTGACATGATACAGGGAACAGAAAACTTCAGCAGCAGTTTCCCTATATTCTCGTTTTCCATAAAATGATTTCTTTCCATAATTCCCTCCAAACAGATATTTTTGCAGAAAAAAAGGCAGCGTGAGCATAAGACCGTAACTTTCGCTGCGATTAGAGTCTTATAATCTCGCTACCATTTGCATTTCTGTCTTTTATTTAATTTCCATTTTCAGTATATCAGGATAAAAACCTCTTTCGTAAGTCTTTTTTTCATTTTCGTATAATGGAACAAAGAAAGAAACCCTTTCAATCAATAATTCGTCATTTTACACGACTATCGCATTCAAAATACTCCTTGCTACGCTCAGTCCATTTGCTGATGCCTGCTGAAGCCCTCTTGTAACGGATGCTCCGTCTCCAACGGCCCTGAGACCTTTTATGTTTGTTTCAAAAGACTGATCTGTAACAACCTTATTCGAATAAAATTTTACTTCTACACCATAGAGTAAGGTTTCATCACTGGCCATCCCCGGTGTAACCTGATCCAGAGCATAAATCATTTCCTCAATCGCTTTCATGATCCTATAGGGAAACACAAGAGACAGGTCACCGGGAACCGCATCTTTTAAAGTCGGAGTAATATTGTTTCGGAGCAGACGTTCCTCTGTGGTCCGGCGTCCCCTGACAAAGTCTCCGAACCGCTGCACTAAAATCTTTCCGTCACAGAGCATATTGCTCAGCTGCGCTATATGCTTGCCGTACTGAATTGGTTCCTTAAACGGTTTTGTAAAATTCTTAGATACAAGAATCGCAAAATTTGTATTTTTCGTTTTATACTTCTCCGCTTTGTATGCGTGCCCATTTACTACTGCCAGACCGTCCTCATAATATTCTGTGGCCACTTCCCCGGAAGGATTTGTGCAGAATACACGGACCTTATCGTCAAATGTAGGAGTATAGTATACTAATTTCGCTTCATACAGGCTATTGTTCAGTTCCTCCATGATTTCATCCCGTACTTCTATCCGCACTCCCACATCGACTGTCCCTACTTCCGTCTCAATGTGATGCTCTCTGCACAGATTGCTCAGCCACTCGGACCCTTCTCTTCCCACAGCAGCCACTACTTCTTTGGCATAATAAGTCTCCCCTTTATCTGTCACAACTCCTTCGGTCTGTCCGTCTCTGATGAGTATATTTTCGACCATAGTGTTGAATTCCATTTGAACACCTGATTTCAACAGATGCTCCTGAAGCCTTTGATATATTTTGTACCCCTCTTCTGTTCCCAGATGCCGGATCGGGCACTCAATTAATTTCAGATTTGCTTTAATAGCCTTTTTCCTGATTCCTGCAATTTCTTTTTCTTCATTCAGACCATAGACTTTTGTATCTGCCCCAAACTTTAAATAAATCTGATCAGACTCCTTTAAAAGCTGTTCTGTCTCTTCGTAACCCAAAATCTGCGGCAGATTTCCTCCCACATCAGGAGACAGTGAAAGTTTTCCGTCAGAAAACGCGCCTGCACCTGCAAATCCCGTAGTAATAGAACATGGCCTGCACCCCACGCAGACTTTTGTTTTTCTTTTTGGACAAAACCGGTCCTCAATCCTTCTTCCCTTCTCTATCATCAGTATTTTTAAATCCGGTTTCTTCTGTGAAAGTTCATAGGCACAAAAAATACCCGAAGGTCCTGCCCCTATGATAATGACATCAAAATTGTTATCCACAATATACACACCCTTTCCAGCGTTTTTTCCACGGTTTGCAATACTTAAATACAGATTTATTGTAACATAAATAGCCGGAAGTAGGAATTTCCTGTGCAAAGGAATAAGAACAAAGTGGACATGCCTACCTCATCTCCCTCAATCCCTTATTCTTTGAAAGGCTTGTTCACTTTGCGCGCCAAATGCGATTTGCCATAGGCAAATAATTTCTCTGTGCAATAGAAAAGCTGTATCCCGAATTAATTGGGACACAGCTTTTCCTTCATATATGAATTATTATTTGACTAATCCTCTGGCTTTCAGCGCTTCATATTCTTCCACTACTTTTTGCAGAATCGGGCTGTCTTTGTCAAGCTCCGTATATTTGTGGACAGCTTCCCCGATTCCAAGTTCCTTGATATCTTCCTGAAGTATCACCGCATTTTCATCCTTGGGCTCCGAATAGGCAAACCCGGCTGCCATTCCTTTGGCAATAGCTTCATAGGACATTCCATGCTTCCGGCATAATTCTGCAGCACCCGCCAGACGGTCCCCTTTTGACAGTTTACGGATTGGATCAAATGCCACCCTGTAAATAGAGTCAGGAATCTCTCCCATCGGTGTCGGAAGATTTTCAAGATTATCCAATTCCTCTTTTGTAATGTCATACTCCTGTCCTATCATATCAAGGATCTCCTGGTGTACCTGATCAATAATTCCTGCAATCTCTTCGTCCTTTTCAGATTCCGGGATCGTCTTATATCCCTTTAGATAGCCCCAGAAAGCAGTAGAAGCATGCGGACCGTTGATCGCAAACACTTTTAAATCCTTCAGAAGCTCGATCCTATCATTTAATTCCAGCCACTCAACATCACTGAAATCATTATAAACCGGTGTCTGAATCAGCAGCGAAGCAACTGCCATAGTTACAATCTCTGTAGAATAATGGGATGATGCATCTGTACCCCTGCGTATAATAGAATCTCTGACGGCAACATTAGTATCAAACCAAGCTTTCACGTCGTCCGGCAGTTTTTCCTTAAAGCTTTCTACAATTCCGGGAATCAGATAATTTTTATTTGTAACACAGATCGCTGTCAGTTTTTTCTCAGGCTGTTTATTATAAAATTCAATAAAACATTTTGACAGATAATGTCCAGCCTCCTTAAAATCTTTCGGATACAGCGGCAGCATGATGACATCCGTATTTAAAAAAGCATCCATACAGGAATATTCTTTGTCACAAACGTAAGCTTCATATCCGGAAACGGTTCTTTCCTCTATAGAGTCAACCCTATGGACTTCCACATGATAACTCCCCGTTTTCTTTAACTCATCAATTACCTTTGGATCCTTGTCCAAAAAAACTATGTTCCATCCGGTATTATCAAATGTTTCTCCGAAAAATCCTTTTCCAAGCCTTCCTGCCCCAACAATCATTACCTGTTTCATAATCTTAAAATTCCTCCCTGCTGTCTTGCTTTTTATCATTACGCTCTATAAAAGGGGCTCCAAGAGAGCCCCTTTTCTGTCATATATTCCTGTTATTCCATATTTGCATGTCTTGCAAACAAGTCGTCATCTGTCTGGTTTGTGATCTTCATCAGATCCATAACCATACAGTCGTATGTAATCCAGCTTAACTGCTCAAATCCGGAACCAGCAGCCTGTACAGTGCCTGCGCCTTCATGATTGTCACATTTTTTTGTAACACCAGGAAGAGTAATCACAGCATCTGCCATAGATCCGATAGTATTTTCCGGGAACATTGTAATTGTTGCTACTTTTGCCCCCTGGCTCTTAGCCTTTTTGGCATTGGAAACAAGGCTTGCTGTATTGCCTGAACCTGAACCTACGATCAGAAGGTCTCCGGCCTGAATGGAAGGAGTCGTCGGCTCCCCGACAAAGTATACGGTATATCCAAGATGCATCAGGCGGTTAGAGAATCCTCTTGCAGCAAATCCTGAACGTCCGGCACCGCCTACAAAAATTCTTTTTGCCTCTGTAATCAGTTTCTCTACTTCTTTGATCTGTTCGTTGTCTACTTCGTTCGCATTTTCGGTTAACTCACCGAGAATTGCCATCATATTCTTACATTCTGTCATAATCTTTTCCTCCAGTCTGTACCTAAACTTTAAAGCATTGCATCTTTGATTGCTTTAGCTTCAGCCACCGGATCATCCGCATGTCCGATAGCAGATCCAACAATAATGATCTCTGGTTTCAGAGCCACGTACTTATCAATGGTCTTGCTGTTGATGCCTCCGGCTACAGCGATCTGAGCCTTTTTTGCATGCTCTGTCATAACCTGAAGATCCTGGATCGGCTCCCTTCCGGCTGCCTGCTGGTCAGCTCCGGTGTGGACTGCCAGGATATCTACTCCGATCTCTTCCATCTTTGCGATTCTTTCCGGAAGATTTTCCACACAGATCATGTCTACTACAAGTTTCCTGTCGTAGTCTCTGGCTGCCTTCAATGCACCCTCAATCGTCAGATTGTCAGAAACACCAAGGATGGTTGCATATGCAGCTCCTGCCTCATAAGCATAGCTGGCTTCCAGGTATCCCCCGTCCATGATTTTAAGATCTGCAAGGATCTCTTTATCCGGGAAGAAACGATGGAACTCACGTACTCCGCGCATTCCTTCATCCATGACGAACGGCGTTCCCACTTCAATGATGTCAACATGCTCTGCTACCTTGTCGGCAAAACGCAGTGCATCCACAAGATTCATTTCATCTAAAGCTAACTGTAATTTCATCTTTTACTTTCCTTCCTTTAAGTCATTATAATCCCTGATGATCTCATCAAACATTCTGGTTCCCGGTTCAATGCCGGTAAAATGAGTTACCGCATCTTCTATGCCGTGATCCTCTACATATTTCATCAATTCTACAGACTGCTCATCTTCCTTCACATCAAACAGGAATGCGGCAGCAATTCCACGCAGGAGAAGAGTATTCTTAAGCCCTCTTTCCTCACACTGGACAGTCGGTCCTACCAGCCTGTCATTCGGCGCAAGCTTTCTGATCGGTGCTCTTGAAATACGTGTAATCGTATCTTTGATTCCAGGAGTACAGAAACGGTTAAGGGCAAAAGTAATATAATCTTCCATGTCCTTTTCCGTAAATCCATGCTTTGCCACCATAAGGCCTGCCACTTCTCTCATGACGTCCCTGGTCATCTCAATGTTTTCCGGTACTGCAAAGTAATCCTGGATAATCTCATAACCCATGAGTTTGCCGATATATCCTGACCATGCATGGCCGCAGTTGATCGTATAAAGTTTTCTCTCAAGGAACTTCTGAAGGTTATCTGTGTATTCTGCTCCGTCAATCGGAAGCTTTTCAGGGTCCACCAGCTTATTGACTTCTACAGCCAGCTCATGATCCTTACCAATATCAATACCGTCCCTGCCGTCTTTGTCAGTTCCGAATACCATACGGTCCACAGCAGTGTTCGGGAATGCAGCAGCCTTTAAAAATTCCTCTTCAGATGCAAGACCTGTATTCACCAGTTCCTTCAACAAAAGATCACCGTTAAACAATGCATTTTCGCACGGGATCACATTGATCCTTGCTTTGCCCGCCTCAAGCCTGGCTTTTAATCCTTTCGCAAGAGTCCCTGCGATTTTTGGAAAATTATCTGCCAGTACTGCTGTGGTAACCACGTCAGCTTCCACGATAGCCTCTATAACTTTGTCTTCTTCTGTAATAGGAGACAGTGCAGAAACCTTATCGATTTCTTTTCTCCTGTAATCTTCTTCGATCACATATAAGTAGTAATTATGGTATTTGTTCAGTTCCTCGTTGACTTTCTCATTAACGTCCACGAATACGATTTCATATCCTGTATCATGCAGTAAATCTGCAATGAATCCGCGGCCGATCTTTCCAGCCCCAAAGTGTACTGCTTTCATTTCATTCCCTCCGTCTTCTTCTAGCGGACCACGTCTGCAAATACGCTGAGTATTTCTTCTTTGGTCTTTGCATTTCTGAGTTTTTCCACGTTGTCAAGGTCTGAGCATGCCACTGCGATATCTCCTAAAATCTCAATGTGCTCATTGTTTTTTCCTGCGATACCGATGATAACATTGGCAGTTTTTCCTTCATAGTCTACACCCTCAGGAACTTGGATAAAGGAAATTCCTGAAGCCATAATCCTTTCTTCGGATTTTACGATGCCGTGCGGAATCGCAATGTGATTGCCGATGTAGGTAGAGACCACTTCTTCCCTCTTCAGCATATCATCAATATATTCTTTCTTTACATAACCATTGTCTACCAGGATCTGTCCTGCTGCCCGGATTGCCTCTTCCTTTGATGCAAAGGCTGCATTTAATCTGATATTGTCTGCGTTAAAAATACTTTTCTTATCTCCCATAACTGAAACCTCCTAAATTGATTCTCCTATATAATGTCTGAACCTATGCCCAAAGCATTGCCTGATTTCTTCTTCGTCACCCTTTTCTATTAACTTCATGATATCCCGGTCTTCGATGATCAATTCAGTAATATACCGCAGAAACAGCCTCTGCACTTCATCCATCTCTGCCGGATAGAAGAAAAATATAATGTTGCTGATTGCATCTCCTTCCTGAGGATCAACCATTCGTTTTTCTTTCAAATGGTAAACGAAAAGAAGCGGTTTTTTAATTTTCTTTAAATAACATTCAAAATAACTGATCTCTGTTGTCGGTATCGTAAACCTGCATTCATTTCCATGACGGATCACATAGTTTTTAATTTCCTGTTCCCCGATAAAAATTCCTGCTTCCCAGATCGTATGCTCCAACTGGGAAAATAGATGGTTTTCATCCTTCAGATTATTGATCTCATACACATGAAATTCAGTTAATAAGTCTACAGCCCACGTTGTTAATAGTTTTAATTGTTTTAAAGATACAATACTGTTTTCACTCTCTAGCTCTGCCGCCTTTCTTTCCTCTTCCTCAATCTTCCTTAAAGTCTGATGCTTGTGTCTTCTTATCTTCTCTTTGACAACCTCCAGCTCGTTGTCATTTAAGAGCGGCGATACCTTCAGATATTCTCTTTCTTTTAAATACAGAGGAATCGTTGACAGTATCAAATCATAGTCGTTCAGGTCTTCTTCTCCCAGTCCGACCAGTGACACGATCTTTCTTACATAGATCTCAGGTATCTCCCTCTCCAGGCGGCTGGCCAGCATTTTTGAGGATCCCATTCCGCTGGAGCATACCACCAGCACCCGAAAGGTCTTCTTTGTAATGTTGTCCAATGATACCGCAAAATATAAAACCAGATACCCGATCTCATCATCCGGAAAATAGTCTTCCGGAAAAACCTTCCTGATCGTATCTTTAATAATTGAGAACAGCTGTGCATAATCCTTCTCAATGTCACGGATAATGGGATTTGATATACTCATCCCGCTTCTGGTCCGTATCAAAGCTTTGTCGATATGTGCCAGAAGTCCGTCCATAAGTTTTGTGTCCTGACTGAGTGAAATGCCCATGCGTCCTTCCACCAGTTCTACAAACTCTTCGATTTTGGGCTTCAGCACAAAATTTTTGACGAAAACATTTTCATTCTTGCGTTTGCCCACACTGATCTTTAATACCCATGCTATATATTCTTTTTCTGCTTCATCCAGTGAAATAGAATATTTTTTCTCCAGCATGCGAATCAGTGAGACAGCTATTTTTTTCTGATTCTTGTCAACATCTCCTACAGAGAAGTCTGTACTGTATTTCCGATTGCCAAGCTTATGCCTGCGGATCAGCAGTGCAACGAGCATAACAAGCTCCGCATAATTCTGGTCCAGAATCTGATAATTTTTCTGGATCAATTTATGGCTGATCTCTCTTAAGATTCCCTCACAAGTCTGGAATAATTCCATATAGCCATATTCAGCTAACTTCTGCATAAACGGATGAAACTGTCTGACATTTCCTGCAAGCCAATGAATCGTCACATCCACATCGGTATTTTTCATCACGATGCTTACCATCAAATGATCCCTGGCAACCTGTTCTCCGCTCAGGCATATTCCGTCTCCTTTTTTGGAGATTAATTTAATGTTGTACTCCGGAAGCAGTTTCTCAATCTTCTTCAGATCGTTCCGGATTGTCGGCAGGGAGGTGCCCATATCAATTGCCAATGCTTCTGTCTTTATAAAGTCCTCTTGATGAAGCAGTTCTAAAAGTACGAAATACATGCGTTCCTTGGGGTCCACTGCCTGATACTTAGTCTGTTCTCCCAGCTCATCCTGAACCTTTTTGATGTTTTCAGGCATACCGATAGCGCGGATCCCTCTTTTGCTCACCGTTTCCAGCGTAATCTGATACTGCCTGAGGACTTCTGTCACTTCGGGAATCTCCCGGTAAACTGTCCTCTCAGATACGTTCATCTTGTTGGCAATATCTTTCATCGTCACGAATCCACGGCTGCTTAAGACTATCTGTATTATATCTTTTACACGATTAGACATCAGCATATCTTTGCAGCTCCTTTACTTATAAGGCGCCATAATTATTCAATTATGGCGCCGCAGCCTGACTATTCAGACATGTCTTTAATCTTCTGTGCGATTGCTGCCTGTTCTGCCGCATCCAGGAAGTTTTCGATCGCTATGACCGGAACTCCTGCAGGAGCTGAATTCTTTGCAGCTTCATATAAGTTTTCATTCGTTACGATAACATCAATATCTTCTGGAATTTGATGAATGGATACATGATTGACATCAATGAACATTCCAATCTTGTTCAGCTGAGTCTTCAGCATAGAAGCACCCATTGCACTGGATCCCATTCCTGCGTCACAAGCAAATGCTACTTTTTTAACTTCTTTTTTCGGAAGAGTTGTATCTGCTGGCGCTGCCTTTTTCTCTTCTCCAGGAGCACTGTGGCTTTCTACAAACTGGCTCATGTCAATTCCGGCAACCTCCTGGTCCTCTTCAGGTGTTTTGTCCCTCATCAGGAAGAAGGCGGTAACCGCGAATGACACCACTGTCGCAATCAAGTAACCCATAACGTTGACAAACAGTTTGCCCTTCGGTGACATGACAATCAACATGATCAAAGAACCAGGGGATACAGCTGCTACAGCACCACCATCCATGATCTGGAACCAGAATACTGCGGCAACACCACCGAGCATAGGTCCTAAGATTGTGATAGGCTTAATCAATGCATATGGGAAAGAAACTTCTCCGATACCACCGATAATCTGGATGATTGCTGCACCTGGTGCAGATTTTTTAGCCATTCCTTTACCGAATACACAGAATGCTAATACAAGACCTGCCCACATACCACCGTTTGCTTCGATTAAGTACAAAATAGATTTTCCTGTTTCAGCTGCCTGCTCGATTGCCAATGGTGTAAAGATACCATGGTTGATCGCATTGTTCAGGAACAGTACCTGTCCAGGAACTACAAAGATTTCTGTCAATGGGATTAAGCTGTGGCTTACAAGGAAATCAACTGCAACTGTTAAGACACTTGTGATTCCTGAGAAGATCGGTGTTACGATCATGTAGCCAAGAATCATCATGATTGCTCCCACGATACCAAGTGAAAAGTTATCTACTAACATTTCCAGACCTGGTTTTACGTGACCGTCAAAGATTTTATCAACCTGTTTGATGATCCATGCACCGAGAGGTCCCATTACCATACCACCGATCATCATCGTTACGTCAGAACCAACGATAACACCGATTGTTGCTACAGTACCTGCTACAGCACCACGTCTTCCGTAAACAGTATGCCCTCCAGTGTAAGCAAATAACAATGGAATTAAGAACTTAAGTGTCGGCCCAATTACCTCGGCCAGTTTTGCATTTGGAAAATATCCAGTTTCCAGGAACAATGATGTGAAAATACCCCAGGCAATCAGTGCTCCAATGTTCGGCATAACCATTCCTGACAGGAAGCCGCCCATTTTCTGGATTTTAGCTTTGAAACCATTTGCCATAATAATCCTCCTTTATTTCTCCTCTTTTTGGTATAATTTGTTGCTGCGGTTAATGGTATTTACTTGATAAACGTTTATCTATAATTCCATTATATTGATTGTATTTCCATACGTCCACTATTGCCAGTGGTAAATTTTGCAGAAGAATTTTTGACAAAGTTTTCTTACATTTTTTCCCTTTAAAACCTTTGTCAAACCGCATAAAACGGTGGTTTTACTCTTCTTACCAAATAAAAAAGAGGAGAAAAATTCTCATCATTTTTCTCCCCTTTTTTGTTTAAAAATTTTTTACACCATTACCAGTGGTAAGACAAAGACCGAATCAGTCTCCGGCCTTCATCCTGCACACCTTTACCTTCATTCCCTGTTTTTCAAGTTCCTTTTTGTCAGCACTCTGAATCCCATCGTCTGTGATCAGCTGCTGAAAATCACAAAGCCTTGCAAACCGGCAAAAGGTTTTCCGTCCAATCTTCGTACTGTCGCACAGCATATATGCTTCCGTAGCGGTTCTCATCATCGCACGCTTCATTGCTGCCGTCTCCTCATTTGGCGTGGTCAGCCCTTTGGACACTGATAAAGCATTTGGTGACAAAAACAATTTATCCACAGAAATCCTCTCAAGGAATTCAATCCCCAGAGAACCAAAGGTACATTCAAACTGGTTCCTTACAGTCCCTCCGATCAGTATCACCTGAATCGATGGCTTTTTCTGCAGTTCAAGAGCGATATTCAGATCATTTGTAACTACCTTTAAATCATTGAAGTCTGTCAGAACCTTCGCAAACTCCAGCATAGTGGAACCGCTGTCAATCAAGATAATATCACCCTCTCTGACAAATTCCTTAGCCCCCTGGGCAATGATCCTTTTTTTATCAGGGTTTAAATTCCACCGGGAGGCAAGAAATGCCTCCTTGGTGACTTCCTCTTCCTTTAACAATGCCCCGCCATGGGTCCGAATCAAGTGTCCCTCTTTCTCTAATTCACTCAAGTCGGACCTTATGGTGGCGCCGGTCACATGGAATTCTTCCGATAATTCATGGATGCCTGCCTTTTTATGTACCCTCATATAGGCAAGCAGTTCTTCTTTACGCTCTCTTGCAAACATATTTTATACTCCGAAATGGTCTAGTAAAATCTCTTCTGCTTCTTTATTCCATAATCCCTGATTTTTGTCGCACGCATCTGCAAGCTTTTCAAAAAGCGGGTCACTCTTGCCCAGTTCTCTGAAATCATCAATTGCTGTCAGCGGCATCTCAAACTGAGTATAAGTAAGCTTCTTGCCTCCCGGAATCTCCGGCAGCCGAAGTGTTGTATCAACAATGGCGTCAATTCCTCCTACATGAGTAATCATGACAGCCGGATTAACTTCTTTCTTTGCAATCAGGTCAAGTGCTTCCAGCAGGTCTGCCTTAATTCCTCCTGAAGATCCCAAAAGCTTTGTGTTTCTGTAATGGCAGTCATACAGGTTCATATCTGCTGAAAATGCACTGTCAGAAGGCCCTGCAAAAAGGTTCATGCATCCGTCAAATGCAAGGATCTTATTTCCTGTCTCGGCAATGGCCTTTACCGGAGCGTATACAAACACATCGTGGTACCCTTCTCCTCCGGTGAGATCCATCAGCTCTTTTACTTCATCATTCATCTTCGCTGTATTAACATAATGAAGTTCAACACCCCTTGCCCTGGCATCTTCTTCTGATATAACCTCTCTTGCTCTGTTTATGCGGTCATCGTTAATTTCTGTAACTACTACCATTTTAGGTTTATTTTCCATAGCCAGCGCGTAACTGATAGCACCCAGTCCCATCGGTCCGCATCCGCCGAGAATTGCAATGTTTCCGCCTTCTTTTGCCCCGATGAAATGTTCATGGGTTTCCGGCTTCGTATGATAGTTTGCCATATACCCGCCGATAATGCAGTACATCGGTTCTGAAACAGAAACCTCATAGAAGGCATCACCGTCATAGTGAAGCAGACATCCTTTTTCAATAACGTCATTCGGAACGATGCAGTAAGTAACTGCGCCTCCAAAGTGCTCATATGAATAACCCGGTGCGCCCATCTGATCCGGAATACCAGGAAGTACTACAAAACGTTCTCCTTCTTTATATTCATCTGCCCACTTGGAGCCGACCTGCTCAATCACTCCGGAAAACTCATGTCCGATGATGACCGGACGCTCTGCAATATCATCAGGTACACGGATATGTCCGCTTCCCAGTTTAACTTCTTTCCATGTAGACATACAGATGCTGTCGCTCATGACCTTCAAAAGCACTTCATCCTCTTTTATCTCCGGCAGTTCAAACTCCTCCAGCCGGATATCCTTTGCCCCATACATTCTCACACCTTTTGCCTTCATAATGTCCCTCCTGGCTTTGCAAAAATTTTTAATTTTTTTTAAAAATTTATTATTTTTTTCATTTCACAAATATCATACCACGCATTCTTTTCTTTGGCAACAGGTAATTTCATTGATCTTCCCGCACGCAGCGTGATATGATAGACAGAACAATTTGATCTGCAGGGAGGGTAAAATTATGGACACATATGAATTCAACGGTGAAAAATATAAAAAAGCCTCAAGGCACCAAAAAGAATGGGGCACCCGGCTGATTTCCAGCCTGAATCTTGATGGAAATGAAGCAGTCCTTGACTTAGGCTGCGGAGACGGGATCCTGACAGAACAGCTGTCTCTGCTGGTTCCTGACGGCAGAGCAGTGGGAATTGATGCCTCCGCAGGCATGATAAACACAGCCAGAAAGCTTCAGAAAGAAAATCTGCAGTTTATCCATATGAATATAGCTGATATGTCGTTTGAAGAAGAGTTTGACATTATCTTTTCCAACGCTGCACTGCACTGGGTTAAGGACCACAGGCATCTTTTAAAATGCTCTTATGCCGCTTTAAAGCCGGGCGGAAAGATCATATGGAACTTTGCCGGCTCCGGAAACTGTTCTGATTTTTTTGAAGCCATCCGCAGGATCTCAGAAACCCAACAGTTCAAACCGTACTTTTCTTCATTTGAATGGCCGTGGTATATGCCCTCCAAAACGGAATATGAAGGCCTAATGAATCAGACTGAATTTATCTGTACAGAGATCACAGAAGAAAATGCGGACCGTTACTTTATGAATACCGAAGAAATGATACGCTGGATCGATCAGCCAAGCATTGTTCCTTTTATTGAAAGGATTCCTGAAGGTCTTAAAGAGGATTACAGAAATAAGGTCATAGAGGCTTCTCTGCGAACAGCACTTCAGCCCGACGGTACATGTTTCCAGCCGTTCAGAAGGCTGAGGGTCAGTGCCTGCAAAGATACGTTTCCTATATAAGAACAAAATGAACAAGCTGCCTCATCTCTTTGGCCCCTCACTCTTTGAGAGGCTTGTTCACTTTGTGCGCATCCTGCACGGAGTGCTTTTTGTTGCACAGGGGACTCTGAAGGAATTCTCTGTGCAATAAAAAAGAGAGCTTCTGCCAGGCAGCCCATTTCACGACTGTCCAGCTAAAGCTCTCTTTTTTATTTTATTTCAGCATATCCAGGATTTCCTGAACATTTTCTGCTGTTTTTAATTTATCAAGATTATCCTGGCTTTCAATTACCTGAGTGATCTTTCCAAGGAGCTCCAGATGCTCATTTCCGATTCCTGCAATTCCGAATACTAAGTAAGCTTTTTCATCTCCGAAATCTACACCGTCCGGATACTGAACAAATACGATACCTGTTTTCTTTACCTTATTCTTGGCATCACCGGTTCCGTGAGGAATCGCAACTCCCATTCCAAGATAGGTGGTAACCGTGCGTTCTCTCTCCTGCATGGCTTCAATATATTCTTTTTCTACATAACCAAGCTCATAGAGTAAATTTCCTGCTGCCTCGATGGCTTCTTCCTTGGAAACACTCTTCTGTCCAAGCCTGATTCCTTCCTTCACCATGACCATCGGTTTTGCTTCTGCCACTGAAGGTGTCTGTTCTGCTTCTGATGCATTCTCTGTTACAGAAACCCCTTCTTCCTTACTCTGGGCCAGTTTATAATACAAACCGTCAATAGCCTCATCCTGGAGGAAGTTCTTAATTGTTACCAGCTGTGCATTCGGTGCGCTCTTAGCTGCACGGTCTGCCAAAACTTCCTGGCAGACAACTACATCTGTATCGGCAGGAACCGTATCAACAGATGAATTGATCACTGTGATGCCAAGTCCTAAAGATTTGATCCTGTTTCTGAATTTTGTTGCACCCATAGCACTGGAACCCATTCCGGCGTCACAGGCAAATACGATCTTTTTGATCTCTCCTGCTGACTTTGAAACACCCTTGCTGGCAGCCTTCATATTCTGAACACTGTCTGAGGCTTCCTCCAGGCTCTTTCCGTTGGACATCTTAATAATCGGAGCTGCTACAAGGAAGGAAACAACTGCAGCGATTACCACTCCAAGCAGTACGGCCAGTGTTGATCCCTTCGGCGCCATTGTAAGAAAGGCAATGATAGATCCCGGAGATGCCGGTCCGGTCAGCCCGATGTTGAATAAGGAGTAATAGAATACTGCACAGGCAGAACCTGCAATGGATGCGATGATTACAACAGGATTCATCAGCACATAAGGGAAATAGATCTCATGGATTCCTCCGAAAAAGTGGATAATAATAGCACCAGGTGCGGAATCCTTTGTTCTTTTATCCTTAGAAAATGCCCAGTAAGCGGACAGCACTCCAAGGCCTGCGCCCGGGTTTGCTTCGATCATGTACATAATGGATTTCCCTGCTGCCTGTACCTGCTCTCCTCCGATCGGAGTGAAAATACCATGGTTGATGGCATTGTTCAGGAACAGTACTTTTGCCGGTTCCACAAAGACGGATACCAGCGGCAGCAGGCTGTGCCCGATGAGGAAATCAACTCCTGCTGTCAGAACGGTGAGGATCGCCGTCATGACAGGTCCGATCAGGTAATATCCGATGATCGCCAGGATCATTCCGATAATACCGACAGAGAAGTTGTTGACCAGCATTTCAAATCCTGCCGGGATATGTCCGTCTACTGCTTTGTCAAACTTTTTGATGACCCATCCGGCGAACGGTCCCATGGCCATTGCTCCCATGAACATGACTTCATTGCTTCCGCAGATCACACCGAGAATGGCAATGACCGCAATGACTCCGCCCCGTTCTCCGGCTACTAATTTACCTCCCTGGTAACCGATCAAGACCGGCAGGATGTATTTCAGCATCGGATCAACCATAGTTGCAAGTTTTGCGTTCGGGAACCATCCCTTTTCAATAAACAGGGCTGTGATAAGTCCCCATGCAATAAACGCGCCGATATTCGGCATGACCATTGCACTCAAAAATTTTCCAAATCTTTGTACTGCGTTTTTCATATATACATCTCCTTCATTTCCATGCAAATGTTCCCCCTCATTTGCATATTTTAACTTCTAGTCCCTGTTCTTCGATCGCTTTTTTGTCTAATTTGGAAATTCCGGAATCCGTGAGCATGAGTTTAAACTCGCTCAGCCTGGCAAACTTACAGAAAGCTCTCTGCCCTATCTTTGAGCTGTCGCAGAGCATATAGACCTCACCGGCCGCTTCCATCATAGCCTGCTTAATCTCTTTCATCTCTTCGTTGCTCGTAGTCGCCCCGCCGAAAATAGACAGGGCATTGGGAGACAGAAATACTTTATTCACTGCAATGCTTTTTATAAAGTCAGTGCCGATAGCTCCCTGGGTCAGACGGAAGTTATTTCTTACCTTTCCTCCGACGATATAAAGTTCAATCCACGGATTTTCCTGAAGTTCCAACGCAATCTGAAGATCGTTGGTGATAACTTTGATGTTTTTTGCGTCTTTTAACAGCAGTGCAAGCTCCAATGTGGTGCTTCCGCTGTCCAAGATAACCGCGTCTCCCTCCTGCACATAAGCTCTGGCGATTCTGGCAATGGCTTTCTTTTCTTCTTCGTGCCCTCTTCTGAGTGATAAGAAGTCTTCTTTCTGCAGAACATCTTCTTTCAGCAGTGCGCCTCCGTGTGTACGGACAATTGATCCCTCTTCCTCCATTGCCCGCAGGTCTGCTCTCAGGGTTGCCCCTGTGACCTGGAACTCTTCAATGAGCTCCTTCACTTCCGCCCTCTTGTGCTTTTTTAAATATATTAGAATTTGTTCTCTTCTTTCCTCTGCAAACATCGGCACCTCACTATCTTGTATTATGCCCCAAAGTGCTCAAATAAGATCTTCTCTGCTTCTACATTCCATAATCCGTTATGTTTGTCACACGCATCTGCCAATTTTGCATACAGCGGATCTGTTTCTCCTAATTTTCTGAAATCGGCAATGGCAGTCAGAGGCATATCGAACTGCATATAAGTCAGTTTCTTTCCTCCCGGAATGTCCGGAAGATTCTTTGTTGTCTCGGCAACTGCATCGATTCCTCCGATATGCGTAATCATAACCGCCGGTTTAATCTCTTTGGAAGCAGCCTTGTTAATAGCTTCCTTCATATCCTCAATAGTTCCGCCGGTGCTTCCTAAAATCTTTGTTCTGGAGTAATGGCAGTCATACAGGTTCATATTAGCTGAAAACTTCGGATCAGTCGGCCCTGCAAACAGGTTCATGCATCCGTCATATGCTAAAAGCTTATTTCCCAGTTCTGCCACGCCTGTAATCGGTACATATACAAAGACATCATCATATCCATGCCCTTCTGTAATATCCATCAGTTCCTTTTCCTGATCTTCCATAGCCGCAGTATTTACATAGTGAAGCTCTACGCCTGCAGCCTTGGCATCTTCAATTGAGATCACCTGTTTTGCACGTTCCACGCGGTCATCGCTGATGTCTGTCACAACAACACGTTTCGGTTTATTTTCAAATGCCAGAGCGTAGCTTACAGCACCTAATCCCATAGGCCCGCATCCGCCTAAAATCAGGATATTTCCGCCTTCCTTTGTTCCCATTACATGCTCATAGTTTCCAGGAACTGTATGATAGTTTGTGTGATATCCGCTGATGACACAGCACATAGGCTCTGCTACAGAAGCATCAAAGTAGCTGTCTCCCTCAAATGTCCACACACAGCCTTTTTCAATAATGTCATTCGGGAAAATGCAGTAGGTTGCAGCACCGCCGCAGTACTGGTAAGAATATCCCGGAGATTCCATCTGCCCCGGAATTGCCGGCTGCTGGGCAAACTTCTGTCCCGGTTTGAACTGATCCTGCCACTTCTTTCCTACCTTAACGATATCGCCTGCAAACTCATGCCCTACCAATACCGGATGGTCAGCAACGTCATTCGGCACTCTTTTGTGGTTTGCTCCCTGCTTTACTGTCTTCCATGTTGACATACAAATACTGTCACTGATAACCTTCACTAAGATTTCATCATCTTTGATCTCCGGCAGTTCAAATTCTTCTAACCTGATGTCATCCACTCCGTACAATCTTACACCTTTTACCTGCATAATGCCCTCCTTGGAATTTTCATGTGTTTTCATTTATTTTTATTATGAAAATATCATACCACTTTTATTTTCATTTAGCAATACACTTTTAATAATTTTTAAATTTTTTCCATCTCCCGGCTAATACTCCTTTTAACGACAAAAAGAACTGTCCTTTTGTATTCGGACAGTTCTTTTATCTTTTGTTCTCTGTATCATCAGCTTCCGGAAGGTATGAGTGATGCAATCCTTCCTGCAAAATCATTGAAGTTCTGAGTCTGTAATATAATCTTTCCCGGTCCCGTGAGTTTGGTCAGGAACAGCCCCTCACCTCCAAAAAAGATATTTTTAACACCTTTAATCCGTTCGATCTCATAGCTTACGCCATCCTCAAAGGCCACCACATTCCCAGTATCCACAAGGATCGTCTCTCCAGGTGCAAGCACCTTGGTCACTGCGTCTCCATCCACCTCCAGAAATGCCATGCCGTTTCCCGAAAGTCTCTGCAGTATGAAGCCCTCACCTCCAAAGGCTCCTGCGGAAAGCTTCTTTGTAAAAATTGTCTCCAGATTTATACTGCGCTGTGCACACAAAAATGCTTTTTTCTGGCAGATCATTCCTCCGGTCCCCTGGAACTGAAGCGGGAGAATAGCTCCCGGTACCGTAGATGCAAATGCAATCTTAGCTCCGTCTTTTTCCGAAGTATAAGTAACCATGAAAAGGGATTCTCCGGCAAACTTTCTGCCGATGCCTTTCAGGAAACCGCCCTCCATCTTAGACTCTCCTTTGACCGCAGGATCCATCCATGCCATTGCCCCTGACTGGGTGAACATAGCTTCTCCGCGGTCAAGCTCCACTTCCACTGCCGGAACCGTAGTACCCAAAATTTCGTGCTTCATACCGCTTACCTCCTTTTAAATCATGCCTCCGTTTTTCAGTGATGCTTCGATAAACCCTTTAAACAGAGGATGTGCCTTGTTCGGTCTTGATTTAAACTCCGGATGCGCCTGTGTTGCCAGGAAAAATGGATGGGACGGAATCTCGATCATCTCCACAATACGGCCGTCCGGCGAACAGCCTGAGAGCATCATTCCGTTCTCCTGCAGTACATCCCGGTACTTGTTGTTGACCTCATAACGGTGGCGGTGGCGTTCAGAAATCTCCTTCGTTCCGTAAAGCTCTTCTGCCTTGGAGCCGTCAGCAAGTACACACGGATAGGAACCAAGCCTCAGTGTACCTCCGATATTCACCACCCCGTCCTGATCCGCCATAATATGGATCATCGGATGTTCTGTATTTTCATTAAATTCTTTGCTGTGCGCATCTGCATAACCAAGAACGTTCCGCGCAAACTCAACAATCGTAAGCTGCATACCCAGGCAAAGTCCGAGATACGGAATCTGGTGTTCCCGTGCATACTGTATAGAACAGATCATACCTTCTATACCGCGGTCTCCGAACCCTCCCGGAACGATAATTCCCTGGACACCGCCCAGCATCTCGTCCACATTGTAGGAGCTTACCCGCTCAGAATCCACCCAGCGGATGCTCACATCGGCAGAGTTAGCAACACCTGCATGTTCCAGTGATTCCACTACGCTGATATATGCATCGTGGAGAGAAACATACTTTCCAACCAGAGCCACTTCCACTTTGTGCTTTGGATGCTTCCAGTTGTCGATCATTTTACGCCACTCGGAAAGATCCGGTTCCGGACAGGAAAGGTGCAGGCATGCACATGCTTCATGAGCCAAATGCTCATTTTCCATCATCAGAGGTACTTCATATAACACTTCTGCATCCAGGTTCTGGATAACACGCTCTTTTTCCACGTTGCAGAACTGGGCAATCTTCCTCTTGATACCGTCATCCAGCGGATAGTCTGATCTGCACACGAGGATATCCGGCTGGATACCCATTCCCTGAAGATCCTTGACACTGGCCTGGGTCGGTTTTGTCTTTAACTCCCCTGAGCTCTTTAAATACGGAATCAGCGTTACATGAATCAGAATACAGTTTTCATGTCCCACTTCATGCTGAAACTGCCTGAGCGCCTCTAAAAACGGCTGGCTCTCAATGTCTCCCACTGTACCGCCGATCTCTATAATCGCTACTTCCTGCTCTGTCGCTTCTTCATTTCTATAAAAACGGCTTTTGATCTCATTGGTCACGTGAGGAATAACCTGCACTGTATTTCCGCCGTAGTCTCCGCGCCGTTCTTTCTGTAAAATATTCCAGTAAACCTTTCCTGTTGTCACGTTTGATTTTTTATTCAGGCCTTCATCTATAAATCGCTCATAATGCCCCAGGTCAAGATCAGTCTCCGCTCCGTCGTCTGTCACAAAAACTTCTCCGTGCTGAATCGGATTCATGGTTCCCGGGTCAATATTGATATATGGATCAAACTTCTGGCTGGTTACGTGATAACCTCTCGCTTTCAGTAATCGTCCCAGAGATGCTGCCGTAATTCCTTTTCCAAGGCCTGAAACAACACCGCCGGTGACAAATACGTATTTTACTGGCATGATTTTTCCTCCTAAGTTCTAATAATTACAAAATGTTATAATACCATATCTAAACAAAGCGGGCAAGCCCACTTTATCTCCTGCTCCTACACCTTGAGCAGCCTGGCATCTTTGTGCGCCAAATGCGGTTTGCAAAAAACTAATAATGTTTAAATAAATTTTTACTCAGATATAAATATTATACCACAAAAAGAAAGCACCCGGTACAGTATTCCTCTTCTCTTAATGAAAAATAAATAAGGAATCGTTGCTTTCTTAACTGACTGTTGGTTCTAAAGGTCTATTACTGGGGTATGATTGGCGAATGCCAAAGGAAATATAAAATAGATCTTACTGATTGAGGTTCAGAAAAGAGGCACTGTATCTGTGCTTTCTATGGCTATAATATAACATACATATTTTTACATGTCAACTTATTTATTACAAAACTCCGTGATAAACTTCCTACAGCTTTTGCTCACTTTGTTTCCTTCTTTTGTTTGGCTGGACAGGCCTTAGAACAGCCTTCACATCCGCAGCCGCATCCTGTCTCTCCACGGCGGATACGTGAAATAAATCTCCATAATACAAAAAGAACAATTCCCGCTGCTAAAATCAGAATAACTCCGTCTGTCAGACTCATAAGCCGCCTCCTTTTTGATAATTGCTATCATTTATTTACCATACCATGAGAAAAGTCATAAGTCAAATAGCTTTTTATTGGTTTTTACCTCATTTAAAAATATATCGAAACTTCCATTTCTCTTTTTTCTTAGCGAATACGGCGAAATCCTCTGCTGCCTAGTGAGCAGCAACACACTCATCAAGAATAAAGCAGCTTTCTTTATATAAAAATACCTCCCAAGCAGATTTTGGTTATTTACCTTATCTACTTAAGAGGTATTATATCATTATTTCTTATTTAGCTGAGCAGTTCTTTTGCTGCCGTTCCAAGCGTTGTCACAATAAAGTAACAGCTTGTAGCTCCCGCATCCAGAACTCCTCTGGAACGTTCTCCGAGACGGCTTGCACGTCCGATCTTAGCTACCAGGTCTTTGGTAGATTCCCATCCCTTTTTCGCTGCTTCGTTCATGGCATCCAGACAATCAGCAAAGTCCTTGCCTGCTTCCTTAGCTTCCACAAATGCTTCCTTTGCCGGAATTAATGTATCTAAGAGAGTCTTATCCCCAACCTTCGCCGGGCTGATCTCCTGGATCCCTTCCACAGCTCCGGTAATCATCTCTGCAAATACATCAGCATCAATATCCTCATGATCTTCACTTGCTGCAGAAAGTTCATCGAATAAAAGTCCGTACAACGGGCCCATAGATCCTCCGATATCCTCCAGCAGGGTCTCTCCAAGAGTACACAGACCTTCACTCATATTATAGGTCTGGCCTTTCAGCTTTTCCTCGCACATCGTAAAGCCTTTGTTCATATTAATGCCGTGGTCGCCGTCACCAATCTTCCCGTCGATCTCACTCAGGTAATCTCTCTGTTCCTGAATTGTCTTAATGAGCTTATCTACAATGACTCCTGCTTCCGCATTTTTAAAACTTGACATAATTTTCTCCTCACTTTAAACTCAGACTGCTTCCTACTGTTATTTATTGTAACACAGGAATAATACTTTTCAATTTGTTTTGGGTCCAGCGATGCTCCATTTTCTTGGAATACACCGGACTTACAACTGTTTCAAGCCAACAGAGTCGCAAGGCATGTCGATGCATTCTTTCAGTTCATCATCCAGCTTCATGACAGTGAGTGTCACACCCATCATTTCCAGGGAAGTGAAATAATTTCCCACATATGCTTTATGAACGCTGATTCCCTTTTCTGTGAGAACTTCCTCTACACGGTCATATACGATGTATTGTTCCATCACCGGTGTAGCACCTAAGCCTGAGAGGAGTACAACAACCTCGTCTCCCTCGGCAAACGGAAGGTCCGGAATGATAATATCCAGCATCTCATCAGCAATCTCACTTGCAGTTTTTAAAGGCTGTACATTGATTCCCGGTTCCCCGTGATGTCCGATTCCAACTTCCATCGTTCCGTCTTTGATCTCAAAGTTCGGATGTCCCACAGCAGGAATGGTGCAAGGTGCAGTTCCGATACCTACGGATCTGGTATTGTCAATGGCTTTCTGGGCAGCTGCTATAACACCGTCCAAATCAGCACCCATGGAAGCCTTTGCGCCTCCGATCTTCCACATAAGCACTTCACCGGCAACACCGCGGCGTTTTTCCAGTTCATCCTTCGGAGCGGAAGCACAGTCGTCGTTGGCAACTACGGTTTTTACTTCAATACCAAGCTTCTTTGCTTTTCTCATTGCCATTTTGACATTCATGTTGTCTCCGGCATAGTTTCCGTAAAGGCAGGCAACACCTTTTCCTGAATCAGCCTCTTTCATGGCATCCAGAAATGCCTTTGCAGTAGGTGATGAAAAAATCTCCCCAACAGCTACCGCATCACACATATTCTTTCCGATATATCCGATAAAGGCAGGCTTATGTCCGGAGCCTCCTCCGGTGACAATTCCTACTTTTCCTTCTACCGGTGCATCTTTATATTTCAGGACACGCGGATCTTCTGTCGGCGCCACAATATCTTTGTGGGTCTTCACAAATCCTTTCAGCATATCCTCAACAGCATAATCAGGATTGTTTACAATTCGATTCATCTGTTTTCCCTCCTATATCTCGGCCGCAATGGCTTTCAGATTTTTCAGCCCTTCAATGGCAAGTTCTTCTCCAGTATCAGCAAATTTTCTCCAGATCGCACAGTTTCCGGACAGTTCCTCAAAGCTTGGGTCAAAAGATTCGATAACCAAAGGTCCGTCATATCCGATTTCTTTCAGTGCGGTAAAGAATTCCTTGAACGGAACAAGTCCTGTTCCCGGGATGCCTCTGTCATTTTCATTGACATGGATATATCCGAGGTATTCTTTTCCGCAGGTCTTTACTGCGCCGGAAAAGCTCTTTTCTTCCCGGATCATATGGAAGCAGTCAAGATGAACTTTTACATTTCCTGTTCCCACATCCTTGCAGAAAGCAACTGCATCTTCCGCAATGTTTAAGAAGTGAGTTTCAAATCTGTTGACACATTCCACACAGATAGTAACATCTCCGGTTTCCTTCGCGTACTCGGCTACTTCCCTCATACACTCAACTCCCCAGTCCCACTCTGCTTCGGTCCTTGGCTTTTTCGTGAGATACCCCCATCCTGCATAGTTAACTCCGCCTAAGATCGGTGCTCCCAATTCGTTGCAGATGTCCACGCATTTTTTCATAGCCTTTACGCCTGCTGCCCGGATCTCCGGATCCGGAGAGATCGGATTGGTCTCTGGTGTCAGTGTCGTCGTGCAGACACAGTCGATCCCAACTCTTGCAAGTTCTGCTTTTACTTTTTCCACCGGAAAGGTAAACGGGTTGGAGATTGCAAAGTCAATAACCTCAAATCCCAGTTCTTTTGCCTTCGGGATAATCCAAAGATGTTCTTCCCCATAAGCTTCTGCCCAGATAAATGTATCTACTCCAAATTTAAAATACATAGAAAACCCTCCTTATATGTACTTGGTTTTATTTGCTGAACTGCTTTTCGTAATATGTGATCCTTTCTACTTTCTCTGTAGACGGTCCGTCTTTAAAGGTCAGTCCCATCCAGATATCCAGCAGATATAATGCCAGCTGAGGTGCGATGACTCTTGCTCCCATGCACATAACATTTCCGTCATTGCTCAGAATAGAGCGCTCTGTTGAGAACGGATCATGGCAGACTGCCGCACGGATCCCAGGCACCTTATTGGCTGTCATAGCCATGCCGATTCCTGTTCCGCATACAAGGATTCCCCTGTCACACTCTTTGCTTGTCACCTTTTCACATGTACGCACTGCTACATCCGGGTACAGTTCTACCTCACCAGGTCCCACACCATTGTCAACCACTTCATGTCCCGTCTCCTGCAGCCGCTTTTTGATAGCCTCTTTCAAGTCGTATGCTGCTTCGTCACATCCTAAAGAAATTTTCATTGCTCGCTCCTTTCTAACAGTCCGAGTATCTCATCCGGTCTGTCCACCACATAAGTTCCCCCATATGCTTCCAGTTCTTCTCTTCCCCTGAACCCCCAGGAAACGCCGACCGTATCAAGGCCTGCGTTCTTTCCTGTCAGCATATCTGTGTCGGAATCCCCGATATACAGCACTTCATCCTTTGAAAGCCCCATGAGCTTTAACAGCTCAAGTGCTCCTGCTGGATCCGGCTTCTTGGGAATTCCCTCTCTCTCCCCATACACATCCACAAACGGGATATGTGCAAAGAATTTTTGAATCAGTGCACTGGTATAATCCGATCTCTTGTTGGAATTTACTCCTACGGCAATGCCCTTTTCACAAAGCTTTGCCAGCAGTTCTAAAATCCCCTCATAGGGAACGGTTTTATCCATATACCTGCGGTTATAAACGTCTGCAAAGGCAGCAACCGCACTGTCGACGGTCTTTTCATCCCTGACCTCCTCCGGAAGACTTCTCTCCACCAGCTTTCGAAATCCGTTTCCCACTTTCCGCTTATAGTCCTCCGGACTGTGCGGCGGATATCCCAGACTCTCCATCACCTCATTGACGCTGTCTGTCAGATCTTCAATCGTATCAAGCAGTGTTCCGTCCAAGTCAAATATAATGCCTTTGTATCGTCTCATCGTTTATCCCCTTTCTTGCCAAAAAGATTCTTCACGGCATGCCGCAAAGAATCTTTTTAAGGCAGATCACCATGTGTTGTTCTTTTCATTATACAACAATCAGCCGGGGAATTCAGCCAGCCTTTTGATATTAGAGAAAAACTATCGCAGAACTGGTGATATTTTTATTATAATTCTGTTACTGCGAATACAACCTTCACTGGTTTTGCTTCAAAGTTAACCAGCTGATACTTGGTTCCAGCAGGAAGGAAGAAGGTATCTTCCGGTTCCATAACGAAACTTTCCTGTGCATCTACCAGGTTTACAGTTACAGGTCCGTCAACACAGTAGAGTGCTCCGTCTCCTGCATGGGTATCAGGATCTGAACATCTTGGTCCGTATCCTCCTGCCGGAAGGATCATTTCGCCGAAGTGTCCGTAATCGTTGCTTGTGATAAATCTCATCAGCATCGGATGAGTTGTTCCGTGTACGTTGTTTAACTTTTCAAAGTCACGTACTGCGTATACAGCTCCTGTCTTTCTTGCTTCTGTAGGATCTACCGGCCAGCATCCGATATCATCGGTGCATCCCTGACGGGAGATATCCTGGATCTTATCTCTCATATCCGGAAGATTATCGTTGTTCGGTCCTTTGTAGAATTTTGTCTCTTCCTCTGTCGGAATAACAGCCGGAGGAATGGACTCGCTCCATGCTTTCGGAGTGATGAAGTAAAGGATCCTTGCTTTCTGGTCAGAGAAGTTATGGCAGCAGTGCCAAGCACCTTCCGGCATAAACAGTCCCTCTCCTGTCTCCAGATAAGCAAACTGTCCGTTTCCGCTTCTCTGAACAACCGGTCCGTTTAAGATGTAGTAAGACTCATCTCCAGGATGGATATCAAGCGGTGCGAAAACTCCTCCAGGTCCTAATTCATAAATACCTAACATGAAGGTATCTGTTGTAATCATTGTAAAAGTGTTGTCTGATGTAAACGCATTATCCGGCGGATATAAAGCTGTTGAATAATCCTGTTTGCGGATTAACATCGGTTTCTTTTTGTCTGGTTCAAATGGGAATTTACCCATGATATCAAATAACTTTGCCATTTTATTTCTCCTGTTTTGTTTTAATTTTATTTACTCTGCTGCTAATTCTTCTTCGGTTTTCGTTTTAGAAACGAGTACGATCAGTGCAGCTGAGACAGCTCCTGCCACAATTAAGCAGATAAAGAATGGAATCACCTTATTCATTGCAAATACTACGAAAACTCCGCCGTGAGGTGCACGGATTGTAATTCCCCATAAGTAAGACATTACAGAACCAACTGCTGAACCAACCATAAAGCATGGGATGTATTTTAAGTTCTTTGCGGCATATGGGATTGCAAACTCTGTAATCATACATAATGCCCCTGCAAAACATCCTGCGATTCCTGTTCTGTCTTCCTTTGTGAATTTCTTAGGTGCAACTAACATAGCAAATGCCATTGCAAGAGGCGGTGCACAGCAAGCTACAAAGTTTGCTGCCATCGGTGCATAGTTTCCTGTTTCCATACATGCCAGGGCAAATGCGTAAGCAACTTTGTTACATGGACCTCCCATGTCAAATGCCAGCATGCATCCCTGTACAATTCCTAAAAGTACCAGGTTTCCTGTTCCAAGGTTGTTTAACATTGTTGTCAGTGCTGATGTTAATGCTCCTAAAGGTCCTCCGATCACATAGTGCATCAGTAAACAAATACCCGCACATCCGATAACCGGGATAATCAAAGTTGGAAGCAGCGATCTTACAGCGTTAGGAAGCGGGATCTTTTTTAACCAGTTTACAAGATACCCTGCGATAATACCTGCGATCAGTGCTCCGATAAATCCTGAAGAATATCCCATTCCCCAAGGGTCAGTTGCCAGCCAGCCACCGAACATACCAACACAGATTCCTGGTTTGTCAGCAATTGAGAATGCTACATATGCACCTAAAATCGGCACCATGAATGTTCCCAGACCAATTTTACCAATCCAGAAAATGGTTGAGGCAAAATTTCTTCCCGGCTCTACTGTATTGGGGATATCATATCCTCCCAGCAGGAACCCTAAAGCTACTAAAATACCTCCTGCCACTACAAATGGCAGCATATATGAAACACCGGTTAAAAACGCTTCCTTAATATCATCTACTACGTCTCTCA
This sequence comes from Anaerostipes sp., assembly GCF_018381315.1. Lineage (GTDB taxonomy): Bacteria > Bacillota > Clostridia > Lachnospirales > Lachnospiraceae > Anaerostipes. The sequence goes on along the minus strand of NZ_JAGZSD010000010.1, from coordinate 14,279 downwards.
TTTTTCATCCATCCCTTCATATTTTAATTCTCTCTTCTACTCTTCTGCTTCACTAAAAATAATACTTGGGTCTTTGATCACTGCATGTGGTTTTGTCTGAAAAATCTTGTCTTTGTAAGGTGTAAAACGTTCTGCCTTTGTAATTCCTACATCGTTGGCAAATACGATCAAGTCAGCCTCCTTGATGTCCCTGTCTCTCAGCTTGTCTTCGATTCCAAGCGCTCCCTGTTTTTCAACCTTGCACTTGTAACCTTTCTGCTTGCAGATTTTCTGAATCGCCTCTGCTGCCATGTAGGTGTGTGCGATTCCCGTCGCACAGGATGTCACTGCAACAACTTTCATGATACATTCCTCCTTTTCTAGAGCTCCTTGATCCCTTTGATCAAGTCATCATAACTTTCAGCCTTTTCTAATAATGCCAAAAACTCGTCGTGAGCCAGAAATCCTGCCAAAGTTGCCAGCACTCTCAAATGGTAATCATTCTCTTGATTTTCAGAAATCGCCAGCACAAAGATGTATCTTACCTCGCCTGACTCTCCGCCAGACTCGTAAATGAACGGCTCCCTGCATCTGCAGAATCCGATTCCGGGCTTTAAAACTTCCTTACATTTCCCGTGAGGGATAGCAATCAGATTGCCCATATAAGTTGGTCCCAAGGTCTCCCGAAATTCCAGAGCCTTTTTGAATGCCCCGGCGTCTGAAACGAGCCCTGCCGTTTCAAACTGCCTGGTCATTACATTAAACATGTCATCTTTGTCCTTAAACGGTTCCCGGTCAAGGATTACCATTTCATCGAGCAGCACTTCGGATAAATCCACACTGTTCATGAAATGTATTCCCTCCCTTTTGCGGAATCCTATTTTCCGTTCTTAAACGCTTTGATTACGTCTTTTGCATATCCTTTCATGAATTCATAAGCTTCTTCCTGTAATTCATGGTATGCAATCTTTCCGTCTGTCTCTGCAACACGGTCAGCTACAAACTTTGTTGCTGCTTTTGCCATGTAAGAATAATAATTTACTTTAGAGCATCCTGCAGTAATCGCTTCCTGAACCTGAGAGAATTCTACTCCTGAAGCTCCGTGCATTACAACGCGGCATGTGTCAGGGATTGCTGCGCGGAGTTCTTTTACTCTGTCAATATCCAGTACCGGCGGCTCTGCATAAATTCCGTGCATTGTTCCGAAGCATACAGCCAATGCGTCACAGCCTGTTTCCTCAGCAAACGCTTTTGCTTCTTCCGGCTCTGTAAAGAATTCTTTGATATCTTCATTTGTCAGCACACGGCTTTCTGCATCCTCTTCTCCATGAGTATCTTCTGCTGTAGAAGCCATAACTCCCAGCTCAGCCTCTACAGTAATTCCTGCCGGATGAGCAATCTTTACGAATTCTTTTACTCTCTTTAAGTTTTCTTCGTAAGGAAGAGCACTGCAGTCATACATGATAGACGGGAATCCGACTTTTAATGCTCTTAATACGAAATCATAGTCACTGCCGTGGTCTAAGTGCACACAAACCGGAACAGAAGCTTCTTTTGCGTATTTTAACATTTCAGGTCCGATTCTCTCGATCGGGATCACTGGATCATGTACCTGAGCGTGGTCGATAATGATCGGTGTGTTTAATTCTTCTGCCGCACCGATGACTGCACGGATGGTTTCCACGTTCGGAGTGTTGATACATGGAATTGCATACTGCTCCTTCTCTGCGATCTCTAAAATTTCTTTCATGTTTACTAACATAGTACTTCCTCCTTTAAATTAGCGGCCTTACGGCCATTGTTACCCTGCTTCACTCATTAAAATCTCATAGAATTCTTTGGGCCCTTCCGCATCCAGAAGATGTCCGATTAACTCCTTATTACCGATCATCCCGTAAAAATACTGGAAAAACCTTAGAATCTCTTCCGAAGTTTCAAAGTCAATGGCGATCAAAAACAGCAGCCGTACTTTTTCATTGGGTGTCCATGAAATCGGATACTTAAGCCTGATCACCGCAACCCCGCTTGTTTTTACATAGTCTTTGTAAATATGCGGCATTACGATGCCCCTCCCTACGGTGGACGGCCTCTTTAATTCCCGTTTCCACACCTCCTGGCTGAATCCTTTTTCTATGAATCCCTGTTCATATAAAAGATCGCTTGCAAGCTGAATCACTTCCTGCTTTTCCATAACGTTTACATCCGTAAGGATCAAAGATTCCCTAAATGTCTTCTTTGTCGTTTCCAATGCATGCGTCATTTTCTGGTCATGATCCAATTCATCAAGACTTACGGCAATTTTATTAGTGTCTGCCTGATCGATATGCTTTGTAACTTCGATTGTATTTTCTCTCGGCTCCTTTAGGGGAACCGTAGAAATCACTAACTGATCTTTCATTGTTTCCGGGTGAAAGTCCCGTATATGAATACTGTCTGTAATCTCCAGCCCCTCAACTGCATTTTCAATCTTAACCTTCTGATACCTTGCAGTGTGGGCGTCTGTGGCAGTGAGCAGCACCGCCTGATGTCCCTCTCTGCTGTCCATCATAGCATTGTGGATCAGCAGTGCGATCCATGCAATCTCGTCCTGGGTCAGTATCACAGAAAGTTTTCCTTCAATGTCAAAAATATAAGTCATACACGCTGCATATACATCCTGCAGCTGATGCTGCACATCTCTGTGCAGGTCATCCCATTCCACCAACTTGTAATCCCGTTTTATCGTGATCTTTTCCAAAAATGAACTGATGTCACTGATTAGAATCTCATCTTTTAATACATTTTCCTTCTTCATCACAGCCAGCACAATGGACAGGTAATCCATGGTAATGTCTTCAAACTTTTTATCCCCTGGTCTTTTTCCATGTCCGCAGGTCTTGGCAACCATCAGCTTGGCCGCCAGAAACTGATATTCAAACGCCATATCTCCGTCCTGAGGAACAATTTCATCTAATATCAATCGTGCCGCATCGAGAAATGAAGTATCTAACTTGGTCATCTTTCGGCTGCCCGCGTTTTGGAGGATTTTCCCTTCCCCGATGCGGTTGATTGTCAATAATAAATATTCCGTCAGCCGGCAGAAAGAGATATCTACAAAAATCAAATTTAAAAACTCTTCCGCCTTCTGGAGACTGTCCTGCACCTTCATAATATGTTCTTCCGGATAATGGTCGGTAAAAAAGGTGTAGGCCCGTTTGCTGATGCGGTAGTCCAGACTTTGAGGCAGCTTTTCAATATAAGCATGCTTCCAGTATTTCTTATTTACGGAATCTACAATTGCCTGCCTTAAATCAAACTCATCACCTTTAATCTGAATCCCCTGATTTCTCACCTTCGTCAGCTTTAAATTAAACTCGCTTAAGTAGTCCTCTATGTTCTTCAGATCTTTTTGGATAATGTTCCTGCTCACACACAACTCCTCTGAGAAAAGCTGGATTGTGTATTTTGCCGGGTAAAAAAACAATGTATCTAATATGTAATTCTTTCGGTAGTAAAACGATTCCGGATCTTTGTTGGCATATTCGTTAAGGTCATCCAGGATCATCTCCCTTTGTTCTTCCGTGGCAACCAAACACAGTCCTTTGCGCGGTGCGGTCAATAGCTTTGCTTCATACTTTTCTATCTCCCTGCTGATGTCGCTTAAAGAGTGTTTGATGCTGCTGACAGAAATTCCTGTCATTTCGGAAAGTTCATCAGTGGTGAAAAAACCATACGTATCAATCATTCTACGTATTACTTTTTCCTGTAGATTATTCATCTTGTAGGCCTCCTTCAATGAATAAAAACCGATGAAGTTAAGCAAGCATCTTGCTTATGTATTAATCATAATCTTCTTCACCGGTTTTGTATATATCTCATAAAATCAGTTTTTGCACTTAGATCAGTACAATTAGTATAAATTTTAAAATTAATTGTCTTGATTCTCTATTTTACTATGTGAAGGCCTTTCTGAACATGGAAAAAAAGCCCTGGAATCATAGGTTTAGGATAGGGGGTAATGATTCCATGGGCTTTTTTTCTATAGCCGGTATGATAAAAATCTGCCGGTATTTATCTTACAATCCGTCGTACGGATACGACTTTCCTGTAATTCGCTTTTGGTGAGATCTTGATTCCTGTCTTTCTGGAACTTGCGTGTACGATTTTTCCGCCTCCGATATAGATGGCTACGTGCCCGCTGTAACAGATCAGATCTCCTGGCTGTTTGTTTTTATAGGATACCTTTTTCCCCGCCCTTCTCTGAGATGAGGAAGTTCTTGGAATGCTGTATCCGAAAGAACGGTAAACTGCTCTTGTAAATCCTGAACAGTCTGCTCCTGTATTTAAATTTGTTCCTCCCCAGCGGTATGGATTTCCTACGAACCTCTGGGCAAAACTTGCTACTGTCTTTCCTTTTGACTTTTTACTGCCTCTGAGTTTGGGTGCCTTTGTACTGATCTTGACACGCTTCTTAGGGACAAATCCGGTCTTTCCTTTATAGGAAATCTTTCTCCAGCTGCCGCTTGTATAGTATACGGTAACCTTCTTTCCCTTCTTGATTCTGGCTAATGTCTTTGATCTGTTTGATTTACTTCGTTTTAAGCTTGTAGTTGCACCTTTAATATATCCAGTATATCCCGAGGCCGCCTTCACTTCTTTTTCCGGAAGCGATCCTGCTGCCGTACCTGCTGTTATTAAACATGCAACTGCAAAAATTGCTGTCTTTTTTGCGATTGCTTTCATTATTCCCTCACTGAATCTCCTGCGATTTATTACACAATTATTACATTTCGTTTACATTTATGAATTATAGCATGACGTAATAATATTGTAAAGACTTTTGTAATATTTTCGTAATATTTATTCACATTTTATTAACAAGCTTGTACAGCCCCCTATACCGAACGCTTATTTGATAATTCCTGGAATTTCTTATATAATAGGAAATAACAGATAATAGACTTTCAGAAAGAGAAAAGGATTACTATGGGACAATTTGTATTGAGCTGCTGTTCAACAGCAGATATGAAAAAAGAGTATTTTGAACGCCGGAACATTCCTTACGTATGTTTCCATGTAACACTGGACGGAAAGGAATATATGGATGATCTGGGCCAGAGCATTCCATTTGAAGATTTCTACAAAAAAATACAGGACGGTGCTTTAGCAAACACCGCCCAGGTAAACGTGGAAGAATACATAGAATTTTTTGAACCGTTTTTAAAAGAAGGGATGGATATCCTGCATATCAGCTTGTCTTCCGGCATTTCCGGAACCTTTAATTCCGCCAACATTGCAAAAGACGAACTGATGGAGAAATACCCTGACCGCAAAATCCTCCTCGTGGATTCTCTCGGTGCTTCATCCGGTTACGGGCTTCTTGTAGATCTGGCCGCAGATCTGAGGGACCAGGGAAAAACTATTGATGATGTCTATCAGTGGACAGTTTCAAACCGGCTGAACATCCATCACTGGTTCTTTTCCACAGATCTGACATCATACATCCGCGGCGGAAGAATCTCCAAGACATCCGGCTTTATCGGCACGATGCTTGGCATCTGTCCTCTGCTGAACATGGATAATGAAGGCCATTTGATTCCGCGGGCCAAGATCCGGACCAAAAAGAGAGCCATCAAAGAAATCGTCAAAAAAATGGAGGAGCATGCAAAAGGCGGCAAAGAATACAGCGGAAAGTGCTTTCTTTCCAATTCTGCCTGCTATGAAGATGCCCGGCAAGTGGCAGATTTAATAGAAGCTTCCTTTCCGAAATTAAACGGCAAAGTGGTAATCAACAGTGTGGGAACTGTCATCGGTGCACACACCGGACCTGGCACTGTTGCTCTGTTCTTTGAAGGCGATGAACGCACTGTGTAACCTTTCTTCCCTGAGACTCCGGATTCAGCTGGAGACTCAGGGATTTTTGTAACTTGCAGAAAACATGTCCAAATCACCATTCAAGTATAATTCAAGTTTTATTTTATTCATAAGGATTTCTTTCATCAAACATCAAGAGGCTGGCATACCGGACAGAAATAAACGGTTCCTCCAAGGTAGGTCGCTTTTATAATTTCCCCTCCGCACTTTGGGCAGCCTTTTTTGTATGTATTTTTAGATAACTTCGTCTTATAACCCCCGGAATTTCCCCATATATCTTTTTCTGTATCCCTGCCTCCCAGACGCACCATCTCAGAAAGTACTTCCTTTATACTTGCAAAGATTCTCTCTTTCTCACGTTCCGGCAGCGTTCCGATCTTTCTTTTTGGATGTATCCCTGCCTCAAATAATATATCCTGCAGCACACCATTTCCAAGACCCGGGATTCTCTGTTTTGTGGCAAGAAGAGCTTTGACACTGGAATTAGGTTTTACAGAGTCAAAAAGTTCTCGAAAGAACGGATAATTAAATTCAGTTGAAAGAGGTGATATCCCTTTTCTGCTGATTTCATAATATTCATTGTCATAATTCCCGTCAAAGCAGGAAATTGCGCCGTACATAGCCACTGTAAATATCAAGACATATCCGTCTGTAAAATCAATCCTCAGCTGGTACTTTTCCGGCACTTGATCATCTGTACGAAAGATTCTGGGGTTTACTCCGTCATTTATACAGAGCCTTATCCCTCCGTCAAATTTAATCTCCGCAAAGATTCCAAAACCTTCAGTGCCCATGACTGCTTTTCCCTTCAGCATCTTATTATATAGTGCCGCATCCCCGTTAAACCAGCAGAACTTATGGGGCGATGACGGCGGATACACCTTCAACGCTTTCTTCCCTGAAAGTATCTTCCCCAATTCATCTGCCCTCGCCAAAGCTTCCGGTAATTCAATCATCTCCCATTCTCCCTTCTCTGATTATATATATCCTCATCTTATCATACAGCCTGGAAATGTTACAGCACGAAAAACAGCCATTCCATTATTTTCCTTTCGATTTTATCTGGTTCTTATGGGATAATATTTCAGTCACATTTTGTAGAAGGAGGGAGAGAAATGGATTATGGATATGTCAGAGTATCATCTAAAGACCAAAATGTGGGACGGCAGCTTGCAGAGATGAAAAAGCTGAAAATCCCCAAAGAATGCATTTATGTGGACCGGCAGTCGGGAAAAGATTTTAACCGTCCCCAGTATAAGAAACTGCTCAGAAAGCTCAAGCCGGAGGACACTCTTTTTGTGACGTCCATTGACCGTCTGGGCAGAAATTATGAAGAGATCATTGAGCAGTGGCGCACCATTACAAAACAGAAAAAAGCAGATATTGTTGTCACCGATCTTCCGCTGCTGGATACCAGAGGAAAACATTCCATGGACCTGACCGGTGTCTTCATCTCTGATCTGGTACTGCAGATTCTTTCTTATGTGGCACAGACAGAGAGGGAACATATCAAGAAGAGGCAGGCAGAAGGAATTGCCGTGGCCAAAGCAAGAGGGGTGAATTTCGGACGTCCTCCGAAGAAAATCCCAAAAGAGTTCGAGCATATCTATGCTCTTTGGAAAGAAGAAAAAATAAGCGGCCGTGAATCTGCCAAACAGCTCGGAACCACCCACAATACATTTTTTAAATGGGTCCGTCTGGCAGAAGAAGGCCGCCTGTGATCTAAGAAAATGTGGTAAAAAAAGTAGACTTTTTTACCCACTAGTTTTTTATGGCATATAGACACTTCCACTAAAAACACATTTTGGGAAATCCCGTGATTCTGCTGAATTTACTATTTCAGCTTCTTTATATAAAATACTATCATTAACGACGAAAAAAGTCTACATTTCTGCCCATTTCTAGCTTGGTAATGTATGGAAGGTCGGGATGGATGAAAAACTTCAAATCTGCAGAGGCGTTTTGCCGTTTTCTCTGGCACAATTATCTTATAAAAAACAATAAAGAAGGAATGGACGAATTTTTGGACAGCTGCATGACAGAAATTGGCACAGGACTGGGACAGTACTGCCAAAACTCAGAAGAATTTCTCAGCTGTCCGGAGTATCCTTCTGAATCCGGGTATGTAATTGAGAAAGAATGGTATGAGATGTCTGTTCTGGGAGAGAATCTTTTTCTTGTTTCAGGTGAGATCAAACTGAGCCTTCGTTCCATCAGTACAAGTCTCCCCGCCCGCCATCTGCGCTTCAGTATGATTACGGAACTTAGAGAAGGCTCATGGAAACTTCTTCATCTTCACCAGTCCGTACCGGATTTCCGTCAAAAGGACAAAAAAAATATCTACTATTCTCAGTTTGATTATTTGACAGACCTTATGAGCCGGCGCTGCATGGAAGAAAACATCAGCCGGCTGATGCTGCAGAAGGCCGCAGGCATCTTGATCACTATGGACATTGATAATTTTAAAACCTATAACGACAAATACGGTCATCCCTTCGGCGACCAGATTCTGATCTCCATTGCCAAAAGCCTCCTGAAAACCTTTCCGAAGGAGATCAATGGAAGGATCGGCGGGGATGAATTTGTCACATATATCCCCTGTTCATCCATACATAAAAATAAACTGTCAGAGTCTCTGGAGCAGTTTTTTCAAAATTGGACTGAATATCAAAAAAAATTTAAGCTCCAAAATCACATCTACGTATCTGTTGGCATCGGCTTTTATCCGGAACACGGAAATGATTTTCATTCCCTCTGGTCCAATGCCGACAGGGCACTTTATTTTGCAAAAAGGAAAGGAAAGAACCACATCTGTTATTGTTCAGAGTTACCCGGTATAGAAGAACATGGGCGTACATAAGGAGGTTCAAAGAACATTCCTATATAAAAAAAGCTTTCGGGATCTTCTAAAAAAGAAGGTCCCGAAAGCTTTTTATTAAAGGTTTGCGCCGTAATCCATTACAATACACTGGCCTGTAATTGGTGCAGCCTCATCACTGGCCAAAAACAGAACGGAATTTGCTATATCCTCTGCAGAACATGCCGGACTCCGCAGATCTGAGTGGGCCGCCATGGCTCCCATCATATCCGGGTCCATGGTCTCCATGGTCTGTCCTGCTGTCATTGGAGTTTTAATCATTCCGGGGCAAAGAGCGTTGCACCGGATGCCGTCCTTTGCACAGCGCATAGCCGTATGCTTTGTAATCCCCAGAACAGCCGCTTTTGACGCCACATAGGCAGCCCCTCCGCCTCCATTTACTCCTGCGATACTTGCCACATTCACAATGGATCCGCTCTTGTTTTTCAGCATAACTTCAAGAGCTGCACGGATAAAATACATGGTTCCTTTTGTATTGATATCTACAATCCTGTCAATTTCACTGTCTGCCACTCTGTCAATAGGAAGCAGGCCTTCATCCAGCACTCCGGCATTATTCACAAGAATATCCAAAGTTCCGAAATGCTCTATGGCTGCATCCGTCACCTTTTTACCGTCCTCGGGATCGGATATGTCTCCCTGCAGGGCCAGAACTGTACCGCCGTCTGCCTTAATATCTGCTGCTACAGCCTCAAGCTTTTCCTTTCTTCTGGCAGTAATAATGACCTTAGCTCCTTCTTTTGCGAACCGTTTAGCTGTCTGTTCGCCGACTCCGGAATTCCCTCCGGTGATGATTGCTACTTTCCCTTCCAGTCTGCCCATAATGCTCCTCCTTATCTGCGCAGTGCCTTCTCCTGAAACTTGTCCTTCTGCACGATGAAGCGCTCATGCTCCCCCTCTCCGATCTGTCCTGCCTCATCAAATGCTTTTATTGTAAATACAAGCCTTCTTCCGTCTGCCTGTATGAGTTCACTCTCACAACGGATCTTCCTGCCGATAGGGGTGGCTGCCTGATGTTTTACATTCATCTGTGTGCCGACAGTACCAAATCCCTCATCCAAATAAGGTTCTATGCTGGCCCATGCAGTCTTCTCCATCAGCGCGATCATGGACGGAGTTGAAAATACGTCCAGCATACCGTCTCCCACATTCTGTGCAGAATGTTCTGTCTCTGCAGTCATTTCCTGACTGCCTTTGATTCCTGCTGTCAATTCCATGTCAAAACCTCCCTGTATAACTGATATGTTTATCTATATTCATTATACACCTTTTTTTCAGCATCGGCTATTTTCACTTAGGAACATTTTAATGCCGTGAAAGGTCTGTTTGCTCAATACATGTTCACACCGGCAGGCGTCCTCCTCCGCCACATGCTCCGGCACCCCTGCCGTGTGCATAAAAAATGATGTCAGAGTCTTGTGCCTCTCATAAATGGCCTCTGCCTTTTCCAAACCTTCGGATGTAAGAGAGATATATCCCTTTCCATCCACAGTGATATATCCCCCCTGCTTTAAAATTCCTACAGCACGGCTTACACTGGCCTTGCTGTAATTTAACTTTCTGGCAATATCAATGGAACGCACCTGCCCTATTTCTTGCTTTAACATCAAAATTGCTTCGAGATAATTTTCTCTTGATTCCAGCATCCTGATACTCCCCCTTAACTGTTACTCCTCTTATTTTAAAAAGTCTTCAATAATCACTGCTTCCGCCTCTTCCTCTGTCATTCCAAAGGTACGCAGCTTTACAAGCTGGTCGCTGTTGATCCGTCCAATGGCTGCCTCATGAACAATCTGGGCATCCAGGTGGTTGGCATTGATCTCTGGTATGGAACTGATCTTTGCCTCATCCATTATAATAGAATCACACTGTACATGGGCATGGCACAATGCATTTCCGATCGCTTTCGGATGGAAAATCTGAGTGGAACTTCCTTTAGCAACAGATCTGGATATGATCTGTGCGGAACTCTCCGTGCCGTTTAACAGAATATCCATATTGGAAACTGCCTGCTGATTCCCGTGGGTCATAAGCTTTTCAAGCACATAGAGCTTAGAGCCTGCCCCCATCTCCACATGAGTCTCCCGTATGGTAGAATCAACTCCCTTGATCTGGGTAGTATCCAGAGTAAAAACAGAGTCTTCCTCCACATAAATCTTAGTCACGGGATTGAGCACCCTGCCTCCGGTTCCATTTCCTTCTCCATAATGCCGTTCTTCATAACGTACATTCGCATGGCTTCCCACATGAAATGCATGAATTCCGTCATGCCTGCTCTCCAGGTCTCCGTCATTGTGAATACCGCATCCAGCGACAATCACCACATCTGCCCCGTCTTCAATATAAAAATCATTGTATACCACATCTGTAATGCCGGAAGCGGACACAACCACCGGAATATGCACAGACTCCCCCTTTGTCTGCCCGCTGATAAAAATATCAATTCCCGGCTTGTCTTCTTTTCTTACGATCCGTATGTTCTCACTGTCTCCATGACACACAGCCTGCCCGTTCTGCCTTAAGTTATAGGCTCCCTTCTGTACGAATCCCTGACCGTCAATCGCCTCAAGCACTCCTGCTGTTATCTGATCTAATTCCATGTCCGTTCCTCCCTATTCATGCATGCAGGCACACTGCTCTTCTGACTCTTCCGCCATAAGATGCGGATATACTTCTTCCTTTGGCCCGATCTCCTGTACCTGACCGTCACGGATAATCATGATACGGTCTGCCATACGGATAATCCTCTCCTGATGTGAGATCAATATCAGGCTGGCTTTATTTTCTTTGTGAATCTTTTCAAATTCCTTGATCAGCATGGCAAAACTCCACAGGTCAATCCCTGCCTCAGGCTCGTCAAAAATACAGATCTTATGGTCTTTTGCAAATACTGTGGCAATCTCAATCCTTTTCATTTCACCGCCTGACAATGTGGCATCCACTTCCCTGTCTTTGTATTCCATTCCGCACAGTCCCACACTGCTCAGCAGTTCACAGCACCGCTCATCCGGCAGTGTCTCTCCGGCAGCAAGGGAAAGCAGCCTGGACGCAGTCAGCCCCTTGAATCTGGGCGGCTGCTGGAATGCAAATCCTATTCCCGCATCAGCCCTCTGATCTATAGAATACTCTGTAATATCTTCCCCGTCCAAAGAGATACTTCCGGAACTGGCCTTTTCAATTCCCATGAGAATTTTGGCTATTGTGGACTTCCCTCCGCCGTTGGGCCCGGTAATGACCAGCATCTCCCCATCGTTGACGGAGAAATTGACATCTTTAAGTATCTGGGTATCCGCGCCATTTTCTGTGATATGATAAGATAAATGTTCTACGTTTAACATGACTGCCGCCTCTCTTCTTGTCTTTTGAATTTTATATATTTATATAACCGCATTTCGAGCCCTTTTTCAAGCTAATTTGTCCATGTTTTGGAAAAGATTCAGATATTTTTTCTAAAAGTCTGCCGCCAGAATCTGTGCCTGCGTTGCCGCCTGTTTCATGATAGAGTCCACATCATTTCCTATAATATCAAGCCCTTCTGCTGTCAATGTATCTGTCTTTGGTATTCCCAACATGCGAAAGACCGATGTAAGGAACTTTTCGGCATGATCATCTTTTTTGTTTTCTCCCTCAGAATAAATGCCGCCCCTTGTTGAAAAAAACACGGCTCTGTCGGCTTTACAGTATCCTTCTGCTCTCCCGTCCGCTCTGTAGCCAAAGGTAAATCCTGTAACACATATCTGTTCCAGGTAAGCGTGTACAGCCGCCGGAAAGGTCCCTTCCCAAAACGGGGCTGCCAGAACGATGATGTCTGCCTTTTTAAATTCCCTTGCCTGATCAAAAACCGGATCCTCCCATTCAGCAGAAGCTGCCAGCCGGTCTCTCTTTTTTAAGGCTGCCAGGTCCAAAGGAAGGCTAAGACCGCTCACCTCTGATATTTCATATTTTTCTTTCAGACAGTCGAGGAACTTTCTTGCCAGCACCAAAGTCCTGGATTCCTCTTCCCTGATACATCCGTTGATAAATAATAATGATTTCATACTCTCCTCCTATATGTTTAGATACAACAAGACTGTGTTTGCATCTCATATGCTTTGTGCGCATCCTGGCCCGGGGCTTTTTTATTACACAGGGAGGTTCAGAGAACTTTCCCATGTAACAAAAAAATGTGCAGGATCTCTCTTGCACATTTTTGATCATCTATTCTGTTACGATTCTCCGTACAGCAACTACTTTTCTGTAATTGGCTCTTGGAGAAATCTTGATTCCTGTTTTTCTTGTGCTGGCATGGACAATTTTGCCGTTCCCTATGTACATGGCTACATGACCGCTGTAACAGATTAAATCGCCCGGCTGCTTGTCTTTGTACGCAACCTTTCTTCCTGCTCTCCTGAGATCAGAAGATGTTCTCGGAAGCTTATATCCAAATGAGCGGTAGACTCCGCCGACAAAACCGGAACAGTCAGCCCCGCTGTTTAAGTTTGTTCCTCCCCATACATATGGGTTTCCGACAAAACGCTGTGCAAAAGCTGCCACTGTCTGGCCTTTTTGCTCTTCACTCCCGCTTAATTCAGGAGCGTTTGTATTAATATAAACATATTTCTTTAGGACAAATCCTGTCTTGCCTTTGTATGTAACCTTTCTCCACTTCCCGCTTGTGTAATGTACCTGCACAGGTTCTCCTTTAGAGATTTTGCGGATAATCTTGGACTTTTTGGATTTAGACTTTCTAAGTTTCACCCATGATTTCCAGATCCGGCCGCTGTATGTATTCTGCGCCGCGTTTACTTCTTTCTTTGGAATTGCCAATCCCGATGTTACTATCATAGAAAAAATCAGCAGACATACCACTGTCTTTTTTATTATTGACTTCATAAAGATGTTACCTTCCTACTTCAATATTTTATATTAATTTTATGATTATTACGGTATTGTTACATTTCATTCACAGTTATGAATTATACCACAACAATTCTGTAAAGTAAACCTTTCACCTTACAAAATATGCAGATTTCCGTCATTTTTTCTTTTCACCACTAAAAGAATTTCCTTATCACCACAATACGATCCTTGCGGAGCGTTTTTTATTTCATAGGATGCACTTTTCTATGAAATGAAAAAATCCCTGCAGATTAAAAATCTGCAGGGATTCATTTTACGTGGGCGAGAAGATTCGAACTCCCGGCCTTCTGGTCCGTAGCCAGACGCTCTATCCAGCTGAGCTACGCCCACATATTGAAGCTGTCTTACCCGACAACAATAGCAATTTTACCTCATCCGTCACGGCTTGTCAACCCCAATTTTCATTAAATTTCTAAATTTTTGCCTGAAATATTTATAATATACTTCCAGTAAGATGCAGGAAGAAAGTTTTATGCCTCAAAAACCCACTCTCAGAGACTATAGAGGAGTCGCTCTGCTGGAGAAAGGCAGCCATAAAAGAGAAGGTACCTATTGTTTTAGGGGTATCCTTCTCCAGCAGACATTACGTCCATTTTGACCAGTTCGGAGGCCTTGCATTCGAAGGGATGTTAGTTTTTCTTCTTTCAGCAAAGACTCGCAGGCGGTGTGC
>NZ_JAGZSD010000060.1 GCF_018381315.1 Anaerostipes sp. | reverse complement strand
GACAATGCTACAGAGACCATCGATCGATTTGCGCATGTCTGTTGTGCCACATACGATATAGATGTTGTCCGCCACGGAGATATCGCCTAACACCCGGTGCCTTTCACAAGGCTCAGAACCCGATCAAGGATAGCAAGGTCAGTTCCATTGGCGATGCGGATTGTCGCATTGCCGAGAGATATTTCTATGCTGGCAGGAATATCTGCAATACAGGTTGGACTCGCAGGCGCTGGCTGGCATAGAAGCATCAGCTCAGGATCCGCTGCTTTTGAATGGACGTTTAAGCGGACCACTTCCTGAGCCGGAGTCGGTGAAGGCTCCGCTTTGGAGATTGACTCAGGGATTTCACAGCAGGCCTTCCTCCTGAGCCTACTGACCCAGTTGTAAAAGGTTCCCGGATGGATTCCGTGCTCCTTGCACCACTGATAATCGGAGAGCCCACTGTTCCTGCATTCCATAATTAGTTGAAACTGCTGATCAGCCGGGACTCTGGCTTTGTAACTGGACATTTTCGATACCTCCATAAATGTGTAGTGAAATGCCTAATTATTCCGGGACTCTTTGGTTCTTCCGCATTTTTCCGTATAATCCATTGAATAATTATTTTCGCGTAGTATAATACAACCATATATATTTGCTGGAGGAGCTTTATGCGGATGGAAACAAAAGTAGAGATACAAAGATTTTATCCAACAGAATTAGAAGCCGCACATATTTATCAGACGGATACAGAAATCCGCATTAAAATGTCTGCCCGCTCTAAAAGCTGTACTTGTCCAAAATGTGGGACCATTTCTGAACATCCGCATGGAACTTACGAAAGAAAGGTCCAGGATCTCCCAATCCTTGGGAAATCCACCTGGCTTTTGGTAAATACCTATGAATACCAATGTGATAATCCTGATTGTGATGTTACGACTTTTGCCGGGACTATCAATGGATTTCTGAACTACTACAGCAGGATGACTGACCGTTGTGCGGATTTTATCTGTACATTAGCATTGGAAACTAGCTGTGAAGGATGTTACCGTATCTGCAAAACAATGAATCTCAAGACCAGTGGTGACAGTGTCGTCCGCCTGCTCACAAAGCAGTATAAACTGCAGGAAGAAAATAAATGCAGCAGTGTTATCGGTGTTGATGATTTTGCTTTCAAAAAACGG
>NZ_JAGZSD010000059.1 GCF_018381315.1 Anaerostipes sp. | reverse complement strand
ATATTTAATACAAAATTAATTATATACCCTAAAACATTTTTAGTCTATTGGCTTTTTTATTCAATAATCCCGTCCTGTTTTTGTGCAATATGTACATTCTTATTTCATTCATAAACTTATTACAAACCGTTCATACTTTTGCAACAGACTGCTCACATTTTCTGAATATACTAATCATTGTAAAAGGTCAATGCTAATAACTTTTTTTCATAATACTCAGCCAGCGGGAACAGCCCGCTGGCTGCTCCTCTTTTCAGGAATAGCAAAAGAAACATCCCATCTCAGGTTGAAATCCCATCCCGGTCTGAAGAAGGGCAGGGCAATGGGGTTAAAAATACAGATAAAAAAAAGACAGCCGAACTGTCTTTTTTTGATACTTAGTTAATCTGAATCTCCATGGCCTGCTCCGGGAAAAAGTCATTTTCCATATCATAAATATTATGGCTGGTGGAATCCCTCAGCACACGGCCCTCCAGCGAATAACAACGCATGAACTTGTTCTGTCCGTCCACGCATGTCCAGTTCTCGGCATCCCAGGTCAGATATCCCATATCGTCTGTTCTCTTCTCCGCAAACTTCATATCAATCTGGCGGTCCTTTTTCATGAAGTCAATCAAACCTTCCTTAGTAACTTCAACTTCCTGCTTGTTAACGCAATCAAATGCTTTCATTCGTTTTCTCCATTCCGCCCTGCCTGCTGCAGTGCATATCGTGATTTTATCCCATAAGGATTCTATCACAAATCTATGTTTCTGGCAATAGATGGATAGTATCAGTCACCATGTTCAGCGTTCCTCCGTCAGCCCCATCCCCTCCAATACTTCCATTGCCTTCTGCGCATCCTCTTCCGCAACATATATATCCTCTCCGTACAGGGAATTGCCTCCATATATATTCATGATATCGCTGGAACCCACACCCTTCTTGTAAGCCGGTATCTGATTGTTGCCCAATGTCTCCAGTATCATCTCTGCCTGTATATTATCCTGGGCCCCAAAAATCTTTATCACTTTACGTTCCATCACATACCCTCCTTTTCAAATTGTCCTGATACTCTGATTATATCATCATACCGCTACTGTTTTCAATGCCTCCGCATACTTCCGGTTAATCCGCAGGAATCCAAATTCTTTCTCTACAGGAATCTTATCATAATATTTTCCGGCCAAGGTATACAGGCCCTGTGATACAGCTACATA
>NZ_JAGZSD010000058.1 GCF_018381315.1 Anaerostipes sp. | reverse complement strand
AACGCTCCTATACCCTGCAGGGAATTGTGCCTTCCTTGCGGTCAGTCTACCAACCTTTATAGGATTGGACGCTGCAGGGCTTACCAAGTTCAGCTTCTTGTCGCACTCTTCTTTCATCCGCATGAAGGTTGCTTCCATGTCTGTTTTGGAATAGCTGTTGCGGCCTTTCCCCATGATCTCAAAGCATTCCTTATACTCCATCAGACGGGTCCCGCATTCTTCCAGTTCCTCGTAAAGCTTCTGGATCTCCGGTTTATGCTTACCTTTCCCATAAACGAATCCGATGTCTTCTCCCTGTGCGATCTGCATCAGGTTCTTCTGCAGTTTCCGGATCTCAAGCGGAGAACAGTAATCAATCTCAATGATGGTGTTATTGGAGATCTTCTTATGTTTTGTCAGTTTCCGTTTCCTGTTTTCTTCAATGACTTTACGGACTTTGTCCATTCCTTCAATCACAAACATCCGGGCATTTCCGAGATTGTATTTGGGGCCATATCCGTTTTCAAGCAGAAATGTATTATACTTTGTGTAAAGAGCATCGATAGTATCCAGCAGACCGGCAAGATGATAATTGAGACTGCCCCGCCAAATGAACGTATATCTGTTCGCGTTTGCTTCAATCTTTGTTCCATCGATGTAAAGCTCTTTCAGCGAGATAAG
Source organism: Anaerostipes sp. (assembly GCF_018381315.1). GTDB lineage: Bacteria > Bacillota > Clostridia > Lachnospirales > Lachnospiraceae > Anaerostipes. The sequence continues at coordinate 543 of NZ_JAGZSD010000058.1, read as the reverse complement.
GCCTTCCTTTTCCAGACGGCGCATGAACTGGTAATTCAGTTCATCCAGGACTTCTCCCGTCAGTTTTTTTCCTTTAAAATCATAAAAAACATCTCTCTGGGGCTTCTGCCCTTTGGTCAGCCAGATAAAGGCGAGATCTCTCTGGCATAAGTCTACTATACGGTCAACAGCCCTGACCCCGCGCATGTTTGCATAGGTAACAACAGCATACAGCATGATTGGGTTAAACCCGGTTCTTCCCTTATCTGAATAACAGGCCAGCAGGCCTGAAAAATCCAATTCCTCCATCACGTTTTTTAGGGTATAGACTGGATCGTCATCGGGTAGTCCCAATTGAAAGAAACTGAAGTTAATTTTCTGTTGCCCAATTTCAAAAAAGTTGTTATAATAATCTTGTTTTAGCATAGTTCCATTATAACATGGAACGGAGAGAAAGATGGTTGTTGTTAGCTATCTTTTTTCTTTTTAGTGGATAAATTTCAGGGGCAGGCGTGACTCGCATGAGTCACACCTGCCCCTGTTCGGAACCATCTATTTCCCGAC
>NZ_JAGZSD010000057.1 GCF_018381315.1 Anaerostipes sp. | reverse complement strand
GCATAGGAGCGCTCCAGGGCATCCAGTGCCTCTTCCTTGGAGATAAGCCGCGCGTAATCCCCATGTTCCGCCAGGGAACGGGCCACATTGTCAAAGGTCAGGCACACATCCCAGGGCGCGTCAATTTCACAGGGATGGCCTGCATGGGACATCTTATGGCGGCAATAGCATAAACCGAGTCCGATATACTCCGCCTCCTCCACAATATGGGTGGCCCGCTCATAATCCAGGATGTGGTTCATTTTATCGTTGGTAAGAACCGGCTCCTGGACAAAAACACGCCCCAGCTTTGTCTCCGTGGCATAAAACAGGTCCTTGATGAAATCCTCCTCCACGTTCATGTACTGGTAATACAACTCGCTCAGGTATTTCTGGTCAATATCCCCCCTGGTCCTCATCAGGGCGAACTCAATGAATCCAGCCATTGGCGGCGGCATCACGAACTGGCGGACCCCTTTATGCCAGGAATCCACCAGCAGGGCCTTTTCACAGAGATGGTCCAGAAGGCGCTCTGCCTTATACTCAGATGTCTGCCATATCTTTGCAGCCTTTTTCACTGTGAACGGACGCACAGGAAGCAGCGCAACCCACTTCGCCTCCTTCTCCGAATATAATACCTGCAAAATCTTATACAATGTCTCAGACGCCGGTGCGCCCTGGGTAAACCAGTTGATGCGGTCACTCAGGTTTTTGTAGGCGTCGCGGGTGGTCAGGTGTCCCATGTATTATCCTCCTTCTTTTCTATTTGATTTCTGTGTGGCATATTGGTCCAATAGGGCGGCTCCAGAAAATGCAGAGCCGCCATTACTTTTTTCTTTTCATTATGAAATAGGGAAATGGATGTGTCTTTGGGCGGATACCGGCTTTGATTGACCGTATATCACATTAAATTATTGACTGGCTTTTTGGTAATATTCCTTTTGTGGCTTTATGAATCTGTTACTTTGTGCTATATAACTCTGTGTTTATGTGACTCTGCGCTTTTATGACTCTGCACTTTTGTGTGCCTATGCTTTTGTTTACCTATGCTTTTATGTATCTATGCTTTTGCGTACCTACGTTTTTTTTACCTACGCTTTTGTGTACCTATACTTTTTTTACCTACGCTTTTTTTACCTATACTTTTATGTACCTATACTTTTTTATATCTCTCTACTTTTAAGTCTCCGTACATCTATGTTCTTTCTTTTATGCATTTATTTTTTATGTTTAT
>NZ_JAGZSD010000056.1 GCF_018381315.1 Anaerostipes sp. | reverse complement strand
GGTGTTTCTGCCGGCTTGGAAATATGATTCACTTCCTCATCGCCGTATGCTGCCTCATAACTCTTTACAGTAACGCGTTTGGTCTTTTTAACCTTCTCTACACCATCATCCATTCTTGTGATCTCAGTGGTGCAGCTGATGGTATCTTCCCCGTTATTTACGTATAAGAAGATAATCTCCTCATCGCCGGTTACCATATACATGTCATCAGCATCTTCCGGCAGCCGAACGAACACGCGTAGTTCTGCGTCCATACTTCCGCCTTCCGGATCAGGGAACACTTCATAGATCTTTCCCTCACCGAAGAAGAGTTTCTCAAATTCAGCAATCTTTCCATTGGTGAAATCGAGATCCTCTGCCGTCACTTCATTGCCATCAGCGATTGCTTCATCAATGGCTTTGACAAGCTGTGAACCGCTCATCGAGAAGGTGACGGATTCTGACGATGTGGCTGCAAGGGCCGTATTCATATCCGCACCGACATTGGTTAGGATCATGGCTGCTGCAAGCACGAACGCCAGAAGTCTTTTTTGAGCACTGTACACTGTCCGCGACAATGCCCTAGACCTTTTTCTTCCTTCCATACTTATTCTCCTCTCATGATATTTTTTTTCCAAACATAGGATAAATTTCAACTATCTGGAACAAGTATATCAAACGACAGTTACAAACGGGTTACAATTTAAGAAAAGTTAAAATTTTTCTTAAATTATTCCTGCCCATTCCTAACCTCTGTAATAATAATAGCAAACACGGCGTTACAAGGGGCGTTACTTCATGCAGCTTTTTTGTTACTATTTCCATTCTCCTTCTCAATATTAGTTTTTAGTTTATAACCAATTTTGTATTTTTGGACGCACATCAATCATAAATTGTCGAATAATATCCCGAATTTCTATAATGAGATTTTTTCTCGTTCATTATTGCATTTTTCCCTCTTCCTATGGTACAATGTTACCAATGATTGTTATGAGTTTTTTTCTCTCAGAAAGCGAGGTATCCCATGCTGGTTCAGCTTACATTGAAGAATTTTAAGATATTCAAGGAGGAAACCCTGTTGGACTGTATTCCCGGCCCAATTAATGAGCATAAGGCATCCCTGATAAAGGATCCGCTGGATGGCGAACAGTTCCTCCCTGTCATCTCCATCTACGGACCAAACAGCAGCGGTAAGTCTACGGTCCTGCAGGGACTCACATACCTGTCCGCCCTTATCACGTCCCCGGCATCACCATCATCCATGCC
>NZ_JAGZSD010000033.1 GCF_018381315.1 Anaerostipes sp. | reverse complement strand
TCCAGCGATGCCAAACCCCCGGGACGAAAGACTCATATACACACCTCACCACCCCGTCCGCTGGCCGTACCGGCGGCGTCCTCACCTGCTTAATTAAATATCCATCTAAACTGTTTCGTTATCAAGAATCTCCATACTTTCCGAAAATATACTGTATCCGAATATCTGAACCGGATAATGCATACAAAAAACTGCGGCATGGCAGGAACATGTTAAAGTTCCGTACCATACCGCAGACTGTTATTTCTTATCCGAAAATGACTCCCAGCACACCGTAAGACAGGATAGACATAATGACCGTAGCGATTACAATGCCTATTAATATTGCTGCAAATGCTGTTTTAAAACGCACTCTCAAAAGCGCCGCTATCAAAGAGCCTGTCCAGGCTCCCGTACCAGGGAGGGGGATCCCTACAAAAAGCACAAGTCCCCAAAATCCATATTTCTCAATCTGGTCTTTTTTACTCATCGCCTTATTCTCCAGCCACAAAGCAATTGGCCGGAACACCTTCACCAGCTTCATCCAGTCCAGTATCTTTCTGATAAGGAGCAGAATAAACGGGATTGGCAGAATATTTCCGATAATGCAGATTGGTATTGCCTGCATAATCGGTACATTGAGAAGTGCCGGCGAAGCCGCCAGAAGTCCTCCCCTCAATTCCAGTATTGGTACCATGGAAATAATAAAAATAACTGCCTCTTTTGAGATAAACTCAGAAAGATTGGCCGTAAACCACTGTACTAATGCGTCCATTCTATCTCCTATTCTTCGTTTTCGCTGTCTTCCTCTGCGAAGATGGATTCATCTGCCGCCGTTTTTACCGGAAACTGCAGTCCTGGTTCTTCACTGTCCTCATCCTCTGAGGCGCCTGCCATTTTATCCTCCATAGGAGCACCGCACTTACTGCAATACAGGGCCTCTCTCTCTACCTTGGCTCCGCACTCCGCACAGACTCTGGTTCCTTCCAGTTCTGCAATTTCGTCTTCCAGTACAGCCATCTTAATCAGACCCGCCTGGATAATCTTGAATTCATCGGCGTACTCATCTTCCAGCGCTGCTTCGTGCCTGTCATAGTATGCCTTTCCAAGACTGATATATGCTTTATTAACTTTTTCCTTTTCTGCTGACAATTTTGATTTGAGCTGGATTACGCCTGTGATATCCTTCACTTTATTGGCTGCTTCCTTGCTCTTATCACTGATTACTTTACCAAGTTCATCTAAAAATGCCATTCATTTTCCTCCTCTACAGGATATTTTTCCTCACTTATTTTATCCTGTAAAGGAGAGAAAGTCAATCAAAAGTAAAACCGGGCCACTTAAGGCAGCTTCTAATAGCCCCACATTACATCATTTTTCATATTTTCTTCCGTCAATTTAAACGTTTCTTTTACAAAATCCGGAATCTTGTCGTAGTCAAACCGCAGTCCGTATCTGACATATTCCGTCTCCTGTTCTCTTCCATCTATACTCTCCGTCTGCACTGTTTCAGGCATGGCAGCCGCATCAAACTCGTCTTCCGTCTGCCCCCGCTTGACCGACACATAGGCAGTCAGATTCACCCCGGTAAAGGTATTATTCAGATAATTTGTACAGTTCAGGCTGTCAGACAGGGAGCTGTCAAGGATCTGGCGGATCTCGTTCTTATCAGTTACCGTGACCTTCCAGCTTCCGCGCTCTTTTGAATAGACACCTTCCATTTCAGCAGACGGTATCTCTTCCACGTCCTCTTCACTTCTGTAGTATTCCATAACAATCTTATCCACCTTGTCTGCTGTCAGGAATTCTCCCACATCAACCCCGCATTCTTTCAGCAGGCTGATTGTTTCCGTAAAGGACGGATAGATCGGATAATAAAATTTTCTGTTAAACACACTGAAGTCGCGCTTTTTTTCTCTGAGCGTATCAATCATTTCCTGCATCTCGCCCGTTTTGAACTGAATTGCTGCAATCGGGCTTTCTTCTCTTCTTGTTTCGGCAGTCAGGCCTCTTAACTCCTTCTGATACGCCTCCAGAATCCGAGCCTTCATTTCGTCATTCTTCAGGTTCACATGACTGAAATCACCGTATTCCTCATAATTGATTCCGGCCACATCCGACGCCTGATAAGAAAGAATCGGATAAACTTCCGTCTTATATTCCTCACTGTCATAAATTTTGTCGAGCGCTCCGCTTACCGCTGACAGATTCATATTATAGCGGCGCAGCACAGTTTTTCCGCCCTTCAGATGATAAGCAACCACTACCTCGTCAATCGTTTCGTCACTCGAATCACGGTAATAATAGCGGCCGCTTCTAAGGATGCCGTGGTTTCGTTTCTTTGCCTGTTCGGCATCGGTAACGCCCCTTTTTCCTATTTCAATCACCGACGTTACATCAGCCAGTTTCATCTCCTTCACCAGTTCTCCTGCTGATTTCGATTTCCAGCTCACATAATCATAGCCCCTGGAATCACTGTTCAGCTCCAATTCAGACAAATAGTCTTCAAGAAAATCCGCGTCCATCCGCCTGCAGTAAATTCCTGCCGCTTCCATCTTGGATTCAGAAGGCACATAAGAGTCAAATCCCGACAAATCAAACCTGAAAAATGCAAGGATTGCCAATGAGCAGACTGTACAGAGTGCAAATTGTTTTTTATGTGCAAACAGTCTTCTGAAATCAAAGTTATAAATTATTTCAATAATAGCGTAGCTGATTACAAGTCCGCAGACCAGACCGAAAATGCTCCATCCGTCGCTTCCCATCATTTCTCTGAAAATCAGGCTGCCGGTGAGTGCAATCGGCACTACAAGGAGCAGCTTGATAACCGGCTGGCTTTTTCTGAATGCCATGGCGCGCCCGGCTGCCTCGGAAGGTCTTTTCTTATACAGAAATACACAGAGCGCGATAAGAAGTACGGTTACTGCAACCGCCCACAGCGCCATTGAGCCTGCTTTTTCCGGTTCTGATACCGCTCCGATATACCAGGCTGCCGGTGATGATTTTTGCAAAAGCTCTACGAATCTGTTCCCGTCCTGGTAAAAGGTAATATAATAGCTGCTGAAATAGCCGATAAGTAGCATGACCGTTCCCGGTCCCCACAGGAAAAACACTGCGGATCCAAGCACATTGACAATGGTATTGCCGGTCATCAGAGCAGCCGCTATCACTACCGTATACATTAACAAAAAGAACGACATATGGATACAGTAAGTCTTTAACACCTCTCCCCACGGGAATATCTGCCCGGCTTTCACCTGAATCATTAATGAAGATATCAAAAGGGATATCAGATAAGGCACAGCCGTATAAAGGACGCCGTTCAGATATACGGCAGTAAATAATCTTTCACGTTTTACCGGAATTGCATGGTAAAAATCGGTTTTCTTACGCGAATGCAGATACGCAAATCCCGAAATACCGCAGACTACGGCAAAAACGATAAGAAGAAAAACCAACATGCCATTATCTATTGCAGTCCAGCTTAAGTATCTTTCCTGAAGCTGCTGCTTTATCACCTCGACTCCCTGCGCTTCCCTCTCCCAAACGGCATCGATTCTGTCCTGGGAAAGATAACTGCTGATTAACAGCGCCGTCTGCACCGGAAATGTAAAAAAGAATATTAATGATATCAAAGCGACTGTCCAGAGGCGCTGTTTCGTGTTTTCTTTCATCAGATTAAAAAATAAGTTTTTTGATGTCATAACCGGCCACCTCCGTTTCACTGATAAATATTTCTTCCAGGGAAAGAGGAATCAGTTCAAAAAATACCGGATGGAAGGTCTGCATAACCGCTTCTATCTCTTCCTTTTTCCCCCTTATGGTCAGAGTCAGCAGGCTCCCCCTGCGTTCCGTCCTGATAATGTCAATTCCATGCAGATTTTCCGGCTCTGTACCCGGAAGAAGTACACATTGAACCTTATGGATATTCAGCTTCATATCATCCAGATCCTTTGACAGCAGAATTCCTCCTTTGTGGAGCAGTCCTACGTGGTCACAGATATCCTCCAGCTCCCTCAGGTTATGTGAGGCAATAATCGGAGTCAGGTTCCTCTCCTCCATATCATTGGCAAAAAGGCTTTTCACTGTCTGCCTCATAACCGGATCCAGCCCGTCAAATGTCTCATCGCAGAATATATAGTCTGTGTTGGCACAAATTCCAAGAAGAACGGAAAGCTGTTTCTTCATTCCTTTTGAAAATGTATTTACCTTCCGCCTTGCATCCAAATCGAAATTGGAAAGCAGGCCGAAAAATCGCTTTTCGTCAAAATTCCTGTATACATTTCTGTAAAACTTCATCATCTCACCCGGAGTCGCGTTATTCAAAAAATACTGCTCATCCGATATATAGAAAAATTTTGATTTTACCTTATCATTCTCAAAAATGTCTTCTCCGTCGATCGTAACTCTGCCCTCATCCGGTTTCAGTATTCCGGCAGCCATTCTGAGAAACGTACTCTTTCCTGCACCATTCGTGCCTATCAATCCAAATACGCTGCCCTCTCTGATTACTGCATTAATATGATCAACGGCTTTGATATCGTCAAATCGCTTTGTCAGGTTGATTGCTTCAATCATCCGTTTCTCCTCCTTTTTCCTCCCTCTTGCCTCCAAGAGCCGGTTCCGTCATCTGATTCTTTGTCACCGGCTCATGTACGGCAGTTAACGTCGCCTCCGCAGCCGACAGAATTTGCGATTCTTTTACCGGAGCCGCAGTTCCTGCCGCTGGCCGCGGCCTCCTGTCACTGCTGCCATAGAACTGTATCACCTGCTCCTGAAATTGAAGCATCGTGACTCCCGTTCCCCTGGCCTCCTCCACAAGTCTGCCCAGTCTCACAAAAATTTCTTTTTTTTTCTGTTCACGAATTTGGTGATTCTCGGCCACAAAACTGCCTCTGCCCTTTACCGAATAAATATACCCCTGCCGCTCCAGTTCCGCATAGGCTCTCTGTATTGTGTTGGGATTAATCGACAATTCCGTTGCAAGGCTGCGTACAGATGGGAGCTGGCTGTTCTGCTCCAAAATTCCTCGCACCATCAGCTCAGACAGTTTTTCTACAACCTGTTCATATATAGGTCGCCGATCTTTATAGTCAATCAGAATCATAGGCTCCTCCTTTCCCGTATTATTTAAATTAAGTGTATTAATTCATTTAATACACTTAGTATACGAGAGAAGCGGTCCGCTGTCAAGCGGCCGCTCCTTACATTTTTCTTAACCTGATTAATTTATGTAGGCTTATCAGCCTGCTAACGATTAGTTAGCTGTGCTCTCCTCAATCAGAGCTGCATCGTCGGATTCTGCCGCAGCATCTTCAGCCTGGCTCTCTGCTGCCTCTGTCTCCTCTGTGTCAGCTGCTTCTGTGATATCTTCTGCTGACTCAGAATTAACTTCCTCTGTGTTCTCCTCTGGTGCTGCTGTCTCCGGAGCTTCAGTTGTCTCTGCCTCGGTTACGGCTGCTGTTGTAGTGCCTGCATCGGTTCCGCCGCAAGCTGTCAGGGCGGTAGCCGCTAACATTACACTCATCATCATTACTGCTGCTGGTTTCACTAAATTTTTTTTCATAATTACATCTCCTCTTTTTTTGAATCAATTTACTTAATTCGTGGTACGCCAGTAATGATAATTTGAAATTGTGTCAAAATTGTGACCAATCTATTAATGAAGAATAAAATTATCTTCCTTTTTTTTCGAAAAAGGAAAGAATTCGTAAGAATATATTTTTAACACCCTGATTTTATCAGGATTATCCGCCTGTTAATTCTTAATTTTTTTATTGAAATTCTGTCATGTAGGGGCGGTACCTCAGAGCCAGATGGCCTCTCTGGCAGACATAATTTTCTCTTTCTTTGATTGCGACACTGTCAAAAAAGATTTTCCAGAGTGTTTCATACTCCTTCCGATCTGATTTCTCCGACAGTTTTTCCAGTCTTTTCCCCTCCTCGCCGGACAGAATGTACCAGCCTGTATTGGGAGTATATATGACAGCCTTCTCCCGGATTTCATCATAAATGATAAACCGCTCCGGCCTCAGCCGATCCGAAAAATGAAGGGCCAGCATCGGAATAACGTCATTCTTTGGCCCAATCCTTGAAAAAAGGACTTTATTCTCCAGTTCAGAAAACCGGAGAAACTCCTTCATATTATGGGCCTCATTCTGTATGTGGCGGTTTATTCGGAATATCTCATGGACAGCAGGTATATGGAGACTTTCCGTAATCTGCTTTCCTATATGGAATCCAAAAATCAGAAATCGGTAAATTATGTCTGCCTTCTCCGGTTCATAACTGAGAGACGCCCTGTAAATCCAGCCATACGCTTCCCTGGATATCTTTTGTACAACAGCTTGTATCACCTTATCTACCTTTTCTTCGGTGACCTGCACATCGCGGTATTTTGCAAACAACTCCATATTATAGGCTCCCTGAAGCTGCAGTCTGACATTGTCATGCCCCAGTCTGCTCATCCAGGCATCATAAACGCCGCAGAGTATGGAGTCAAAATCATCTTTACATATAAATATAACCATATTACATCTCCCCCGTTAAGACAGATACCCTTTCCTCCGCAGGAGGCGCTGCCTCCATATGGAAATCATCAAACAGAGACATCTGCCTGAACAGCCCCTTTTGCTCAAGCTCCCAGTTTCGCCGCTTCTCCTCTCCCACTATCTGGTTTGCGATGGCATCTTCCGAAAGCTTCACCGGATACATCATTTTACCGGAGCAGGTTATGAAATATACCGCTCTTTTTAAAACAACCCCCATCTTTTTTAAATCTTCAAATCTTAAGACTGCCTGCTTCCTGGCGGCGACAATCCGCATCGCAGATTTAGTCCCGATTCCGGGCACCCTCAAAAGAGAGGCATAGGGAGCATGATTTACCTCCACCGGAAATTCCCCCAAATTTCTCAGCGCCCAGTCACACTTGGGATCCAGAAACACATTAAAATTAGGCTTATCCTCTGATAACAGTTCGGAGGCGTGAAACCCATAGTATCGCAGGAGCCAGTCCGCCTGATAGAGCCGGTGTTCCCTTAGAAGCGGCGGTCCTCCCGGCAGAGCCGGAAGAAGGCTGTCATGATTCACGGGAACAAAGGCAGAGTAAAAGACTCTCTTAAGCCCGAAATTCTTGTAAAGCGCCTCTGCTACCGCCATCATCTGATAATCACTCTCCGGTGTGGCTCCCACAATCATCTGAGTACTCTGACCGGCAGGCACAAAATACGACTTATGATTAGATACACGGCCCACGCCATAATTACCATACACAGACTTTCCCGGAATAACTGCAGGGCGTTCGGCATCCGCTCCGGTGCCGGAACGGGACAGTACCGGCGTTGACGCGCCGGCAGCCTGCGGCAGGCTTTCCGAAAGCTCCGTCCGCGGCCCCGGAGTTTTACCGGCGGGCGCAGTCCTTAAAGAGTCTGTGAGAAATCCCGGCGGCAATATAATCCCCTTCTTTTCCAGGAGCCCTTCACGGGCCATCTGATTTACAATTCCCCTCTGAATCTGCCGCATCGGCTTTAATATCTTATCCCTTGTCTTTCCCGGCGCCAGCTTCCTCAGCCCTTCGGCGGTTGGAAGTTCCAGGTTCACGCTCATCCTGTCTGCCAGGAAACCGGTCATCTCAATCAGGGTCGGATCGGCTCCCGGTATCGCCTTCACATGAATATAACCGTTAAATTTATGCTCATTGCGCAGCAGATAAAGAGTTCTGTAAATTTGCTCCATTGTTTTATCCGGTGTGTCAAGAATTCCGGAGCTGAGGAACAGCCCCTCAATATAATTCCTCCGGTAAAACTCCATCGTCAGGCGGCAGACTTCCCCGGGTGTGAACGCAGTGCGGACAGTATCATTGGAACGTCTGTTCACACAGTACCTGCAGTCATAGATACACTGGTTCGTGTAAAGAATCTTCAGGAGAGAAATGCATCTGCCGTCGGCAGCAAAGCTGTGGCAAAGTCCGGCTTCACTTGCGCTTCCGATGCAGCCGTCCTTCCCCTTCCTTTCCACTCCGCTGGATGTACAGGCGACATCATACTTAGCTGCATCCGTTAAAATTTTGAGTTTTTCTTCTATTGACAGATTCTCCTGTATCAGCATTAACTTTCTCCTTTATATAAGCAATGAACCGCATTGTGATAATCCATTGTACTGCTTGTCACCGGCACATCACTGCACAGATTTATAAGAACATTTGTTCTATCCTCATTTTATCACATTCTGATTTTGATAGCAAGAGTTTTTTCGAACATTCGTTCTTTTTTATGAGACATTATTCCCTACCGCCGCAGGCATTGGCTCACTTAGCGAGTGTAACGAGCTTAGTGAACAAGCCCTCTTTAGAGTTGCGATCCTCCGCGGAGCGTTTTTTATTTAACAGGATTACTTTCCTGTTAAATAAAAAACGGCCTTCGCAGGACACTCCTGCAAAGGCCGGATAAATCGGCATTCCAAAGCTGATTTTATTTTTTATTCTTTACGCCCCGGTCAATCATTCTGAGAATAAACTCTACCGTACCGTCGATTCCATAACTTGCACTGTTAATACAGAGATCATAATTATTAGCATTGCCCCACCGGCGGCTTGTATAAAAATTATAATAATGGGAATGCTGCCGATCCAGGTGTTTCAGAAGACGCCTTGCCTTCTTCTCCCCCATTCCGTTATGGATTTCCATTGTGTGGCGCACCCTCTGTTCAAAGGGCGCCGTGATGTAAATACTGATATGCGGGATTCTGTTATTCGTCATAATTGCATCACCGCAGCGGCCCATAATGATAAAGTCTTCTTTTCTGGCCATATCGCACAGCAGGTCACTCTGATTAAAGAATATGGCATCTTTCTTGGAAAGGCCGTGATATCGGCTGAATTCACGCATTCTCTGCCGAAGAGTCAGGCTCTTTGTCTGTTCAAATGCACTGGCCAGATTCGGATTCAGATCCGGATTGCTTGAATAGCCTATCGAATCGCGGACCGTATCCTTCTCTGCCTCCAGCCGCTTTAACACAGCCTCAAATATTTCGGCATCATAATAGTTGATTTTCAATTTATCGGCCAGTTTGAAGCCGACATCAATGCCGCCGCAGCCATACGTCCAGCTAATGCAGATAATCAGGTGATCTTCGCTGGAAAAACGGTCCTGGAGATTGAATGCGTTCAGCTTCGCCATCTCCGGATCGATAATATCACCACTCACAAAGCTGGTAGGAAGGCTCATTACTTCCTGAAGAATCCGGTTGTATTCCGTCATAACCAGCTTCCGCTCTTCTTTATCCTTAATCGTGCGGGCCATGTTGGCAATCAGCGCCAGTTCACTCCGCATCAGATGGCCCTGGGGCCTGGTCAGCATTGTATTAACCAGTTCATCCACACAGCTTTCGCGGTTCCTGTTAAAAACTCGGCCCAGGGAAGAACCTAACTGAGCATAAACCTCCGCATCCAGATCGTAGATACGCTCCGCCAGTTCCCGGAGCTGCTCTTCATTATTTAACATCGTTCATCCCCCTCCCTATAAAAAGAACAATATCATATCCAGTGCAAAGACCGGAATCAGAATTGCGAGCGACCAGAGAAGATAGCCAAAAAAGGACGGCATGCGGACACCGTTCTCATCCGCTATAGATTTAACCATAAAATTGGGAGCATTGCCTATATAAGTATTGGCTCCCATAAATACGGCTCCGGCCGAGATTGCCATCAGCATCTGTAACGGCACAACCCCCAGAGCCGTTGTCATTCCCTCCGTAAAATCAAGCGCTCCTGCCGTGGTCAGGAATACAAGATAGGTGGGCGTATTATCCAGAAAGCTGGAAAGGAGTCCCGTGCTCCAGAACATTTGGTACGGCTCCGTAATGCCCAGGCTGCCGCCATTGGCTTTCAAAAGCATGAGAGCCGGCTGCATTGTGATAAAAATTCCCACAAATAAAACGGCAACCTCACGGATAGCGCTCCATGTAAAATGGTTCTCCCTCCGGATCTCCGAATCCGTAGTTTTAAAGGAAAGTAATGCAGCCAGCAAAATAATAGCAATTTCAATCAGCGCCGGATATCCCAGGCTTACTTCCCCAAAAATATGAATTCCCTTCACATTTCCCGCCGCATCCTGAAACGCCGGATGTCCCGGCAGGGTACCGCTCAAAATAACTGCTGCCACAATCATAATCAGAAAAATCAGATTATGCGCTCCCCTGATCTTAACCTCCGTACCGGGCTTACTGATATCCGGTTTCAGGCCGAGGGCAATATCCTTGCGGTATGCACGCCTGTCCAGCCAGTAAAACAGGAACAGCAGCACTGCCATATTAAAGATAAGAAGCGGAAAAAGCTTCAAACTCCAGAAAAAGGGGACACCTCTCATAAAGCCCATCAGCAGGGGCGGATCCCCAATCGGGGTGAGACAGCCGCCTATGTTGGAAACCAGAAAAATAAAAAACACAATAATGTGGCGTTTCCTTTTTCTCCATGAATTCATCTTGATGACGGGGCGGATCATCAGCATGCTTGCGCCGGTGGTGCCTATCCAGCTTGAAAGCAGCGTTCCCAGAGCCAGCAGCCCCACGTTTACCCTGGGCGAGCCTGCCAGGTCCCCGGACATCGTAATGTTGCCGGAAACACAGAACAGGCCGAAAAGCAGGATTATAAATGTCAGATAATCGTTCACGATGCATTCCAGAACGGTCTCTAATGCAGTCCCTGCACTAAATGAAAGAGCGAATGGAACAATAAAAAGCAATGACCAGAAAATCACCGCATGCGGCTGATGCTCTTCCCACCACTCGGCCTTAATCAGCGGCAGCACCGCAATACACAAAAGAAGTCCGGCAAAAGGGATACACAGCCAGATTGGTACGGCTGTTTTCTCACTGCCGGCCACATGTTCTGCCGCCAGAGCCGTCATCGGACTGAAAAACAGCATCAGTGCCAGGCTCCCGCAGAAAGCAGTCAATTTTTTCACCTCAAAAATCCTCCCTATCCTTTTCCGAACTATTTTTATAGTTCAGCCAATAATTATAACAACTTTATCAACGAATTACAACCGCAGATTCTGCAATGACAGCAAAGAGCTTCAAAATCCGGATTTTCGGCAAATCTATTTATTATTTATGAACGTATGGGAGCCTTTTTCTGTCTGCGGCGGGTCGCTTCAGCGACATTATTCCCTGCCGTCGCAGGCATTGGCTCACTTAGCGAGTGTAACGAGCTTAGTGAACAAGCCCTCTTTAGAGTTGCGATCCTCCGCGGAGCGGTTTTTATTTAACAGGAGAACTTTCCTGTTAAACGATAGCCTGCACGCTCTGCGTACAGACCACCGTCTTCAAATAAAAATACTGTCCGGCTAAGGCCGGACAGTAAATAAATTTATTTTCAGTTATCTGCTAATCCGGCGCACGCCTAAAAGCCGCTTTGCCTTCCTTATTGCCTTGCCGGTTTCTGTCTCAGTTTCTGTAACCGTCCGGATTCATCGACTGCCATCTCCAGGAGTCTTCGCACATTTCCTCTATGCCGCGCTCTGCCTCCCAGCCAAGTTCCTCTTTCGCCTTAGTTGCGTCTGCATAGCAGGTTGCGATATCCCCGGCGCGTCTCGGCTTAATCTCATAAGCAATCTCTCTGCCGCTGGCTTTTGCATAAGCTTTTACCACGTCAAGGACACTGTAGCCGTTCCCTGTTCCCAGATTGTAGATGGTAACCCCTGCCTTCTCTTCAATCTTCTTCAGGGCTTTGACATGGCCTACCGCTAAATCCACTACATGGATATAGTCACGCACTCCGGTACCGTCGGGTGTAGGATAGTCGTCCCCAAAAACTCCGAGGCATTTCAGCTTGCCTACTGCGACCTGCGCAATATACGGGACAAGGTTGTTCGGAATCCCCTTTGGATCCTCGCCGATTAAACCGCTCTTATGAGCTCCGATTGGATTGAAATAGCGCAGCAGAACAACGTTCCATTCCGGATCGGCCACATGCAGGTCCGTCAGAATCTGCTCAAGCATGCTCTTCGTCTGTCCGTATGGGTTCGTTATCTTTCCCTTCGGACACTCTTCCGTAATCGGTACGAATGCCGGATCTCCGTAAACAGTAGCCGAGGAACTGAATACGATATTCTTAACGCCATGGTTCCTCATAACATCGCAGAGGAGCAGCGTTCCGGTAATGTTATTATGATAATATTCCAGTGGCTTTTGAACAGACTCACCCACCGCCTTCAGTCCTGCAAAATGAATCACGGAATCAATGTTCTCCTTATCGAATACAGCCTCTATGGCAGGCTTATCCAATAAATCAGCCTCATAGAATTTCACCTGTTTCCCTGTGATTTTTTCTACACGTCTTAAGGATTCCTCGCTGGAATTACTGAGATTATCCACCACTACAACCTCATATCCTGCGTTCAGAAGCTCTACACACGTATGGCTTCCTATGTAGCCTGCACCGCCTGTAACTAAAATTGCCATAATCAACATCCTCCTTCTCGCAATGAAAAACGCGTTCCGCAAATTTTTCACTGCCATCAATCAAAACTTCAAGCTCAGCTTTCATTATATACGGAGGATATTTATAATACAATCAGAAATATTGCGATAAATTATCGAATTTATGCTGTCTTTTTCCAGGCGGCCGGTTCGGCAACCGGCCTTCTGCATATTTTGCAGAAACCGGTTTGCTGACAGACGCAAATCGTCCCCGACATTCAAAATTTCCGGTTCACCCATTCTTCTCAAATTCCAGCCTCAGTTTTTCCAGGGCCTTCTTCTCAATACGGCTGACATAAGAACGTGAGATTCCCATTTTACCGGCTATCTCTCTCTGAGTGCGTTCCTGCTCCCCAAAGAGTCCGTACCGCATGCTCAGTACCTCCTGCTCCGTGTTTTTCAGACATTTCCGATAGGCATCATAGAGTTCAGAGACATCCTGCTCCAATATAATCGTCTCCAGGGCAGCTTTATCATCCGCTTCGATCACATCGATCAGGTTAACGGTCTCTCCATCCTTATCAACTCCTATGGGGTCATATAAGGAGACATCTTTGGAATGCTTTTTACCGGCGCGAAACAGCATCAGAATCTCGTTTTCCACACATTTCGCTGCGTAAGTAGCCAGTCTGGAGCCGCGGTCCATCTTAAACGTATTCACGGCTTTGATCAGCCCGATTGTCCCAACCGACAGAAGGTCTTCCATCTCATAATCAGTATATTGATACTTTTTTATGACATGGGCCACCAGCCTTAAGTTACGTTCAATCAAAACGGCCTTGGCTTCTTCGTCTCCCTCTTTGCAGCGTTTTAGATACTCACGTTCTTCACTGGCCGTCAATGGTTTTGGAAATGTTTTCAAAGAAAGCCACCTCAAAGCTACGTTAATCTATCTTATGCGCTCCGGGAGACTTAAGTGCTTTTACAACTTTTTACAGGCTGGTACTATTTTAGCAGAAACCATAAATCCGTTTATCTGTGAGATACGGCCTGTTCCAATAATGATTCATTGACAGACGCGCAAACGGGATCCGGCCAACCGCCGGATCCCTATTCTCTGTCATCGTTTTATAGTTCATGGCCTGTTCTTAAGCTGTTCCATCTGTCTGAGAAAGATTGCCTCATTCTCCTCTGCCGATTTGGTCGGATCGCTGCTTTCATAGAGAGGACACGGCAGCCGGCGGCATTTTCCGCAATGGGGCAGTTTCTTTTTATATGTACAGCATTCATAAATCCTGCAGATTTCTTCCCCTGTATATTTAAGCCAGAACGGCTTGCCCTGTATCTCATCACATCCGGCACACCTGTCCTCCTCTGTCCCGAAATACTCACAATCCGTGCAGTCAACTCCGCACAGGCTGATCGACTCTGTTTTCCGCTTTACGGAATATACATGATGCGGCATCGTAACACCTTTATAGTGCTTAACAATCGTATCCCTGTACCTCATACCGTTTCTCTGTGCCACCTTCTGGGAAGCGGTATTGCTGTCCCTGATGATGGAATAGACTTCTTCTGCATCTAGCTGATTAAAGGCGTAGTCCCGGCATGCGGCGGCAGCTTCAACGGCATACCCATGATGCCAGTATGCTTTTTCAAAGAGATAGCCGACTTCAAGCACCTGTTTTTCCCTGTAATCCTGCATCGTAAGGCCGCATTGGCCTATCATACGGCCGCTGTCCTTCAAAGTAACGGCCCAGAGTCCGAATCCATATTGATGATACCTCTCTGTCTGCCTGTCCAGCCATTCCTGTACTTCTCTATCGCTGAAAGCTCCTTCGTAGGCATACATCACATCATTGTCCTTTAATATCCGGCAAAGCGCTTCGTAATCCTCCTGCCCCATGTTTCTCAGTATCAGCCTGTCTGTTTTAAGAACCATCTCATCGCCCCTCTCTCCGGATAGACGCCAGCGCCTCGGCAATATCTCTCATTACCAGAGAGCTCATACTGTCCCTGTAAATGCCCGGATTGGCCTGTTCCAGCGCGGTGCAAATACAATCATAAAGGTCAGGCTTATACTTGACAATTGACGGCAGGGCTTTGATACACTGTCTCGATGTGATAGGCTTAACATCCTCAATATGCTTCAGATAGCTGTCTATCAGCTCATCAATCTTATTCTCCGTGTCCCAACGGGCATTGGCGGCAATCAGCAGAAGCCCCCTCGTTCTGACATAGGAATTTTCATCTTCTATCATATCTGCAAAAAGGTCAAAGAAGGGGTATACATGATCCGTATCGGATGATTCCTTCTCCAGTAACTTAAAACATTGATAAGCCTTTGTTTCGTCTTTCGACCTTAACGCTTCAACCAGTTCTGCGGCTTGTCCGAAATCCATGCTATGCGCTTCCTTTCTTTTGTCTCTTCTTTCTGTCCGCAATCCTCTGGCAGCAGGTAGGATACTTACCTTCTGCTTCGTGTACCGCTCTGCACTCGTTACAGTTCCCGTGGCGGATACAGTCTCTCTTGCAGGGACAGTTAGGGTTTAAATTAGTTTGTGGGGTTATCTCTGTGCCCTTTGCACTATCTTTCATGTACTGGGGTTCTGTGTCTGTTTTGGATTTTTTCAGCTTCTTTTCAGTCATATTAGCAGATTACTCCTTCCGGATGATTGATCAGCAGTTGCATATGTGGATGGAAATCAGATATATCCATATTTACTCTGATTTATCAGTATTTGCAATCCGCGTGGAATTATGCCTGAATTCTTCTGCTGTTGTGAAGTTGTAACTGGGGTTCTGTTCAATCAGCTAATTGGTCCCCCGTTTCCTCCACTTTTGCAGTCTGTCCCAAATGTCATTCCCCAAAGCCACGTAAACAGAGAAAAACAGAAACCCCGCATAGAGCAGCAACGCAAGAATTGTTCTCCTGATTTTCATAACACCACCCTCTCTTTCACTGTACTGTCATTAATCGGTTATTTTGCTCATAATAATATTATATACGATATCTAATAATTCCTGAACGTCTTTTGGAAGATTTTTTATCTCTATATATTTTTCCTGTATCCCCAGAAAATTCATCCGGCTCATCCTGGCCTGTTTTAACAGATGACAGGATTCATTCACCTCAAAAGGATGATGAGTCTCTGAAAATAAAATAAAATCCGACTTTTCATCCGAAGAAAACTGGCGATACGTCAAATCGGCCTCCATGTGGATGCTCTCTTCACAGTACCAAACATGGGCTTTAAGTCTGTCTTCATTCTTTGAATCCAGAAAATCACGTCTCCCCTCTCTGTCGATTTCATTGTCCTGATACCAGATTTTATATTTAACCCGTATCGTTTTACATCCCATAAAACGCCCCAGCAGCAGCGTTGCATGGAACCCATCGGAAAACGGAAACTGCTCAAACCAGTTCTGGACAGCCTCTTCGTATATTTCCAGTTTTGACCGTTCTCTCCGGACTTGTTCAATCGCATCTGCAAATTTTAAAATCCGGATAACCACAGAACAAAATGAGTAATAGTTTCTCAGCCATGGAGCAAAGTGGCTCAGGGAAAGTCCGGCTTCCTCAAACCGTTTAAAATACATGAGGCATTTCTGATATTCGTCCAGATGACAGCAGTAGAAACAAAGGCGGAGCGCATATTCTGCTGTTTTTGGGTGCTGGATCATTTTCTCTAATTTAGCTTCTACAAGCTGCATCTGATTCTGCATCTCTGCAGCATAGATGGGCTTATGATGTTCTGTCAGGTTTAAGGCAAACGTACCTTCGTCCAGGATAGCCATACGCGTATCAAGCGCATCGATTTCCAAATGGTTTTCCTCATAAACGGCCGTAATATCCTCCAGCATTTGTTTCACCTTCTCAAACCGGTATTCCTCAATATGCATTCTTTTCATCCCGGCCAATTCTTTGCGGTAATGGCACCGTTCATATACGGCTTCTGCCGGTAGGGAGTCGATATAGTTCTGGATCTCTTTTTCCGCCTGAAACGCCATATAGTTTTCCGCCGCCCTATCCAAATCATGATACTGTCCCAAAAGTCTGTCATCGTACAAATCACGAAACAGCAAATCAATCTCCTTCCATGTACGGTATCGCGCCGGCATGGGAAGTCCTGAGAGCTTCTCTCTGTCTTTCTCAAGCGCTTCAAGACAGTTGGTTGGATTAAAACGCATCGAGCAGACGATCCTTGCCATACTGCCCTCGTAAACACATCTTTCCTGTTCCGTTAGTCCATACTTCAGTGTCTGTAAAAATTGTTCCTGGATCCATATTTCCGTCTCCTGTGTATTTTCCTCTGTCTGGCGGAGCAGCTCCAATTCAATATTGCATACGGAAATAAAAGCTTTCGCCTTCCCCATATCCAGTAAATCACGGTATTCCTCCAATATTTTTTTCCAGTCTCCCCGTTTCATGTCCTCGCGAATTCTGCACAAATTAAAACAATAATTATAATAAACCGGTTCCAGAATCTCCATATTCATTTTCTTGTTTTGTCCGGCCGCCGCAATCGCCTGTTTGAAGTAGTAATCTGCCTCCTGATAATTTCCCTGGCATACGTAAAGCACTCCCCGGTTATTGAGAATCTGAATGTACAGTTGGGGAGGCGTATTTTGCTGACAGCATTTTTCCGCCTTCATCATTGACTCACCCGCCCGGACTATGTCACCTGCAGACATTTGCTTAAAACCGTGGAAAAAGTAAAACAACGGACCGTCCGTGACCCCCAACTGTGAAAGATATCTTTCCGCTTTTTCCAGATCTCCCAAAAGTAACAAGACGAAGAGGCAGCGCTCCAAATATTTCTTCTTTATTCCGGGAGTCAGGTTCGAAAGCGGAATTTCATTTAATTTCTTCCATGCAGAAATAATATCCTCTGATTCTGTTTTTTTCATCACTTTGAGAATATGGCAGTAATACTTGTATCTTATGAATAAAATAGAAGCTGAAAGCAGGCAGACTGCACCGGCTCCCCATAAAAATGCCCAATATTTACCGGTGGACGGTTCTATAAATAAAATGTCGGCCGTAATGACTATGACGGCTCCCAACACAGCAATGAATGAGTTTCTTATATATTTAATTACCAGGTAGGAATGAAACAGTTTCCCTGCACCGATTACCGCCAAAAGGTACAGCAGAAGAATAAGGATAAACTTTTTCATTTCCGGAGCATCTATGTAGCTTAGCAGTTCTAAAATTGTATCAATCATTTTATCCTCACCAGATTTATATTTATGTATTTATCTAGTTTAACACATGATTCTTTATAACTAAAGTATTCCACAGCTTTATCTGTTCTGATTAATAGAAAAAATTTAGGGCAGCTCAAAATTAAGCTGCCCTAAATGTAAAAATAGAGTATTAAATCGTTCCATTATTCATAATCTGTAAGTATTTTGTCCTTGTTATGCCCTATTCTAATTCCAATTCCTGAAGAAGCCATCCTACCAGTTTGAACGATAGTTCCTTAAAAAGTGGAAGCATGGAATAAATTATCATACTCTGTGAAACATGGCAAAACCACTGTAAGGCTAACAAACAAAGGCTTTACAGCGGTTTTGTATTTTCTTCCTATCCCCCTACTTCCTTATCAAACTATTTCTTGTCCTTTTGATCTCATCGCATTCCTGACCCTCCTCCTAATATATAAGTGTAGGGTTTCAGTACCCAACAGCCAGTTGGGACTTAATCCTCTCATTGTTTAAGCTGTATAATGATTAGGCATTGGTAT
>NZ_JAGZSD010000032.1 GCF_018381315.1 Anaerostipes sp. | reverse complement strand
AAAACGCTCCGCGAGGATCGCACTGCGGCGATAAGGAATCATGTCGCCAAAGCGACCCGCCGCAGGCGGAGAATCCCGCAAGCGGGATTCCTTCTTGTTCGATGTAAAAAGCAGTATACAATGGAAGGTTATGTTATAATGAGAGTGATATGGAGAATGGGAGATAACAGAGAAGGAGGCAGACGATATGAAGAAGTATGATGTTGGATTTAAGTTGATTATGACAGCGGTCTGGGGATTTGCAGGATGGGTTGTATGGTGTCTGTGTTCTACTGTTCGTTCCGCAGTTGAGCCACATCGTTTTTTTATATTTTTTGATTATATGGCTGTGGGAGGATTTGTACTGATTATTCTGACAGTATGGTCGCAACAGTTAAAAAAGAGAAGGAAGCACGTCCTGATTGCTTATGTTCTGCTGTGTACGGCAATAGCTGCCGGAGGTATTTTGACCTGGAAAGATAAAAAAGCAGCGGTATTAAATCAAAATTTTGATACAAAAAAATATCTGCCGTTTCATGAGGATTCAAAAATTGTCAGATTAAAGGACAAGTCTACGCTGAAGCTAAAAGATCATCTGCCGGTTATAGATGGCGCGGCAGCTTTATTTCCGGTTTATTCAGCAGTTGCCAATGCAGTATATCCGGAAGATATTACACTGCTGGATGACGAAGATGAGGAGTGTGTATTTGTTTATAACAATACTGTTGAGGGCTATGATGCCCTGGCAGAAAAAAATACAGATTTGTTTTTTGGTGTTTATCCTTCAAAGCAGCAGTTGGAATGGGCCAAAGAGTGCGGACAGGAGTTTAAACTTACTCCGATTGGGAAAGATGGATTTATTTTTTTCGTGAACAAGGATAATCCGGTCAGCAGTCTTACCACAGAGCAGATTAAGAAGATCTATTCAGGTGATATCACGAACTGGAAGGAGGTTGGAGGAAAAAACGAAAAAATTGCCGCCTATCAGAGAAATGAAAACAGTGGAAGCCAGACAGCATTCCTGAGGTTTATGGAAGGAGAAAAGATAATGAAGCCGCCGACAGATCAGGTGGAGGATTTAATGTCGGGCATTATAGAGGAGGTAGCTGACTACGAGAACCGTACAGGCTCCATTGGATTTTCTTTTCGCTGCTATACGGAAAAGATGATTGCAAATCCACAGATTAAAATACTGTCTGTAGATGGTATCAGGCCCTCCAAAGAGACAATTAAAAATGGAACATATCCTTTAACGGTATATATTTATGCAGTGACACGAAGAGCTGACAAGAAAAGGAATGTCAAGAAGCTGGTGGACTGGATGTTGTCTGAACAAGGGCAGTATATTATTGATCAAACAGGATATGTCCCAATCAAATAAAAATATCTGGTTCTTAAGCTAATTCTTTGTTGCTTCATTTGACAATACTTGTTACGATACTGTTATCTTAAAGAAAAAGAAAGAATTATGGGAAAGAAGAGGGAAGTATGAATATCATTATCGTAGGCTGCGGAAAAGTCGGCCGTTCACTGGTAGACCAGCTGAGCAGCGAGAATCACGACATTTCGGTAGTAGACCCGAAGGCTCATGTAGTACAGTCACTGGTTGATATGTATGATGTGTTTGGCATTGTAGGGAATGGAGCCAGCTATAATATTTTGAAGGAAGTCGGAGTGGAAGAAGCGGATCTTCTGATTGCCGTGACAAACTCTGATGAATTGAACTTACTGTGCTGCCTGATTGCTAAAAAGGCAGGAAAATGTGCCACAATTGCGAGAGTCAGCAACCCGGTTTATTTTGATGAGATCAATTTTATTAAAGAAGAAATGGGGATTTCCATGATCATCAATCCGGAACTGGCCGCTGCCTCCGAGATGTCCAGAATCTTAAGGATACCCACGGCCATGGAGATCAATTCGTTTGCAAAGGGAAAAGTGGAACTCTTAAAATTCGTTCTCAGAGAGGATTCGGTTTTAAACGGAATGGGAATGAAAGAGATAGGAGAGAAAATGCACGGCGAGGTTCTTGTATGTGCTGTGGAACGGCAGAATGATGTATTCATCCCTTCCGGAGACTTTGTATTGCAGAAGAATGACAGAATTTCCATTGTGGCTTCACCGGGATGTGCCAGCAGGTTTTTTCAAAAGATCGGCGTTCAGATGAACCCTGTCAGGAATGTTATGATTGTGGGAGGAAGCAAAACAGCGTATTATCTGTCTAAAAAACTGCTGAGAATGGGGATATCAGTAAAGATCATAGACAAAGATTTCGACAGGTGCGAGGAACTGAGCGTTCTGCTGCCCAAAGCGGTCATCATCCACGGAAATGGCAGCGACCAGGAGGTACTTTTGGAAGAGGGGCTGCTTGAGACGGATGCTTTTGTGGCACTGACTAATTTTGACGAAGAGAACGTATTTTTATCCCTTTTCGTAAAGGGACAGACTCCTGCAAAACTGATTACAAAGGTAAAACGTGTCAGCTATAATCACATTATTGACGGCCTTGACCTTGGAAGTCTTATCTATCCGGAATACATCACGGCACAGTATATTATTCAGTATGTCAGGGCAAAACAAAATTCGATCGGCAGCAACATAGAAAATCTGTATAAGATTGTAGACGGAAAGGCGGAGGCTTTAGAGTTCCATATTGAAGAGCATGCGCCTGTCATCGGTATTCCTCTGCAGTCCCTGCCGCTGAGAGACCAGATCATCATCTGCAGCATTAACCGGAATGGGTCGGTTACAATTCCCACAGGACAGGATATGATTCAGGTAGGAGATACCGTAATTGTTGTAACCACGAAGACAGGGCTGCATGACATCAGTGACATACTGAAAAGAGAATCAAGATGATTGGGGAGAAGAAATAATGAATTATGCTGTTATCCGGTATATACTGGGACTGGTCATCCTGTTTGAGGGTGCGTTTCTGTCACTGCCGTGTATGGTAGCGATTATCTACAGGGAAGCGAGGGGAATCCCTTTCCTTGCAATTATGCTTCTCTGTCTTTTTATTGGTTTTTTATTGAGCCATAAAAAACCGAACAATATGCAGTATTATGCGAAGGAAGGCTTTGTGGCAGTGGCACTGAGCTGGATCCTGATGAGCTTTTTTGGGTGCCTTCCCTTTGTATTTAATGGAGATATTCCGTCTTTTACAAATGCAATGTTTGAGATGATCTCGGGGTTTACCACCACCGGAGCGAGTATTTTGTCAGACGTAGAGGCGCTGGCAAAGTGCAGTCTTTTTTGGAGAAGTTTCAGCCACTGGATTGGGGGCATGGGCGTTCTTGTATTTATACTGGCGATCCTGCCAATGGGCGGCGGACAGAATCTGCATTTGATGAAGGCAGAAAGTCCGGGGCCTTCTGTAGGAAAGCTGGTCCCCAAAGTGAGGCAGACGGCCAAGATTCTCTATGGAATCTACTGCTTTATGACGCTGGTAGAAATCGTACTGCTCATGTTCGGAGGGCTGCCTCTTTTTGATTCCATGCTGCTGTCATTCGGAAGTGCCGGTACCGGAGGTTTCTCTGTGCTGAATTCCGGATTTGCCGATTATAGTCCTTATATTCAATATACGGTTACGATTTTTATGATCTTGTTTGGGGTAAATTTTAATGTTTATTATTTTATCCTGATTCGGAAATTCAGGGATGCATTTAAGTTTGAAGAGCTGAAATACTATCTGTTTGTCATTGCAGCCGCCATAGCATGTATCACTTACAATATCAGAGACCTGTTTCCGACTATGGAATCTGCGTTCCGCCATGCTTCCTTTCAGGTAGGATCTATTATTACAACCACAGGATATTCGTCTGTCGATTTTAATATCTGGCCGGAATTTTCCAAGGTGATTCTGGTGATGCTGATGTTTATCGGAGCCTGCGCAGGGAGTACGGGTGGAGGCATTAAAGTATCCAGGGTGATTCTGATGTTAAAGACGGTGAAGAAAGAAATGTACTTTTACATACATCCAAGAAGCATACGGAAAATAAAATTCAACCAGCATGTAGTGGAGCATGAGGTTATGCGTTCTATCAATATCTTTTTGATTACCTATATGATGATTTTGTCATTTTCCACACTGCTGATTGCCTTGGACGGATTTGACCTTATTACGGATTTTACTGCAGTTGCGGCGACTTTGAATAACATCGGCCCGGGACTAGAACTGGTTGGGCCTACAAGCAATTTCGGGATGTTTTCGGACTTTTCCAAGGTAGTCCTCATGTTTGATATGCTGGCCGGAAGGCTGGAGCTGTTTCCGATGCTGGTCCTCATAAGCCCTATCACATGGAGAGATACCAAGGTTTTTAAGAAGATGCCAAAGTACCGCAAGAAAAGTCCGGGTATATAGAAAGTGTAATGAATACTTGGGAAGGCAGATAGAAAAGCCACATTCCAATCCTGGCAAAGGACAGGACAGGCGCCGGGACAGTAAAAAAAGTCATGGACGGCACATTTGAAAGTATCACGCAGAGATCACAGCAGATGAACAGAAAGAGCCCTGCACAAAAAAGAGTATATTGAAAGTTCATGCGGCGGACAGCAAGACTTTCCGCCGCATTGAAGATTAACTGAGTGAAGTAAAAAGCACCTGCCGCTGCTGTAAGATCCCACAGATTGAAGATTCCCAACAGGAGAAAGATGC
Organism: Anaerostipes sp.; assembly: GCF_018381315.1. Lineage (GTDB taxonomy): Bacteria > Bacillota > Clostridia > Lachnospirales > Lachnospiraceae > Anaerostipes. The sequence continues at coordinate 18,655 of NZ_JAGZSD010000032.1, read as the reverse complement.
AGCCTGTGAGAAGAAATCGAAGGGGAAGAAAAGGAAGGCAGAAAAAACCTCCCGCCCGGAGAATGCGGCAGTAATACAGTAACTGTACTCCGCAGAAACATAGAATTCCTGCCAGGTAGTGGGAGTCAAGGACCAGGAGGAAGAGATCAGCAGCAGCGGTCAGTCCGAGAGCAGATGTTATCAGAATCCGGTCCGGCATTCCGGCAAAAATCAAACTGAAAAAGAAGCACAGAAGAATGGAACAGTATTTCAGAATTATGCAAAGAGTGTTTAATGACGAAAGAAGGTCCAGTGTTAAAAATGAAATATAGAGAATGCTCTCTGTTAGAATGAAAAGAAGAATGATGGACCCTTGGGGGTCTGTTTTTTTCATTTTGTACCTGCCTTTCTTAAAACGCCATGGATTTTTTGCCTGTTTTATAGTATTCTTATTAAAATGACAAAATATACAAGGAGGTTGATTATGAGTCGAGTATTTAAGTTCCACAATGATGTGGATACGGACCAGATTATAGCATCCCAGTATTTGCTGCTGCCGAATATTGAGGAAATGAAAGTATATGCGTTTGAATCAATTGATCCGGATTTTTCAAAGAAGGTACAGGAAGGTGACATCGTTGTGGCCGGGGAGAATTTTGGATGCGGATCATCCAGGGAACAGGCCCCGAGTGTTTTGAAGGCTCTCGGTGTAAAAGCCATTGTTGCCAAATCTTTTGCAAGAATCTTTTACCGCAATGCCATCAACATCGGGCTTCCGGTTGTTATAAGCGGGGAGCTGTATGATAAGGTGGAGCAGATGGATGAGATTGATCTTGATCTTACCGAAGGAGTAATCAAAACGAAGGATGAGACACTGCCTTGTACAAAGCTTCCGCCTTATATGCAGAATATCTTGGACCATGGCGGACTGATCAACTTTTTGAATGAAGGTGAGGTATAAGATATGGGAATGACGATCGGAGAAAAGATTATTGCAAGGGCCGCAAAAGTTAAGGAAGTTAAGGCGGGAGAGATCCACACAGTGGAATTGGACCGGCTTATGAGCAATGACGGAACAACACATCTGACCATTGATATGTATCACAACGATCTGAAAAATCCAAAGATCGCCGATAAGGATAAGCTGGTTTTCATTATTGACCACAATATCCCGGCAGAGAATCCGAAAACTGCGGAGGCTCACAGAAAGATGAGAAACTTTGCCAGGGAGCATGGAATTGCTTTTTATGAAGGAAAAGGAGTCTGTCATCAGATCATGGTGGAGGACTTTGTATGTCCGGGCGAGCTGATTATGGGAGCAGATTCCCATACTTGTACATACGGGGCATTGGGCGCTTTTGGAACAGGCATCGGCTGCACAGACTTTTTGTATGGCATGGTGACAGGAACCTCCTGGGTTATGGTGCCTGAGACGATCCGTTTTGAACTGTCAGGCAGGTTAAAGGAAGGGGTCTATGCAAGGGATCTGATCCTTTCGATTATCGGTATGGTAGGGGCAAACGGATGTAATTATAAGATCATGGAATTTGCAGGAGAAGGTGCTCATAACTTAAGTATCAATGAACGGCTTGTGCTCTGCAACCTGGCAGTGGAAGCAGGAGCTAAGACAGGAATCGTAGAGCCTGATGAAAAGGTTGCAGAATATGTGGAATCCAGAGGCAGAAAAGCGGAGAATCTGTTTGTCAGCGATGAGGATGCGCATTTTGAAAAGGTATACCATATCAATCTGGATGAAATCGAGCCTGTTGTTGCAAGACCGCATTTGATCGATGATGTGGTGCCGGTAGACGAGGCGGGAGATGTAAAGATTGATGAAGCCTTTTTAGGTTCCTGCAACAATGGACGGATTGACGAGCTGCGCTTGGCGGCTGAGATCTTAAAAGGGAAAAAAGTTCACGAAGATGTCCGGTTTTTGATTGCCCCTGCATCCAATGAGGTGTATATGCAGGCGCTGGATGAAGGACTGATTGATATATTTATGGAGGCAGGAGCCATGGTCATGAACAGCAACTGCAGTGTCTGCTGGGGAAGCTGCCAGGGTGTTATCGGTGAAGGAGAAGTGCTGATCTCCACCGGAACAAGGAACTTTAAAGGCCGTGCAGGACATCCGGATTCCTATGTATATTTGGGATCTGCTGCGACTGTCACTGCATCTGCTATAGCAGGAAAAATCGTGAGAAGATAAAGGAGTTTACATATGGAAAAGTTTAGTGGAAAAGTATGGGTGCTGGGCGATGATATAGACACAGATATCATTATTCCCACTGAATATCTGGCACTTCCGTCTGTGGAGGACATGAAGCAGTACGGATTCTCTCCGCTGCGCCCGGAGCTGGCATCACAGATCGGAGAGGGCGATATTATCGTCGCAGGAAAGAATTTCGGATGCGGATCTTCCAGAGAACAGGCTCCGGAGATCATCAAAGCTCTGAAGATAAAATGTGTCATTGCAAAATCCTTTGCAAGAATCTTTTTCCGCAATTCCATCAATAACGGACTTCTGCTCATTGAGAATGACCAGATTCAGGTGCATGTAAAGGAAGGGGATACACTGGATGTGTCACTGGGTGAAGCGATTATCCATGACGGCAAAGAGTATCCGGTCCAGTCACTGCCTCAGAATCTTATGGATATCATTGAAGCCGGAGGACTGGTGGAAGCGATGAAGAAAAGGAACGGGGTGAAATAAGTATGGGAAATACAATCATTGAAAAGATTATTCAAAAGAACACGGGTGCTGAGTCAGTTACACCGGGTCAGATCGTGACGGTCAATGTGGACCGTGTGATGATCCATGATATCTTTATCCCGTTTGTTGCGGAAAAGTTTGAGGAAATGGGATTTACAAAGCTCTGGGATCCGGATAAAGTGGTACTGATCTACGACCATCTGGTTCCGGCCAGTGCTGTGGAGGATATCCGGCATTTTAAGATCGGAGATGCTTTTGTTAATAAATATGGACTGAAAAATATCCACAGAAGTGACGGGATCTGCCATCAGCTTATGACGGAGTGCGGTTATGCAAAGCCTGGAGATATCGTATTTGGAACTGATTCTCATACGACCACTTATGGATGTGTGGGATGTTTTTCTTCCGGCATCGGTTATACGGAAATGGCAGCTATTCTGGGAACCGGAGAGATGTGGGTGAGAGTTCCGGAAACAATTAAGGTTGTCATAGACGGCAAACTCCCGGAAAATGTGTCTTCAAAAGATATTATTCTGAGGCTCATCGGGGATCTTGGAGCTGACGGGGCTACCTATAAAGCGTTGGAGTTCTCAGGAAGCACAGTGGAAAAGATGAGCGTAGCCTCCAGAATGACAATTTCTAATATGGCAATCGAAGCCGGGGCAAAGGCCGCTTTGTTTTCTCCGGATGAGAAAACGGCAGAATACTCTGAAGTGGAGCTTTCCGATGTAGACTGGATTTATGGAGACGAGGATGCTCAGTATTGCAAAACTGTTGTCTATAGGGCAGAGGATCTGGTTCCTGTAGTTGCATGTCCGTCACAGGTAGATAAGATCAAGCCGGTTTCTGAGGTGGAGGGAACAGAACTTGACCAGGTGTTCATCGGTTCCTGTACAAATGGAAGACTGGAAGATCTGAAAGCGGCGGCAGAGATCCTGGAAGGCAGGAAAGTTGCCGATTATGTGAAGCTGATTGTTACGCCTGCCAGCAGAAAGATCTATATGGAGGCATCCAAAGCCGGTTATCTGAAAACTTTGGCAAAAGCAGGGGCTATTATCACACAGCCGGGCTGCGGACTCTGCTGCGGAAGAGCCGGGGGGATTCTTACTGACGGGGAAAAGATTCTTGCAACCAATAACCGGAACTTTCTTGGAAGAATGGGGACATCTAAGGTGGAGATCTACCTTGGGTCACCAAAGACAGCAGCGGCATCTGCTGCTGCAGGGAAAATTGTAGCTGCCAAATAGGTAACCTTAGAGATAATCTACACATAAAACTAAAACTTGTACAAAATGTTTTTTTGTCAGACATTTTGTACAAGTTTTTTATTTTATGAAAATCTAAAAAAATAGTTATTGAAAAATGATGCCAAATGTTGTAATGTAACTGTATTGATAGTAATTAGAAAAAACATGAAAAAAGACCAGGAAAAGATTCTTTAAGGGAGAAGGATACTATGAATAAAAAATCAAATAAGGTTTTAACTCTGATATGTGGATTTTTTCTGCCGGTAATTTTAACTTTTCTTCTTCCGCTGCTCAAGATTTTATTGCTAGATCAGCAGAATGTTACGGGATTTATGGATGGAACTTTGCTGCCTTATCTGGGAACGGATCTTATCATAAACGGAGTCTGGGCTGCCGGAATTCTTATATATAGTCTATGGAATATTGGAAACAGTTTAAAATCAGCAGTGATGTCAAACATTTTTACAGCAGTCTGTGCATTGTCCGGATGCTATATTGTTTTAATGAGAACAGAGATTCTATATTTTGTAAGGATGATAGACACCAGTACTTATACATTGGAGACGATTGTTTTGTGTCTGTCCTGCGGATTGCTGGCCCGTAAAGTTTATTTTCATAAAAGATGATTTGTATTAAAGGAACAAAGAAGAATTGCCTTCTTTGTTCCTTTAATATATAAGAAGTCCTATGATCCCTGTGCACAGGATAACAAAGATCGGAGGTTTTTTCAGTTTTCTAAGCAAAAAGACAGCGCCGCCAAACAGCAGTGCCGCAGGAATCTGAAAAGAGGAAAGGACAACGTGTTCGTCAGTCCCAAACAAGGTAAGCAGCAGGATTGAGAAGGCAGCAGCCAGTACAAGTCCGAGAGAAGATGCTTTCAGGCCGTCCAGCACAGCAGACATATAGGCTGAATCACTTTTTTTCTGAAAAAACCGATACAGCAGAATAGAAATCGCAAATCCGGAGATTACACATCCTATTGTTGCCGCCACGGCTCCTGGAATTCCTGCGACACGGATTCCGACAAAAGAGGAAGTATTCACAGAAATAGGACCTGGCGTCATCTGCGAGATCGTAATGATATCAGTGAACTCCTGTGCCGTCAGCCAGTGTTTAGCAAGGACCACCTGCTCCTTAATCATCGGAAGAATAGCATAGCCTCCGCCGATGCTGAACAGGCCGATCTTAAAGAAGGCTGTAAACAGACGGACAATATTTAAGAGCATGTCTGGCACCTCCTTTTTTCATGCAGCCATACCCTGATCAGACAGAGTGCAGAACAAATGACCAAAATCAGCATGGCATTCACATGGAGCAGCAGATTTGATAAAAATGCAGCAGGCACCATGAAAGTGAGAAAAACAGATTTCTTTTTTAGAATCATTCCGCACATATCAACAATATAGTCCACAATCAAAGCCGCTGCCCCGGCCTGCATTCCAAGGAGAGCAGCAGAAACAATGTGACTGCTTCTGAATGCCTGATATCCTGCAGATATGACGGACAGCAGAAACAGTGGAGGAAGAATGGCAGCAGTACAGCTGATGAGGGCACCGGGAAGCTTTGCAATTTTATAACCGGTGAGTGCAGAGAGGTTGATTGCGATAGCTCCGGGTGAGGACTGGGCAATAGCAGCAATATCGAAAAGTTCTTCTTCAGCTATGAGCTGTTTTTTTGTAACAAAGTATTTCTTTAACATAGGAACGACGACATAACCGCCGCCAAAAGTAAAAGCACTGACTGTCAGATTAACCCGGAACAGCCAGGTATATTGTTTGAACAGGTTTTTATTCATAATGGAAATTCCCCCTTTTCTATAGTATACGTTTTCATGTTATATAAATAAAATTATATTATTTTATATATAACATGCTAAAATAGTAATGATAGGAGGGAAAATGTATGACGATCCGGCGATTATATGTATTTAAAACGGTATGCGATGAAGGTAGTATCACCAAGGCGGCAGAAAAGCTTTATATGACCCAGCCTGCGGTTTCCCATGTGATCCATGAACTGGAGAAAGAGCTTGGAACTGTTTTGTTTGACCGCATATCCAAAAAGGTATTTTTAAATCAGACAGGGAAACTCTTTTTAAAAAAATCAGTGAGGATTCTGGAACTGTACGAAGATCTGGAGAACGGAATCTATGACTTGGAAAAGCAGGCAGTCCTCCGGGTGGGGGCAAGTATCACCATATCAAACTTTTGGCTTCCCAGGGCCATGAAACAGTTCAAGGAAAAATATCCTGACACTCCGGTGAACGTCCAGGTATGCAAGGCCTCGGATGTTTTGTCCATGCTTCAGAATAATGAGATCGATCTGGCTCTGATCGAGGGAGCTGTCTCGGAGAAAATGGCGGACAGCATTGCTTTTTCTTCTTTTCGGCTGTTTGTGTTCTGTTCCCCAAATCATCCGTGGGCGGATATGGAAGAGGTAGAACTGGCAAGGCTTTTAGAACAGCCGCTGCTGCTCCGGGAAAAGGGGAGCGCAACCAGAGATGTGCTGGACAGTGTACTTCTGCTCCATGATCTGAAAGCTGAACCGTTTTGGACCAGCGTTAATTCCCAGGTGCTGATACAGGCAGCCAAGGAAGGCCTGGGGATTACCGTACTTCCGGAACGTCTGGCAGAGCACGAAGTTGTAAAAGGAACCTTAAAGAAAATCGGAATTAAAGATATTGAACTGAAGAATGATAATCATATTGTTGTATATAAGGATAAATACCGGACAGAGCCAATGAAAGATTTCATCCATCTTTTGCTTGAAGAAAATGAAAATAATTGTAATTTGTGATACAATGAGAAATATTTCAAGTAAAGGAATGAGGAATTATGACAAACTTATTAATATCGTTATTTATTAAAGATAAAGACAACCTAAAAAACCATAAAGTCCGCCAGGCTTATGGAACCATGGGAGGAGCAGTGGGCATTTTCTGCAATGTTCTTCTGTTTTGCGGAAAGCTGACTGCGGGAGTTCTTACGGGAGCTATTTCCATCATAGCAGATGCCTTCAATAACCTTTCTGATGCGGCATCTTCTATTATTACATTGGTGGGATTCCGTATGGCAGGCCGTCCGGCCGACAAGGATCATCCCTTTGGACACGGAAGGATTGAGTATATTTCAGGGCTTTTAGTATCTTTAGCGATTCTTCTGATGGGATTTGAACTTTTAAAATCCTCTGTAGAGAAAATCTTAAGTCCGGAAGATATTATGTTTCGTCCTGTTTCTATAGGAATCCTTGTGGTTTCAATTCTTGTGAAGTTTTGGATGGCAGGTTTCAATAAAAAAGTAGGAAATCTGATCAATTCAGAGACAATGAGGGCAACGGCCACAGACAGCTTAAGCGACTGCATTGCTACATCGGCAGTTCTTGGCGGGATGCTGATTTTCAGGTTTGCAGGGATCAATGCAGACGGCTATGTGGGAATCCTTGTTGCGGGATTTGTTATGTGGGCGGGATTCGGAGCCGCCAAGGATACACTTTCACCGCTGCTTGGGACAGCACCGGATATTGAACTGGTAGAAGATATTCAGAATGAGGTGCTGAATAATGAACTGATCGTGGGGGTTCATGATATCATTGTACATGACTACGGCCCGGGCCGCAGGATGATCTCACTTCATGCGGAGGTGCCTTATCAGGTGGATATTTTGGAAGCACATGATGTGATCGACAACATTGAATACCGCCTGATGCACAAGTTCAACTGTGACGCAACGATTCACATGGACCCCATCGTTACAGATGATGAGGAGACAAACGAGGCAAGGAAGCTTGTAGAGGGAATTGTAAGAGAATGCGGAAGTGAACTGTCCATCCATGATTTCAGGATGGTAGAAGGGAAAACACATAACAATCTGATTTTTGACCTTGTGGTGCCATATGAATATGATAAGGAAGTGGGAGATGTTACGACGTACATCAGAAAGGAGATCAGGAAGCACCGGGAAAATTACTTTGCAGTGATTAAAGTGGACCGAAGCTATATCTGAACAAAAAAATGAGTGAACAACTGACCAATGACATGAGTGTGGGAAATCCGGCCAAAAAACTGTTTTTCTTTACGGTACCTATTGTGCTGGGGAACCTGTTTCAGCAGCTTTATAACATTATAGATTCTATGGTGGTGGGGAGATTCGTGGGTGCACAGGCACTTGCAGCGGTCGGAGCCTCCACTGCCATTGTGTTTTTATTTGTGGCCGTAGCTACGGGTTCAAGTATCGGCTACTCTGTAGTCATATCCCAGCTGTTTGGTGCAAAGGACTATGACCGGATGATGACGGCAATTTATACGGCCCTGATTTCTACATTCGTACTGGGCTTTGTGTTGATGATCATCGGAGCGGCGGGAACAGAAGGGATTTTGGTTCTGATGAGAACTCCTGCAGATATTTATCAGGATGCGGCAGATTATCTGAGAATTTATATGTTGGGCCTTGTGTTTTTATTTATGTATAATACTTTGAATGCGGTCTATAATTCCCTGGGAGCGTCAAAGATACCGCTTTATTTTTTAGCAGGTTCTTCTGTTCTGAACATTGTACTTGATTTATATTTTGTGATCCGTCTGGGAATGGGTGTGACAGGTGTTGCGTGGGCAACGCTGATCGCCCAGGGGCTTGCGGCGGTCATTTCTTTTATTAACCTGTTGTTTAGGCTGAAAACCGTCAAGACAGAGAAAAAGCCGGTGCTGTTCAGTCATTCGATTCTGCTCCAGATGGGAAGGATTGCGGTCCCGTCCATGGTACAGCAGTCCATTGTCTCTTTCGGAATGGTGTTTGTCCAGAGCCTGGTGAACAGCTTCGGATCTGTCGTGCTGGCCGGATATACGGCAGCGACAAAGATTGATTCCATCGCCATTATGCCTATGGTGAACGTGGGAAATGCAGTCTCTACCTTTACCGCGCAGAATATCGGGGCCAAAAAGCCGGAACGGATCAGGGAAGGACTGAAGGCCGGAAGGATGATGGCGGCCGGCATTGCTTTGGCCATCACAGCTGTTTTATTTTTTAAGGGAGATGTACTGGTGGCCCAGTTTGTGGATAAAACAGTCAATGCACAGGTTATTGCCGTAGGTGTGGACTATTTAAGGGTGGTTTCTGTATTTTATGCACTGATGGGGCTTATGAATGTGGTCAATGCAGTCCTTAGAGGAGCCGGGGATGTCGGTGTTTTTATGGCGGGGACCTTGTGTAATTTTGGATGCAGAGTTGCATTTGCATATATTTTGGCCCACTTTTTGGGAGCATCCGGAATATGGTGGTCAATCCCCATCGGATGGGCTGTTGCGTTTATGATCGGAACTGTGAGATACCGGAGCGGGAAGTGGAAGGATAAAGGCGTTATTGAATGAGGAAATCATTGTAAAGAAACTGGAAACGAGATATAATAACAAAAAGGCTGCTGCAGCTGGAGGCAATGAAGGATGGAAAAAGTAATAGATTTAGGAGGGAGGAGAGAAAATGCCAATCATTTTAAAAGCCTATCAGGAAATATCAAACAAAAAGGCGATCGCAAACGCAGTTTCCAATGCGGTTTCCTATCTGCTGGCTGATACCGCAGGGGACCGTCTGGCAAATGATTATGTTCTGACGCTGACAGATGAAGAACTTCAAATGGAACTGGTCGGATATTCCGAGTGGGGTGCAGTGCCGGAAGTGCGGGAGACAAAGTCTGTGAAACGGGATAAGATCCGGAAAGCCAGGCTGGAGGATGAGAACAAGATCGTGATAGAGACAGAGGACGAACCGGAGGAACTGGTCTTTTATTATAAAGAACCTCAGAGAGAATTCGCACAGCAGCTTTGTCTTGAACTTGCAAATGAATAACTTAAAGATATAGCGAAAAGGGAGCAGATACATATCATATCTGCTCCCTTTTCTATTGTTATATTACCATAAAATGACGTTTTTTTCAAGTCTTGTGATCCGGCAGGCACGGCAGTATAATAAGTCTCCAAGTAAAAGAAAGGGGGCATCATATGGAAGAAAATTTTTATGAACTGCTGATCAGAAAAAAAGAGCCGGAAGAACTCAGGGCAATGGAAGCGTGTAATGAAAAGACTTATGAGAAATTTGGTCTGAGCCTGTCAGAGGAACAGGCGAAAGAATTGATTGCGGTGAGGAATGCAAGCCTTAAAAAGTACCAGAGAGTAGAGTTTGGAAAAGGGATTCTTGACAAACTCATGTATATGTTCTGTGACTCCCAATATGTGGATCAGGATCATTATGCCGGGATATTAAAGGAGCTTCAGGATATTTTCTATCAGTTTAAAAATGAAGCCATGGATAAACTGACAGATGATGAGCTTCTTGAGTTCATGAAAGAGCAGTTTGAGACTGTATGCATGGGCGACCTTGAATATCTCAGAGACACTTGTCTGGAACGGTTTTCAAGGGCTGTGCGGGCGGGATATGAAGGATATAAAAAAAGCGGGGGCCGGGGTGAATACGGACAATTCAGTGAAGAAAAACACTGGGACAGTGAACTATATATGAATGCGCTGAAGGAATTATTTTGGGATTGAGATGATCTGCAGTTTTGAAGGGAGAAGATATGGAGTATGAGTTGGAGGAATTACTTCCGGCGGCAGCCTGCCTGACAGAAAAATATACATCAAAGGAGAGCAGTTCGGTAACCTATGAGACAGCCAGGATGCTGATGGAGGCGGTGATTTATTGTATCCGTGAGTGTGAAAAAGATTTTGGCGCTGCACTGCGGCCTCAAAGAGGGCTAAGTGCCATGGAGGCCTATGAAATAGGATATGAGAAGATACTAAAAAAAGCACGCAGTGCGAAAGCTGTCTATGACCGTGTGGCTCAGGAATTTGAGGACTATGGATGCAGTAATTACAGAGATACCATAATGAGAGGAATGCCAGAATTTTTTCTTTATTATGATGCCAGATTCTGTCCGCAGGATCATATCCTGACACTGGATTATCCGACTATGTGCTGTCACGGAGATCAGACTGGAATTGATCTGATTTTTACTTATCTGTGTAACGCAGAAACTGAAAAGAGCTTTTTAGATTGCTTTGAAACAAACTCTGTAAAAAAATTGATAAAGAATGCGGAGAATTCATACTGTGGGGAAGATATAACCTTCGGAGTGCATCAAAGATCTGGCAGTTATTATATGGGAAATATTTGTTCTTTGGTTTTGCTGCAGGCAGTAGGATGTATGGTTTCTAAAGGAAAATTGTCTGACCTGGAACTTACAAGAGAAGATGTAGAAGTAATCCAAAGATATTTTCAGGGCAGCAGTATGGAAGTGATGGAAGGAAAGATTCAGACAATCATTGGTTTCATGGCAGATCAGGCAGGGCTTGCCCAAAAGAGGGAATACTTTCAGACGGCGGCACACGAATATGCATCTCAGATTTACAATGCCATAGAGAATCAGGTACTGGATATTTTGTTTTTAAACCAGACAATATGAAATGCGTAATTATATTAGGAGGAACTATGTTAGAAAAGCTGGCAAAAAAATATTATTGTATTGATCTTGTATTTATTATTCAGGTAATCCTGACTTTTTTTAATGACGATTCAAACATTGCATTTGCGTTTACACTTCTGTGTATCCTGCTTGTCCTGTTTGAAATTTATCTGATCTTAAGGTACGAAAAAGGTACAAGAAAACAGCGGACAGGGATAACCGGATGTCTTGTCCTGACACTGCTTTTGGGTGTTTTACTGTGGTATCGGTAAAATGAACTGTCTCTTTATTTTCTCATAGATTCGATGTTTATTAATATTTCAGTGTACTTTTTTCTCTGTTCTGCATATATTAGCAAAAGGAAGTTGATTTGAGGAATTTTATGGCAGGAGTAATTTTAGATGCCGGACACGGCGGTTTTGACAATGGTGCCCAGTTTAATGGAAGAAGAGAAAAAGATGATACATTGAGACTTACCCTGGCAGTAGGGCAGGCTTTGAGAGAAAGAGGAGTTCCTGTGCAGTTTACCAGAGAGACGGATATTTATCAGTCTCCGCTTGAAAAAGCAAGAATCGGAAATGAGAGCGGAGCGGATTATTTTGTCTCCATACACAGGAATTCAAGCCCTCTTCCCAATACCTACAGCGGAGTGGAGACCTTGGTGTACAATGACAGCGGAATCAAGGCTGAGATGGCGAGGAATGTCAACCGCAGACTCAGTGAGGTGGGATTTAATGATTTAGGGGTTAAAGAACGCCCGGGGCTTGCGGTGCTCAGAAGAACCAATATTCCTGCGATTTTGATCGAAGTTGGTTTTATCAATACGGAGAAGGACAACGAGCTGTTTGACTCCCGATTTGACGATATAGCAAATGCCATTGCCGATGGAATCGTTGATACGATCGGATCAGGACAGCAGGAGCTTAGCAGTACCTACCGGGTACAGGTGGGCCTGTACCGCAATTTTTCCAATGCACAGTATGCGTTGAATGAAGCTTTGGCTCAGGGATTTGACGGTGATATTGTGTACCAGGAGCCTTTTTATGCCGTGCAGCTGGGAGAATTCAGGACGCTGGATGAAGCAGTGCAGTTTGAAAATGAATTGAAGCAAAGAGGCTATGACACCCTGGTTATTAAAAAATAAGGAGGATATGCTTTGTTTTATGTGAGATCAACGGACGGAATAAAAATAGCAGTCTACGATTACAACCCATTTGGAGAGGAGACTGTTGTTTTGATTCACGGCTGGCCCCTGTCTCATCTGATGTATGAGTATCAGATCGACCTTTTATGCCAGTGCGGCTGCAGGGTAGTGACCTTGGATCTTAGAGGCTTTGGAAATTCGGATACCCCTGCTTTCGGCTATACCTACGATCAGATGTCCCAGGATATCTTCCAAGTGATCAGAAGGCTGAAATTAAGGAATTTCACTCTGGTGGGATTTTCTATGGGAGGGGCTGTTGTCCTCCGTTATATGAGAAGATTTAAAAGCTTCGGAGTGAAAAAGCTGATCCTTTTGGCAGCAGCAGCTCCCTCATGGACAAAGAGGAAGGACTTCCCATACGGACTGACCAGAGAATATGTCAACGGGCTGATTGAACTGGCAGAGACTGACCGGCCTCAGCTATGCTATAACTTTAGCCATGAGCAGCTCTTTGCAAGTCCGCAGTCAGAACCAGCAGTGAATTGGTTTGAACAGATTGCCCTGTCTGCTTCCGGTCTGGGAACCATTCATGCAGCAGTTTCTTTAAGAGATGAAGATGGAAGAGAAGATCTAAAAGCTGTACATGTGCCTACATGGATTATATACGGGAAAAAGGATGTTGTGGTGTCCAATGACCTGGTGCGGATCCAGCATGAAGCAATCTGTGATTCCAAGCTGATACAGCTGGATGAAAGCGGACATGGAATCGTGTACGATCAGCTGGAGCTGTTTAATAAGTATTTTTTGAAAGCAATCAGAGCATAGGGTATGGGCAATATAAAGACGAAAAAAGAATCTTGACTTTTTTAAATTTTATTTGCTATAATTTGACTGAACCGAGTAGCAGAAAAATAAAAAGCACTCCGTGCAGGATGCGCACAAATGCATAGAGAAATTATTTGCCTGTGGCAAATCGCATTTGGCGCGCAAAGTGTACAAGCCCCTCAAAGAGTGAAGGGTTGGGGGAGATGAGGTGGGCGTGCCACTTTGTTCTTTCATAGGAACTTGAAAAGCAAGTCGAAAGGGAGATTTTATAATGGAACAAAAACAAAAAATGAACAAGATCGGAACAGAGCCGGTAAACCGTTTAATGCTGGCAATGGGAATGCCCATGATCTTATCCATGGTGCTGCAGGCTGTTTACAATATTGTAGACAGCGCATTTGTTGCCAATATGCAGAACAACGGGGAGGCTGCCTTAAATGCACTGACATTGGCATTTCCGGTGCAGATGATGATGGTGGCAGTGGGAATCGGAACAGGAGTTGGTGTCAATGCACTGCTGTCTAAATCTCTTGGTCAGAATAATCCGGAGAAAGTAAACAAAGCAGCAGGAAATGCAGTGTTTCTGGGAGTTGTAATCTTTATCTTATTTTTAATGTTCGGTCTTTTTGGAATCCGGGCGTATGTAGGTTCTCAGACTGGGAACCCGCTGATTGCCAATATGGCGGAAGATTATTTAAGAATCTGCTGCTGCACCTCCATAGGTATCGTATTTTTTTCTATCTACGAAAAATTGCTGCAGGCCGCAGGCCATTCTATATATTCCACCATTGCACAGATCGCAGGGGCTGTCACAAATATGGTTTTAGATCCAATTATGATTTACGGTTTTTGGGGATGCCCTGAAATGGGGGTAAAAGGAGCGGCTTATGCAACGGTGACCGGACAATGTGTGTCTATGCTGATGGCTCTTATCTTTCATTTGAAAGTAAACAAGGATGTCTCAAACAACATTCGGTATATAAGGCCTTCTGCACAGATTATAAAAGAAATTTATTCCATTGGCCTGCCGGCAATTATTGCTCAGGCTTTGATGTCTGTCATGACTTACGGGATGAATATAATACTGGGAGGCATCGGGGAGGCGGCGGTCACAGCATATGGACTGTATTATAAGATTCAGCAGTTTGTTCTGTTTGCAGCCTTTGGACTGAGAGATGCCATTACTCCGATTGTTTCCTTTAACCATGGAATGCAGAGCAGGACAAGAATCCTGGAGGGAATTAAATACGGCATTGGCTATACACTGTGTATTATGGCCGCAGGCCTTCTGGTGCTTGAATTATTTGCCGAGCCTTTTTCAGGTATTTTCGGTCTGTCGGGAACAACGCAGGATCTGTGCATCAGTGCAATGAGAATCATATCTGTAAGTTTTCTGTTTGCGGGAGCCAACATCGCTTTCCAGGGGATTTTTCAGGCACTGGACGGAGGGATTGAATCGCTTGTTATCTCGGTGTGCAGACAGTGTCTTTTTGTATTGCCGGCGGCGTGGTTATTTGCCCGGATGGTCAGAAGTTCAGGGGCAGACTCCTGGATCGTATGGCTGTCTGTTCCCATGGCAGAGATTCTGTCAGCTGCAATTTCCTGTCTGCTGATGAAACGGATCTATAAGCAGAAGATTGCAGGGATGAACACGGAGGAAGATAAAAAAGTACCGGAGCAGGGGAGGACTCAATATGAAGCATAAGATCATAACCATCAGCCGCCAGTTTGGAAGCGGCGGACGCACCATCGGACAAGAAACAGCCGGGCAACTAGGAATTCCATGCTATGATCAGGAACTTATTGAAAAGATTGCAAAGGAAAGCGGGTTTGCGAAAGAATACATTGCAGAAAAAAGTGAGAATGTCTCCCGCAGCGGCTGGCTGCCGCATTTTCAAATAACGGCATAAACGGAATGTCAGCTCAGGACTATCTGTGGGAGGCTCAGAAAAAATGTATTCTGCAGCTTGCCGAGAAAGAAAGCTGTGTGATTGTAGGCCGCTGTGCGGACTATATTTTAAGAAACAAAGCAGACTGTCTTACTGTATTTATTCATGCAGATATGAAACAGCGTGCAAAGAGGATTGTGGAAAAGTATGGGGAGACAGAGCATACGCCGGAGAAACGGCTGAAGGATAAAGATAAAAAGCGCAGTATGTACTATCATTATTATACAGACATGGAGTGGGGAATGGCAAAGAATTACCATATCTCATTGGACAGCGGTACATTTGGTATAAAAGCATGTGCAGACATCATTAAGAAATTTTACTGAAAAACAGCTGCAGGAACGATTTCAAGTACCGGACCTGCAGTTGTTTGAATGCCAGGCTGTTTTCATAACGAAAACAGATGAGTTGCAATATTAAAATAGATTAGAATAGAGCAGGTGTCCACAAGTGTCGTGATGAGAGGCGCCGCCATGATGGCCGGATCCAGTCCGATCTTTTTGGCCAGAAGAGGAAGACAGCAGCCCACAATCTTTGCCAGTATGATCGTTGCCATTAAAGAAAGCCCGATAAGAAGAGCCATTCTGAGGCTGTGGTACATAATAACAATGCGCAGGCCGTTGACGACAGCCAAAACAAAACCGACTAAAATTGCAACCCGGAATTCTTTGAAGACAACTTTGAAAAAATCATGAAACCGGATCTCATCTACTGCAATTCCCCGTATGATCAGGGTAGAACTCTGGGAGCCGCAGTTTCCGCCTGTATCCATCAGCATCGGGATAAAGGATACGAGAAGCGGAAGAGTCTGGAATGCATCTTCATATTTTGTGATGATCGTTCCGGTAATTGTAGCCGAGAGCATAAGGACAAGCAGCCATAAGATCCTGTGTCTTGCGTGGCTTATGACAGAAGTGCCGAAATAAGAGTCTTCGTTCGGCTGCATAGCCGCCATGATGGACATGTCCTCTTCTACCTCATCCTGCCAGACTTCCATGGCATCATCGAAGGTTACGATTCCAACCATGCAGTGTTCGCAGTCTACAACAGGAATAGCCAGAAGGCCGTATTTTTGGAACAGCTTGCTGACATTTTCCTTATCTTCATGCGTATTGACGTATATGAGGTTCGTCTCCATGATGTCTTTTATCAGCATCTGACTTTCATTGAGCAGCAGGCTTTTTGCCGTCACGATCCCAATGAGTTTTTTTTGTTCAATTACATAGCATGTATAAATAGTTTCCTGATCAATCCCGACACGTTTGATCTTTTTTAATGCCTGTTCCACAGTCATGTCTTTCTTTAAGTCGATGTATTCCACGGTCATAATGCTTCCGGCACTGTCTTCCGGATAGTTTAAAAGTCTGTTGATGGTCTGCCGGGTCTCTTTATCCGTTACATCTAAGATCTGCTCCACTACGTTGGCAGGCATTTCTTCAATAATATCGACTGTGTCATCCATATACATATCGTCAAACAGTTCTTTGATCTCAGACCGTGTGAAGGCATTGATCAATGTCTCCTGCATCGGAGACGACATCTCGGTAAAGACTTCCGCTGCTTTTTCCTTCTGGATCAGGCGGAACAGGATTGTATATTCTTTTTCTTTAAAGTTTTCTAATAATAATGCTAAATCTACATTGTTCATAGAATTAAGCACAACTTTTAAGGCAGGGTACTCCCGCCTCATGAGCAAAGCTCTGATGTTTTCTTCTCTCATGTTTTTTCTCCTTATTTGTATGAAATTTTGAAGATCAAAACATGAATGAAAATCCTCTCCCTGTATTTAAGAAACTTAAGGCGGGAGGTTTGGACTTTTCATTCATGCTGTATTGACTTCGGGGTGAATCCATACTCTCACATCCTTTCCTTAAATTTGGTTTTGGATTTCTGCCATCTTTATCAGAATACCTTTAAGCAGAAAAACTGTCAAGAAAAAGGGACGCAAGTTGACAATACAGCAGAGAAAGAGAGATAATATAATTGTTGGAAAAATATTCATTTATAGGAGGTATTTATATGGACAGTATAGACTTTGGACAGGATACAGGATTTTATCTAAATGGGAGAAGGTGCGACTTTACAAAAGAGGTCCAGGATTCATTTCCGCACAGAGACGGAATGGATCTCTGCCACGGCATCAGTTTTCACTGCATGGCGCAGGGCTTGGTTAATGCGATAAATTTTTATAATTACTATATTCGCCAGCCTGACCGGGAGCCAAGTGATACCAGAGCGTGGACACTCCGATTTATCACAGGCATGATCATCAGTGTCAAGCGAATGAAGATGAATGAACAGGAAATTCAGGATTTTATTGTGAACGGCATCAAGTCAGATACAGGAAATCTGCTGAATGATTACCGTTCCCACCTGAGGAAGCTTATGTGCAGTATGGAGTGGCTGGATCAAACACAGCAGGTTGAAGACTGGGTGGTCGAGGTTCATATGCACCACTGTACTTACTATATAAATCATATTTTAGATCTTCTTTATAATGAAAAGGAAAATTTGGATTACGGTTATTCCGTATGGAATCGTTCCCTTCAGGATGCATTTGATCCGTACGAAGTTCAGTTTAACGCTGCAGAAAACACCTTTCTTCTGGAAAGCGAACAGGACGGCGTGGCAGTGACAAACCTTCTTGCATATACACTTGGAAAAAGCGATGAGCTGGATAATACAGAAAACGGGCTGTTTTTCTATACTGCATCAAATGAAAATGAAGGCACTCTGTACAGCAGCCGCAATGATCCTGCAATTTTTCAGCCGGCCACTGCGGTGCAGCCAAATACTTTCCAAATATGTTATAAAAATTATTTAACCGGAGCGATTGAAGCGATTCCGATGATCTGAATTCTTTCAGAATGAGACAATCTTTTTCCCCATATAAATAGTACATAGATGATGAACAGGGGATGGACAGATTGAATAAGAAAAAACTGATCACAGGTTTTATATGCATCGTTGTTTTAGGGCTGTCATTGCTCGGCGGAGGCAATGCAGCCCTTTCTGTCTGGAATCAAAATGTAAGGATTTTAAATCCTTCAGACAACAAAGAACTTCCTATTTACTGTGTGGATACGAAGAAGAAAGAAATCAGCCTGACGTTTGACACGGCATGGGGAAATGAAGATATTGACCAGATTCTTAAACTGCTGAAGAAAGAAAATGTAAAGGCCAGTTTTTTCTTTTCCGGAGATTGGGTGCAGCGTTTCCCCAGGGATGTCAAAAAGATTGCAAAGGCAGGCCACGATATCGGTAATCATGGGGATAATCATAAATACATGACCAGGCTGTCCCCTGATGAACAGAAGAAAGAAATTCTGGGAGCACACAGCAAGGTTCAGGC
>NZ_JAGZSD010000055.1 GCF_018381315.1 Anaerostipes sp. | reverse complement strand
CATCGCTGATTAGCGAGGTCCCTTACGAGCTTAGCAGCGCGATGCATTTCACAGAGCGGGAGCGTGCTCCGCAGACTTTATCTTCGCCCGCAGTCCCAACTCACGATAATACTCCCTCAGGACGAAAGACTCATCCCCCTTACCACCCCGTCCGCTGACCGTACCGGCGGCGTCCTCGCCTGCTTAACTAAATAGTTACCCGCACCAATTTTAATTAAAAAAGAGTCAAGGGAGGAAAAGTGATTGCCAAATGCAGGAAAGAGCATATATAATATAGAGGACAGGAAGCGGCACAACCGGCCGTATTCCTACAGGGAAACGAAGGATGGTACAGGCTATGGAAAGAGGATTTACACTTTCACAGAATATCGCGGATAAGATAAAAACTAAGATTATGACAGGTGAATTTGCATTGGGATCCAAGCTTCCCAACGAGAATGAGCTGATGGATGATTTGAATGTGAGCCGGACTACGATAAGGGAAGCAGTAAAGATACTGATATCCAAAAACATCCTCTATATCGAGCGGGGGAAGGGAACTTATGTTGCCGCCATACCGGGGCTTGCGGATGATCCCTATGGGTTTGAGTTTATACCGGAGGAAAAGCTGATTCCGGATCTCTGTGAAACGAGAAGCGTAATCGAGCCGGAGGTCTGTTATCTGGCCGCACAACGGGCGACGAAAAGACAGCTTAGTGAGATGGAGGCAATTCTCAGAAAGATGAATGAGATCATGTATGAGCTGAAAATGGATGAGAGCGATCAGCGCATGATCGATCAGCTGGCAGACTGTGAGATGGAATTCCACTCCCTGGTCTACTGTATGACCGGAAACATAGTGATTGAGAGGATGCTTCCCACAATTAAAAAGGCCATTGCACTGAACTATACGACGAATGTATACCGCCGTTCCTTTGAGCTTACCGTAACTCAGAATCTTCATATTGATTTGTTTCATGCCCTCCAGGCCGGTGATGCCGACAGAGCGCGGGAGATAGGCAGGGAGCATATGAAAACGATGCAGGAAAAAACAGGGCAGAGGAGATAAACAGATGCAAAAATAATCTGATTTTGTTATTGACAGAGGTATGACGTCGTGTTACACTGAAATTACCAAATTATGTGTAATTTCAGTGTATTTTTTTTATTATATAACATCATACGTCATACCACTTAAAGAGGCAGCATTCTCCATAGAAGGGAATTGTGATATGGGGCTGAGAAGATGTCTGTTTCAAATAAAAAGCATTCTGGTGATATGTCAAGAACTTTTTGAAGAAGATTTTGATATGTTTTTCAGAAAAAAGGGTAACTTTAACAGACCTTCGGTATATTTTAC
>NZ_JAGZSD010000009.1 GCF_018381315.1 Anaerostipes sp. | reverse complement strand
AGGCGGCAACAGGAGAGCAGATGGAACTTTTCCGTCCTCCATACGGGGATTATGATGAAACTGTGGTAAAAACAGCCAGAGAGCTGAATTATGAAGTGATCCAATGGTCTGTGGACAGTCTGGACTGGAAAGATATCTCAAAGCAGGACATTATAGACCGGGTATGTGAAAACAAAAAGATGGAAAATGGAGCAATTATTCTGATGCATACCGGAACTGTCTATACAAAGCAGGCTCTGCCGGTCATTATCAGACGTTTAAAGTCTGAGGGATACCGGTTTGTACCGGTTTCACATATGATTTTAACAAAAGATTTCTATATTGATCCGGAGGGCAAACAGCGCAGAAAATAAATTTATATACCATTTTAATGTGAAATATGATAACATCTAGGTATCGCAGAAACACTGTGAAATACAAGATTAGAAGGTGACTTAGATGGTATTTCGGTTTGATATGAATGATCTGAACCGGATCAAGAATTTTAAATTCGGAAAGATGAAAAAGAAAACAATTGCCCTGGGAGCACTGGCTGTTCTTATTTTGGCAGGATTATATTTTTATGTGGCTCTTCCTGCACTTAATTTTCAGGAGACCGGCATGTGGATGGCGCTGATCGCTGTTTTGGGAGTGCTGACTGCGTGGGCAGCAGTAAAGGGACTGGGACAGAAGTCCAAGGTTTTAACCTTGTTCTCCACTCTGCTGGTTCTTGTTATTCTCATTTTCTTAGTGGGAATGATTCTCTCAAGCCAGCTGGTATCCTCAAAGAAATATGCCGGCAGACTCAAAGTTGAAAATAAAAAGTTTGAGAATGATATGAAAGAGACGGAGAGGATCACTGACATTGCCCTGATGGATACAGAAGGAGCAAGGATCATCGGTGACCGTGCCATTGGTTCTCTGTCGGATGTTGTCAGCCAGTATGAGGTCAGTGATGACTATACCCAGATCGATTACAACGGACAGCCGATGAAAGTGGCACCACTAAATTACGCCAGCTTTATCCGGTATATGACCAACAGAAAGTCAGGGATACCAGGGTATGTACAGGTCGATCCTATCAGCAATGAGGCAAAGTATGTCAAACTTAAGAAACCTATGCAGTATTCGCCGTCCGCATACTTTTCCAGGAACCTGAAAAGGCATCTGAGATTCCAGTATCCGACCGCTATTTTCCAGGGCTACTATTTTGAAATTGACAACAAAGGAAACCCTTACTATATTTGTCCGGTACTCAAGGCAAATGCAGGCCTTTTTGGGGCCAAAGACGTCAAAGGAGCTGTTATCAGTGATCCGGTTACAGGAAAGAGTACTTATTATGATGTAAAGGATGTTCCTAAATGGGTGGATCATGTATATGACGGAAGGCTGCTCCTTCAGAAGTATAATTGGAAAGGACTCCTCACTAATGGCTATATCAACAGTGTGTTCGGCAAGAAGGGATGCAAGGTTGCCACAGATGATTATGGCTACCGGTCCATTGACGGAGACATCTGGGCATATACCGGTGTCACCTCTGTCAACGGAGATCAGTCTAACATTGCATTTGTACTAATGAATATGCGGACAGCCGAATCCAAATACTATACGGTATCAGGTGCGAATGAACAGTCAGCCATGAAAGCGGCTGAGGGCCAGGTACAGAACTTAAGGTATTCATCTGCCTTCCCGGCACTCATTAATGTGAACGGCGAACCGACGTATGTCATGATACTGAAAGACAAGGGCGGACTGGTAAAGATGTTTGCAATGGTCAATGTAAGAAAATACAATATCGTTGCGACCTCCACAACTCAGAACGGTGTTCAGAAGGAGTATAAGAGGCTTTTAAAAGAGCAGGGTATTATCTCTGCCAAGGAAGCTGCGGCCGCAGAAGCTGTGAAGACAAAGGAGATCACAATTAAGAAGGTTGATTTTATTCCGATCGAAGGCAATACCTATGTTTATATTACAGATAAAGACGGAAATATTTATAAAGAAGAGTTTTCCAAAAATGAGAAAGCGATCAAATGGAATGCCGGAGATAAGATTAAGATCAGTTATGAAGAGGATGAGAGCGGAATTTATCAGATAACACAATAGCTGGCGGCTTTGTATTTGACAAAATACAAAAAAGTACTTGATTTTTCGAAAGAATCATTGTATCTTATACCTAGCGAAGTAATGACAAAGGCGTCAAACGATTCGAGGATTGTTTGGCGTCTATTTTTTTAATCTATCGCAGGTTAAAACATATTGTACAGAAGGTATATCAGGAAAGGAAGAAATATCTTATGAGCGAAAAAAGAAGTGTTTCAGAAATGTTCGGATGCAACGTGTTTAACGACAGCGTTATGCGGGAAAGGCTTCCGAAGGCAGTTTATAAAGACCTTAAGAAGACCATTGAAGAGGGAACAGAGTTAAACCCTGCCATCGCAGATGTTGTTGCCAATGAAATGAAGGAATGGGCTCTTGAAAAGGGAGCGACTCATTTCACCCACTGGTTCCAGCCGATGACCGGTGTGACAGCCGAGAAGCACGATGCTTTTATTACTCCTACTGAAGACGGAAAGGTGCTTTTAGAATTCTCAGGGAAAGAGCTGATCAAAGGAGAACCGGATGCTTCATCCTTCCCGTCAGGAGGACTGAGAGCAACGTTTGAAGCCAGAGGATATACGGCATGGGATTGTACATCACCTGCTTTTATCAAGGAAACTCCGGATTCTACGATCCTCTGCATTCCTACTGCATTCTGTTCCTATACAGGAGAAGCACTGGACAAAAAAACACCTCTGCTTCGATCTATGCAGGCATTGGATATCCAGGCTACCAGGCTTCTGCACCTGCTTGGCAAGAAGAATGTCAAGAATGTCAATACATCTGTCGGACCGGAACAGGAATATTTTCTTGTGGATAAAGAAAAATACTTACAGAGAAAAGACCTGATCTTTACCGGACGTACTTTATTTGGGGCAATGCCTCCGAAAGGACAGGAGATGGATGACCATTATTTTGGCATCATCCGTGAAAGAATCGGGAAGTTTATGAAAGAACTGAACGAGGAGAGCTGGAAACTCGGCATCACTGCAAAGACTCAGCACAATGAAGTGGCTCCTGCCCAGCACGAGCTGGCACCGATATACGCAACAAACAATATTGCAACAGACCACAATCAGCTTCTTATGGAAACGATGCGGCGTGTGGCAGAACGCCAGGGATTAAAATGTCTCCTGCATGAAAAACCGTTCCACGGCATCAATGGTTCCGGTAAACACAACAACTGGTCTATTGTGACAAACACAGGGAAAAATCTCCTGGAACCGGGAGACACACCGCATGACAATCAGCAGTTCCTTCTGATTCTGTCAGCGATCATTAAAGCAGTAGATGAACATGCGGATTTACTCCGGATGGCAGCGTCTACTCCGGGAAATGACCACCGTCTGGGGGCAAATGAAGCACCACCGGCTATTATTTCTATTTTCCTTGGAGAACAGTTGGAAGATGTGGTAAAACAGCTGGTGACAAGAGGAGAAGCCACAAGATCCAAACACGGAGATAAACTGGCATCCGGTGTACATACTCTGCCGGACTTTGAAAAAGATGCAACAGACCGTAACCGTACTTCACCGTTTGCATTTACCGGAAATAAATTTGAGTTCCGTATGGTCGGTTCCACACAGTCTATTTCAGACCCAAATGTGGTCTTAAATACAATTGTTGCAGACGCACTCTCTGAAGTGTGCGACCAGCTGGAAAAAGTGGACGGAGATCTTCAGGATGTGATGATGGAAGCTCATGAGCTTACAAAACAGATGCTCACAGAGCACCAGAGAGTGATCTTCAACGGAGACGGATACTCTGATGCATGGGTGAAGGAAGCTGAGAGAAGAGGCCTTCCGAACATTAAATCTATGGTTGAGGCAATCCCTGCCCTGATTCAGGATAAATCAATTAAAATGTTTGAAAAATTCGGTGTATTTACGAAAGCAGAGCTGGAGTCCCGCGTGGAGATTCTTTATGAACAGTATGCGCAGACGATCAACATCGAGGCACTTGCAACATTAGATATCGCTAAGAAACAGATTGTTCCGGCGGTTATGAAATATCAGAAGACACTGGCAGATTCTGTCGCTGCTTTAAAGGAGACAGGAATGGATACATCCGTGCAGGATTCTCTGCTCCGTGACATTACAGATAATCTGAAAAAATTATATGCCGCTATTGGCGTGCTGGAAACAGAAACAGATAAAGCACAGTCAATCGAGGATGCAGCCGAGCAGTCATGCTATTATCACGACGTGGTATTTAAGTGCATGGACAGTGTCCGGGAACCTGCAGATAAGCTGGAAATGCTTGTGGCAAAAGAAGACTGGCCAATGCCAAGCTATGGTGATTTGATTTTTGAAGTATAAGAATTAAATTTAAAATATCCTGCCGGAGAAGTTTACTTCCGGCAGGATATTTTTCTGTCTCTTTAAATTAACTATAAAATGCCAGCATAGTTTTTTTGCTTCCTCACATCCTATCATTGAAAGTGAGGGAGCGATTTTATGAAGCGAAAAACATATTTTGCAGTTGTCTGTGTATTATTTTTTATTGGTTTCATCCTGAGGTACGCAGTGGACCACTCTGACGGACTTTTCATAGCCAGCCAGAAAGAAGGAGAGAGCGGGCTGCTGGCTGACAGCAAAATTACGAATAAAAAGGTATATTTGACCTTTGATGACGGACCGTCGGATAATACGGATGAGATTCTGGATATCCTGAAAAAAAATAAAGTCAAAGCAACATTTTTTGTCGTAGGAAAACAGACGGAGAAAGCCAGAAAGCAGTATCAGAGAATTGTTCTGGAAGGACATACCCTGGCTATGCATTCTTACAGCCATAACTACGATCAGATTTATTCCTCAGTAGATGCCTTCGGCAAGGATATCAAACAGCTGCAGGAAATGCTTTACGAAATAACAGATGTAAAGCCGATGATCTACCGTTTTCCGGGAGGAAGCAGCAATTCCTGTGCCGGCAATATAAAGCCTTATATTGAATATATAAATAAAGAGAATCTTTTATATTTTGACTGGAATGCACTGAGCGGAGATGCAGTCAACTTTAATTTAAGCCCTCAGCAGCTGAACCAGAATATTTTAAATGATGTAAAAAAACAGAAAGTGAGTATTGTTTTAATGCATGACCTGGCAGAAGCGGACAATACAGTGAAAAGTTTAGATTCCCTGATCAAAACATTAAAGAAAGATGGTTATCAAATTCTTCCGATCACAAAATATACGCAGCAAATCCATCATGTGTCCGTTGACAAATAAATGGAGGTAATTTAGAATTATTATCAAATGCGGCAAATGGACCAAAGGCTTTCAGCTTTTTGGTCCATCTGTTATGATAAAGTACATAAAGAGGTTAAGAAATGAACATAATTGAAATAGTAATGATTGGTATCGGGCTTTCTATGGATGCATTTGCAGTATCCGTGGGAAAAGGACTGAGCATGGGCAGAGTCCGGAAGAATGAAACATTTTGGATCGCCCTGTTCTTTGGAGGGTTTCAGGCTCTGATGCCTGTGGCCGGCTATCTGGCCGGAAAGCAGTTTGCAGGCCACATTATGCAGATTGACCACTGGATTGCATTTGTCCTTCTTGTGATGATCGGCTTAAATATGCTGAAGGAAGGACTCTCCGGCGATGATGAGGAATCAGATGAGGGAGGCTTTTCATTCCGTGAACTGCTGGTTCTTGCAGTTGCCACAAGCATTGATGCACTTGCGGTGGGGGTGACCTTCTCATTTTTGAATGTGAATCTGGCGGAATCCGTCACAGTCATAGGCTGCATTACATTTGTGATATCTTTGGCGGGAGTCATCATAGGCAGTGTGTTTGGTGACAAACTCAAGGAAAAAGCAGAAATCATGGGGGGATTGATTTTGATCATCCTGGGGTGTAAGATTTTAATAGAGCATTTATTTTTTTAGAAAAGAGGAACACATATGAATTTATTGCCACACATTGCCTTTCTGGCCGCAGGGTTTGTTCTGCTGATGAAGGGTGCGGATTATTTTGTTGAAGGAGCTTCCATGATAGCGGCCAAGTTTGGTATTCCCCAGATTGTAATCGGGCTTACCATTGTAGCCTGCGGAACCAGTGCTCCTGAGGCCGCAGTCAGTATTTCAGCAGCTTTTAAGGGGAATGTAGGGATCACAGTTGGAAATATCCTGGGCAGCAATATCATGAATATTCTGCTGATTCTGGGTCTCACTGCAGTTGTCTGTGCAGTAGCCATAAAAGAAGGAACTGTAAAAGTTGAGATGCCGTTTGTAGTGGTGATTACATTGATCCTCACAGGCATGGGCATCGCCGGCGGCAGCCTTTCCAGGCTGGACGGCGTGATTCTTTGGGTGTTGTTTATCGGCTTTTTTGTGTACCTGTTCCGTCTGACAAAAAAAGAAGGAATTGAAGAGGGCATAGAGGAGGTAAGCACATCGCTTATCAAAATGATCGTGTTTACTGTGGGAGGACTGATTGCCATTGTACTGGGAAGCGACGTGACAGTAGATGCGGCAACATCTATAGCAAAGGCTCTGAGTGTATCTGACCGGATCATCGGCCTGACGGTTGTGGCGTTTGGTACGTCTCTTCCGGAACTTGTCACATCAGTGACCGCAGCATTTAAGGGAAAAGCTGATATTGCCGTTGGAAATATTGTGGGAAGCAATATTTTTAATATCCTGTTTGTTGTAGGCACTGTGGCAGTCATCCATCCGGTGCCCTTTGATACAAGCTTTATCCCAGATGCAGCAGCAGCGATTCTTTCGGCTCTGGTTTTGTGGATGCTTTCATCAAAGGACCGGAAACTGACCAGAGGAAACGGTCTTATCATGCTTGTGCTGTTTGCGGGCTATTTAGCACAATTATTACTCAAATAAGGAGATCTGCCATGATTATAAAATCAATCAATCTTGAAACTGTCTGCGGGATTACCAGCAAGCTTCCGGACAACCAGCTTCCGGAAGTTGCATTCGCAGGGAAGTCTAATGTGGGGAAATCATCCCTGATCAATGCACTGATGAACCGGAAGTCTTATGCAAGGGTATCTGCCCAGCCGGGGAAAACTCAGACAATCAATTATTATAATATTAATGAAGAACTGTATTATGTGGATCTTCCCGGATACGGATATGCCAAGGTTACGGAATCCGTAAAGGAACAGTGGGGAGCCATGATCGAACGATATCTTCATACATCAAAACAGCTGAAGCTGGTTTTTCTGCTTATTGACATCCGGCATAAGCCCTCTAAAAATGATGTAATGATGTATGACTGGATCGTACATAACGGTTATTACCCTGCCATCATTGCCACAAAAAGCGATAAGCTGAAGCGAAGCCAGCTGCCTAAGCATTTAAAGGAGATCCGGCAGGAACTGGGGCTTAACAAGGAGACACCTGTCTTTCCGTTTTCTTCTCTCTCAAAACAGGGAAGGGAAGAGATATGGGACTTTATCGAGGAAGCAGTAATGCCTGGTGAAGTTATTTAGATACGTTATAGAAATGTAAAAAGGAGACTGATTCGTTTTAAGAATCGGTCTCCTTTTCTTCTGTCTGAGTTTGGTCCTGAAAGAGCAGGCGGTTGATCAGATAGGCATAAATATCAGAATGATTTGATTTCCAGTGGTCACAAATGTAGATAGCCTGGTCTCTGGATACAACATTCAGATTCACTTCCAGCAGCATGCTGTCCTTTTCTTTGATCCTGAGCCGGACAGTATATTCATCACGCTTGGCAGGAAAATAATCCGCCTCCAGATTTGTTTCTTCTCTGAGCTGATATTCTTTTGTTGCTAAAAATGTTAAAATATCGTTCCGAATGGGCTCTGACAGCTGATATTCAAACATATCAATGGCTTCTTTTCCCTCTTCTGTCAAAAAATAATGGCTCGCATTTCTCACAAGCTCTGTCCTCAGCATATCTTCATCTTCCAGTTCGTGAAAAGCCTGCTGAAGCTTAAAATAAGTTGTATAGCCTTTGTCCAGGATAAATTCTGAGATCTGGGAATTGCTCAGCGGGAAATCCACTTTTTTGATTAAAAATAAAATCATTAATTTATATAAAGTCAGACCGTTTTCTTCCATACAATCCTTCCTTTCCTTATAAAACTTGCATCTCTTAAATGATACCATCTGGATTCTTTTCCTGCAAGGAAAGAATCCATGAATGAAATTCAAAAAAAGACAGATACTACAACTAATTTATCTCATAGAAATGGAGAGGTGATATTCATGAAGCAAAGAAAACAGTGGATGGTGATTGCATTGATCGTCATTCTTGCAGTATTATCTGTCATACTTTTCTGTGACACAAATGAGGAGCAGAGAAAAGACGGAACATTGGTAATGGAAAGGATGGAGCATCATGACCGTATATATCAAAGCGGAAGACAGTGTATGTATTCATAATCCGGACGTAAAAATAAAAGATGTGGCGTCCATTTACTGTACCGATAAGGATATGGAGCAAAAGGTAAAAGAAGCAAAGCTCTTTCATTTCCAGAGACGCGGGAATGAAAGGGAGATTGTATCGATCTTAAAGGCTGTGGAAGTTATCAAGGAGATTGACAAAACAGCAGAAGTGGTCAATATGGGACCGGAAGATTTTATCATTTACTTAAAGGAAGTAACACAGGAAAAGAAATGGGCCCATTATCTGAAAATTGCAGGTGTCTGCCTGGTAGCATTTTTCGGAGCCAGTTTTTCTATTATGAGCTACAACACAGATGTGGGGATCGATGATCTGTTTGCAACTGTCTACCAGCTGGTCATGGGGACACCGCCCAAAGGGCCCACCATTCTCCATTTGGCTTATACGGCCGGGCTTGCCATAGGAATCATCGTATTCTTCAACCATGCCGGAAAAATTAAGCTCACAGACGACCCAACGCCGTTTGAGGTTCAGATGAGGCTTTATGAGAGAGATGTAAATGATACTTTAATGATTGATGCCGGGCGGAAAAAGGAGGAGCAGGATGTTTCTTCGTAATTTACTTTTAGTTGTCTATGGACTGTCCGCAGGAGGACTGATAGCGGGAAGCTTTCTGGCCTTTTTAAGCATGATCGGAGTCATTCCGAGGCTGGCCGGTCTGACAAAGACCATATCCCACGCGATGCTCTACGAAACCTGCATTACTCTGGGCGGAGTACTGGGAACAGCAGTGTTCATATACCGCTGGCACGTTCCGCTGGGATATCCACTGCTGATCCTATACGGCCTTTTCGGAGGAATCTTCACCGGATGCCTCATCGGAGCCCTGGCCGAAATGCTCAAAAGCCTGCCGGTCTTTTCAAGAAGGCTGAAAATAAGAGACGGAATACCATTCATCATCTATTCCATAGCCCTGGGCAAAATAGCAGGATGCTATATGCAATTTTTGCGTTAGCAACGAGCCGCAGAAGGGTTGAAAGAAAAATATTCAAAACAGAGGACAATCTCCATGCAGAGCATGGAAGGAATTTAAAATTCGGCAGCCAAAAAGGCGTGAGCATTTTTGGCTGTTGGGGTTTAAATTCCTGAGAGCCATACGCAGTATGGCTCAGATTGAACGAATAGAGCCAAAAAATTAATATTTACCAAACAATTCTCTGCGGCGACTGCCGCAGAAACGGACAGCCCACAGGCCTGTCCGTACAACAATGCCTATCTGAAGCGGCTAGATAACGAAAGGAGAAAAGTCTGTTATGCACAATGAACCGTCTAAGGAACAATATAATGAATATGTGGAACAGGTAACGCCGGCCAGCAGCTGTCTTATGAACTGTGTCCGTGCGTTTTTTGTGGGAGGAGCAATCTGTACAATCGGTCAGGCTCTGAAGCGGGCGTCCATGCACTGGCTCCATCTGGGAGAAAAGGATGCACTGCTGACCGTAACCTTGGCCCTTGTACTGCTGAGCGTACTGCTCACCGGTTTTAACCTGTATTCTAAAATTACAAAATTCGGAGGTGCAGGAGGACTGGTCCCGATTACTGGATTTGCCAATTCTGTCGCGTCACCGGCCATTGAATATCAAAAGGAAGGACAGGTTTTCGGAATCGGAGTTAAGATCTTTACCATTGCCGGTCCTGTGATCCTGTATGGAATCTTATCCTCTTTTATCCTGGGAGTAATCTATATGATATTAGTCAGACTGGGGGTTATGTGATGAAAATAATGAAAGGTAAACAAAGCCTGGAATTTGAACATCCGCCGTACCTGAAAGGATGGTCATCCGTAGTAGGAGAAAAAGAAGGAGAAGGTCCGCTTGGGCAGGCTTTTGACCAGGTGATTGACGATCCTTTGTTCGGCGAGGAAACATGGGAACTTGCAGAGGGAAGATTTATGCGCCAGGCAGCACTTCTGGCAATCCAGAAGGCGGAGATCACAAAAAATCAAGTAAGGTATGCATTTGCGGGGGATCTTTTGGAGCAGATCATGGCTACTTCCTTTGGGATTAAGGATCTTGAAATTCCTTTATTCGGCCTGTACGGTGCATGCTCCACAGCAGGAGAATCCATATCATTGGCTTCCATGGTTGTGGCTGCGGGCTACGCTGACCATGCACTGGCTCTTGCATCGAGCCATATAGGAAGTGCAGAAAAACAGTTCCGTTTTCCTCTGGAATATGGAAGCCAGAGACCTTTGTCGGCAACCTGGACTGTAACAGGAGCCGGGGGATTTGTGATTTCCAATGAAAAGAGCCCGATTAAAGTCCGCGGAATTACAACCGGAAAGATTGTGGACTATGGTGTGAAAGACTCTATGAACATGGGAGCCTGTATGGCGCCTGCGGCCGCTGAAGTCATTTATCAGCATTTCAATGATTTTGCTATGACACCGGATGATTATGACGCTATTTATACTGGGGACCTCGGAGAAGTGGGAAAAGAAATCCTGATCAAACTGCTGAAAGACAACGGGTATGATATTTCAAAAGTACACGGAGACTGCGGAATAGAGATCTACCAGGATGAAATCCAGGATACTCATGCGGGCGGATCAGGATGTGCCTGCAGTGCGGTAGTTCTGTCCTCCATGATTACAAGAAAAATGATAAACGGGGGATGGAAGAGGGTACTGTTTGTACCTACAGGAGCACTTCTGTCAAAGACAAGCTTTAACGAAGGCGAGACTGTTCCGGGAATTGCCCACGGAGTCCTGCTGGAAAGAGAGGAACTGTAAATGGAATATATAAAAGCATTTATTGTTGGAGGAATCATCTGCATTCTGGTGCAGATTCTTATGGATAATACCAAGCTGCAGCCGGGAAGGATTATGGTCATTTTAGTTATCTCCGGAGCAGTGCTTGGAGCTCTGGGAATCTATGAAAAAATCGCTGATTTTGCAGGATGCGGGGCGACGGTCCCGCTTTCAGGATTTGGATTTTCTCTGTGGAAAGGCATGAAAGAGGCCATTGACCAGCATGGAATACTTGGCCTGTTTGAGGGAGGATTTACGGCTGCAGCGGTGGGAACGTCAGCGGCACTGATCTTTTCATACCTGGCCTCACTGATCTTTCAGCCAAAGATTAAAAAATAGAGAAAAGTTTAAATTCGATACTAAGTAATGCCGCCAAAGCGGCGGGATTGCTTTTTATATATATAAAGAGCGTTTCTGATAACGGTAAAGCTATCGGAAACGCTCTTGCTATTCTGGTGTGTGCAGGCCGCACATATATTTTACATAGAGATCCGGAATCTGATATTTGCTGTCATCCGTTGTTCCACGGCTTCCCTTCGGCCTTGTAATATAGATCCTGCGGTACAGCTGATCGGGCGGACATGCACTGTTGGCCGGATACCCGGATTCCTTACAGATATCAACAGCCACATGGACATCACATGGCTTATTAGGTTTTGTCCCAAGGGCAAAGTACTCTGTCTTTACTGTACTGCCTCTCGGATCATGGTCACAGACACCCTTGACGGCCAGTTTGCCGGATTTGGTGCAGATCCGGGCTTTTACAATATTTTTAGGCATGCTGAAATCCTTTTTGCTTTCTCCCTTTTCTGCAATGATCTGATCCATAACCAGTTTCCAGATCTTTTCATGCTGCTGCCCCGAAGAAAAAGAAGTATTCCGGTCATAACCCATCCATACGGAGGCCGTGTGATACGGAGTATATCCGGTAAACCAGTAATCATAATTACTGGTGGTGGTGCCGGTTTTTCCTGCTGCAGGCATTCCTGAGGAAAGTGTTGCCGGTTTTCCGGTACCTTTTTTGATAACATCCTTCATGGCATCCGTCAGCAGGAAAGCTGTGGAATCTCTCATCACCGGTGTACCGGAGGAAGATGATTTCAGCAGGACTTTTCCGGACTGATCCACAACCTTAGTGTACAAAGAAGGTTTATAGTAATTTCCTCCGTTGGCAACAGCCGAAAAAGCGCCGGTGAGCTCCAGATTGGTTACACCGTAAGTCAGACCTCCAAGAGCCATGGACTGGTTCAAGTCGGAGTAGGTCTTTCCGTCTGAAGTAGTTTTGTTGTCTACCAGAGTGGTAAAACCAAGCTTTTGTAAATACTCATAAGACACTTCCGGAGTTACATCAGCCATAGTTTTGGCAGCGACAATGTTCATGGAATCTGTGACGGCCTGTCTGATGGTGGAAAATCCGCGGTAGCCCTTATAGTAGTTGCGCACCGGACGTCCTGTATCCAGATAGTCATAAGGAGCATCGTCATAGACAGTGGCAAGCGTCATTTTTTTTGCATCCAGAGCAGGCAGGAAAGTAGACAGCACCTTAAAAGTAGAACCTGGCTGCCTGGTAGTTCCGGTGGCACGGTTCAGGGAAAGGTTTTCGGATTTTACGCCCCGTCCGCCCACAAGAGCCTCTACCTGGCCGGTGTTTTGATTCATGATCGTCATGGAAATCTGAGGCTGTATCACAGTGGAAACCTGTTCATTGATCACGGTGACTCCATGTTTCTTAAGGGATTTGGTAAACTTACGGGCAGATTCTTCAGCAGCAGATTTGTTTTTAAATATAAGGCTGTTTCCAAGCTTGTTTTTTTTCATATAGCTTAGCACGTCATTTTCAGAATAACTGACTTCCCTGCCGTGCTTGTCAGTGCCGGACAGAGAATAGGACAGAGCCACTTTCGTACCTTCCGGATAGTTTTTCGGATCATTTGTCACTTTATCTGCAATCTTCTGAATCTTGGAATCCTGGGTAGAATAGATTTTTAACCCGCCGCTGTAAATAGCATTGTAGGCTTTGGTTTCATCGTATCCGAGTTTTTCTTTCAGATCATGGACAACCTGAAGAATCAGAGCATCATCAAAGTAGGAATTTGCTGTGGAACTCTTCTGCTGTCTTGCATTGATCTTCTGGATTCTTTCATAAACATTATCATTCACTGCTTCCGAATATTCACTTTTTGTGATATAATGTTCTTCCAGCATCGTTTTAAGAATAGTCATTCTCCGGGCTGCATTGTTGTTCGGATGAGTGATGGGATTCATCTTTGTTGGATTCTTTGTGATACCGGCCAGAACGGTACACTCCGACAGTGTCAAATCTGACACGTCTTTATGAAAATATTTTTGAGATGCAGTCTGCACGCCCAAAGTTCCTTCCCCTAGATTGATCGCATTTAAATATTCTTCCAGAATCTTTTGTTTAGAAGTAATTTTTTCTAATTCAAGAGCTAGGGATTGTTCCTTGATCTTGCGTTCTATACGCTCGATTGTGGTTTTTTCAGGCTGTATCCCTAACACATTGTTTTTGATCAGCTGCTGTGTGATCGTGCTGCCGCCCTGATCCAGGTTCTGTTCTTTCAGGCCAAGCAAAAGGGATCTGGCGATGCCGCGCATGTCAATGCCGTTGTGATTATAAAACCGGACATCTTCGATAGAGATAAATGCATTCTGCAGATTGGCCGGGATTTCATCCAGAGAGACGTAGACACGGTTGGAATCACTGGTGGACAGCTTTCTTGTTACATTGCCGTCCTTATCATAGATCATAGTGATAAAGCCTTTTGAATGGATCGAGTCCAGCGATATATTCGGGGTATTGTTAAGAATACCGCGGATGAATCCGATGGACAGGCCGGCAGCCGTGACGATCAGGGCAATGATGACAACCAGTGCATATTTATAGAAAAAAAGCGTAAGATGGGAACTTTGCCGTACTTTCGGTGAAGAAAGGGCGTTTCTTTTTCGCTCTGTTTTTTGCTTGTTAAAGTTCATGTAAAACCTCCTATGTCTAGCATTATAACAAATAAAAAATAACAAGTAAACAACGCCTTACAGCCAGAGCGCAGCCGTCTGAATGAAAAGAGTTCCGGCCGGACAGCCCCGCGGCACAGGGACATAAGGGATACTTCGGCGGCATATCATTGGAATCACGTTTAAGGAGAGTTATAGATTTTTTACAAAAGAGGAGGAACAAAAGATGAAGAAGGAGAAATTAGGAACCAATTATTTAGAAGATGGCAATGGAGACAAATTTGTAGTATCCTATTATATGCTGAATGATTCTGCGAAGGATGTCTATGGTGCGGCTTTGGAGAGGACGACAAGAGAGCCAAGTGTCCTGGAAGCAGAAGAGATAAGAGGGGCATTTGCCACCAGAACGCAGGCGGAGCGTATTGTCCGGCTGCTGGTTAAATATGAAGTGACACCGATTTCTTTTTTTGAGGCGGTTGACGCAGTGATGGAGTTGGAGGAAAGAGATTGAAAGAACAGTATCAGACGATTCATAAGAAAGGTGAATCCCTTGTCATAGAAAAAAAATCTAAGTTTATAGGGATTGCAGTACCGGTTTCCAGTGAGGAAGAGGCACTGGCAGTGATAGCGGAGGAGAAACGCCGGTACAGAGATGCCAGACACCACTGCAGCGCATTCTGTGTGGGCATTGAACAGCCGCTGGAGAGAGCCAGCGATGACGGGGAGCCAAACGGTACAGCAGGAAAGCCTATGCTTGAAGTGCTTACCGGCAATCAGCTGCTGAATACCGTGATTGTTGTAACCCGTTACTTTGGGGGAACTTTGCTCGGTACCGGAGGTCTTGTGAGAGCCTATACTAAGGCAGCAGCGGAAGCTGTAGAGGCAGCAGGAACTGTCACCATGGGCTTGGGGCACAGGCTCAGGACCGGCTGTGACTATTCTGCAGCAGGTAAGATACAGTATCTTCTCAGCACAGAGAATATCCCGGTTCTTCATACAGAGTATACAGATAAAGTGACGCTTGAGTTTTTAGTGCCGGAAGCCGGATGCCTGCAGATCAAAAAGAAACTGACAGATCTGTCAGGAGGGACAGCTTCCATAGAAGACCTGGGAACAGAATATACTGTGACAGACCAATAAGAAACTTTAAAACAAGGAATCATTGTGGCCAATGAGAAAAAGAGCGCCAGGGCAGGACCCGGCGCTCTTTTTTCGTATGTTCAGAGCTTTTTATAATCGGTTGACAGCACTGATCAGTGCAAGTACGGAGGCAGTTATAATATCCTCATGGATTCCCGCTCCCCATACGACAGAGCCGTTTGGCTGCTGGAGTGCTACATAAGAGCATGCTTTGGAATTAGATCCTACATTAAGGGCGTGCTCGTGATAGCTGACGATAGAGTAATTCAAATCGCTGTGGCGCTGAATGGCATTGCTGACTGCATCCAGACGGCCGTTTCCTTTTCCGTGATACAGCTTGTGGACTCCGGCTTTGTCAAGAGAGATCTCAGCCTCGATGCCGCCGTCTTTTTGAATAAAGTGGCACTCTTTTAAGGCAATCGGAGAATCAATATTCACATAGACCTTTTTAAATACATCCAGGATATCTTTCGGAACAAGCTCCCGGTGCTGTTTGTCGGATACATCCTTGACGGTATAACCTACGTCTTCCCTCATCTTGCCCGGAATATGGAATCCAAAGTTTTCTTCCAGCACATAGCCGATGCCGCCCTTTCCGGACTGGCTGTTAATGCGGATGACATCGCTCTCGTATTCCCTGCCGATATCTTTAGGATCAATCGGAAGGTAAGGGACGGACCAATAATCCGGATCCCGGTCATCGATCCAGTGCATTCCTTTGGCAATGGCATCCTGATGAGAACCGGAGAAGGCTGCAAATACAAGCTTGCCGGAGTATGGCTGGCGTTCGTAGACATTCATGCGGGTCAGGCGTTCGTAAGTCTTCGTAAGCTGAGGAAGATTGGAGAAGTCCAGGTGCGGGTCTACTCCGTGTGAGTACATGTTGAGAGCCAGAGTGACAATATCCACGTTTCCGGTTCTTTCACCATTGCCGAACAGGGTTCCTTCAACACGGTCCGCTCCCGCAAGCAGTGCAAGTTCTGTGTCGGCAACACCGCAGCCCCGGTCATTGTGGGGATGGATGGACAGAACTACGTTCTCCCGGTACTTCATATGTTTGCTCATATACTCGATCTGGCTGGCATACACATGCGGCATGGAAAGCTGCACAGTGACAGGAAGATTGATAATAACCTTCCAGTCCGGTGTGGGTTTCCAGACATCCAGCACGGCATTACACACTTCCAGTGCATATTCTACTTCCGTTCCGGTAAAGCTTTCCGGGGAGTACTCAAACTGGAAGTTTCCGTCAGTCTCACCGGCCAGTTTTTTCAGAAGCTCAGCTCCGTCTGTGGCGATCTTTAAGACCTCTTCTTTTGATTTTTTGAAAACCTGCTCCCTCTGTGCAAGAGAGGTAGAGTTATATACGTGGACGATGGCGCGTTTCGCACCCTTTAAAGCTTCAAATGTACGTTTTATGATATGTTCCCGGGCTTGAGTCAGTACCTGGATGGTCACGTCGTCAGGGATAAGATCCTGTTCGATCAAAGTGCGCAGGAAGGTGTATTCTGTCTCAGAAGCGGCAGGAAACCCTACCTCAATCTCCTTAAATCCTACCTTGACTAAATATTGAAAGAACTCTACTTTTTCATCCAGGCTCATAGGAATGATCAAGGCCTGGTTTCCGTCTCTCAGATCCACGCTGCACCAGTCAGGCGCTTTGGTGATGTACTCTTTTCTTGCCCAGTCAAGGCACTCTTCAGGAGGCATAAAATATTGGCGTTTATATTTGTTTGCATTCATAGATATAAAATCTCCCTTCATGAAATATGAAAAATTAAACTGCATGCGGCTGTGTGCATCCCCGCGAAGCGGTTTGCTGTTCTGATCAAACAAAAAAACCTTCATCTCTGTCCATTTCTGGATAGAGACGAAGGGTTATATACACTCCGTGGTACCACTCTAATTCACGCAGAAGCCGCGTGCACTTACTACCGATACGAGTTAAAAAACTGATATCTTCCCAATATAACGGTCGGAACCGGCGTTGCCTACTAACTGTTCAGCAAGCTGCTCAGAGGCGAGTTCACATATACCGGGCAGCTGCTTTTCACCAGCCAGCAGCTCTCTGAATGCCTTCTATATCCTACTATTCCTCATCAAAGCATTTAAATTATTAATAATGATAATCTACCACACTTCATTCTATGTGTCAATGGCGGAATTATTCATATAGGTATCTATTTCATCTTTGTCTTCCAGAGACAGCCCGCGGTAGTAGCGAAGCAGTTTTTCTTCTCTGGCGGAAATGTTGCCGACCAGATAATCAATAGAAACATCCAGATAGTCACAAAGAATGACCAGGTTTTCTAATGTCGGCTGTTTCTTGCCTTTTCTCCAGTATCCGATCAGGCTGTCTGAGAGGCCAGTATCTTTATAAATCCGATAATTGGAAATATCATGGCTTTCCAGATATTCATTTAAATTTTCTGCAAATTTCATGTATTTTCCCTCTCTGCATGTAACAAATTTACTCGTCTATTGTAGCATAGATAAAATTTAGTGTAAACGAAGTTGTAACGAAAATACTGTGGAAGATAGTACCATTTTCTTGACTATCTCTAGATATAGAGATATAATTTATGTAAGTTTCTTACAGTCAGATAAGGGAAAGGAGAGACGAATGATAAAGTCGTATAGAGATTTTGAAAAATGGGTAAAGATTGAGATGATCCGTCAGGAACTGACACAGAGACAGCTGGCAGAGAGAATGGGAATTGCCTATCCGAGGATTTCAGAAGCTCTGCATGGGAGGAAGACGGGACGTTCCTATGTGGTTCCGTTGATTGAGGAGCTTGGGGGAAATGTGGAAGATTTCAGAGAATTTCTCACAGAAAACCAAATAGGGCGTTGAGTTTTTCGCTGGTTGTATTATAATCAACTTAAAAAAGACGGGGGAACGGCATGGGATTTTTAGACAGATTTAAGGTTCATACAACCAGTGAATACGAAGAGGGAAAAGAGAGGGTGTACCGGCTTCATCAGGAGGCGGGGAATCTTTCATACGTGGAGGGGATCTACAAAGAGAACGGCTGTTTTCAGATGTCTGTATCCTTTGTGAAGGGCGTGCATAAAGAAGGTGAGGAAGCAGAGATTTATGACTGCAGCGGCCTTCCGGCAGCAGCTGTCCGCATAAAAGAGGTCCGGATTGGTTCCGGAGAAGACCGTTCAAAGACATCGGAGGCAGGAGAAGAGGGCATCATTGTTTTTGATCTTGTCAGGGGAGAGGACAGCTGGCAGGAGAGAGGGCAGTATCTTATGACATATTCCGCATGATTTCCGTTGACTCTTAGAATGCCTTTGTCCAATCATGCAGAACATAAAAACAGCCAAACCGCTTTTTTCGGGATGGCTGTTTTTGCGTGAAGATAAGGATTTTCTGAAATAAGTCCTTACTTTTGAGCCTGTTTCAGGGCATTTTTGATGGACTGCTTTAAAATGGTGTTGGTGTACTGGCTTTCATCGTCAAACTGAATGTCATCAACCGACTTTACCTTGGGAAGCTGTTTGTTGATTTCGCCAAGGGCCGGTTCAATCAGGGGATACATGGTTTTGACACTTTTATTTAAATGCTTTAAAGCGACATTATTAACTTTGTTGTCCTTGACAGTGACCTCCACTTCCAGCTCATTTTCTCCCAGTGTAAGAGGAGAGGAATATACCCCTTCTATGTACTCCATAGTCTCCGTGCTCTTTTTATGTTCCTTAGACGGTGCAAACATAAAAATCAAAAGCAGGATTAGCAAGATTCCAAGCAAGACAAAGATGCCGGTATAGATTAGTTCTTTCGCCTTAAATACGACGATTTTCGTTTTTGCTGACATAGGGTCCTCCTAAAAAGATTCTATTATAATATATGGCCCGGACAGGCAGAATAGAACTATTTATATGTAATAAATAAAAAAATTATGATTGATGCTGCTGCTCATTTATTAAAATATGGCACTGGACCGTTTTTTATTACACAGGGAGTCCGGCAGATATAAAATTGATCTGTAAAAAGAAATCATATGTTGATCTTATCCGGGAAACTCACTATAATGAAAAATAAAAATAGAGAAAAGACGTTCGATAAAATGACAAGACAGGAGGAAGCCGATGGCACTGCAGTGTGTCCTGGGCGCAGGTCGCACAGGAAAAACAAGTTACATTTACGAACAGATGATAAAAGAGTCCATGGAAAACAGGAATGACAATTTCTTTTTTCTGGTTCCGGACCAGTCTACACTGAATGCACAGAGAGAACTGGTCACAAGACATCCCAGCCATGGGACCATGAATATTGATGTGGTGGGATTTTACCGTCTTTCGTACCGGGTGTTTGAGGAATTGTCATACATTCCAAAAGAGCTTCTGGCAGATGAAGGGAAGTCTATGGTCATAAGAAAGGTCATGGGTGAGTGCAGGAATGATCTTCTCGTATTCTGTTCCAGCATGGAGAAGCAGGGATTTATAGATGAGATGAAATCCTTTTTTGCAGAAACCTATCAGTATGACGTTTCTATAGAAAAGCTAAAGCAGGCATTGGAGAATTTTGAGGATCATGACAGCCTGACTTTTAAAATGAAGGATATCGTCCTGGTTCTTGCAAAGTTTGAGGAGTACATGAAAGACCGGTACCTGGTGTCAGAACAGCTTCTGGATGTGCTGGCCCAAAAGATCGCCGAGTCACAGAAGCTTAAAAATTCTGTCATCTATATTGACGGATTTACCGGATTTACGCCGATACAGAACAAGGTATTAAAGAAGCTTCTGCCTCATGCAAAAAAGGTGGTGGCGGCATTTACCATTGACGAGGAGCGGTCGCGCGGACCGTACAGGGAATATGAATTATTTGCACTGCCTAAGAAGGAAATTTATCATCTGAAGCAGATGGCGAAGGAGCAGGGAGTAAGGATACTGCCTGATGTTTTGCTGCACCCGGAGAATATGGG
This sequence comes from Anaerostipes sp., assembly GCF_018381315.1. Classification (GTDB taxonomy): domain Bacteria; phylum Bacillota; class Clostridia; order Lachnospirales; family Lachnospiraceae; genus Anaerostipes. The sequence continues at coordinate 98,949 of NZ_JAGZSD010000009.1, read as the reverse complement.
ATCCGGTGAACTGCGCCATCTGGAACAGAATCTGTTCCGGTATCCGTTTCATGTGTACAGAAAAGAGGCAGAGGATATCAAGATCTGCCGGCTGAAGAATCCCAAGGAGGAAAGCCGGTTTATATTAGGATGTATTGAACAGCTGGTGCGGGAAGAGGGCTATCGGTATAAGGACATTGTTGTACTGACAGGAGATATGGAGACATATCAGCCGGAGCTGGAAAAATGCTTTGCGGATTCCGGCATTCCCTGTTTTATAGACGGAAACAGGGCCCTTCGGAACAACCCTTGTGTGGAGACGATACTGTCAGCCCTGAAAATGATTCAGATGGATTACTCTTACGATATGGTTTTCAGGTATTTAAAATCCGGATTTTCTGTTTTGGCTCCGGAAGAGACAGATCTGCTGGAGAATTTTGTGGTGGCCGCAGGTATCAGAGGTTATGCGGGATGGAACAGGCCTTTTAAGAGCAGGGCATTTACCAGGGAAGAAATGAAGCAGATAAACCAGTCCAGAGAGGCCTTTATGAAAGAGACTGGGCCTCTGAAAGAAGGAATCAAAAAACGCGGAGCTACAGTTCTGGAAAGGCTTACATGTCTGCATGATTTTTTTCTCACACTTGATATTCAGGGACAGATGGAACGCAGAAAAGAGGAATTTGAGCGTGGAGGGTTTCTGGCTCTGGCCAAAACCTATGATCAGATTTATGGAGAGGTTTTAAACATCATGGACCAGATGGCAGATATTCTCGGTGAGGAAAAGCTGTCCTTTGATGAATTCTGCGCAGTTTTGGAAACAGGGCTTTCTGAGATGACCGTAGGGGTTATTCCGCCGGGGCTGGATCAGGTGATTATAGGCGATATAGAGCGGACCAGAGTGGAGGGCGTGAAGGTCTTATTTTTTGCAGGTGTGAACGAGGGAGTGGTGCCGAAACCATCCTCCGGCGGAGGCCTTGTGACGGATTCCCAGAGAGAAAAGCTGTCAAAAGCCGGTATCTCTTTGGCTCCCGGAGCAGCAAACCAGGCCTACATGGAGCAGTATTATTTATATCTCGCTATATCTAAGCCGGAAGACAGGCTCTATCTCACTTATGCCTCTATGGACCCGTCAGGCGAGAGCAAAGCGCCTTCCTATATCTTGGGGAGAATCGGAAAGATTTTTCCGGGAATTTTAAGGGAACAGGACAAGACAGAGGAAACAGTTTATTCAGTCAGTGAGGCTAAAGAACGGTTTATAGAGATGCTGCAGAATCTCGATGAAGAAGAACCGGGACGGGAAATGGCAGCTCTTTATGAGGTATTAAAAGAAATGAATCAGGCTGCCCGGTATTTGGACGCCTATTTCTACAACAATGAGGAAGAGAATCTGGACAGGCATCTGACGGCGCTTCTATACGGAAAAGAATTGGAAAACAGTGTAACACGCGTGGAAAAGTTTTCAGGCTGTGCCTTTGCCCATTTTTTACAGTATGGGCTTAAACTCAGAGAACGTCTGGTCCACGAGATTCTTCCGATGGACATGGGACAGGTATTTCACCGGACACTTCAGTTTGTGGGGGAGAAAGGAAGCTGGGACTGGAAAACCGACGGAGAGAGGGACCGTTTTGTAGATTCTCTGGTAGAGCGTGCCCTGGATGAAGATCCGGATAAGAAAGAGATTTTTGAGAGCAGCAGCCGGAATAAATATACAAAAGAACGAATCAAAAGAATGGCCAGGCGGGCAGTCTGGGCGGTAGAGCAGCAGATCAAAAGGGGTGAGTTTACCCCATATGAATATGAACTGGGCTTTTCTGCAGATGACGGTCTTTCATGTGCGAATCTTTCCTTAAAGGACGGCACAAAGATGAAGTTTACCGGTGTGATTGACCGGGTGGACTGTTATGAGGACGAGGAAAATCTTTATCTGAAGATCATTGATTATAAGTCCGGGAATATGCAGTTTGATTTTACTAAAATACTGAATGGCCTTCAGGTACAGCTGGTTGTGTATATGAATGCGATCCTGGAGCTGGAAGGGAAAAAGCATCCGGGAAAGCGTATGATTCCGGCCGGAATGTTTTATTTTCATGTGGATGACCCTGTGATTGCGCCAAAGAATGACGGAGAGCCTGAGATGGAGGTTCTAAAAAATCTCCAGCTCAGAGGCGTGGTAAATGAGGAATTTGGTCTTGTGGAACATCTGGAGCAGGAGGATGAGTACGGGATTGTCACCCTCCCGGTGACAAGGACAAAAGCAGGTTACAAAAAGGGCTCAGCGCTGCTGAATACCAATGAATTCAAAAACCTGGGGCAGAAGGTGGAAGAAAAGATGAAGCAGCTGGGAGAAGCCATGATGGACGGGGATATTTCTATAAAGCCTTACGAATACCAGACAATGCCCTGTGATTACTGTGCGTTTAAAAGTGTATGTGCATATGAGCCTAAGCTTACAAAACCAAGAAAGCTTGCAAAGATCGGACTTGCGGAGGCAAAGGAGTTATTAGGGGAAGGAAAGGAGGCAGACGATGCCTTGGACTAAAGAACAGCAGCAGGTCATAGAGGAAAGAGGCTGCAGTCTTTTGGTATCTGCCGCGGCAGGTTCGGGAAAGACGGCGGTTCTGGTGGAGAGGATCATTGAAAAGATTTCTGCCAAAAACGATCCGGTAGATGTGGACCGGCTGCTGGTGGTGACTTATACTCATGCGGCGGCCAATGAAATGAAAGAAAGAATCCGAAAAGCTATTGAGAAGAAGGTGGAGGAGGAGCCGGAAAATGAACATCTCATACGCCAGCTGTCACTGATCCACAAGGCCCAGATCACAACGATTCACAGCTTTTGCCTGAATCTGATCAGGGATTATTATTATAAACTTGACCTGGATCCTAATTTTGCCATTGGGGACCAGGGACAGATGGAGCTTATGAAGCTGGAAGTCATGGATGATGTCTTAGAAGAAGCTTACGGGGAGCAGAGCGATGCTTTTGTAGAGTTTATTGAAAGCTACATTCCGGGCAAAAACGACGACCGTCTCAAGGACTATGTTCTTGGCCTCTATGAGAGTTCCAGAAGCCATATTGATCCTCTTGGATGGCTGTCTGAGGCCAGAGAAGGCTTTCAGATCCGCACAAAGGAGGAACTTGCACAGGCGGTCTGGATGAAAGAGATATTAAAAGATGCAAAGGCAGTGGCAGAATCCGCCTGTGGAGTCATAAAAGCGGCAAAAGAGGCCGCATCAGCCCCGCAGGGCCCCTATTTCTATCTGCCGACTCTCTCTGCAGATTTAGAAGCTATGGAGCAGTTTCAGGAGGCGGAAACTTATGAAGACTTTGGAAAAGTGTTCCTGGATTTTTCAAAACCCCGGCTGAATGGAAGAAAGAAAAAAACCGATGTTATTGATTCTGATCTTCAGGAATACTGCAAAGATTTAAGAAAAAAGGCTTATGGGCTGATTGACTCTGTCAGAAGCAGTTATTTTTATAAACCGGAGAGTGAGATCATCCGCCAGATCCGTATGGTACGCCGGCCTATGGAAGGTTTTATCAGTCTTACGGAGCGGTTTTACCATCGATTCATGGAACGGAAAAAGCTGGACAATCTGCTGGATTTCAGTGATTTGGAGCATTTGGCCCTGGAGCTTTTGACAGATGGTTTTGATGAGAACGGAATTCCGTCTGTCAGTGAGATTGCCAGAGAGAAAGCAGAATATTACCATGAGATTTATATTGATGAGTACCAGGACAGCAACTTTCTTCAGGATGCGATTCTTACCAGTGTTTCTATGCGGAGTCTTGGCGGTAATAACGTCTTTATGGTAGGGGATGTAAAACAGAGTATTTACAGCTTCCGTCTCGCACGGCCGGAGCTGTTCATTGAAAAATATCACGGATATCAGGCGGACGGAAAGGATGCAAAACTCATTGAGCTGAGAAACAATTTCAGAAGCCGCGGAGAAGTTCTTTACACCGTAAACGACATCTTCTATCAGATTATGCACGCTTCCCTTGGAAATATCGAATATACAAAAGATGTGGCACTGGTTCCGAGTTTTCCTTATAAAGAAGCAGAAGGAGCCGGCGGAAATGCTGAGCTGCTCTTAGTAAGCAGGGACTGGGCGGATGCCTCTGAGGATGACAAGGATGTGCTGGAAGCAAGGATGATTGCAGACCGGATCAAAAAACTGGTGGACGGGCCGTCACCCCAGATGGTGCTGGACCAGGATGAAAATGGAAGTGAAATGTACAGGAAGGCAGAATACAGAGATATTGTGATTCTGCTTCGTTCAGTCAAAGGAAATGCAGAAAAGATTCAGGAAGTACTTATGGATGCCGGGATTCCGGCTGTTTCAAGCAGTCAGAGCGGATACTTTGACACCGTGGAAGTCCGCGTTGTCCTGAGCCTTCTCACAGTAGTGGACAATCTGTATGCGGACATAGAAATGGCGGCATTTCTCCGTTCCCCTATGGTGGGAATGACGGGAGAAGATCTGGCCAGATTAAAGCTTGGGGGAAATAAAAAGCATTTGTATGACTGCCTGACAGAAATTCAGGAGGAAAATGAAAAAGCCTGCAAAGCTCTGTCGGTGCTTGGCAGGCTCAGAGAAGCCAAAACCTATCTGTCCCTCCATGAACTGCTTTGGATGGCGTTTGATCTGACCGGCTATTATCATTACGCCGGTGCCATGCCTCAGGGAGCCAAGCGCCAGGGCAACCTGCTGATGCTGGTGGAACAGGCCAAATCCTATGAAGCCAGCCGTTATAAAGGGGTATTTCATTTTATACGCTACATGGAACAGTGCAAAGAATATAACATGGATTTTGGTGAGGCCAATCCTCTGGGCGGAAATGAGAATCTGGTCACGATTACCAGTATTCATAAAAGCAAGGGTCTGGAATATCCCATTGTATTTCTTTCCAAAACCCATAAAAAGTTTAATTTGAGGGACACCAGCGGAAGCATTTTATTCCATCCTGATTATTATATAGGCCCGGATCTTGTAAATATTAAGCAGAGAACGAAACAGCCCACAATCATGAAAGGAATGATATCCAGACAGCTTGTAAAGGATTCGCTTGGGGAAGAACTCAGGGTATTGTATGTGGCCCTTACCAGAGCAAAAGAGAAGCTGATCATGACAGGAGTCCAGGGAAATAACCATCAGATCAGGAAGGGAAATACTATTTCCTATGTGGATCTTCTCAGTGCGCGGTCCTATCTGGAATGGCTTCTTATGGCAGCCGGAAATATGGACAGCAGTCCGTTTGAAGTCCGTTTCTTTTCAGAGGAAGATATGGCATTGAACAGGGTAGAAGAAATCTTTACATCCTGCAGGGACAAAGGGATGCTGACCGATGAGCTGGAAGCCATGTCAGGGACAGAGGAGGCGCAGGCTATGAAACGTGCCTTTGCTTATCAATATCCATATAAAAGGGAAAGGGACGGGAGGCTGAAATATTCTGTGTCAGAGATTAAAAGAATGTCCCAGGCGGCAGAACCGGAAGAAGCATATCAGCCGGAAACAAAAACTGAACCTGTCTATCCGAAATTTTTAAAACAGGAAGCGGGGGTCTCTCCGGCTTCCCGGGGAACGGCAGTACATAAGGTTATGGAACTTTTGGACTTTTCTTCTGAGTATACGCCTGAGCTTCTCAAGAAACATGTCCGTCAGTGGGCTGCGGAAGGAAAAATTGAGGAAGGCATGGAACCCTTGATCCCGCAAGATGACATTATGGCATTTTTGAATTCGGACCTGGGCCATAGAATCAGGAAAGCGGCAGAAAGAGAGGAAGAATATAAGGAAGCACAGTTTGTCATGGGTGTAAAGTTCCGTGAGATGGAGCCGGAAGCAAAAAGTAACGATTATGTTGTAGTGCAGGGGATCATAGATTTGTATTTTAAAGAAGGGGATGAGCTTGTTCTGGTGGATTACAAGACAGACCGTGTGAAGCCGGGGGAAGAAGAAATTCTTGTTTCCAGGTACAGGGCACAGCTTCAATACTACAAAAAGGCACTGGAGCAGATGGAGCAAAAAAAAGTCAAAGAATGTTATATTTATTCAGTTCCTCTGAGGAAGGCCATCAGTTTATAATTATTTAACATAATATCAGCTATTTTTAAGAAACTGGGCATAGGGAAGTCACAATTGTCTGTTATCATTAAAACATGGAAAGCAAAGAAGGAACAGACATGAAGAAAAGGAGTGATGACCATGTCAGAGAAGGCAACGCTTTCGGTAGAAGAATTGATGAAGAAGAGTTTAACATTTGCCCTGGCCGCAACGTTGCTGGCAGGCACATCAAACATCTCAGCAGTAAAAGATAAAATTAAAGTAAGTGAGAATGAATCAGGACATATTGTGATAGAACAGATGAATGATTAGGCCTTTCTTTGGTTATCCTATATGTAACCGGCACAGAAGCCGGGCGGATAAGAAGAAAGGAGTACATGATGTCTAAGGAAAAAGATTTTATTGAAAAATCATACGAAGAGATGACAGAAGATGAGCGTTTAAAATATGAAATCGCAGTGGAGATCGGACTGGCTGATAAGGTCAGGGAGGAAGGCTGGAAAGCACTTTCTGCCAGTGAGACCGGAAGGATCGGCGGGCTGATGACCAAGAGAAAGAGACAAAAGGCACAGGAAGCAGAAGATTAGGGCGGTTATACAAACGATTGACAGCAGAAATGTACTTTGGTATGATAACCGTGTAATTAAAGGCACCTAAGACTTATATATTCCCGGGATAATGGCCCGGGAGTTTCTACCAGGCTTCCGAAAGCCGGACTATGAGTTATTCCCTTGTTTAATAAGGGAATAACTTTTTTATTTCATAGGAAAGTTCTCCAAACCTCCCTATGAAATAAAAAAGCACGAGGTGTGTGCCTGCCCAATTTGTTCTTTTATGTATTGGAGTAATCATTATGAAGAATTTTGCCTTAAAAGGAGATATTATTTTTACCCCTTCACCTGAAAAGTTTGAGACTTACAGAGACAGTTATTTAGTCTGTGAGGACGGAAGGGTAAGCGGGATATGGAAGGAACTTCCGGAAAAGTTTTCAGGCATCAGAGTTGAAGATTACAGCGGGAAGCTTATTTTTCCGGGACTCTGTGATCTGCATATCCATGCACCCCAGTACTCATTCAGAGGAATGGGAATGGATATGGAACTGCTTTCCTGGCTTGAAACCTATACATTTCCGGAAGAGTCCAAGTACAAGGATATAGAATACGCCAAAAAAGCGTATGAAATATTTACAGAAGATCTGAGACAGAGCGCCACAGCAAGAGTCAATGTCTTTGGCACAATCCACAGGGATGCCACAGTCCTGCTCATGGATATGCTTGAAGAGGCAGGCATCAGAGGCTTTGCCGGAAAAGTCAATATGGACCGGAACTGCCCGGATTTCTACAGGGAAAAGGATGCTCAAACATCGGTAAAAGATACAAGAGAGTGGTATGAATCAGTGAAAGGCAGAACCGGGATCCGTCCTATTCTTACACCGAGATTTCTGCCTGCCTGTTCTGACAGCCTCATGGAGCAGCTGAAAGATTTTCAGAAAGAAACTGGTATTTATCTGCAGTCCCATCTATCGGAGAACCCGGGAGAGGTGGAATGGGTAAAGGACCTGGCACCCACGTCAGAATTCTATGGGGATGCCTATGACCGCTTTGAGCTGTTCGGAAATCATGGGAAAACAGTTATGGCCCACTGCGTATATTCAGGGGCAGAGGAGAGAGCACTGATGAAGAAGCGAGGGGTCTATGCGGCACACTGTCCGCAGTCAAATCTGAATCTGTCTTCGGGAATTGCTCCGGTCCGGGTGATGATGGAAGAAGGACTGCATGTAGGGCTTGGGACAGATATTGCAGGAGGGGCTTCTCTCTCCATACTGCGTGCGATGACTGATGCTGTTCAGGTTTCCAAAATGTACTGGCGGTATCTGGATCAGGATAAAAAGCCGCTGTCAGCATCGGAGGCTTTTTACCTGGGGACGAAAGGAGGCGGAAGCTTCTTTGGAAAAGCAGGAAGCTTTGAGCCGGACTGTGAATTTGACGCTGTGATCCTTGATGATGTGACGATTAGGACTGCTCTTGATCCTGATATAGAACAGAGGATGGAAAGAGCCATGTACCTCAGCCAAAATGAGCATATTATGGCCAAGTATATCGGCGGGCAGAAAGTTTTCTGCCGCTGACCCGAAAGGATAAAAGAAAAAGCCATACCCTAAGAAATAATGGATAACTTCTTAAGGATGGCCTGAGATCATGAACATCTGTTTTGCCCACATGGATGGAGGAGATTCCACTTTGTTTCATTTAGATTTACTAAAGGTTATTTTGAACTAAGGAATTTGCATTTCTTTATAGCAACGATCTTTAATCATTGGGGGACAATCATTATCGAATTCATTTTACTATGTGTGTACTGGAATCAAATGAAAAAGCGCTTTGCAGGGTTGCTGCCCAACCATGAATATCCGGTGTAACAAAAGCAAATGTTATGATGTATTCTTTTTATCACACAAAGCTTGTTTCGGGGAGAAAAAAGCGCAAGAAGCAATGAAATCAACGCAAACGGCAAAATTCCTGCTTGAATTTTCAGGCAAACAGGATTATAATAATTTTTCGTAAGGCAGATCATAATTCTGCATGACAAATTTCATAAACAAGTAAAACTGGAGAACCGATGTTATCGGCTGAGAAGAAGGTATAACCTGAAGATTCATGGAACCTGTTAGTTAGCACTAGCGTAGGGAGTTTTCAATCGATAGAACACAGAGATGGAGCTTACGCTTCATCTTTTTTTATTTCATGGGAAAGTGCGTCCCATGAAATAAAAGCACTCCGTGCAGGATGCGCACAAATGCGCAAGGAATCTATTTGCCTGTGGCAAATCGCATTTGGCGCGCAAAGTGAACAAGCCCCTCAAAAAGTGAAGGGTTCGGGGAGATGAGGTGGGCGTGCCCACTTTGTTCGATTGTTGGCTCTTGGAAAAGAGAAAGGAGAATTATTATGCGTGTCAATGGAAAAGAAATGCCCCTTGGGCATAAGAAGAGCCTGGAAGAATTTCTTCTGGGGGAAGGGTATCAGTTAAAGCATATTGCAGTGGAAAGGAACGGGGAGATTGCCCCGAAGTCTGAGTATGGACAAATCCTGCTCACGGAGGCAGACACTCTGGAGATTGTCAGTTTCGTAGGAGGAGGCTGAGATGCTGACGAGAGAACAGTTTGAACTTGAACTGGTCAGACGCCAGACACCGGAGGTGCGGAACAGGCTTCGGGAGGGATGTGTGGCTGTGGCAGGACTTGGGGGCCTGGGTTCAAATATTGCACTGATGCTTGCAAGGACAGGGATTAAAAAACTGTTTCTTGCAGATTTTGACACAGTGGACCCGTCCAATTTAAACCGGCAGGCCTATACGGTTTCCCAGATGGGAATGAAAAAAACGGATGCTTTACAGGAACTGATCAGACAGGTGAATCCGTGGATAGAGCTGGAAACCTTTGATGGAAGAGTGACAGAAGAAAATGTAGGTACGCTGTTTAAACCCTATATGATTATATGTGAGGCGTTTGATACGCCGGAATCAAAAGCAGTGCTTGTAAGCGGAGTACTTTCAAAGCTGCCGGAAGCTTTTGTGATCTCAGGAAACGGAATGGCCGGTTCCTACAGTTCCAACCTGATCCGGACAGACAAAAAAATGGAACGCCTTTATGTATGCGGGGACGGAATCCATGGGATATCAGAAACAGAATCTCTGACTGCAGCAAGAGTCAGCATATGTGCCGGACATGAGGCAAATATGGCAATTCGATTAATTTTAGGAGAAAAAGAGGTATAAAAAATGAAGGATACATTAAAAATCGGGACAAAAGAATTTACATCAAGGTTTCTGCTCGGAACCGGAAAGTTCAGCCTTGAAAAGACTGGACAGGTAATTCGTGAGGCAGATGCACAGATCGTTACAATGGCTCTGCGGAGAGTGAAGGAGGCTGGCTCCAGCAACATTTTAGAGTACATACCGGATACAGTGACTTTGCTGCCGAATACTTCCGGTGCCAGGAATGCCGGCGAAGCAGTCAGAATTGCAAGGCTGGCAAAAGAAGTGGGCTGCGGGGATTTTATAAAGATTGAGGTGATCAGGGATACAAAATATCTCATGCCGGATAATGCGGAGACAGTTAAGGCCACAGAAATCCTTTCCCGGGAAGGGTTTACAGTCCTTCCTTATATCAGCCCGGACCTCAATACAGCAAGGGATCTTGCAGATGCAGGAGCAGCAGCGGTGATGCCTCTGGCGGCACCGATTGGGAGCAACAAAGGTCTTCTGACCAAAGACTTTATACAGATGCTGATCGAGGATACCGATCTTCCTGTGATTGTGGATGCAGGGATCGGAAAACCGTCTGAGGCCTGTGCAGCAATGGAAATGGGGGCAGATGCCGTATTGGCAAACACGGCAGTGGCGACAGCACAGGATGTGACAGCTATGGCAGGGGCATTTAAGATGGCAGTAGATGCCGGAAGAAAAGCCTATCTGGCAGGACTGGGGCGTGTGCTGGATCAGGGAGGAGATGCGTCTTCCCCTTTGACAGGATTTTTGGAGGACTAGAGTTATGGAAATATTAGAAGAAGTATTAAGAGAATATGAGGAATACGACTATAACAGGTATACAAGGCAGGATGCGGAAGCGGCACTGACAAGAGAAACCATTGGTACAGAAGACTATAAAGCCCTGCTGTCTCCGGCAGCTATGGATTTGCTGGAGCCTATGGCAAAAAGGGCTAAGAAAGAAACTCTGAAGCATTTCGGCAACAGTGTCAGCCTGTTTACACCTCTTTATATTGCCAATTACTGTGTGAATCACTGTGTCTACTGCGGATTTAACTGTACAAACAAGATTCACAGGGCAAAGCTTACCATGGAAGAGATCGAAAAGGAATACCAGGCGATTGCAAAGACTGGTCTGAAAGAAATTCTGATTCTCACGGGAGAATCAAAGAAAGCCTCCAGTGTGGAATATATCGGGGAAGCAGTTGAACTGGCCAAAAAGTACTTTTCTACCATTGGCATTGAGGTTTATCCGATGGATGTGGATGAATATGAATACATTCATAAAAAAGGTGCGGATTTTGTCAGTGTTTACCAGGAAACCTATAATACAAAAACTTACGACGAGGTGCATGTAAGCGGACCGAAAAAAGTCTTCCCGTACCGTCTGAATGCACAGGAGAGAGCCCTGCAGGGCGGAATGAGAGGTGTGGGCTGCGGAGCATTGCTGGGTCTTGATGATTTCAGAAAGGATGCATTTGCTTCAGGAATCCATGCATATCTTCTGCAGAGAAAGTATCCACGGGCGGAGGTATCCTTTTCTGTCCCGAGGCTCAGACCGTATAAAAACAATGAGACAAACGATGCTAAAGATGTCCATGAAAAACAGCTTCTGCAGGTAATGCTGGCCCATCGTCTGTTTATGCCGTTTGCGGGCATCACAATCTCTACAAGGGAGCGGGCAGGCTTCAGAGATCATGTGGTAGGCATGGCAGCGACCAAGATTTCGGCGGGCGTCAGCACAGGAGTCGGCGGCCATGAGGAAGAGGAAAAAGGCGATGCACAGTTTATGATTTCTGATCCGAGAAGTGTGGATGAGGTTGCTGCTATGCTTGCACAGAGAGGAATGCAGGGAATCTACACGGACTATGTCAGAGTCTAGAAACGGAGGGCATATGAACAGGCAATGGATCGCTGTGACCAGCAGGAAACTCTGCGGACAGGATTTTTTGGAGGTTATCCGTACTCTGGCCGGACAGGGTTTAAAAACAATCATACTGAGGGAGAAGGATCTTAAGGGGAGAGAATATGAACAGCTGGCCGAAGAGTGCATGGAAATCTGCCGCAGGGAAGGAGCTTCCCTTACCCTGCACAATGACATAGAAGCCGCCAGAAGACTTCAGGCAAAACGCATTCATCTGCCTTTTCCTGTGTTTCAGGAAAACCAGGGAAAATTAGATGGGTTTTCTCATGTGAGCACCTCTGTCCATGCGGTAGAGGAAGCTGTGGAGGCAGAAAAAATGGGAGCGGATTTTGTGATCGCCGGGCATATTTTTCAAACTGACTGTAAAAAAGGAGTTCCGCCCAGAGGCCTTTCATTTTTAAGAGAAACAGCCGAAGCGGTATCTGTCCCTGTCTATGGGATCGGAGGCATTACGCCTCATAACATAGAAGAGGTTCTGGCAGCCGGAGCAGCCGGAGGGTGTATGATGTCAGGCTTTATGAAGTCGCCTAAAATGATTGACAAGCTATAAGTGCTGGGGCATACTTGAAGGAGAAATATATCAAGATGGAGGGTACTTATGAAAAAGAAATACTGTTTTTTTGACATTGACGGAACATTGACAGACCGTTCTACAAATCAGGTAGTGCCGAGTGCGCTGGAGGCCCTGAGGAAGCTGGAAGAGAACGGACATTTTGTAGCTATTGCCACGGGAAGAGCTCACTATAAGGCAGAGCTGTTCATTCAGGCAAATGGATTTAAAAACATGGTATGCAACGGAGGAAATGGATTTGTCATTGAGAACAAATTTGTAGAAAATATTCCTCTCGACAAAGAAGGGTGCATTAAGATCATCGAAGAGACAGAAAAGCTTGGATATGGATGGTGCATTGCCATTGATGATACAAAGGACGTATATATGACCAATGATCTGTTCCTGCGGCAGGTGGGAAAAAGAAAAGAGCCTACCCGCTATATCATCGACGATACTATGGATTTTCATGAGGTTGAGGATTTCTATAAGATTTATGTGGCCATTCCGAAAGAGGAAGAAGAGACACTCACCACAAAGAACCTGATCGGACATCTCCGGTTTGAGCCTGAATATCTGATGTTCCAGCCGGACAATAAAAGAGAAGGCATTGTCAAGATGATGCAGCATTTAAACGGACCGCTGGAGGATGTTGTGGTGTTCGGCGATGATTATAATGACCTGGATATGTTCAGTCCCCAGTGGCTCTCCATTGCCATGGGAAATGGATGCCAGGAATTAAAAGACAAAGCAGATTATGTGACGGATACCAATGTCAATGACGGTATTAAAAAGGCCTGTGAGCATTTTGGATGGATATAAAAAGGACAAGAAGCCTTCTTGACACCGTTCCTTAAATCATTATAGAATAGTAAGACCAGAATTTTCTGGTCTTCTTTCATTTTATAGGAGATTGATTAGACAGCAGGAGGGATTATGAAGTTTTTTAAAGTGATGAAAAAGGCTATATCGAAGATGCTGAAGGTCCTGCTGAGGAGACTTGTGATTGTCAGTGTGGTCATCATACTGCAGATACTGTGGCTGATCTGGCTGGCACAGATCATAGGAGAACACTCAAAGCCGATTGAATGGTGTCTTCAGCTGGTCAGCATAGCGGTTGTTATTTATATAGTAAATAAGGAAGAAAATCCTGCCTATAAGCTGGCGTGGACGATCCCTATTTTGATTTTCCCTATTTTCGGCGGTCTGCTATATCTGACACTGGGCAATAAAAAACCGGCCAAGAAGCTCAGACTGGAGTTGGAACGGTCTTTGGAGGAGACAGACTTTTTGCTGCGTCAGGACGAAACTGTCATGAACAACCTTAAACAGAGAAGTCCCCAGGCGGCAACCCAGGCAAAATATATTGACGGTTCCGGAGGATATCCGATCTATCAGAATTCTTCTGCCAAGTATTACCCGTCAGGGGAATCTATGTTTGAGGAAATGATTGAGGACCTGAAAAAAGCCAAATACTATATTTTTATGGAATTCTTCATTGTGGAAGAAGGATATATGTGGAACACGATTCTGGATATTCTGAAAGAGCGGGTGGATGACGGCGTAGAAGTCAGATTTATGTATGACGATGTAGGCTGTGTGGATCTGCTGCCATATAAATATTATAAGGAACTGGAACGGTACGGCATTTCCTGTGTGGCTTTTAACCCAATCATTCCGCTGGTATCAACTGCATGGAATAACAGAGATCACCGGAAAGTAGTGGTGATTGACGGGCATACGGCCTATACAGGAGGCTTAAATCTGGCAGATGAGTATATTAACCGGAAGGAGCGCTTTGGCTATTGGAAAGACGCAGGTCTTAAAGTGATCGGTGATGCGGTATGGAATTTCACTGTGATGTTTTTACAGGTCTGGAATGCGATCAGAAAGACCGATGAGGGATACGGCATGTTTGTTCCCCACGGGCATCACGAGGGACGTTTTGTAGATGACGGCTTTATCCAGCCTTATGCGGATAATCCCCTGGATACGGAGACAGTAGGCGAGAACGTATATCTGAACATTATTAATGCAGCTACAGAGTATGTATATATTTATACCCCGTATCTGATTATTGACAATGAGATGATGACAGCTCTCTGTCTGGCTTCCAAGAGGGGAGTGGATGTGCGGATCGTCACTCCGGGAATTCCGGATAAACCAACGGTCTTTTTGCTGACCCAGTCTTATTATGCCCAGCTTGTGGAAGCAGGGGTCAAGGTATATCAATACACACCGGGCTTTATCCATGCCAAGTGTTTTGTCAGTGATGATGTCATTGCTACTGTGGGAACCATCAATATGGATTACAGGAGTCTTTACCTGCATTTTGAGAATGGGGTCTTTATGTATCACTGTCTGGCAGTTACGGAAGTAAAAATCGATATGCTGAAGACATTCCGGCAGTGTGAACTGATTACGAAAGAGAAATGCCAGGGCAATATGGTAAAGCGTTTGATGCAGAGTGTACTCCGCGTTTTGGCGCCGCTGTTGTAAGGAGTAGGATCAATGGATGAATTTACAAGCTATCAAAGTTTTGCCGGGGTTTATGATGAATTTATGGACCAGACACCCTATGAGGAGTGGGGCAGAAATATCAGAAGTTTTTTGACTGAATATCAGGTGCAGGACGGCGCAGAGATCCTGGATTTAGGATGCGGAACCGGGAAGATGACGAAGGTGCTCCGGGACTATGGATACCGGATGACAGGCCTGGATATTTCCCGGGAAATGCTGGAGACTGCCGCAGTCTCTGACGGGGAAGGAATCACATATATCTGCCAGGATATGAGAGAGATGGCACTGCTCCATCCTGCTGATGCGGTGATCAGCACTTGTGACAGCCTGAATTATATATTAGAGCCGGAGGATCTTATCCAGGTATTCTGCCGGGTGAGGGAAAATCTGAAAAAGGGCGGAGTATTTTTGTTTGATATGAACTCTCACTTCAAATATGAAACCCTGCTGGCGGAAAACACATTTGCGGAAGACCGCGAGGACTGCAGTTTTATCTGGCAGAATTTTTATGACCCGCAGGACAGGATCAATGAGTATGATTTGACTTTGTTTATCCGAAGTGATTCCGGGCTGTACCGGAAGTTTGAGGAAGTGCATTTTCAGAGAGCATATAAAACAGAGGAAATTGTCAGTGCACTGCATTCGGCAGGATTTTCAGTCCAGGAAGTTGTGGATGCAGACAGTTTAAAGGAGCCGGATGCGGAGAGCGAACGGCTGTATTTTATTTCAACGATAAATAGTGAGGTAGACAAATGAAAGATTATATTGTAAGAGGAACGGCAGCAGACGATCAGATTCGTTTTTTTGCTGCTTATACAAAAGATATAGTGGAAGAGGCAAGACAGAGACACAACACAAGCCCTGTGGCCACAGCGGCTTTGGGACGGCTTCTGACTGCCGGTGCCATGATGGGCAGCATGTGTAAAAATGAACAGGATCTGATTACTCTGCAGATCCAGTGCAGCGGGCCAATCGGAGGACTCACTGTGACTGCTGATTCCAAAGCCAATGTGAAAGGATATGTGGTAAATCCGGATGTGATGCTGCCGCCCAGCAAGGAAGGGAAACTGGATGTGGGCAAGGCACTGGACTTGGGAGTTCTGACGGTTATCAAGGACATTGGGATGAAAGAGCCGTATTCCGGGCAGACACATCTTGTATCAGGAGAGATTGCAGAGGATCTGACCTACTATTTTGCAGCCAGCGAACAGATTCCAACTTCCGTAGCACTGGGAGTTCTGATGAATAAGGACAATACAGTCCGGCATGCCGGAGGATTTATTATTCAGATGATGCCGTATGCTTCTGAGGAAGTTATCACGGCTCTGGAAAAGAAGATTGCAGAGTTTCAGTCTGTTACTTCTCACTTGGAGGACGGAAAAACACCGGAAGATATGATGAACGAACTGCTTGGAGAATTCGGGACAAAGTTTTATGAAACGATCCCTGCCAGGTTTTCCTGCAACTGTTCCAAAGAGCGTGTAAAAAAAGCGGTAATCAGCGTGGGAAAAGATGAAATTAATGATATGATCAAGGACGGCGAGGATATTGAAGTGAACTGCCATTTCTGTAACACACACTATACATTCAGTGTGGACGAGCTAAAACAGATGGTGGAGAATATCGAAGCCGGAAGGTGAAAACAGAGCAGGCAAGTCTGCTTTGGCTGTGAGGAAAACCATGGGAGACCATGGTTTTTTTTGCTGAAAAATGATATGATATGAGGAAAGGAGGAGAAAAGATGAAGATAAAAAGAATACTGGCAGCACTGCTGACAGCCTGTTTGGTGATAACCCAGATCAACATGGTGAAGGCGGAAGATACAAATGAAGATCAAAATATTGTAATAACCAATTATACAGGAAAAGTCATTAAGAGTAATAACGTTGTGACCTGGTATCAGCTTTCAGCCGAACGAAATTTAGATAATACCATAGCAGTAGGACAGGACAAGATATTTACCATAGAAAATAAGGGGCAGATAAACTACAGCAGCATTTCAGCTGAGATGCAGGACAAGAATGGTGCAAAAACTGATATTAAAGTATCGCCTTCTGCTTCTGTTTTGAATGCAGGCGGCAAAATTCAGTTATCTGTCAATTTTTCTAAAAACAGAGTCGACCCTAAGCTGAATTGGACAGCCATCTATATAAAGGATAATTCAACAGGAAATATTATAAAGAAAATTCCCTTTGCGTACGATACTCCGGGTGAATATGATGAACATAATACCGGAGCCAGCCAATGGAGCGGATCTTTAAGTTATGGAACCAAAATCCTGGGTACTTTGGATCTCTCAAAAAGTAAAAATGAGATAAAGGTAAGTTATAAAAATCAGGGAAATGAATCTGTTCCTGTACAGTCATTTAAATTGGATCCAAAGGGATACTTTAAATTTTCAAATGGAACATATGAATATAAAGGATCTGCTGCTCAAAATGCAGAGGGAGGAACCAATACATTTACTATTGTCTTAGATACGAATCGTCTTAAAAGCAACTTTTTTAAGGTTATAGAGAATGGAGACTATGAATATTATAACGATAATACAGTCATTCGTTTCCTGCCGGAATTAGTCATCAATTATGAAGACGGATGTATAGCTGGGGGGAAAGCTGATATACTCCCATTGGCTTTTTATGTAAAATATCCTCTGTATCTTAGTTCCAAGACAACCGTTAAACATGTAAGCAGGACTTCATCTTCTCTTAAAATTTCATGGAAGGCACTAAAAGATGTGACCGGATATAGGATTTATCGTTCCACGAAAAAAAATTCAGGATATAAATATTTAAAACAAGTTTCAAATAAGACAACCTCTTATACTAATTCAAAATTGAAATCCGGCAAAACATATTACTATAAAGTCAGGGCATACAGAAATGTATTTGAATACCGGTATTTCAGTCCATACTCAGCGCCGTTAAAATCCGGAACAAGACCGGGAAAGCCGAAAGTCACAGTGAAAAAGAGCGGCCGGCGGCTAAAGATCAAATATAAGAAAGTTTCCGGTGCCAGCGGCTACAGAATTTACATCCGGACAGGCAAAAAAGGAAAGTACAAAAGGGTAAAGCAGTATACCAGCGGCAAAAAGGTTTCTTATAAAAGCAAGAAGCTTAAAAGAAAGAAAACTTACTATGTAAAAGTAAGGGCTTATAAAACAATCAGCGGCAAGAAATACTTTGGAAGCTATTCCAAGGCAAAGAAAGTGAAAATAAAATAACAGGATGGGTGACAGCATGGAAATCAAAGTATGCAAAACAGACGAGCAAATACAAGCATTGGCAGAATTGGCCTCAGAGATATGGCATGAATATTTTGTATCGATCATCTCAAAGGAACAGATAGATTATATGGTTGAAAAGTTTCAAAGTTATCATGCATTGAAAAAAGCCATAAAAGAAGAACAGTATACCTATTTTCTTGGTTATGACCAAGGGGAATTGGCTGGATTCTGCGGCGTGAAGCCGGATGGGGACCGCTTGTTTTTAAGCAAACTGTATCTGCATAAGGATCAAAGAGGAAAAGGAAGTTCCAGCATACTCTTAAAAAGAGCACTGGCATTTGCAGCGGAACATGGGAAACGGGCTGTCTATCTGACATGCAATAAATATAACCAGAACAGCCTGGAGATCTACAAAGCAAAAGGATTCAAGACCATTGACTCCGTAAAAACTGATATAGGAAATGGATTTATCATGGATGATTACGTCATGCAGATGGATCTGTAAAGAATAAAAAAATTCCTATGCTTGAAACTAAGCATAGGAATTTTTTTATTCTTTATCATCTTCTTCTGTTGATTCAGAAGTCTTATCATCTTCGGAACTTTCGTCCTCAGAAGAGGTTTCTTCCTCAGATGTTTCATCTTTTGTTTCTGCTTCCTCGTCCGTGATATGGATGGAGAAGTAATCGCGGCTGTCTTCCGCTGAATCAGGAAAGATATCGTCATCGTCAAACTCATCCGGATCCCAGTCATCAAGATCCTCATCCTTTTCCTGGTCCTTCAGTTCTTTCAGCTTGTCAATGATTGCTTTGATCTGGTCTCTGGCGATATATAAAATTCCGCCGATGGAGATGATAAAAGTCACAACTTTCATAAACTTTTTCAATTTTTTACCCATATTGTCGTGCTCCTTTCTCATATCTGGTATCCCCATTGTAATATGAAAAAAAAGAAAAAGCAACGCAATGGTTGACAAAATAAAGTTTCGTGATAAAATCAAAATAAGAAACATATTTTCTTTTTTGGGAAAGGAGAAGCAAATGAGTGATTTGAAATGGGGAATTTTTGGATGCGGTGTGATTGCCAACGAAATGGCGCAGGCATTTGAAAAAATGGGAAGAAAGATTTATGCAGTCAGCAGCCGGACAAAAGCAAAAACAGAAGCATTTGCAGAGAAATACGGTGTTGAGAAAGTCTACGGAACCTATGAGGAGATGCTTGGAGACAAAGAGGTTGATGTGGTTTATATTGCAACACCCCACAGCCAGCATTACGAAAATATGAAAGCAGCAGTCCAGGCCGGCAAACATATTCTGTGTGAAAAGGCTATCACAGTCAATGACCATCAGCTGGAAGAAATTCTTTCTCTGGCCGGAGAAAAGGGCCTTACTGTCCGGGAGGCAATGACTATCAGCCATATGCCGCTGTTCAAAGAGCTAAAGAGCAGAATCAGCCAGGGAGCCATCGGAACGGTAAAAATGGTTCAGGTCAATTTTGGGAGCAATAAAGGTTATGATTCCACCAACCGTTTCTTTGCTTTGGAAGCTGCAGGAGGAGCGCTCCTGGACATTGGATGTTACGCAACGACTTTTGCAAGGACATTTATGGATGAAGCGCCGAATACTGTCCTGACCACTGTACAGTATCAGGAAACCGGCGTAGATGAACAGTCCGGGATTATTTTGAAAAATGAATCCGATCAGATGGCAGTGATTTGTCTGACCATCCGGGCAAAACAGCCTAAGAGGGGTGTTGTTACCGGGGATAAGGGATATATAGAAGTGTATGAATATCCGCGGGCATCAAAAGCTACCATCACCAACACAGAGACCGGTGTCACAGAGACTATTGAAGCAGGAAACACAGAAGATGCGCTGGTGTATGAAGTGGAAGCCATGGAAGGGACAGTGGCAGGCAGTTTTTCGGATGACAGCCTGGAAATTTCAAGAGATGTTATGAAGATTTTAAGCAGTGTAAGAACCCAGTGGGGAATGAAGTATCCATTTGAATAATGGTTGCTGTTTCCTTTTCCAGTTGATATAATAGTGATATTGTCAAAAGGAGGGGAATCATGGTCAGGATATTTAAAACCTATGAGGGATCAAAAGAATTAAGGGAGATTACTGGCATTGAGCGGGAATCCTGGGTCATGATGACGGATCCAAGCGGGGCGGAACTGCAGATGGTGGCGGAAAAGTATCAGATTGATTTAGATGATCTGAGGGCGCCGTTGGATGAGGAAGAGCGGTCTCGTCTTGAACATGAAGACAGTTATACGATGATATTGGTCAATATCCCGGTGGTCCGGAAGGAAGAAGGGAAACGGATGTACGAGACGATTCCTCTCGGCATCTTTATCACAGAGAAGGTGGTCTTTACCGTCTGTCTGGAAGAAACCAATATTTTAAAGCAGTTCACAGACGGACTGGTTCCGAATTTTTATACATATATGAAAACAAGATTTGTCTATCAGATTCTTTACAACAATGCGGCTCTGTTTCTGATGCATCTGCGGATGATCGACAGACGGGCCAATGAAGTGGAGGAGATCCTGCATGAGACTTCCAGGAACAAGGATTTGATACAGCTTTACGACCTGGAAAAGTGCCTTGTGTATTTTACGACCTCACTGAAGTCCAATGAAGTAGTGCTGGAAAAGCTCAGAAAACATATCGGGCTTAAACATTACGAGGAAGATCAGGAACTTTTGGAGGATGTCATTATAGAGAACAAACAGGCGATGGAGATGACCTATATTTACCATAATATCTTAAGGAGCACCATGTCACTGTTTGGTTCGATCATTGATAACAACCTAAACCAGGTGATGAAGTTTCTTGCAGCTATCACCATCGTTCTGGAACTCCCAACCATGATTTCCGGACTTTATGGAATGAACCTGAATCCCGTTGGAATGCCGTTTTCGGGAAGTCCTGTAGGATTTTTTATAGTCAGTGCATTTTCTGTTGCGGTGTGCGTGATTGCGGTACTGATCCTCAAGAAGAAAAATTTACTGTGATGTTTGCAGAAATGCTGTAAAAAAATAATGAAGAATTAAAATGGGGGGCATCTGTTTAGATAGCTCCCCTACCTATATTTATGAACATGATAAGAGGAGCAGATCGTATGGATGATAAAGTCAATAGAAAAGAGAGAGTAGTTTTTTTAATAGGATTAGTCCCTGTTTTTTGGATGTGTTTTAAAATCACTGGTAAAGTAACACAAGAGCAGATAAAAATATTCACAACAAATATTGGGGGAAGTTTAATAAAAATCACCCCTCTTTTTGTTTTTTATTGCGGATTGACTGCCACATTTTTTATCGTGGTGTCATATATATTTCTATATTTAATGGAACAGGACAATCTGCGTCTATTTAATGTACCATTAAAAAAATGGGAAGACCGAATGTATCACATGGTGATTTTAAGTTCAATTGTTACAGTTATTCTATCAATTCTATTTTGTGTTATTGCCGTGTTTGTGATTGAAAGAAATGTATTTTATTTTTTTCTTGTTCTGGTGATAATATGTTTTGCTTTATTTAATTATTATTTTCTTTTTCATCGAAAATTAAGCATAGTAAAGATAAAGATATTGCTGGATGATCTTATATTATACACAATTATATTTGCTCTTTCCCTTAGTTTTGCTGCAGGTGTAATTAGCTCTACTCCCGAAGTGACTGTGGAGACGCGATTTAGTCCGAAGGGGAAAATAGATATTTATACAAAATCTGATAAAGATATAGATCATATTTTGGTACAAATTTATTCAGCTGAAGAAGAAAAGAAAATAGCAGAAAAAAAAGAAGAAAATTATAGTACATCAGGATTTTATCAAGTATTCCAGCGTAAATCTGTGAGAGAAGTAAAACAAAAGGAGGAATCGAGAACTTATACAATTAATTTAGTACATTATAAAGAAAAGCTGATTCCCTTGAAGAAGTATTATGTGCATGTCTTTTTTGATTTTGAGGATAAGCGTTATTTTTTAGAAAATGAATTTTCCGTAGAAAACAAAGACTTTCGTTTTAAGGAAAATAAAATGAAATATAAATATACAGAATAAAAGCATAAGGATTTCGTATCTAGTCAGCAAGATATGTGAACTATTGTGTCCTGTATTTTGTTATTCTTAGGGCAGGAGGTATTTGTATGGAAAACAATTTACAGGTGATTGGGCGGATGCTGGATTATATAGAGGAACATTTAAATGATGAGGAATTAAATCTGGATATGATTGCAGAACAAATGGGGTATTCTAAGTATCATCTGCACAGAATGTTTACGTTTGTTGTGGGTATTTCTATTCATCAGTATCTTCAGCGCCGCAGGCTGACGGAGGCATCCAGGATGCTTGTATTTACCGAAAAAACTTTAATGGAGATTGGGTTATACGCGGGATATGATACTCAGCGTTCATTTTCAAGGAGTTTTAAGTCGATGTATAAGTGTACACCCAGCAGTTATCGGAAGCAAAGAAATTTTATGCCGGTTCAGCTTAAATATAATATTGAAAAACATAAAAAGATACCGGGTGACATGATACTGAATATAAAGATGGCTGAGGAAGACGGTATGCTTCTAATTGGATATGATGGAAGTACAAAGCGGGGATTCGGAAGTATCGGGCGCTGCTGGAAACTGATGCATAAACATAAATATGAGATCGTCAATAGGTCAGAAATGGATTTTCTGATCGGCGTGAATGATTATGCTGAATATGAAAGCAGCGGGCCAGTATTCCATTATATTGTGGCAGCTCAGGTAACTTCATTGGAACGGATTCCGGCACATATGAAAGCGTTTACTCTGCCGCCCGGCAAATATGCAGTATTTTCTTTTCGAGGGAAAAATGAAGACAGCCTGCAGCCCGCGGCAGAATATATTTATGAAGAGTGGTTTCCAAACTCTGCATGCAGGTTTAATGAAAGGAATCTATATGATTTTGTAAAATATGGAGAGGAAACAGCTGAGAATGGCCGAAGCGATATTCAATTCTGGATTCCTGTGCTGTGAAAGAAGAACAAAGTGGGCACGCCCACCTCAGCTCCCCCACCCCTCACTCTTTGAGGGGCTTGTTCACTTTGCGCGCCAAATGTGATTTGCCAAAGGCAAATAGATTCCTTGCACATTTGTGCGCATCCTGCACGGAGTGCTTTTTATTTCATAGGACGCACTTTCCGATGAAATAAAAAAGGACATTTCCCTGTTAAAAGAAATGTCCCATGTGTTTTAATCCAGATAGTGCTTCATATGTTTCAGCGCGTTTTTTTCCAGCCGGCTGACCTGTGCCTGGGAGATACTGATTTCGTCAGCTACCTCAGTCTGTGTTTTGCCGTCAAAGAACCGAAGCTTGATGATATTATATTCCCGTTCCGGCAGATGTTCCATGGCATCTTTGAGTGCGATGGATTCCACCCACAGTTCTTCTTTGTTTTTCTTATCTTTTACCTGATCCATTAGAAACAGGGTATCTCCCCCATCCTGGTACACCGGTTCATAGAGAGAAAGCGGAGTAGCGATCGCATCCAGGGCAAATAAGACATCTTCTTTTTTCATTTCGATTTCTTCTGCAATGGCTTCGATGGTCGGCTCCTTGTTGAATTTTTTTGTCAGGGCTTCCTTTGCCGTTATGGCCTTATAAGCAATATCCCGGAGAGAGCGGCTGACTCTCATAGAATTGTTGTCTCTGAGATAACGTCTGACTTCACCGATGATCATCGGAACCGCGTAAGTAGAAAACTTAACGTTTAGTGTGCGGTCAAAGTTATCGATTGCCTTCATCAGTCCGATGCATCCAACCTGAAACAGATCATCAGCATTTTCACTGCTGCCGGAAAAACGTTGAATGACACTTAAAACTAACCTTAAATTGCCCTTGATGTATTGTTCCCTGGCTTCCTGGTCCCCCTGTTCAATTCTTATGAACAGTTCCTCTTTTTCTTCATTGGTGAGTAAAGGAAGGGAAGCAGTATTGACTCCGCAGATTTCAACTTTATTAAGTGCCATGATAATTCCTCCATTTGTAAATTGTTCTTGCGAACGATATATTAAAATCATTCACCAATCAAAATGGATTTATACGATGAAAAAATTGCCAGACCGTTTGACACCCATATTTACCAATGATATTATGATAAAAAGAATATATAGAAATGGGGAATCATATCATGAAAAAATTACTGACAATTTGTATGATGATATGTCTTATTTTTTGTTTAGGGGGCTGCAGCTTTCCGTGGAACAAAGAGAAGGCAGAAAATAAAGATGTAAAAAAAGAAAATATAACAGCATCAGAAGTGAAAGATTCTATGAAGGGGAAAGAGCTGGTGATAGGTGTATCAGACGGCATGGCACCATTTT
The DNA here is from genome assembly GCF_018381315.1 of Anaerostipes sp. GTDB lineage: Bacteria > Bacillota > Clostridia > Lachnospirales > Lachnospiraceae > Anaerostipes. The sequence continues at coordinate 74,552 of NZ_JAGZSD010000009.1, read as the reverse complement.
CCTTCAGAGATGAGAAAACCAAAGAAATGAAAGGCTTTGATATTGACCTTATGAAAGGCCTGAGTGAATATCTTGGTTTTAAATATGAACTCCGCGTGGCTCCTATGAGGGAACTTACAAAACTGCTCCGGGAAAAGAAGATTGATTTGGCTATATCCGGCATCTGCATTACGGACAGCCGTCAGAAAGAGTTTCAGTTTTCTGATGTTTACTTTGAGAATACGCTGAAGATCATGGTCAATGCAGATAAAAATATCACAGACAGGAAAGAACTGGTCGGAAAAACAATCGGCGTGGAAGAGGGGACATCCAACGCTGAGTATGCACAGCAGAACCTTTCAGAAGAGAATAAGATTAAGGCTTATTCCTCTATGGACAAGGTATTTAAAGAACTTGAAAAAGGCAAGATTGATGCTACTGTTTATGATACTACCGGTGTCGATTATTTTATGGACAACTATAAGGGAGATAAGATATCGGCTCTGGATGAAAGGCTGAATTCGGCAGAGAGCAACTACGGTATTATGTTCAGGAAAAATGATGATTCTGTAGGGAAGTTTAATGTAACCCTGCAGGTGCTGAACACGGAGGGTACCTACCAGAATATCAAGAACACGTGGATCGGATCGGAAGACGAAGATTAAAGAGGGAAATTCATGAATATTGTTTCGATTGTATTCGGACAGATCGTCATGATGTTTTTGATGATGGCTGTGGGGGCAGGTGCATATAAAGCGGGCCTTGTAACTGAAAGGGGAAGCGCGGAACTTTCCAATATTACCTTGTATTTTGTGATCCCCTTTGTGGTGCTCACGTCTTTTCAGATTGATTTTGACGCAAATATTTTTCACGGCATCATGATTACCTTTGTACTGGGGATCATAGCCCACGGACTGGCGATCCTTTTGTCCTTCTGTCTGATTCGGGGCAGGGATCAGGACCGGACAGTATTGGAACGGTTCAGTATGGTGTATCCAAACTGCGGATTTATGGGAATCCCTTTAGCCCAGGCGGTACTGGGTTCAAAAGGGGTTATCTACATAACAGCGTTTATCGCTGCACAGAATCTGTTTATCTGGTCTCATGGAGTTGCCAGCATGCAGGGGGCTTTTAAAAAAGAATCCATCAAAGAGGTGTTTAAAGCCCCTGTGATGATTGCCACATTTACAGGGCTTTTCTGCTATCTGCTTCAGATTAAGTTTCCGGTGCTGGTTTTCAGGCCGCTGAAGGCCATCGCAGATATGAACACTCCCTTAGCAATGATGATTTCGGGAACTGCCATTGCACAGACGAACCTGATGAAAACATTGGCGAAACCAAGAATTTATATTATGACAGCTCTGCGGCTTTTGGCTGTGCCGCTGGCTATGTTTTTAATACTGCTTTTTATGCCTGTGGCCAAGGACCTTAAAATCCTTTCACTGCTTGCCTCAGCGGCCTCTACGGCAGCCATAACAACCATGTTTGCGGTTAAGTTTAAGAAAGATGTAGGTTATGCGGCGGAGCTGTTTGCCATATCTACAATCGCAGCCATTGCTACTCTTCCGCTTATGATTTCCCTGGGCGAGGCATTTTTTTAGAGAAGTGACAGGATGACCTGACAGCAGTTTAAAATAGTTTAAGATAAAAAGATAATCCCGGCAGGAAAAGAACTGCCGGGATTATCTTTTTAGAGTTTCAAAAAACCGGACAGCCAGTTAGTCTCATCTTCTGTCAGATGAGGGGAGAGCCGGCCGAAAACCATACGGTGGTAGTCAGAAAGGAGACGAAGCTCCTTTTCGCTGAGAAGTGTTTCGTCTATCCCGTCCATATCAATGGGCACCAATGTCAAATGTTCAAATTCTAAAAAGGAACCATATTCATTTTGTTTCTGTTTTTTGCACAGAAGCATGTTTTCTGTGCGGATTCCATATTTTCCGGGTACATAAACACCTGGTTCATCAGTGGTTACCATGCCGGGCAGAAGAACAGCATCCAGCTGGTTTTCCCTGATCTGCCAGCGGAAAGCGTTCGGGCCTTCATGGACACCCAGAAAATGCCCTACGCCGTGTCCGGTTCCGCAGCGGTAGTCAATGCCCTCCTGCCAGAGAGGCCCTCTTGCCAAAATATCCAGGCTGCTGCCCCGGCATCCAAGCAGAAACTTTGCATCTCCCAGGGAAAGCATACTTTTTAATACAAGAGTAAAATTCCGCCGTTCTTCCTCGGTGATGGGACCTAATATAAATGTCCGGGTTACATCTGTCGTCCCGGTCAGATATTGGCCGCCGGAATCAATCAGGAGAAGTCCTTCAGGCTTGAGTACAACATTAGATTCTTCTGTGGAGGAATAATGCATCATTGCAGCGTGATCTTTATAGGCACATATGGTGTCAAAGCTTGGGCCCTGATACAGAGGCTGTTTTTTGCGTTCTTCTTCCAGACGGTCTGAAACAGAAAGTTCGGTCATAGGGGTGGAGCCAATGTTCTGCTTCAGCCAGCACATGAACTTAGTCATTGCAATGCCATCGGAAAGGTGGCAGCTGTAAAGTCCTTTGATCTGCACATCATTTTTTACAGCCTTCATACTGTAAGAGGGATTTTCACCAAAAATAATCCGGTTATTCTTAATCTCAAGGTAGAGTTTGTAGCTGACTGTATCCGGGTCCATAAGAATGCTTGCTTTCTGTTCTTTCAGGAAGGTGCCGATTTGATCATAATTCAGAATGGACACATGATTTTGGGCTAAATAGCTTTTTGCTGCGTCTGAGAGGCAGTGTTTTTTCACAAACAGAAAACAGCCTTCCATAGTAATCCAGGCATAGCTGTAAAATAAGGGAGTACAGGCCATGTCACTGCCCCGCAGATTAAAGATCCATGCGATATCCGGCAGTGAAGCGATGAAATGGGCCTCAGCGGAAACCAGCTCCATCTGTTTTCGGATTCTTTTCAGCTTTGAAGATACGGATTCACCGGCATAAGTTTCATCATGGATAAAAATTTCGGAAGCCGCAGCCGGAGGACGGTCAGTCCACAAATCCTCTGCAAGAGTGTGGTCAGTTTCTAAAATGGATTTCTTTGAAGCAGCCAGGGCAGAAAGTTTTTTGCCGTAGGCTGTGTTGATGGTGCGCCCGTTTAAGGCAAGGATATCATTTTCCTTCAAATGCTGTTCCAGGTATTCCAGCACTGTGGGAACACCGGAGACGCCCATTTTCATAAGATTCATTTGTTCTGTATCAATCTGTGATTCTGCCTGAGTAAAATATCTTCCGTCTGTCCAGAGATTGCTGCTGTCCTGTTCAGCGAGAACAGCACCGGAGGAACCGGTAAAACCGGAGATGAACTGGCGGCATTTATAGTGATCATCGACATACTCTGATTGATGAGGATCTTCACTGGGAATCAGGTAATAAGTGAGGTTTTTCTCCTTCATAGATTCCTGAAGTCTTGCTAAAGGTGTTTTCATAGTGCAAAGTCTCCTTTCTGCAGTTGTGATTTTTATTATAACACGATATAATAAAAAATAGAATTTGTACAGAAATTTTGCAACTGAATGAGGAGGACATCGAGGATGAAAAACATGTTAGTGGCACAGTCGGGAGGGCCGTCAGCTGCCATCAACGCGACGATAACAGGAGTAATTGACGCTGGCCTTGCAAGCAGTCAGGTGGAGCATGTATATGGTGCACTGAATGGGATCAAGGGAGTATTAAATGAAAATTTCGTTATGCTGGACGATATATGCAGAAGTCAGGAGACAAGGGATCTTCTGGCGGTCACACCGGCTGCTGCGCTGGGATCCTGCCGCTGGAAACTGAAGAATCCGGAGGAAGACGCCAGAGAATTTGAGGAGATCATCCGGATTCTCAGAAAGAATAATATTGGCTATTTTATTTATACGGGAGGAAATGATTCCATGGACACCGTGTATAAGCTCTCTTTGTACTGTAAAGAGCACGGAGTGGATGATATTAAGATTATGGGGGCTCCAAAGACGATTGACAATGATCTGGGAGAAACCGATCACTGTCCGGGCTTTGGGTCAGCGGCAAAGTTTATTGCAACTGCTTTTACAGAGATCGCCTGTGACTGTTATGTTTATGATGTTCCGTCAGTAACCATAGTGGAAGTCATGGGAAGAAATGCAGGATGGCTGACAGCAAGTGCGGTGCTTGCAAGAAATGAGGCGAGGAATGTTCCCCAGCTGATCTATCTGTGTGAAAAAGCATTCTGTACGGAGCGCTTTGTGGAAGATGTAAGGGAAGCATTGAAAAAAGAAAACAACATCATTATTGCGGTCAGCGAAGGACTGAAGGATGCCCGGGGCAATTATGTCGGAGAAGAGATGAAGTCCGGGAAGGAAGATGCTTTCGGACACAAATATTTGTCCGGCATCGGCAAATATCTGGAGCAGGTGGTTACGGATCAGATCGGCTGCAAGGTGCGTTCTGTGGAACTTAATATTCTGCAGCGCTGTGCCGGATATATGCTCAGCGAGACAGATATTATAGAGTCCAGAAATCTGGGTGCTTTTGCAGCTGTCAGTGCCATCCGCGGAGAGAGCGGAAAGATGTCTGCCATCAGGCGGCTGCCGGGGGAAAACTATCAGGTTGATATTGTACTTGCAGACTTGTCAAAGATTGCAAATGTGGAAAAAACAGTGCCTCTTGAATGGATCACAGAAGACGGACATGATATTACACAGGAATTGGTGGATTATCTCAAACCGCTGATTCAGGGAGAAGTGCGGATTCCGTATAAAGACGGAGTTCCGGAACATTTTATACTTTAAGCATATAAAAACAGGACCCTGTCTGTTATCAATACAGAAAAGGTCCTGTTTTTGTCATGTAAGCTGAAGTGATCAAGCACCGCTTTGTCCTTATTTATGGTTTCTCATGAGATATTGGTTCAGCTCGGCTCCGAGGAACAAGATCATCATACAGAAATACAGCCAGAACAGTGTCAGAAGAATACCGGTCAGCCCGCCGTACATAATACTGAAAAATTTAAAATTATCAAAATAAATAGAAAACAGGGAGGACAAAATGATCCATCCTGCAGAACTGAAAATTACACCCGGCATTACCTGTTTTGCTTTAAAATGTTCACTTGGAAGAAAGCGGTACATAATAAAAAACACCAGAAAGAAAATAAAAAACGCTATTCCAAAACGAATCAGCAGAAAAACGATATGCTGCGTTGCAAGGAACGGGTAGAACTGGTAAAGCTGGTTCAGCAGAGTATTACCGAATAAAAGCACGATGATCCCGATCAGGACAGCAACAGCGATAAATGCAATATATAGTGTGGCAATAAACCGCAGTACAAAATAATTTCTCTTTTCCGGGATTTCATGTATGGTGTTCAGCCCGGTCATCATGGAAAGAATACCTTTGGATGCTGACCAGAGCAAGGTGATGATTGTAAATGACATGTAAGTTGTCGTTATCTTTCCGTATAAGGAATTGATAACCGCAACAAGACTTACACTGTACTGCTCAGGCAGATAGTAGTTGACAAGCCCGATCAGGTCTGCCGGTGTCACAGGCACAAAACGCATCAGGCTCAGCACGACAATCAAAAACGGAAAAAAGGAAAGCACCGTAAAGAATGCCGCCTGGGCAGAGAAGGCGGTGATGTGATCCTTCTGGGCTTTGGCAATAACCGAATTCAGAAGGGCAATAAACTTTAACATATGAATACCTCTCAGATCATATAAAGTGAATAAAGCTTAATTTTACGCAAATAATTTATATATTCTACCATAAGTACTGTAAATACTCAAGAAAAAATACTGACAGGAGGGAAATTGCCTGAAGCGCCTGTACAAGGGATTCCCGGACTTTCAGAAGAATGTGCTTTGTCTTATAGATAATAAATCTTAAAAAATTATAAAAAAAATATAAACAAAGTGGTTGACATAGAGGGTTGGCTTTGATAAAATTGGAAATAAGTTAGGAGAATAAAGAAAGAAGGATTGTTACTGGTAATGCAGGCTAAACCAACTTATGGGATTTTTAGAGATAGATTTCAATAGGTGTGGTTTATTTTTTTTCTTAACTTAATATTTTACAATACGGAGTGGAACTGTGCAAATTACAAGAATTATAAATAATAATATTGTAATTTCAGAAGATAACAGCCATCGTGAAGTGGTACTAATGGGAAGAGGATTGGGCTTTCAAGGGCGTCCGGGAGACGAGATTAACCCGGATAAGGTTGAAAAGACTTATATTATGAAAGACCATGGGATGACAAACCGCTTTCAGCAGCTGGTCGAGGACATTCCCATAGAGCGATTGGAAATATGTAATGAAATTATTCAATATGCAAAAGATACTTTGCAAAAGAATATCAATGACAATATTTATATTTCTCTCACAGACCATATTAATTTTGCCATTGAACGGGTAGAAATGGGAGTTCCCTTCCAAAACCCATTTTTATGGGAAATCAAGAAGTTCTACTATCAGGAATATTTAATCGGGCAGGCAGCGATTGGAATGATCGAAAGAAAGCTTAAGGTCACTCTGCCTCAGGATGAAGCGGCATTCATTGCACTTCATATTGTCAACGCAGAGCTGGATCTGGATATGACAGAGATGGTTTCCATGACGAAACTGACAAAAAATATTCTGAAGATCGTTGACGACTGTTTTCCGAACCAGATGGATAAAGACTCTGTTTTTTACGAACGGTTTATCACACACTTGAAGTTCTTTGCCCAGAGAATCTTTACAGGCAACGAGGTGGAAAGTGACGATACGGAGTTTCAGGAGATCATCCGGAACAAGTATCAGGAGTGTCTGGACTGTGTCGAAAAAATCAGGATTTATATAAAAAACACATGCAACCACGATATTACAGATGAAGAAATGATGTATCTCACTGTACATATTAAGCGGGTTGTCACAAGATAAAAGTTAATATTGATATAGAATAAGGATTGTTACTGGTAATGCAGGCTAAACCTGATTCAAACCAAAGGATTTTTTTTAAAATCCATATATTTCGCAGCATTTGTCGGGGTGTATGGAGCGGGAAAGGATTCATTGTTTGAGTCAGGTTTTTTTATTCCATAGGAAATCACCCCCAGCGGGGGATTTTAATAAAAGGGATTTGAGTTCTTAATCAAGAGAACAGAACAAAGATTCCGAAAGATAACTAGAAAAGGAGGAATGTTTAAATGGTAGGAATTATTCTTGCTACGCATGGTGGATTTGCGACTGGGATCATGCAGTCTGGATCCATGATCTTCGGAGACCAGCCTGATGTGGCAGCTGTTACACTGCAGCCAAGCGAAGGGCCAAACGACGTCAAAAAGAAGATGGAAGATGCAATCGCTTCTTTCGAAAATCAGGATGAAGTGTTATTCTTAGTGGATCTTTGGGGTGGTACCCCGTTCAACCAGGCAAATGGCCTGGTATCAGGTCATGAGGATAAATGGGCAATTGTAGCCGGTTTGAATTTGCCGATGCTGATTGACGCTTATGCTTCACGTATGACAATGGAAACAGCTCATGAGATTGCAGTACAGATCGCAGGAAGCGGTAAAGAAGGGGTACGGATTTATCCGGAAGAACTTGAGCCTAAGACAGAACCTGCAGCTGCACAGCCGGCACAGAGCCAGCCTCAGGGAGCAATTCCGGAGGGGACAGTATTAGGAGACGGACATATCAAATATGTGCTTGCACGTATTGATTCCCGGCTGCTTCACGGCCAGGTTGCAACTGCATGGACAAAAACAACCCAGCCGAACCGGATCATTGTTGTGTCTGATTCTGTAGCACATGATGATCTTCGTAAAAAGTTAATTCAGGAGGCTGCACCTCCAGGGGTACGCGCCAATGTTGTTCCTGTGGACAAAATGATCGAGGTTTCAAAAGATCCCCGCTTTGGAAACACAAAAGCGCTGCTGCTTTTTGAAACACCTCAGGATGCTCTTCGTGCTATCGAAGGCGGAGTGGACATCAAAGAACTGAACATCGGTTCAATGGCTCATTCTGTCGGAAAAGTTGCAGTAAGCAAAGTTGTCTCTTTGGGAAAAGAAGATGTGGAGACTTTCGCAAAATTAAAGGAAAAAGGAATTTCCTTTGATGTCCGCAAAGTACCGAGCGATTCCAAAGAAAACATGGATGAGATCATAAAAAAAGCGGAAGCTGAGTTGTCTTAAGCTTCACACAATCAGAGAATAGAGGAGGAATTATAATGTCAGCAATTTCAATCGTATTAGTTATTATAGTTGCCTTTCTAGCTGGTATGGAAGGAGTACTGGATGAATTCCAGTTCCATCAGCCGTTGGTTGCATGTACCTTAATTGGACTTGTTACCGGTCAGTTAGAAGCGGGTATTATTTTGGGCGGTACATTACAGATGATCGCTTTAGGATGGGCAAACATCGGTGCCGCTGTTGCACCGGATGCCGCGTTAGCTTCCGTAGCTTCCGCTATCATCTTAGTCCTGGGAGGACAGGGCACAGCAGGTGTCAGCACTGCTATCGCAGTTGCCATTCCTTTGGCAGTTGCAGGTTTATTCTTAACAATGATCGTACGTACACTTTCTGTAGCATGTGTTCACCGTATGGATGCAGCTGCTGAAAAAGCAAATTTCAGAGGTGTTGAACTGTGGCATATCATCGCGATTGCTATGCAGGGACTCCGTATTGCGATTCCGGCAGGAGCGCTTCTGTTTATTCCTGCAACAACAGTACAGAAGTTCCTGACATCTATGCCGGCATGGCTTACAGACGGTATGGCAATCGGCGGAGGAATGGTTGTAGCCGTTGGTTATGCAATGGTTATCAACATGATGGCAACAAAAGAAGTTTGGCCGTTCTTTGCAATCGGTTTCTGTGTAGCAGCACTTTCAGATTTAACATTAATCGCATTAGGAGCAATCGGTGTATCTTTGGCATTGATCTACTTAACATTGTCTGAGAGCGGCGGTTCTTCCAATGGCGGAGGAAGCAATACAGGTGATCCGCTGGGCGACATCTTAAATAATTATTAATTGAAGGAGGTATGAAAAATGGCAGAAAAAATTACATTAAGTAAGAAGGAACGATTGTCCGTTGCATTGCGCTCTACCTTCCTTCAGGGTTCTTGGAACTATGAACGTATGCAGAACGGTGGCTGGGCATTCTCAATCATTCCGGCTATCAAAAAGTTATACAAAACAGATGAAGAACGTTCAGAGGCGTTAAAACGTCACTTGGAATTCTTTAATACTCATCCTTATGTGGCTTCTCCGGTTATCGGTGTTACACTGGCATTGGAAGAGGAACGTGCAAACGGAGCAGAAGTTGACGATGCAGCGATCCAGGGTGTTAAAGTCGGTATGATGGGACCTCTGGCCGGTGTCGGTGATCCGGTATTCTGGTTTACAGTACGTCCGATCTTAGGAGCTCTCGGTGCTTCTCTGGCAATGACAGGAAACATTTTAGGACCAATCTTATTCTTCGTATTGTGGAATGTAATTCGTTGGGGATTCATGTGGTATACACAGGAATTCGGATACAAAGCAGGTGCAAAGATTACAGAGGATCTTTCCGGCGGAGTATTACAGAAAGTCACAAAAGGTGCATCTATCCTCGGTATGTTTATTCTTGGATCATTGGTTCAGCGGTGGGTATCCATCAGTTTCCAGCCAGTCGTATCAAAGGTAAGCTTAAGTGACGGGGCGTACATCGACTGGTCTAAGCTTCCGGAAGGGGCAAAAGGAGTACAGCAGGCATTTGAACAGTATGCATCAGGACTGTCCCTGTCTGCTACCAAGGTTACAACCTTACAGAACAACCTGGATTCTTTGATTCCTGGATTAGTTCCATTGTTATTAACATTATTCTGTATGTGGCTGCTGAAAAAGAATGTTTCACCGATCATTATTATCATCGCATTATTCTTAGTTGGTATTGGCGGACACCTTATCGGATTGTTATAAGCTAATGAAAAAAGTTCGGAGCAATCCGAACTTTTTTTCTTTGATTATATGAGGCAGATCATGTGCCGAAGAAGGCTTAAAAACGTTGTTCTCCGCAGAACAATAACATGATATAATGTGTAAGATACCAAAGCTGCGCTGAATGCGCAAAGAATAAAATAGAAATGGAGAGTTGCTATGGCTCAGTCAATAAACACAAAAGTAGATCTGGTGATCAGCGGAACTTCATATCACGGTCTGAACAGTTATGGAAAGATTATGATCGGTGATAAAGGATTTGAATTTTATAATGACAGGAATGTGAATGACTTTATTCAGATTCCCTGGAAGGAAGTTGATTATGTGATTGCCTCAGTCATGTTCAAGGGAAAACACATTCCGCGTTATGCATTGCAGACGAAAGAAAACGGAACTTATTCGTTTGCTTCAAAAGAGCCGAAAAAGGTACTTCGTGCGATCAGCAAATATGTAGCCCCGGATCATATGGTCCGTTCTCTGAGCTTTTTTGGAGTAATCAAAAAGAAACTAAAATCTAAATTCAGCAAATAAGCCTTAGGGGGAAAAGATTATGGGACATATTTTAAAAATGAAACCGGTGTTTAAAGAAATGATCTGGGGAGGCCGCAAGCTGAAAGATGTGTACGGATATGAGATCCCCAGCAGCCATACGGGTGAATGCTGGGCTATCTCTGCCCATAAGAATGGTGACTGTACAATCGAAAACAGCGAGTTTGCCGGAAAAACGCTTTCATGGCTTTTTGAAAATCATCGTGAACTGTTTGGAAATATTGAGGGTGATGAATTTCCTCTTCTGGTAAAGATTATTGATGCCAGAGATGACTTGTCTGTGCAGGTTCATCCCAATGATGAATATGCAAAGGTTCATGAAGATTCTTTAGGAAAAACAGAATGCTGGTATGTACTTCAGGCGGACGAGGGCACCAAAATGGTCATGGGCCATCATGCAAAAACAAAGGAAGAATTTATAAAAGCCATAGAGGAAGATGATTATGACAATCTTTTGAATTCCTTTGATATTAAAAAAGGAGACTTCTTTTATATACCTTCCGGCACACTGCATGCTATCTGCAGCGGATCGCTGATCTATGAAGCCCAGCAGTCTTCTGACATTACTTACCGTGTTTACGATTATCACCGCAAGGATCAGGACGGCAATGAGAGACAGCTGCATGTTCAGCAGTCTATTGATGTTACCAATGTTCCTGCACAGATCAGCAGCAGTAAAAGCTTCAGTGAAAGCAAAATCGAAAATGGAACAAAAGTAAGGTATGTGGAGAGTGATTTCTTTAAAGTAGACTGCTATAAATTGAACGGCAGGAATACAATAGAAAATTGTTCACCGTTCCAGATGGTCAGCGTGATAGAAGGACAAGGGGATATAGATGGCCAGAGTGTTAAAAAAGGTGACCATTTCCTTATCTGTTCAGACCAGAAGGAAACTGTTTTTAACGGAACAATGGATGTTATGATAGCAGCGCTGTAACTGTATGAAAAGGGGTTTCAGTGTAAATATAAAGCCGAAACATCAGATATGTCTTTGATATGAGGTGTTTAGGAGGGAAAATATGAAAGACAAAATATTCGGTGTTTTACAGCGTGTGGGACGTTCCTTCATGCTTCCGATCGCAATTCTGCCTGTGGCGGGGCTGCTGTTGGGAATCGGACAATCACTGACAAATGAAACAATGCTGAATGCCTATGGACTGATGAAAATTATGGGACCGGACACGATTCCATATGCAATATTAAAAGTCTGCGGTGACTGCGGAAATGCCGTATTCGGAAACCTGCCGCTGATTTTTGCCATCGGAGTTTCCGTGGGTATGGCCAGAGCTGAAAAGGAAGTCGCGGCACTGGCCGGCGCTATTGCTTTTTTTATTATGCATACGGCTATCTCAGCCATGATTTCCATCAACGGCGGGGCAGAGGCCATGCGTGAGGGTGCAACAGCTTCTGTTCTGGGGATCACCTCTCTTCAGATGGGAGTGTTCGGAGGTATTATCGTTGGCCTCGGTGTTTCAGCACTGCACAACAAATTTTATAAAATCAAACTTCCGGAAGTATTGTCCTTTTTCGGAGGGACAAGATTTGTACCGGTTATTTGTACCGTTGTATTTGTGTTTGTGGGAATCCTGATGTATTTTATCTGGCCGCCCATCCAGGATGCTATGTATGCGGCAGGAGGGTTTGTGAGTGCTTCAGGTTATCTCGGCACCTTTGTTTATGGTGTTATGGAGCGTGCACTGATCCCGTTCGGACTGCATCACGTATTTTATCTGCCGTTTTGGCAGACTTCTCTTGGAGGCACGATGGAAATCGGAGGGAAGATGATCGACGGCGCTCAAAATATCTTTTTCGCGCAGCTGGCCGATCCAGGGACAACCCATTTTGCGGTTTCTGCCACAAGATTTATGACGGGCAAATTTCCTCTGATGATCTTTGGCCTGCCGGGAGCTGCATTTGCCATGTACAGGTGTGCAAGGCCGGAGAAAAGAAAGGCCGTGGCCGGCCTGCTGGCTTCTGCTGCTCTGACTTCTATGCTGACGGGGATCACAGAGCCTCTTGAATTTACGTTTTTATTTGTGGCGCCGGGTCTGTACGCAATACACTGTGTTTTTGCAGGAGCGGCTTATATGCTTATGCATATGCTTAGAGTCTGCGTGGGCCTGACTTTTTCAGGGGGTATCATCGATATGTTTCTTTTTGGCGTTCTTCAGGGACAGTCAAAAACTAACTGGCTCATGTTCATTCCGGTGGGCATTGTATATTTTATTGTATATTACTTTCTGTTCAGCTTTCTGATCAGAAAATTAAACCTGAAGACTCCGGGAAGGGAGAAGGAAGACCAGAATATCAAGCTGTATACCAAAACTGATATGGCATCAAAGCCTTTGGAGAGTGATCCTGAAATTGACGGATCTGATATATCAGCACTGATCGTTGCCGGTTTAGGTGGGAAAGCAAATGTAAAAGATGTTGACTGCTGTGTCACACGCTTAAGATGTACGATTTTGGATCCGGAAAAGGTGAATGACAGGATATTGAAAGAGAGCGGTTCCAGGGGAATTGTAAAGAAAGGCGATGGGGTTCAGATTATTTATGGACCGATGGTCACAGTCATAAAGTCAAATCTGGAGGATTATCTGGCAAGCAGTATGTCAGACAGGACAGCTGTGGAAATGCCGAGAATGCCGGCGGCAGAAGAGATACCAGAGGTGGCAGCAGAATCAGTCTGCATGCCTGTCAAAGGAGAAGTCATAGAACTTAGTGAAGTGGAAGATGAGGTCTTTGCAGGAGGAATGCTCGGGCAGGGATTTGCCGTAAGGCCGGCTGAAGGAACGGTCTTTGCCCCGGCAGACGGCACGGTCACTGCTGTATTTAATACCAAACATGCCATCTGCATTAAATCCGGGGGAGGGGCTGAAATCCTTATCCATATGGGGATTGATACGGTGAAACTGGCCGGGAAATATCATCATGTGAAGGTGGAGCCCGGCATGAGGGTGAAAAAAGGAGACAGAATCGCTGAATTTGATCTTGAGGAAATTAAACAAAAAGGATTTTTTGTCACAACACCGGTCGTTGTGAGCAACAGCGAGGAGTATACGAGTATTACGATAGTAAATGCCGGTGAACTGAATGCCGGCACAGAGGTGCTCTCATTAAAAAAATAATTAGATATCCATAAGGTGAGGATTGTTATTCCGTCTTGACATTCTGCCTTTGTGTGATAGAATAAGGAATGATAAAGACAGAGAAGGTGCACAGTAAGGAAGCTATTCCCGAATTTCACACCGGAGTTGTATCCCTGAAATATCAGTAGGGGATAACGCAGGCTGCACGTTACGCAGGATACTAAGTGCCAGGTATCTTTTTGTGCCTGGAATTAGGGTGGTACCGCGAGATGATTCCCGTCCCTTATATATTTTATAAGGAACGGGATTTTTTAATTCTATAAGTACAAGGAGAAGTGATTATGAAGGAGAAACTTGAGGCGATTAGAAAAGAGGCCTTGGAGAAGATCAACACAGCAGAGGCCATGGACGCTCTGAATGATATCAGGGTAGCGGTCCTTGGGAAAAAGGGAGAGCTGACCCAGGTATTAAAGGGCATGAAGGATGTTGCGAAAGAGGAACGTCCTGCCGTAGGACAGATGGTCAACGATACACGTGCGGTTATTGAACAGGCACTGGAAAAGGAAATGTCCGTGCTCAAGAAAAAGATCATGGAAGAAAAACTTAAAAAGGAAGTCATCGATGTGACGCTTCCAGGAAAGGTGCATGAAAAAGGACACCGTCATCCGAACCAGATTGCCCTGGAAGATTTGGAGCGGGTATTTATAGGGATGGGCTATGAGGTTGTGGAAGGCCCGGAAGTAGAATACGATAAGTATAATTTTGAAATGCTGAATATTCCTGAAAATCATCCCGCGAAGGATGAACAGGATACCTTTTTTATCTCAAAAGATATTTTATTGAGAACACAGACATCACCGGTACAGGCCCGCGTGATGGAGACAGGCAAAATGCCGATCCGGATGATTGCACCTGGAAGGGTATTCCGCTCCGATGAAGTGGATGCTACCCACTCTCCGTCTTTCCATCAGGTGGAGGGGCTGGTCGTGGACAAAGGGATCACCTTTGCGGATCTGAAAGGGACGCTTCAGCAGTTTGCCACGGAATTTTTCGGACCGGAGACAAAGGTCAAATTCCGCCCGCATCATTTTCCGTTCACAGAGCCAAGCGCAGAGGTGGATATCACTTGCTTTAAGTGTGGAGGAAAGGGCTGCCGCATGTGCAAGGGAAGCGGCTGGATCGAGATCTTAGGCTGTGGTATGGTGCATCCGAATGTACTCAGGGCATGCGGAATCGACCCGGACATCTATTCAGGTTTTGCCTTTGGAATCGGTCTGGAACGTGTAGCGCTCCTGAAATATGAGATTGATGATATGCGCCTGCTTTATGAAAATGATAAGAGATTTTTAAGCCAGTTCTAAAGCGGCAGTTTAGGAAGATTTCAGTGAATTTAGGATAATGATTGAAGGAGAATAGAGAATGAATACACCAATTTCATGGATCAAGGCATATGTGCCGGATCTTGACTGTACGATTCAGGAGTATGTGGACAAGATGACACTTTCCGGATCAAATGTGGAATGTTATGAGGAATTAGATAAAAACCTGGAAAAGATTGTTGTAGGAAAAATTCTTTCCATTGAAAAGCATCCGGATGCAGACAAGCTGATCGTCTGCCAGGTAGATGTGGGAACAGAGACCATCCAGATCGTCACAGGTGCCAGCAATGTATCAGAAGGTGATCTGGTCCCTGTGGTTTTAGTGGGAGGAAGAGTAGCCGGAGGCCATGACGGCAGCCCAAATCCGGAAAACGGCATCAAAATCAAAAAAGGAAAATTAAGGGGTGTGGCATCTTTCGGGATGATGTGTTCTGTGGAGGAACTGGGAACTACCAAAGATATGTATCCGGAAGCGCCGGAAGACGGTATTTATATATTTAAGAAGGATGTAAAGCCGGGAGATGATGCTGTGGAGGCCATGGGGCTTCGTGACCAGGTAGTGGAATTTGAGATCACATCAAATCGTGTAGACTGTTTCAGCATGATCGGTATGGCAAGAGAAGTGGCTGCAACCTTTCATAAAGAGTTCCATCCGCCTGTAGTAAAAGAGACAGGCAACGGCGAGGACGTGAATGATTTTATCAAAGTGACCGTAAAAGATACAGAACTTTGTCCAAGATATACGGCCAGAGTCGTGAAAAATATCAAGCTTGCACCGTCTCCGGAATGGATGCAGAGAAGGCTGGCAGCTATGGGCATCCGTCCGATCAATAACCTGGTAGATATTACAAACTATGTGATGGAAGAGTATGGACAGCCTATGCATGCCTATGACTTAGACACCATAGCGGGAAATGAGATTATTGTGCGCAGGGCTAAGGACGGGGATAAGTTCACCACTCTGGACGGCGAAGAAAGAAATCTGGACAGCGATGTACTCATGATCTGCGATGGGGAAAAGGAAGTTGGAATTGCCGGTATCATGGGAGGCGAAAACTCCATGGTAACGGATGATATCAAGACATTATTATTTGAAGCTGCCTGCTTCGATGGCACTAATATTCGTCTTTCCTCCAAAAGAATCGGTCTTAGGACGGATGCTTCCAGCAAGTTTGAAAAGGGATTGGACCCGGAAAATGCAATGGCTGCCATGGACCGTGCTTGCCAGCTGATTGAAGAGCTGGGAGCAGGAGAAGTGATCGGGGGCGCTGTGGATGTATACCCAAATCCGAAACAGCCGGTACGCCTTCCGTTAGAGACAGACAAGATCAATGCCCTTCTCGGCACAAAAATCTCCATGGAAGATATGATCGAGTATTTCAGACGCATTGACGTGAAATATGATGTAGACGCCAACGAACTGCTGATCCCGTCTTTCCGGCAGGATTTAAACTGCATGGCTGATCTGGCAGAGGAAGTGGCGAGATTTTACGGATACGACAACATTCCGGTCACTCTTCCGAGAGGAGAGGCTACAGCAGGCAAAAAGCCATTTAAGATCCGGGTAGAGGACATTGCGAGAGAGTCCGTTGAGAAAAATGGATTCAGCGGCGGAATGTGCTACTCTTTTGAAAGTCCGAAAGTTTTTGACCTGCTTTTGCTGCCGGAAGATGCCAGGGAGCGGGAGGCAATAAAGATTTCCAATCCGCTGGGTGAGGATTTCAGCATTATGCGTACCATTTCCTTAAATGGCATGATGACATCCCTTGCAAATAATTACAGCCACAGAAATCAGAATGTACGCCTTTATGAGTTTGGAAACATCTATCTGCCAAAGAATCTTCCGCTGACAGAACTTCCGGATGAACGGATGCAGCTTACTTTGGGAATGTATGGTGACTGTGATTTCTTCACGCTGAAAGGGGCACTGGAGGATTTGTTCGGAGATCTGGGACTTGGCGGACAGGCTGAATATGTTCCGGTCAAAGACCATCCGTTTATGCATCCGGGACGCCAGGCTGATGTTCTGATCGGCGGAGAAAAAGCCGCATATATCGGACAGATGCATCCCCAGGCTGTTGAAAACTATGACATGAAGGGGGAAGTCTACGCAGCTGTCATTGACATGCCCGTGATCTGTGAGCAGGCGACCTTCGACCGTAAATATACAGGAGTGGCAAAATTCCCTGCCATGAAACGTGATTTGAGTATGGTTGTCAAAAAAGAGATTTTTGTAGGCCAGATTGAAAAGATCTTCAGGGAGAAAGGCGGAAAGCTTCTGGAAGGATTTGAACTGTTTGATGTTTACGAGGGCGACCAGATTGACAAAGGATATAAATCTGTTGCATATTCTCTGACCTTCCGTGCTCAGGACAGAACACTGGAGGAAGCGGAGATCAACAAGATCGTTGAAAAGATTTTAGATGAATTAAAAACATTGGGAATTGAGCTTAGGGCATAAGTAAGTAATTAGGGGAAACAATAAGAGGAGTAGAGGAAGTGCAGTCACTGCAGTTTTTCTGCTCCTCTTTGCATTTATATTAAAAATATTACAAAATAGTTACATATATTGTGAAAATGTGATATAATACCGTTGAAAATGTCACAGGAGGATAATGAGAAATGAGCTATCTGAAAGGAATGATTGAAGAAATGCAGGGAAGAGAGTCAAAAAAACATAAACAGAAAAAAGTTATGATATGCATTTTGGCAGTTCTGGTTCTTATGGCAGCCGGTTTTTTCGGATACCGGGTATACGCAAATTACAAGGAAGAGCAGTTTTTAAAAAGTGTAAAGCTAAGGGAGATTAAAGTTAAGCCGATGACACTGGAACACAAGGAAAAGGATGTGTTTACAGAAGCTTACCAAAAGGAATCTCAGGATCAGATTGACAAGCAGAAAAAGAAAAATTATACGATTCAGAAACCTATGGTAATTCGTAATGCCTATGGTACAAATACCACTGCCCTATACTATTATGGAAAAACAGACCGTGCATCCTATGCTGTCTGCACCGTAGAAGCACCCAATGTCGGAGCAGCTGTATATAAGCATACATTAAAGGGAAAAAAGAAATACAGCACAACCCATGAGTACCAGATCATCGGGCTTTCTGCGGGAACAAGAAATAAGGTAACCATGGAATTTTTTAATGAAGACAAAAGGGCTGTCGAAAAGCAGTATTTTTATGTGGATATTCCGGAGGACAATGTCATACCGAGAATACTGAAAAAAACCAAGGGGACTTCTTCACAAAAAATGGAGGACGGGCTGTTTGCACTGCTTGGTCATGATAAAGCCCAGAATGCCAACATTTATCTCTATGACAACAATGGAGTCAACAGAGGACGGATGCCTTTGAATAAGTACCGCACAGACCGCCTGCTCTTTGTCGGTGATGAAATGGCGTACTCTTATGATTTTAACAAGATTGCCATGGTCAGCCGTCTTGGAAAAGTTACAAAGACCTATGATCTGGGCGAAAATTATGAATTTCACCACGATTTTCTGTATGCTGAAAAGCAAAACAAGTTCATTTGTCTGGTCAATGACAAAAAGCAGGATACCATTGAGGATGTGGTTGTATCCGTGGATGTAAAAACAGGAGAAGTCAAGGAACTGATCGACTTTGAGGACTACTTTAAAACTATGAGAAACCTGGCATACCGTCCGAAGAAAAATACCTACGGGGGAACCGGATTAGACTGGATTCATTTAAATTCCATGAATATGATCGATGATGACAGTATGATTTTCAGCAGCAGGGAACAGAGCACTCTCATCAAGATGAAAAATGTCTTTGAAAAGCCGGAGGTGGATTACCTGATCCATGGAGGCACTGTCTACAACGGAACAGATTATCAGAAATATATGCTGAAAAAAGAGGGCACCTTTGTGGGACAGGCAGGGCAGCATACCATTTCAGTTGAACATGATAAATCACTTCCGAAGGGACAGTACTATCTCTATATGTTTAATAACAACTATGGATATTCAGCCACGATCAAGAGCTTTGACTGGAGTATGTTCCCTGGCACGGGAACAATGAAAGAAGGGGATAAGTCCATGTATTATAAATATCTTGTGGATGAAAATAAAAGAACGTACAAGCTTGTTCAGTCGTTCGCAATCCCATACTCACCGATTGTCAGCAGCGTGGAGCACATGAAGAACAATATCTCTTTCGGAAGCGGAACAAGCAAAACCTTTGGGGAATACGACAAGGACGGAAAGCTGATTTATTCCTTTAGCTACGATGCGGATAAGTATTCCTACAGAGTCATGAAGTACAATTTTCAAGGATATTTATTCTAGGATTGGTTTTATACACAAAATTCTCACATTTTCTTCAAAGTTTAACAAGATTTATCTTGTATTCTATTCCTGTCAGATCAAATGAAAGGAATGGAGGAAGCATGAAGAAAAAGCATTATATTATTTTATTAGCACTCATCACAGCAGCAGGTTTCGCATTCAGCCGGAACCTGCTGCCTCTTGTCTGGGCAGAGTCTGCACCTGTAAAGATAAGCAGCAAGGTGAAAACAGTCAAACATAAAGAAACAAATATTTATACGAAGGCTTACCAGAAGGAGACAGACCAGCAGCTGGCCAAGTGGAAAACAAAAAAGAAGTATACTGTTAAGGATCCGCTTCTTGTTAAGAATCCGTACGGCACCAATACAGGCGCCGTGTATTTTTACGGGATCTCATCCGAAGAAGTCACGGTAAAGTGTACGATTCGGGTCAAGGGAAAAGCTGATTATTCGTATACCCTGAAGAATAACAGCAGCAGGAAAGATGAGCAGGAGTTTTTGATTACGGGGCTTGTGCCGGGCAAGAGCAATCAAGTACTGCTCACCTTTTATGATAAAGATGAAAACATTGATTACAGGGAAGCTTTCCGGGTGACAACAGCGGCAGATTCCGAGATTCCGGCAGTTTCCAGCTTAAAAAGCGGAAACGGGACCACGGAGCTGTCCGGCGGGCTGTTTGCCATGCTGGGACATGATAAGACCGATAATGCAAATATTTATCTTTACGACAACAGCGGCACCAGCAGAGGAAAGATCCCTCTGAATTCCTACCGGTCAGACCGCCTTTTGTTCATTGGGGGACAGATGGCCTATTCTTATGAAGAGGACAAAATCGCACTCGTCAACGGACTGGGCAAAGTGACGAAGACTTACTCTATCGGCGGATATGAACTGCACCACGATTTTGCTTATGACGAGGACAGCCATAAGATTCTCTGCCTGGTCAATGACAAGAAAAAAGATACTATAGAAGATGTGTTAATCGCAGTGGATGTAAAAACCGGGAAAGTGGAAAAACTTATTGATTTTGAGGAATATTTTAAGGAAATCAGAAAGACGGCAAAGCAGAGAGAAAGCGGGAAAAACACATACGGGGGAACGGAACTTGACTGGATTCATCTGAATTCCTTTGACATATTGGAGGACGGAAGTCTCGTACTGAGCAGCAGAGAACAGAGCACGGTGATCAAGATGAAGAATATTTATAAAACCCCATCCATCGATTATCTGATCCATGGGGGCAGCCTCTATGAAGGGACAGGGCTTAAAAAATACCAGCTGAAAAAGAGCGGCACGTTTGTGTCCCAGGCAGGACAGCACACGATCACTTATGAAAAAGACGATTCTTTAGAAGATGGACAGTATTACCTTTATATGTTCAACAATAATTACGGAAGTTCATCTGCGTACCCAAGTTTTGACTGGAGCCTGTATCCGGGGACCGGAGAATTTGAATCCGGCACAAAGTCTATGTACTATAAGTATCTGGTTGACGAGAATAAGGGAACTTATAAACTTGTCACTTCCTTTGCACTGCCTTATTCCAGCATTGTAAGCAGTGTCCAGCAATATCACGGAAACATTACTTACAGCAGCGGCATGGATAAATCCTATGGTGAATACGACAGCAAAGGAAAACTGATCGGGAAATTTACCTATGACGCGGACAAATATGCTTACCGTGTACTCAAATACGACTTTAAAAATTATTGGTACAGCCAGGGCCAGGAAACTGCAGGTTAAAACAGCCCCCGGATATGCAGACGATATGCTGTATATCCGGGGCAGCTGAAGTTATATAAGTTTTGCGGGTTTCCTAGAGCTGATCTTTTATTTCCAGGATGGCGGCTGCAGCTGCACAGGCAGGACAGTCACAGTATTCGGCACCGTTTGACTTGATGTCCCTGGCATGTGCGGCAACGTCTTTTGCTTTGTCTGCTCCGAATACCTGTGCTCCGGCGTCAGACTCTGCAAAAGCGATCAGAGTGTCAACTGGCATAATATCTTCTTCCAATTCGGCTATGTATCTCTGTGTTTCCTCTGTTTCTTTGCCGTTCTCCACAGCGCTCAGCCAGGCATTGGCTGCCTCTTTGGTCTCTTTGCTGCAGGTAGGGGAATTAATCAGTTCGTGAGTTTTTTCAATAACAAAATCCAATACATCTTTCTTCATAATGGGTACCTCCTTTTTGTCTTGTGTTATCTTCATTTTACCCTTATTTCAGAAGGCTTGCAATTATAATATGATTCAGCGGTGAAAGGGCCGGAAAATTGAAGAAAACAAGGCTTCTCATTGCAGGTCCATGCTTTTAATGATATACTAACATATTGAAAATAATTAGGAGAAAACAGGAGCATTTATGAAAACATCAGATTTTACATTTGACCTGCCGGAAGAGCTGATCGCCCAGGATCCGCTGGCCGACCGTTCAAGTTCAAGATTATTAGTATTGGATAAAGAGACAGGGGAGATCAGACATGAGGTTTTCCGAAGCGTTATTGGACATCTGAAAAAGGGCGACTGCCTTGTATTAAATGATACAAAAGTCATCCCGGCGCGTCTCATCGGAGAAAAGGAAGGAACCGGCGCCAAGATTGAGGTTTTGCTGTTAAAAAGAAAACAGGACAATACTTGGGAAACGCTTGTAAAACCAGGGAGAAAGGCAAAACCGGGGACAAGGATTTCTTTTGGCGGCGGAAAGCTTATGGGAGAAGTCATGGATATTGTAGATGAGGGGAACCGGCTTGTACGGTTTGAGTTCGATGGGATTTTTGAGGAAGTTCTGGACGAGCTTGGACAGATGCCGCTGCCTCCGTATATCACTCATCAGCTGGAGGATAAGAACCGGTATCAGACCGTGTATGCCAAGCATGAGGGTTCTGCGGCTGCTCCTACAGCGGGACTGCATTTTACAAAAGAACTGCTCAAAGAGATTGAAGAAAAGGGCATCAGGCTCGCCTACGTCACTCTGCATGTAGGGCTTGGCACCTTTCGGCCGGTAAAAGTGGAAGATGTGACAGAGCATCATATGCATTCGGAATTCTATTATGTGGATGAAGAGGCAGCGGATAAGATCAACCGGACCAGAGAGGAAGGCGGAAGGATTATTTCTGTGGGAACCACAAGTACACGGACTTTGGAATCTGCCGCAGATGAAGATGGTCATATTGAGCCCAAAAGCGGATGGACGGAGATCTTTATTTATCCCGGCTATCAGTTTAAGGTTATTGACGGCCTCATCACAAATTTCCATCTGCCGGAGTCTACACTTTTGATGCTGGTGTCTGCATTGGCAGGAAAAGAGCATATCCTTCATGCATATGAGGAAGCGGTGAAGGAACGGTACCGTTTCTTCAGCTTTGGAGATGCGATGTTCATATTATAAAGTAAGAAGCTGAGCAGAACAAAGCCGGCAAAAGCCAAAGATTATCAGGCTTTTGCCGGCTTTTAACATGAGCATGAGATTTTTTCATTTTGGCTGCTCCGAAGAATACTTTTGCCGGCTGCGGATCTTCTTAAAATGATAGTTTCTCACCTCTTCTTCTATCTGCCTGCGCTTCCTCACACGGATCGGGAATTTTGCACCATTTTCCAGGGTACAGCAGTGATTCTCGATCCTGTTTATATAGTCGGCATTCAGGATAACCCCCTTGTTGACAGAAAGAAAACGTGGGTCGTTATCCGTAAGATTCAGAAAATTCCCTGCAGTCATACGGCTTCTCAAGGATGAGTTATCCGCCAGAGTGATCTCAAGATAATGACCGTCACTTATGACAGACATTACATCCGAAAGGAGTATAGGAACCTTTTTCCGTTCACTGAGAATCTCAATAAAGCGGGAAACGGGCGGCATAATCCTAAGGACATCCTCCAGTACCTGAAATACCCGGTCTTTTGTAAACGGCTTGGTGATATATTCAAAAGCATGACAGGAGAATGCATCCGGCATGAAATCCGGGCTGGAGGTCAGAAAGATCAGGATACACTCACTGTCCTTTTTTCGAAGATTTTGTGCCGCCTCAATTCCTCCCATGCCTTTCATATAAATATCCATAAACACGATGGCATAGGAACTTTTCTGAAAGCTGTCCAGAAAAGATTCACCCGAATGAAAAACAGAAAGGTCAAGCTGCAGATTTTTTTGTTTATAAAACTCATTGCAGTATTCTGTCATACGATGAAGATATTCAGTTTCATCATCAATTAAAGCAACTCTCAAATTTCTTAATTCCTTTCCCTTTCAAATAAAAAAATATTTTCGTTAACAGACAAGACTCAGACTTTGAGCAGGATATTGACAAAGAATTTCCGGCCGCTGTTGGAAACCTGAGCGGTGCCGCTGTACTTTTCTGCGATTGTTTTTATGGAGAACAGCCCTGTGCCTTCCCCGTTCCGTTTGGTGGACAGATAACCTTCCCGGCTTTTTCTGACTGTGCCGTCAAAGCTGTTGGTGGAGACAATGCACAGGGAGCTGGTATTTTTCAGTACAATGGTCAGACTGAAACAGCGCTCGTCCTCTGGAACCGTCCTGCATCCGGCGATGGCATTTTCCATTAGATTTCCAAGGAGGCTGCAAAGGTCCAATTCCGAAATGGTCAGCGGTTCCGGGATTTGGATCTTCCAGTCTGTTTTGATCGCCTCAGAGACGGCCATCTCCCTGTAATAATTTAAAAGAGCATTTAGCGCGGCATTCCGGCAGTAGCTGACAGGTGTGTCAGAGTCCAGTTCATTTTTATATTCATTCAGATAGGTGCGCAGACCATCAAGATCACCGCTGTCGGCAAGGCCGGTCATTCCGATCACCAGATGGCGGAAGTCGTGGCGGAGCCGTCTGGTCTGCTGAATATGATTCTGAAGTGTCTCGTATTGTTCTGCCTGTATTTCGAGAAACCGGACTTCCTCTTTTTTTCTTGCGTGTTCCAGAATCACAGCAGCCATATGATAGAAAAGGATATACAGGAACAAAAGAAGCAGAAACAGAATAAGCTCGAGCAGGGGAAGTATGACTATAATCCTCCCGGTATGAAGCGTTTCATAAGAATAAGGAGTTATTATCAGGTTAAAAAGAGTAAGCATCAGCGGAAACACCAGAGTAGAATACCAGACATTCGGAAAGTCCAGGGAATCCAGCATCCAGCTGAAATACCGGTGCAGAGGGAAAGCCAGAAGCAGTACCAGCAGTAAAGAGAGAAAAAACTGAAAAAATCCTGCTTCCGGAGAGAAATTCAAAGCACCTGATGCGGGATACAGATATGCATCAAAAATAAAGGCTGCGACAGCCGGAAAAGACATGATGGCGCATGCGTTCAAAAATACTGCCAGTGTCCTGGATAAATCTGTTTTTACTGTTTTCCAATAGAGAAAGAAAAAACAAACAAGAGACGGCAGTAAAATAGTATTAATTTCTGTATTCAGATACAGGGCAAGCCATGAGGCAGCAGGTATATAGAGAGTAAAGATCCCCATACAGAGAAGAAGCAAGTGAAGTCTTGTGTATTTTATCTGATTTTTCATGGGGAGATAGCAGAATGCTGCTGCCGGAAGCAGAATAGAAAACTGTATCATCTCCATCAGCAATGTATGTAATCCTATCATCATTCACCTCTTTTAGTCATCAGATTTTCAAGCTTATTTTTATTATATATCAAAAAGCAGCCTCTGTCATGACAGCCGCCGGACGATTCTGCCCGAAAATTGACGATTCTGCCAGAAACATTGATTTTTCCATACAATGTGATTAGGATTTTAGCTGCGGAAAATGAAAAAGGAGTGATTGAAATAGAAAAGAAACAAAAGATAATGAAACATACAGGCCTGATTCTGGAAGGCGGGGCTAACAGGGGAGTCTTTACTGCCGGAGTGCTGGACTGCCTGCAGGATTACGGAATTTATATGCCCTACATAGCAGCAGTTTCCGCAGGTTCGATCAATGCAATGGATTATATTTCCGGACAGAAGGGAAGATCCCGTGATTGTATGATACCAAACGGACGGAATCATCCGCCTATCCATTGGACCCATCTCCTTAGAAAAAGATCCATGATTGATTTTGAACTGGTCTTTGACGAATATCCAAACCGGAAGATTCCATTTGACTATCAAGCTTATGAGGCTTCAGACATGGTTTGTGAATATGTGGCAACAGACTGTCATACAGGGGAACCGGTGTATCTTTCTGAAAAGCACGACGGGAAACGGCTGATGCAGATTGTAAAGGCAAGCTGTACAGTGCCTTATGTGTGTCCGATGACAGAGCTGGAGGGAAGACGGTATGTGGACGGCGGAATATCAGACTCCATACCCATACGCCATGCAATGGAACGCGGCTATAAAAAGAATATAGTAGTACTGACCAGGGAAAAAGAGTATAGAAAGCCTGTAACCGGCAAGACTCAGCGGCTTGCCCGTATTATGTACCATAACTATCCGGAAGTGGTAAAGCAGCTGGAAACCAGGAACCGGCGCTATAATGAAACGGCAGAGTATCTGGAGGAACTGGAAGCAGAGGGAGAAGCGCTGGTCATCCGTCCACATAAAGTATTGGTCAGCAGGGCAGATAATAACACAGAACGTCTGAAGGCCTTTTACAGACAGGGGTATGAAACAGCGAAACAAAGGATTGAGGAGATAAAGTCGTTCGGGGAAATATAAAAATTGAGAAAAGGATTGTGTTTTTTTGCAGGAGATGGTATTGTAATGGTACAGAAAAGCGGCGTGGAGAAGTATTTCCCCGCCGCTCCTTTATTACATAGGAAAGTTCCCCGAACCTCCCTATGTAATAAAAAAGCACTCCGTGCAGGATGCGCACAAATGCGCAGGGGATCCATGTGTACGGTACAAACTGCCTTTTTACAGTCAGATGGGGGTATTTATGCAAATTGATTTGACGGATGGACGGATTGGCCGGTCCATTGCTGTGTTCAGTCTGCCTATGATTTTGGGGAATCTTCTGCAGCAGTTATATAATATTGCGGATACTTTGATTGTCGGCAGGACGATCGGAGCGGCAGCACTGTCGGCAGTTGGTTCGGCCTATGCACTGATGGTTCTGCTGACGTCTGTCCTTCTGGGACTTTGTATGGGAAGCGGTGTTGTATTTGCCCAGCTGTACGGGCGGAGAGAAATGGGGCGGATGAAGACTGCCATTGTCAATGCATTTGTCTTTGTCTGCCTTGTATCAGCTGTAATTACCGCAGCGGCGTTTCTTCTTTTGGACAGGATGATTGTCTGGCTGCACATTCCAAAAGAGGCAGCTTCCTATACCCATGACTATTTGTTTATTATCTTTTTTGGGATTTTTTTTGTCTGCATTTATAATTTTTTTTGCAGCGTACTCCGCAGTATAGGAAATACTTTGACGCCCCTTATATATCTGGCTGTTTCCGCAGTGCTTAATATCATATTGGATATAGTGTTCATTTTGAAGTTTGAGATGGGAATTGCTGGTGCGGCATGGGCAACTGTGGCCGCCCAGGGCGTATCAGCTGTTCTGATTACAATTTATTTTTTTAGAAAAGCAGGGGAATTATGCCCGAAACGCTGCCATATGCGTTACAGCCGTGAACTTTTGAGAATGATCATCAGCAACTCTTCCCTTACGGCAATCCAGCAGTCTGTTATGAATCTTGGGATTCTGATGGTGCAGGGGCTTGTGAACAGTTTTGGGTTTGCTGTTTCTGCAGCTTTTGCCGCAGTGGTAAAAATAGATGCATTTGCCTATATGCCGGCGCAGGATTTCGGCAACGCATTTACGACTTTCATTGCACAGAATTACGGGGCAGGGAAACCGGAGCGTATAAAAAAGGGTATGTGCATGGCAGCCGGGATCTCAGCCTGTTTCTGCGCTTTGGCATCCGTTTTTGTTGTTTCTCTGGCAAAACCGCTCATGCGTATCTTTATTGATCCGGGTGAAACAAAGGTTCTTGGAATCGGAGTACAGTATCTTCATATCGTCGGCTGTTTTTATGCGGGTATTGGAATATTATTTTTGTTTTATGGGCTTTACCGGGGGCTGGGCCGCTCCCAGATTTCCATTTTGCTGACTGTTATCTCGCTGGGAAGCAGAGTACTTTTGGCCTATATTCTCTCAGCAGTGCCGGGCGTCGGTCTTTTAGGTATCTGGTGGGCTGTGCCGGCCGGATGGATTTTTGCCGATTTTGTTGGCTTCTTGTATTTTATCTGTAAAAAAAGCAGCTGCTGTGAGGAGAGTAAAATATGAAGACGCCCAATGACAATGGGTGCATAAGAAAAAGGAGTTTTATGGAACGAGTAATTGTAGTCGGAGGAGGGGCAGCAGGAATGATGGCTGCCATCTGTTCCGCAGGAGAAGGGAATCAGGTTACCTTATTAGAAAAAAATGAAAAACTGGGCAAAAAGCTTTTTATTACGGGAAAGGGTAGATGCAATCTGACCAATGCCGGTGATATTGAAGACCTGATGAACCATGTGGTCACCAACCGGGAGTTTTTATACAGTGCATTTTATTCCTTTACCAATGAACAGATGATGGAATGGATGGAGCAATGGGGATGTCCGGTAAAGGTGGAACGCGGGAATCGTGTATTTCCTGTATCAGATAAATCATCTGATGTGATCCGGGCTATGGAGAGAGAGCTGTCAAGGAGAAAAGTATCAGTAAGGCTGAATACGGAAGTAAAGAACATTTTAATTGAAAACGGAAGTGTCAAAGGTGTTGAATTAAGAGGATCACAGAGCATAAAAGCAGATAAGGTCATTGTTTCTACCGGCGGCATGTCTTATCCTTCTACAGGTTCTACAGGAGACGGGCTCTTATTTGCCAAAAAGACCGGACACAAGGTGACGCATTTGGATCCTGCGCTGGTGCCGTTTAATGTGGACGGAACGGTCTGCCAAAGGCTTCAGGGACTTTCCCTTAAAAATGTGGAAGCATCTCTTTATGCGGACGGAAAAAGGATTTATCAGGAATTCGGGGAGATGCTGTTCACTCATTTTGGTGTCAGCGGCCCGGTTATCTTAAGTGCCAGCAGTTATGCGGCAAAGCACAAAGGGAAAAAATTAGAGCTGCAAATCGACTTAAAGCCGGCGCTTTCAGCAGAACAGCTGGACCAGAGGATTCTGAGGGATTTTCAGGAGAATATCAACAAAGAGTTCAAAAATTCTCTCGGGAAGCTGTTGCCAAAAAAACTGATCCCGGTTATCCTAGAATTATCCGGGATTCCGGAAGAAAAAAAGATTCATGAGATCACAAAGCAAGAGCGGAGGCAGCTGGCGGCACTTTTAAAAGCAATGCCTCTTTCTGTCACGAGTTCCAGAGGTTTTAAAGAGGCTATCATCACGCAGGGCGGGGTAGATGTAAAGGATATCAATCCAAGCACTATGGAATCAAAAAAGGTGGCGGGTTTATATTTTGCGGGAGAAGTTTTGGATCTGGATGCTCTGACCGGAGGATATAATCTTCAGATCGCATGGTCTACAGGATATTTAGCAGGAATGAATTAGGAGGAAAGCACATATGTACAGTATTGCCATCGACGGACCGGCAGGAGCCGGAAAAAGCACCATTGCAAAAACTATCGCAAAAAAATTAGAGTTTATCTATGTTGATACAGGGGCCATGTACCGGGCCATGGCGCTATATTTTATAAACCATCACATTGATGAGAAGGATGAAGCGGCTGTTGATGCAGCATGCAGAGATATTAAAGTCAGCATTGCCTATGAAGACGGGATGCAGCAGGTGATGCTTAACGGAGAAAATGTTACAGGACAGATCAGGACAGAGGAAGTGGGAAATATGGCTTCCAAGACCTCTGCATATTCTTCGGTCAGAGCCACTCTTCTGGACCTTCAAAGAGATCTGGCAAAGACCGCGGATATTCTTATGGACGGAAGAGATATTGGAACTAATGTGCTCCCGGATGCAGATCTGAAAATTTATCTGACGGCATCTGTTGAGGTAAGGGCAAAACGCCGTTATGATGAACTGATCGAAAAAGGGCAGAAAGCTGATCTTTCTGTTATTGAAGCTGATATCAAGAAGCGGGATCACCAGGATATGACCAGGGAGATTGCCCCGCTTAAACAGGCCGGGGATGCAGTTCTTGTGGATTCCTCCGAGATGTCCATAGAAGAAGTGGTGGATACGGTTATAAAAGAATTTGAAAAGGTGAAGTAAAATGGAAGTGAATTTGGCTAAAACAGCAGGCTTTTGCTTCGGTGTCAGGCGGGCAGTGGACAAGGTGTACGAAGAAGCCGGAAAGGAGCAGGTTTACACATACGGACCGATCATCCACAACTCAGAGGTTGTCTCTGATCTGGAAAAGAGAGGCGTCAAGGTCCTGAACTCCAGAGAAGAGCTGGAAAAGATCTCAGAAGGCACTGTGATCATCCGTTCCCATGGAGTGGCAAAGGATATTTATGAACTGATCCGGAAGAAAGGACTTCATTTAGTGGATGCCACCTGTCCGTTTGTCTTAAAGATCCACAGAATTGTGGAGAAGGCCTCCGGGGAAGGAAAACAGATTCTGATTATCGGCAGTGCAGAGCACCCGGAAGTGGAAGGAATCAAGGGCTGGTGCAGCGGGGAAGTCCATGTTATTTCCTCAGCTGAGGAACTTTCAGAAGTGGATTTGGAAGGCAAAGAAACCTGCATTGTTTCGCAAACGACATTTAATTACAATAAATTTCAAGATATAGTTGAAATTATAACGGAAAAGAGTTATCATATAGAAGTATGTAATACAATTTGTAATGCCACAGAAGAGCGTCAACTAGAAGCAAAATCTATAGCACACGATGTAGATGCAATGATTGTCATTGGCGACAGACAGAGTTCTAACAGCCAGAAGTTATATGAGATCAGCAAGAAAGAGTGTGGGAACACCTTTTTTGTGCAGACACTTAAAGACCTGGATTTGAAACTTTTTGAATCGACTGGTAAGGTAGGTATTACAGCGGGGGCATCCACCCCAGAGAAAATTATCAAGGAGGTTCATGCTAGCATGACGGAAAAGAGTTTTGAACAATTATTAGAGGAAAGTTTGGTTACAATTCGTAACGGAGAGGTAGTGGAAGGAACAGTCATTGACGTAAAACCTGATGAGATCATCTTAAACATCGGTTACAAAGCTGACGGGATTCTGACACGCAGTGAGTACTCTAATGATGCAGCTAACTTAGATTTAACAACAATCGCCAAAGTAGGGGATACGATGGAGACAAAAGTCCTTAAAGTGAACGACGGAGAAGGACAAGTGTTGTTGACATATAAGAGACTGGCAGCAGAAAAAGGCAACAAGCGCCTGGAAGAAGCTTACGAGAACAAGGAAGTGCTCAAAGCGCCGGTTGCACAGGTTTTAGACGGTGGTTTAAGTGTCATTATTGATGAGGCAAGAGTTTTCATTCCTGCAAGCCTCGTTTCTGATTCTTATGAGAGAGACTTAAAGAAATACGACGGACAGGAAATCGAGTTTGTCATCAGTGAGTTTAACCCTAGAAAGAGAAGAGTCATCGGTGACCGCAAGCAGTTATTAGTAGCTGCAAAGAAAGAAAAACAGAAAGAATTATTCGAAAAGATCGAGCCTGGAATGAAGATCGACGGTGTTGTCAAGAACGTGACAGACTTCGGTGCATTCATCGATTTAGGCGGTGCAGACGGACTGCTTCATATTTCTGAGATGTCTTGGGGACGTGTTGAAAACCCTAAAAAGGTATTTTCTATCGGAGACAAAGTTACTGTGCTGATCAAGGATATCCAGGGAGAAAAGATTGCGTTAAGCCTGAAATTCCCAGAGGAAAATCCATGGTTAAAAGCAGAAGAGAAATACAAAGTTGGCAACGTTGTAGACGGAAAAGTTGCACGTATGACTGATTTCGGAGCATTTGTTGAGTTAGAATCAGGCATTGATGCACTGCTTCACGTATCTCAGATTGCCAAGGAACATATTGACAAGCCATCTGATGTTTTATCCGTTGGACAGGAAATCACAGCCAAAGTCGTTGACTTCAAAAAGGATGAAAAGAAGATCAGCTTGAGCATGAAAGCATTGATCGCAGACAATGCAGATGATGCAGAATAAGATAATGCCAAGGCGGTTTCCGATGTAGGAAGCCGTCTTTTTTTGACCTGTACAAGGTTGCCGGGCAATCTGCTATTGTAATATGGTGAGTTTTAAGCTATAATGATTTCTAATACGTCTTGCTGGCGCGGATTATTGTCCTGCCAGGAAAGACAAATTTTATATAAGGAGTAGTTTACCAATGCAAATAAAGAAATTTAAAAAAGTATTAGTAGCCAACCGCGGTGAGATTGCAATCCGTGTATTCCGTGCACTGAATGAGTTAGGGATTACGACTGTTGGCGTCTTTTCAAAAGAAGACCGCTATGCATTGTTCCGCTCCAAGGCGGATGAGTCTTATCAGCTGAATCCGGATAAAGGACCGATCGATGCATATCTGGATATCAAGACGATCATCCGGATTGCCAAAGAGAAAAATGTGGATGCGATCCATCCGGGATATGGATTTTTATCTGAGAATCCGGAGTTTGTAGATGCCTGTGAGAGACACGGCATTACATTTATCGGACCTACTTCCGACATTATGAGAGCGATGGGAGACAAAATCTCTTCCAAGCAGATGGCGATCAAAGCGGATGTACCGATTATTCCGGGTGTAGATCATGCGGTACATAGTGAAAAAGAGGTTTTGGAGATTGCAGAAAAGGTCGGATACCCTGTTATGCTGAAAGCATCCAACGGCGGAGGCGGACGCGGAATGCGTATAGTCCACACGGCTGAGGAGATGCCGAAGGAGTATGCGGAAGCCAGGGACGAATCCAAGAAAGCATTCGGAGATGACCAGATCTTTATTGAGAAGTATTTAAAGAGTCCGAAGCATATTGAAGTTCAGATCATCGGAGACAATTATGGAAATGTCGTCCATCTCTATGACCGTGACTGTTCTGTACAGCGCCGTCACCAGAAGGTGGTAGAGTACGCACCGGCCTTCAGTATTCCTGAGGAGACACGGCAGATTATTTTTGCAAGTTCCCTGAGGCTGGCAAAAGCAGTAGGGTACCGCAATGCCGGAACTCTGGAGTTTCTCGTAGATGCGGACAACAATCCTTACTTTATCGAGATGAATCCGAGAGTTCAGGTGGAGCACACTGTGACAGAGATGGTTACAGGAATTGATATTGTGCAGACACAGATTCTTGTGGCACAGGGATATGCCCTGGATTCTGATGAGATCCAGATTCCATCCCAGGAGAGCATCGCAACAACAGGATATGCAATTCAGACACGTATCACAACGGAAGATCCGTCTAATAATTTCCTGCCGGACACCGGAAAGATTACAGTATACCGTTCCGGAGCAGGAAACGGAATCCGTCTGGACGGCGGAAATGCATATGCGGGCGCTGAGATCACTCCATATTATGACAGTCTCCTTGTCAAGGCATGTTCCCATGACCGTACATTCTTAGGTGCTGTTATGAAGTCTACCCGTGTGCTGAAAGAAACCAGGATCCGCGGCATCAAGACAAACATTCCGTTCCTGATCAATGTGCTCAACCATGAAACATTTAAATCAGGCCAGTGTTATACTACATTTATAGAAGATACACCGGAGTTGTTCCTTCTTCCTGAGAGCCAGGACCGGGCAACAAAGATCCTTGAATTCCTCGGAAATAAAATGGTCAATGAACAGAAGGCAGAAGAGAAGCCGTTCTTTGAAGACCGTGTACTTCCAAAGTATGATAAGAAGAAAGAGATCTGGGGAGCCAGAGATGAATTCCTGAAACTTGGAGCAGAAGGGTTCACTCAGAAGATTCTCAGTGATAAAAAATTATATGTGACAGATACAACCATGCGTGATGCCCAGCAGTCTTTGATGGCAACCCGAATGAGAACAAAGGATCTTGCCGGAGCAGCAAAGGCGTCCAACCAGTACATGGAAAATGCTTTCTCTGTGGAGGCATGGGGAGGTGCTACCTATGATACCTCTTATCGTTTCCTTAAAGAATCTCCGTGGGTAAGGCTTGCACTGCTGAGAGAAAGAATGCCGAATACTCTGATTCAGATGCTTTTAAGGGCTTCAAATGCAGTAGGATATAAGAATTATCCGGACAATGTCGTCAAAGCCTTTATTGATGAAGCGGCTGACCGTGGAGTGGATGTGTTCCGTATCTTTGACAGCTTAAACTGGGTTGAGAACATGAAGCTTCCGATTGAGACGGCCTTAAAGACCGGAAAGATCGTGGAAGGTGCAATCTGTTATACCGGGGATATTCTGAATCCGAATGAGACAAAATACACATTGGATTATTACGTGAAAAAGGCAAAAGAGCTGGAAAGCCTTGGCTGTCATATCTTTACGATCAAGGACATGGCGGGTCTTGTGAAGCCATATGCGGCAGAGAAGCTGATTACAGCGCTGAAGTCAGAATTAAACATACCGGTAAATCTTCATACCCATGATTCTACCGGAAACGGAGTCAGCACCCTGTTAAAGGCAACAGAAGCCGGCGTGGACATTGTGGACTGTGCTATCGGCTCTATGAGTTCAATGACCAGCAATCCTTCTATGAACTCATTGGTGGAGGCACTGCACGGAACTGAGAGGGATACTGGATTAGTTCCGGATCAGCTCACAGAACTGAGCCAGTACTATGAGAGACTCAGACCGGTTTACAAACAGTTTGAGAGCGGAATGGATGCTCCGAATACCGAGATCTACAAGTATGAGATCCCAGGAGGGCAGTACTCTAACCTGTTAGCCCAGGTAAAAGAAATGGGGGCTGCCGAAGACTTTGAGGAGATCAAAGGGCTTTACAAAGATGCCAATGACCTGCTTGGAAATATTGTGAAGGTAACTCCTTCCTCCAAAGTAGTCGGTGATTTTGCTATCTTTATGTTTAAAAATGGATTGACAAAGGAAAATATCCTGACGGAAGGAAAGGGCTTATCTTATCCTGATTCTGTAGTAGAATACTTTGAAGGCATGATCGGACAGCCGGAAGGAGGGTTCCCGAAAGAGCTTCAGGATATTGTGCTGAAAGGCAAAAAGCCGATCACTGTCCGCCCGGGAAGCCTGCTTCCTCCGGAAGACTTTGACCAGATTAAAAAGGGTCTCAAGGAATTCTTCTATATTGATACAATGGAAGATGAAAAAACGCTTCACCGCAAAGCTATCAGTTATGCTATGTATCCGAAAGTATATGAAGATTACTGCAGACATTTTGAGGCTTACAATGATGTTACAAGGCTGGAAAGCCATGTATACTTCTTTGGTCTGAGAAAAGGCGAGGAAACAACCCTGACCATCGGGGCAGGAAAAGACTTGATCATCAAGTTTTTGGATATGTCAGAGCCGGATGAGAACGGTTACCGTCTGCTGGAATTTGAAGTCAACGGTTCCATGCGTGAGGTGAAGATCTTAGACCGCAACCTTGAGGTTAAAGCAGACCACAGGATCAAGGCAGATAAGAGCAATCCGGGACATTTAGGTTCCACCATTCCTGGAACTGTCGGAAAAGTCCTTGTAAAAGAGGGAGATCCGGTTACAGTGAATATGCCGCTGCTCACTGTGGAAGCCATGAAGATGGAAACCACTGTAGTATCCAAGGTCAACGGAAAAGTTGATAAAATTTATATCAACGAAGGAGAACAGGTGAATCAGGAAGATCTGCTGGTATCATTTGAAATTGAAGAAGAATAATCTTTCTTATAATGGAAGACAATAAAGAGAAGAAGCACTGTGCTTCTTCTCTTTTTATTGCATAGGAAAGATGCATTATTAATTTCAGTTAAAGTGAGGATGATAATATGAATGAAGATCAAAGAAATGAAGTGAGAGATACAGGTGAGTTAGATTTAGGCGGCATTCATGTGATGACTGTCATCGGAGAAGTCGAGGGTCATCAGTTATCAGCTCAAAATGCGAAAACAACCAAGTATGAGCATATGATCCCGGCACTTGCAAAAGCGGAATATTCTGATGATATCAAGGGGGTTCTGATCCTGCTTAATACGATCGGCGGGGATGTGGAGTGCGGTCTTGCCCTTGCGGAGATGATTGCCTCTTTGAGCAAACCGACTGTAACACTGGTGCTGGGAGGAAGCCATTCCATCGGAGTACCCCTGGCAGTATCCTCAGACTATTCATTTATTGTTAAAAGTGCAACAATGATGATCCATCCGGTTCGTTCCAGCGGAACCTTCATCGGAGTTATGCAGAGTTACCGCAACATTGAAAAGATTCAGGACCGCATTACCCGGTTTATCAGCGATCATTCCGATGTTCCGGAAAAAAAGGTAGAGGAACTGATGCTTCACATCGGCGAACAGGTAAAAGATGCAGGCACCATTTTAGAAGGAGAACAGGCGGTAAAGCTCGGATTAATCAACGAAATCGGAGGAATGAGCCAGGCGTTTGCAAAGCTTCAGGAACTGATCCAAAATATGCCTGAAAAATGAGAAATTTGTTAAGGTTCATGTGTACAGAATAAAGTACAAAAAAAGCAAAAAAGTCCTTTAATTTCGCTTAAAAGTAGTGTAAAATAAACATAGATTGTTTTTATTTTAACGAACATTAAAGGAGGAGCTATGAGAGGAATTGAGACCCCGGTCCGAGAGATCAGAAAAAAGGTGTTTACAGAGATTGCTAAATTTGCCTATGAACAAAGAGACCTTGAAGAAATCGAGGATCTGCCGTACGAATTAGTGAAAGGTGAGCTGCCGACATACCGCGACAGTGTTTATCGTGAAAGGGCAGTGGTAGGAGAGAGAATCCGTCTTGCCATGGGGATGTCTTTAAGACCTGCTGACAAGCCTGCAAGAATTACAAAAGGAATCAAAGAGAGCAACATAGCCGAAAAATACTACGAGCCGCCTCTCTTACAGGTAATTCCTGCAGCCTGCAATGCATGTAAGGACAGGGCTTTCATCGTAGGCGGAGAGTGCCAGGGATGTATGGCACATCCATGTATGGAAGTATGTCCGAAGAATGCGATCAGTTTTGTGGACGGATATTCCTACATTGACCAGGAAAAGTGTATTAAGTGCGGACAATGCCAGAAGGTATGCCCATACAGTGCGATCCATGAAAGAAAAAGACCGTGTGAAGTAGCCTGCGGCGTAGGAGCTATTGAGACTGACTATGCAGGGCGTGCTACCATTAATCCGGACAAGTGTGTATCCTGCGGTATGTGCATGGTCAACTGTCCGTTCGGAGCTATTGCGGATAAGTCACAGATCTATCAGCTCATCAAAGCTATGAATGAGGGCAATGAAGTCATCGCTATCTTAGCTCCTGCCTTTGTCGGACAGTTTGGCCCTAAGGCAACGCCGGCCAAGGTAAAAGCAGCCCTGCTGGACATCGGATTTGCTGATGTATGGGAAGTAGCGGTAGGAGCTGATGCCGGGGCTCTGGAGGAAGCGGAGCACTACGCACATGGAGTTGCAACAGGAGAGGTTCCGTTCTTATTAACTTCCTGCTGTCCTTCATGGTCTATGCTTGGCAAAAAGTATTTTCCGGAAGTCATCGACCAGATTTCCAATGCCCTGACCCCTATGGTTGCGACTGCCAGAGCGGCACGTCAGACCAACAAAAATGCAAAGATCGTATTTGTAGGACCTTGTGTGGCTAAAAAACTGGAAGCTTCCAGAAAGTCTGTCAGAAGTGAAGTTGACTTTGTCATTACATTTGAAGAGTTAGACGGAATGTTCACTGCCAAAAACATTGATTTCAATAACTACGATAAAGAAGAAGAGATGAACGATGCGTTTGGTGCAGGACGCGGCTATGCGGTTGCCAGCGGTGTCGCAGCGGCGATTGAGGCATGCGTCAAAGAGTATCATCCTGGAGTGGATGTGAAGATTGACCATGTGGAAGGCCTTGCAGAGTGCAAGAAGATGCTTCTTCAGGCAAAGGCCGGCAAAAAGAACGGTTATCTGATTGAAGGAATGGGATGCCCGGGAGGATGTGTGGCCGGAGCGGGAACCAATATTCCGGTAGTCAAAGCAGGCGTTCAGGTGAAGAAGTTTGTAAACGAAGCAGAACAGTTTATTCCGCCTGAGACAGCCAAATATTAAAAACAGAATGAACGGACCGTCGTTTTAAACACATATAAACATACAAAAGAGCCTGAGAGGAACCAAAGAGTTCTGTTCAGGCTCTTTACATTTATTTAGGTTAATTGTAAAATAAGCATATAACTCTTTTAAGGAAGCGTTATCAAGCATTAAATTCAAGTAGAAAAGAGATTCCAGAAGAATGGCAGCCAAAAAAAGAAAGAAAAGAAGTACGTCACGAAAGAAGAAAAAGCAAAAAGATTTTGCAGGGTTCTATCAGGAAATTGCAGTTCTGTTAAGTTTTGCAGTTTGTCTTTTTTTATTTTTGAGTAATTTCGGACTTTGCGGGAAAGTGGGAAATACTGTAAGCTCTGCTTTATTCGGAGTGCTGGGCGGCGTCCATTATGCTGCCCCTGTTGTTATATTGATTATGATTCTTTTGCTGATCTCCAACCAGTACAACAGCATCTCGGTAAAAAAGTCTTTTTTTATTGTCCTGCTTTTGTGTATGACTGCAGCTATATGGCAGATGGGTACAGACATTCACATGTCTGATATCAGTGCTTTTTATCGGTATGGATCGGTGAAACATGCGGGGGGAGGCGTGATCGGAGGTGTTGTCAGTTCTTTTTTATATAAGGAACTGGGTCTGGTCGGCAGTTATGTTGTCGTATTTTTTTTGACGGTTATTTCCGTGATACTGATCACAGAGAGATCGCTGCTTTCTTTTGTAAAGCGGGTGATCGCCTTTTTTGCTCCGGAACGGCCTGCAGAGAAAAAAAGCAGGACATCTGAGAAAAAACAGCCAAAAGAAAAAGAAGATAAACCAAAGACTAAGATTAAAGCTCCAAAATTCCCTGAGTTAAAGCTCGGCGGACGGGAGAAAAAGACACAGGTCCTGGATGACCTGACTCTGATGCCGGAAGAACCGCTGAAAGAGCCGGCAAAAGAACCGGAGAAAACCTTTGACTTAGATGAGATGATCGTACAGGATGATGACATTCCAATAGAGGAACCGGAACCAAAGCCAAGAACCCGGTCCTTTGTGAACAAGGATAAAACAGAACCTGAACCTTTGCAGGAGATCTCGATCCATCCTGCCGCATTGGAAGAAGGAGATTATGTGTTCCCTCCGGTAACCTTGCTGAAGAAGGGCAAAAAAGCAGGAGGAAACAGTCAGGCTGAGCTTAAAAAGACTGCTCTTAAGCTGGAGCAGACGTTAAGGAACTTCGGCGTCAATGTAACGATTACGGATATCAGCTGTGGACCTTCTGTCACCCGGTTTGAGCTTCAGCCGGAGCAGGGAGTGAAGGTGAGCAAGATTGTCGGACTCTCTGATGATATTAAGCTGAATCTGGCAGCACCGGATATCAGAATTGAAGCACCGATCCCCGGCAAAGCAGCAGTGGGAATTGAGGTTCCAAATAAAACCAATCAGATGGTTATGTTCCGTGATCTGATAGAAAATAATGACTTTAAAAGGTTCTCTTCAAATATTGCGTTTGCAGTCGGCAAGAACCTGGCAGGCAAAGTGATTATCTCGGATATTGCCAAGATGCCCCATTTACTGATCGCCGGCGCCACAGGCTCCGGAAAGTCAGTGTGCATTAATACACTGATTATGAGTATTTTATACAAAGCAAGCCCCAATGATGTTAAGCTGATTATGATTGATCCTAAGGTCGTGGAGCTCAGTACATATCAGGGAATTCCCCATCTTTTGATTCCGGTGGTCACGGATCCCAAGCAGGCATCCAGTGCTCTGAACTGGGCAGTCATGGAGATGGGAGATCGGTACAAGAAGTTTGCGGAAGTCAACGTAAGGAATCTGACCGGCTATAATGAAAAAGTTAAAGAGATGAAGGAAAAGGGCATGGAGGGAGAAGACTTCCAGCCGCTGCCGCAGATCGTTATCATTGTAGACGAGCTGGCAGATTTGATGATGGTTGCTCCGGGAGAGGTGGAAGATGCAATTGTGCGGCTTTCCCAGCTTGCCAGGGCGGCAGGCATTCATCTGATCATCGCCACCCAGAGACCGTCAGTCAATGTCATCACCGGTCTGATTAAGGCCAATGTCCCTTCCAGGATCGCATTTTCCGTATCCTCAGGTGTGGATTCGCGAACGATTATCGACATGAACGGTGCGGAGAAGCTTTTAGGAAAGGGTGATATGCTCTTTTATCCGGCAGGATACCAGAAACCGGTCCGCGTACAGGGTGCATTTATCAGCGATGAGGAAGTGGGCCGTGTTGTGGAATTTTTAAAAAGCCAGAATATAGAAGATAATTACGGCAACGAGATCAAAGAAAAGATTGAGACGGCCAGTGTGAAAGCCGCTGTCTCATCAGACAGAGATGAGTACTTTGAAGAGGCGGCTAAATTTATTATTGATAAGGACAAGGCATCCATTGCCAGTCTGCAGAGGATCTTTAAGATTGGATTCAACCGGGCGGCCAGGCTGATGGATCAGCTCTGTGAAGCCGGAATCGTTGGGGAAGAGGAAGGCACAAAGCCCCGGAAGGTTCTTATGAGCCAGGAGGAATTTGAACAATATAAAGAAGATTATTTATAGAGGAAAGGAACCAACCAATGAAAACAGATATTCAGATTGCACAGGAAGCAGAATTACATCCGATAAAGGAAGTGGCAGAAACTCTCGGGATCAGAGAAGATGACCTGGAACTGTACGGAAAGTATAAAGCAAAGCTGTCTTCCGGGTTTATGAATGAGATTAAAGACAACGAGGACGGGAAGCTTGTACTTGTGACTGCCATCAATCCGACACCGGCAGGCGAAGGGAAAACCACAACCAGCATCGGACTGGCACAGGCACTCACAAAGCTTGGAAAGAAGACTGTGGTGGCACTCAGAGAGCCTTCCCTGGGGCCGTGTTTCGGCATCAAAGGAGGAGCAGCAGGAGGCGGGTATGCCCAGGTTGTTCCGATGGAGGATCTTAATCTTCACTTTACAGGGGATTTCCACGCTATTACCTCTGCCAATAACCTTTTGGCAGCTATGCTTGACAATCACATTCAGCAGGGAAATGCACTGAGGATTGATACAAGGGATATTGTCTGGAAGCGCTGTCTGGATATGAATGACAGGGCGCTCAGGAATATTGTCGTAGGACTTGGACGCAAAGTGGACGGTGTTGTGAGGGAAGACCATTTTGTCATTACCGTGGCATCTGAGATTATGGCGATTCTCTGTCTGGCTAACGATATGGAAGATTTAAAGATACGGTTAGGCAAGATCATTGTTGCCTATAATATGGATAAAGAACCTGTGACAGCAGAGGATCTGAATGCAGTAGGAGCTATGGCGGCTCTTTTAAAGGATGCACTGAAGCCGAATCTGATCCAGACCCTGGAACATACACCGGCATTTGTCCACGGAGGGCCGTTTGCCAATATTGCTCACGGATGCAACAGTGTTCAGTCTACAAAAATGGCTCTGAAGCTTTCTGATATCACGGTTACGGAAGCAGGATTCGGAGCGGACCTTGGAGCAGAGAAGTTCCTCGACATTAAATGTCCGATGGCAGGTCTTAAACCGGATGCAGTTGTTCTGGTTGCCACAGTAAGAGCACTTAAGTATAACGGCGGTGTCTTAAAAGAGGATCTGGGAAGAGAAAACATTGATGCCCTGAGCAGGGGGATCGTAAATCTGGAGAAGCATATAGAAAACCTGAAACAGTATGGGGTTCCGGTAGTGGTGACTTTGAACCAGTTTGTGACGGACACAGAAGCTGAATTAGATTTTATCAAACATTTCTGCCAGGAAAGAGACTGTGACTTTGCTTTATCAGAAGTATGGGAAAAGGGAGGCGAAGGCGGCCTTTCTCTGGGGAAAGCAGTTCTTAAAACTTTGGAGAATAAAAAGAGCGAGTACCATCCGCTTTATTCTTATGAAGATACTACGATTGAAGAAAAGATTGAAACCATTGCCACGAAGATTTACGGTGCGGACAATGTTATTTATGCACCGGCTGCGGCAAGGCAGAAAAAGCAGCTCAGTGAACTTGGATACGGAAATCTTCCGGTCTGCATGGCAAAGAATCAATATTCTTTATCTGATGATCCGAAGAAGCTCGGACGTCCGGAGCATTTTGACATTACGATCCGTGAGGTCTATGTGAATGCAGGAGCCGGATTTATTGTAGCCCTTACAGGAGATATCATGACGATGCCGGGGCTTCCGAAAAAACCGGCTGCAGAAGGAATTGACGTTAACGAAGACGGTGCCATCACCGGATTATTCTAGAAATGACGAGAGGGAACAGACATGACACAGATTATTGATGGAAAAAAGATCTCTGCTGAGATCAAAGATGAACTGAAGCAGGAAGTGGCGGCCATGAAGGCAGAGAGAAAAGAGATTGCCTTAGCGGTTATCCAGGTGGGAGAAGATCCGGCCTCCTCTGTGTACGTGAGGAATAAGAAAAAAGCATGTGAATATATTGGAATTAAATCTGTATCCTATGAGATACCGGAAGATTCTACACAGCAGGAACTGCTGGACCTGGTGGAAAAATGCAACAAAGATCCTGAGATCAACGGTATCTTAGTGCAGCTTCCGCTTCCGGAACATATGGATGAGGATGCGGTGATCCATGCCATCGATCCGAAGAAGGATGTGGATGGCTTTCATCCGGTCAGCGTCGGGAATATGATGATTGGAAATGACGGGTTTCTGCCGTGTACTCCGGCTGGAATCATTGAACTTTTAAAACGCTCCGGTGTGGAGATCAGCGGAAAAGAATGTGTTGTTGTGGGAAGAAGCAATATTGTCGGAAAACCTATGTCCATGCTTTTACTCAGAGAAAACGGCACTGTGACGATCTGCCATTCCAGGACCAGAAATTTAAGGGAAGTATGCAGCCGCGCGGATATCCTGGTGGCCGCTGTGGGAAGGCCGAAATTTATTGACGCTTCTTATGTAAAACAGGGAGCAGTCGTTATTGATGTGGGAATTCACAGGAATGAACACAATAAGCTGTGCGGAGATGTGGATTTTGACGCAGTAAAGGAAAAAACTTCAGCTATCACTCCGGTACCTGGCGGCGTGGGTCCTATGACCATCGCTATGCTCATGAAAAACTGTGTACAGTCTAAAAAATTGTTTGGAGAATAACCGATGAAAATACTTTTTATTTCTCTTGGATGTGATAAAAACCTGGTAGACAGTGAAGTGATGCTGGGACTTCTCACAGAGAGAGGATACACTTTGACTAACAATGAGGAAGAAGCGGATGTCATTGTCATCAATACCTGCTGCTTCATCCATGATGCAAAAGAAGAGAGCATCAACACAATTCTTGAGATGGCAGCATACAAGGAGCAGAATCTGAAAGCGCTTGTGGTAGCAGGATGCCTGTCTCAGAGGTACAAGGATGAGATTTTAGAGGAAATTCCTGAAATTGATGCTGTGCTTGGAACCACCAGTTATGATTCTGTTGTGGAGGCAGTGGACGAAGCACTCGCAGGCAATGGATATGAGCATTATGAGAGTATTGATTATCTGCCGGATAATTCCGGACACAGGCGGCTGGTCACAACCGGCAGCCACATGGCTTATTTAAAGATTGCGGAAGGGTGCGACAAGAGATGCAGTTACTGTATTATTCCTAAGATCAGGGGAAAATTCCGCAGCGTTCCGATGGAAGAACTTTTAAAGAGCGCAGAGGAACTGGCAGCCTCCGGAGTGACAGAGCTGGTTTTGGTCGCTCAGGAGACAACACTGTATGGAAAGGACCTTACGGGCAGAAAAGAACTTCCGGCACTGCTCAGAGAACTCTGTAAGGTGGAGGGAATCCAGTGGATCCGTCTGCTGTACTGTTATCCTGAGGAGATTACGGATGAACTGATCCAGACTATAAAGGAAGAAGAAAAGGTTGTAAATTATATTGACATGCCGATTCAGCACTGCAGTGACGGCATCCTGAGGAGAATGGGGCGCAGAACTTCTAAAAAGGATATAGAATCCATCATTGCAAAACTCAGGAAAGAAATCCCGGATATGGCGATCCGCACAACGCTCATCACCGGATTTCCGGGAGAGACAGAGAAACAGCATGAGGAACTTGTGGATTTCATAAGCCGGCAGAGATTTGAACGGCTGGGCGTTTTCACTTATTCTCCGGAAGAAGATACAAAAGCAGCAGAATTTGAGGGACAGATCGAAGAAGAGGTGAAGGAAGCCAGAAGGGATGAGCTGATGGCGCTGCAGCAGCAGATTTCCAGTGAGCATACGCAGCAGATGGTTGGAAAGACGATCAGAGTTTTGATTGAAGGATACCTGTTTGAAGATGATGTATATGTAGGACGCAGTTATATGGATGCACCGAAAGTAGACGGCTGTGTATTTGTGACTTCCCCGGAAGAGCTGTTGACAGGAGACTATGTATATGTAAAGATTACCAAAGGAAACGAGTATGATTTGATAGGAGAGATGGACTATGAATTTACCAAATAAACTAACGATATTAAGAGTATTGATGATACCGATCTTTATTTTTGTCCTGCTGGCGGAACCGTTTGGAGAGATCAGCAAGTGGATTGCTGTGCTGATTTTTATTATCGCCAGCCTCACAGACTTTCTGGACGGACACATTGCCAGAAAGTATAATCTGGTAACGAATTTTGGTAAATTTATGGATCCTTTGGCCGATAAGCTTCTGGTCTGCTCTGCTATGATTGCCCTTGTGGGAATGAACCGTCTGGCTTCATGGATCGCCATCATCATTATTGCCAGAGAATTTATTATCAGCGGGTTCCGTCTGATTGCATCTGACAATGGAGTTGTGATTGCAGCCAGCTACTGGGGAAAATTTAAAACGAATTTTCAAATGTTCATGATCATTATGCTGATCATCGATTTGGGAACCGGAACAGCAGTGATCATTGAAAATATTTTGGTATACATTTCACTTGGGTTGACCATCATATCATTGTTGGATTATTTAATTAAAAATAAGGATGTCCTGAAATAGAAGGAGAACATTATGACAGCAGAAATTATTTGTGTGGGAACAGAAATATTACTGGGCAACATTGTTAATACCAATGCTGCCTACCTGTCAGAACGCTTAGCCGCCCTCGGCATAAGCGTTTTTTTTGAAACCACTGTGGGAGATAACCCGGAGCGGGTGGAGGAAGTGATAAAGACAGGAATGAAACGGTCAGATATTTTGATCTTGTCCGGAGGGCTTGGCCCGACGAAGGATGATCTGACAAAAGAGATTGCGGCAAAAGCCTGCGGACAGAAGCTTGTGGAGGATGCAGAGGCCAAAGAGAGACTGACGGCATATTTTACAGGCATCAAGCGTCCAATGACTGAAAATAACTTAAAGCAGGCCATGGTACCGGAGGACTGCACTGTTTTATATAATGGAAACGGAACTGCGCCGGGTATGGTGATCAACGGACCCGAGGGAAGAAAAGTTGTGCTTCTCCCAGGACCGCCCAGCGAGCTGATTCCAATGTTTCACAATCAGGTAGAACCGATCCTGTCTAAGCTTCAGCCCGGAATTTTGTACTCTAAGGTCGTAAAGATTGACTGTCT
Source organism: Anaerostipes sp. (assembly GCF_018381315.1). Lineage (GTDB taxonomy): Bacteria > Bacillota > Clostridia > Lachnospirales > Lachnospiraceae > Anaerostipes. The sequence continues at coordinate 29,669 of NZ_JAGZSD010000009.1, read as the reverse complement.
GGGAGAAAGTTACGTGGAGACCCAGATCATGGATCTGATTGATGAGCAGAGCAATCCTACCGTAGCTCCATATGCGAAGCTGGGAGAAGTTCATCTGAGAGTGACGGCCAAAGCAGACACTGAGGATGAGGCCAGGGAATTAGTTATGCCTATGGTAGAAGAACTGAGAGACAGATTCGGTGATAAGATTTACACCATCGAGGAAGAGGAAACTCTGGAGGAAGTGGTGGTAAAGATGCTGGAGAAAAACAAAGAAACCATAGCAGCGGCGGAATCCTGTACCGGAGGTCTTTTGGCAGGAAGGCTTATCAATGTTCCCGGGGCATCTAATGTGCTGAATGAAAGCTTTATCACTTACTCTAATGACGCCAAAGTAAAGTATCTGGGAGTAAAAGAAGAAACTCTGAAAGAGTACGGAGCTGTTTCAGAGGAAACTGCAAAGGAGATGGCAGAGGGTGTTCTGAAAACTTCAGGGGCAGATATCGGTGTGGGAATCACCGGACTTGCCGGGCCGGGAGGAGAAACTGAAACGAAAAAGCCGGGGCTTGTATATATTGGAGTAAGCCGGGCCGGCAGAACAGAAGTTAAAAAATATGATCTTAAGGGAAACCGTGCAAAGATCAGGGAAGTTTCTGTATGCAGGGCTCTGACAATGATCAGAAAAGCACTGGCAGACTGATTGAAGAATATGTAAATATATGTTAAACTGAAAGAGAAAGACAAGTACGAACAAATATTCGGCGAACACTTGTTTTTCTCTTTGTGCTATGATATAATCAAAAACAGTTAATAATAAGATTAAAGGAGAATACAGGATGCAACAGACAGAGAAGTTAAAAGCATTGGATGCAGCTCTTACAAAGATAGAAAAAGACTACGGCAAGGGAGCCGTGATGAAGCTTGGCGAATATCAGGCAGACATGAGTATTGATACAACACCGACAGGTTCTCTGAGTCTGGACATTGCTCTTGGCGTGGGCGGAATTCCGAAAGGAAGAGTGATTGAGATCTACGGCCCTGAGTCCAGCGGTAAGACAACTGTGGCATTACATATGGTAGCAGAAGTACAGAAGAGGGGAGGCATTGCCGGATTTATCGATGCAGAGCATGCCCTGGACCCTGTATATGCACAGAATATTGGAGTGGACGTGGACAATCTTTATATTTCCCAGCCGGATACCGGAGAGCAGGGACTGGAGATCACAGAGACTATGGTGCGTTCCGGCGCCGTGGATATCATCATTGTGGACTCTGTTGCCGCTCTGGTTCCGAAGGCAGAGATTGACGGAGACATGGGGGATTCCCATGTGGGACTTCAGGCAAGGCTGATGTCACAGGCACTGAGAAAGCTGACTGCGATTATCAGCAAGTCCAACTGTACCGTGATCTTCATCAACCAGCTGAGAGAAAAAGTAGGCGTTATGTTCGGAAATCCGGAGACAACCACCGGAGGACGCGCCCTTAAGTTTTATTCATCCATCCGCCTGGATGTCCGCAGGATTGAGACACTCAAGCAGGCAGGCGATATGGTCGGAAACCGGACAAGGATCAAGGTTGTCAAGAACAAAGTGGCACCTCCGTTCAAACAGGCAGAGTTTGACATTATGTTCGGTGAGGGGATCTCCAAAGAAGGTGATATCCTGGATTTGGCTGCCGGAGTGGATGTAATTAAAAAGAGCGGAGCCTGGTATGCTTATCAGGGAGAGAAGATCGGACAGGGCCGTGAGAATGCCAAGACATACTTAAAAGAGCATCCGGAAGTGGCACAGGAAGTAGAAGCCGCAGTCCGCAGAGAGTATGGCCTTGACGGACAGGCAGAAGCTGCTTCGGAGGAGACACAGCCAGAGGAAACACAGCAGTAAGAGGCGGATATGATAGTGACAATGCTGGAGCCGGTGGGGAAGAAGCAGATCAGGGTTTACCTTGATGACGAGCGTTACTGCCTTCTTTATTCTGGAGATGTGAGAAGACTTGGACTTAGGCAGGATACGGAGCTTTCGGAGGTACAGAAGAACGAACTGGACAGTCTTCTGCTCCGCCGGGCCAAACTAAAAGCCATGAATCTTTTAAAGGTTTCAGACAGGACAAAAGAAGAGATACGCATGAGGCTGAAGCGCCTGGAACTTCCCGAGAGATGCATAGAGGGAGCAGTTTCCTATGTGGAAGGGTATCATTATATAGATGATGAAGCATATGTAAGACGCTATATTGAATTCAAAGGAGCATCAAAAAGCCGTTTAAAGATCAAACAGGAACTGTCCGGCAAGGGCATAAGCCAGGAGCTTTTTGAACGTATCTGGGAAGAGTTTGGCCAGCCGGAAGAAGAGGTCCTGAGAGAGCAGATAAAAAAGAGGATCCGTCAGAAAGGACCGGTAACAGAGGAAAATTTTCAAAAAAACTTAGCTTTTTTTGCCAGGAAAGGATTTTCATTTCATGACATTTTAGAAAAACTTAAGGAATTTAAAGAGTAATAGAGTTGATTTTTCTAAAAATCGGGATATAATAAGATTAGAACCTGAGTTTACATGTCAAGTGTTTTAAGGAGATCGAATGAGGAAAAAATCACACATTTCACTGGCTGGACAAATTATGGACTCACTGCAACTGGAAGAAGTATTTGACTATAAGTTACCGTTCTATATCGGAAGTATCTGGCCTGACTGCAGACCATCCTTTATAACAACGCCGCATACTTTTGATATTACCTATGATAAAATAGAGAATCAACTTGACGACTTTGTCGCAGATTATGACTCACTGAAAGGGATGAACATGCGCCGCTGTGCAAAGCTCGGAGTGATTATTCATTATATTGCTGATTATTTTACTTATCCCCACAACAGTACCTATGAAGGAAATGTAAAAGATCATTGTTTTTATGAGAGAGATCTGAAGCATGAACTAAAAGAGTACCTGTCCACAGAAGAAGCCATGGAGAGGAAAGACAGGATCGTTCCTCTGAATTCTACAAAAGGGTTATCTGAGTTTATCAAGAATATCCATGCAGAATACATGCTTCGTGAACACAGTGTGGCAGACGACATCCAATATATTGTTGATGTGTGCACCACAGTGGTAATGAGTATCTTAAATATTATTAAGATCAGTTTTGAGAATGTAGCTCTGAAAGTACAGTACGCATAGATAAAGCAAGGAATTGCCGCAGAATAGCTTTTAAATCTATTCTGCGGTGTTTTTATTCTATAGGGAATTCATTAAAATAATGACAGCAGATTCAAAAAGGAGAACAGAAAAATGAGACTAAAAGATAAAGTAGTTTTGGTAACAGCTTCAACAAGAGGTATTGGTCTGGCTATAACAAAAGCCTGTGCCAAAGAGGGTGCCATTGTTTATATGGGTGCCAGAAATCTGGAACGTGCCGGACAGAGGGCAGATGAACTGAATCAGATGGGATTCCGGGTGCGTTATGTATATAATGATGCAAATGAACCGGAGACCTATGGCAGCATGGTGGAAGAAGTGATAGAAAAGGAAGGCCGCATTGATGTTCTTGTCAATAACTTTGGCACTTCAGATCCAAAAAAGGATTTGGATATCAGCCACACCGACTGTAAAGATTTTCTTCAGACAGTGAACACAAACCTTACCAGTGTCTTTGCATCTTCTCAGGCAGTGATCAAGTATATGGCAGAGCAGGGTGGAGGAAGCATTATCAATATTTCTTCCATCGGAGGCCTGGTGCCTGATATTTCACAGGTAGCTTACGGAACCAGTAAAGCGGCAATTAATTATCTCACTAAATTGATCGCCGTTCAGGAGGCAAGACATAATATACGGTGTAATGCCGTTTTGCCGGGAATGACAGCCACAGATGCAGTTCAGGGGAATTTAAGCGATGAGTTCAGAGAATTCTTTTTAAAGCATACTCCGATTCGCAGAATGGGAAAACCGGAAGAGATTGCAGCGGCAGTTGTATATTTTGCAAGTGACGAATCTGCTTACACAACGGGGCAGATTATGGATATATCCGGAGGTTTCGGAAAAGCAACACCGATCTTTGGTGATATGGCAGAGATGAAACAAAAGAGATGATGTTTGAAACAAAAGAGATATAGAAAAACCGCAGCTGCATTTCACGGTCAAGTGATCTGCAGACTGCGGTTTTTCCGCTGCCGGTTAATTTATGCTTCTTCGTCGTAGTTCGCAACCTGACGTTTTCTTGCGGATTCGTTGTTTTCCAGATAATCATCATAGGTCCCAAGGAAGTCGATCATGCCATTATCGGTGAATTCAATGATTCTGTTGGCAGTAGTCTGTACAAACTGATGATCCTGGGAACTAAACAGAAGTCCTCCGTTAAATTTGTGAAGTCCTTCATTTAACGCTGTGATGGATTCCATATCCAGGTGGTTGGTCGGCTCATCCAGGATGAGTATATTGGCACCGCTGATCATAAGTTTAGACAGCATACAGCGGACCTTTTCACCACCGGATAAAACAGAAACCTTTTTCAATGCCTCTTCACCGGAGAAGAGCATCCTTCCGAGGAAACCGCGGACAAAGGTGACATCCTTGTCTTCAGAGTATTGGCTGAGCCATTCTGCAATCGACATATCATCGCTGAAATCCTTGGTGTTGTCTTTAGGGAAATAGGACTGGGAAGTAGTAACGCCCCACTTGTAGGTGCCCTCATCCGGTTCCAGTTCTCCTGCGACAATACGGAAAAAGGTTGTAGTGGCCAATGTATTTGGGCCTACAAAGGCAATCTTGTCTTCCGGGTTCATAGTGAAAGAAATATTGTCAAGAACCTTGACACCGTCGATTGTTTTAGAGAGCCCTTCTACAGACAGAGCATCATTTCCTATATCACGTGTTGGCTTAAAATTAATGTAAGGATATTTTCTGCTGGAAGGTCTGATCTCATCCAGCTGGATTTTATCCAAAGCCTTTTTTCTGGACGTTGCCTGTTTTGATTTGGAAGCATTGGCGCTGAACCGGGCAATGAAGTCCTGAAGCTCTTTGATTTTTTCTTCTTTTTTCTTGTTGGCATCTTTCATCTGTTTGGAGATCAGCTGGCTGGACTCATACCAGAAATCATAATTTCCGGTGTAAAGCTGGATCTTTGCGTAGTCAATGTCAGCGATGTGAGTACATACTTTATTTAAGAAATAACGGTCATGGGATACTACGATGACGGTATTGTCAAAGTCAATAAGGAAGTCTTCCAGCCAGCGGATAGCTTCTAGATCCAAATGGTTGGTAGGCTCATCCAGCAGAAGAATATCGGGATTGCCGAACAGTGCCTGGGCCAGAAGCACTTTGACCTTTTGGGAGCCATTCAGCTCTGACATCTTTGCATAATGAAGCTCATTTTCTATTCCAAGGCCGTTTAATAATGTTGCCGCATCAGATTCAGCTTCCCAGCCGTTCATGTCCGCAAATTCGGCTTCCAGCTCGCTTGCTTTGATGCCGTCCTCTTCTGTAAAATCTTCTTTTGCGTAGATTGCATCCTTTTCCTTCATGATCTCATAAAGGCGGGTATTGCCAAGCATAACAGCATCCAGAACTGTATAATCATCATACTGATAGTGATCCTGCTTTAATACAGACAGCCGCTGTCCGTCTGTGATGGCCACTTCACCCTGTGACGGCTCCAGTTCACCGGATAAGATCTTTAAGAAGGTGGATTTGCCTGCACCGTTTGCCCCGATCAGGCCATAGCAGTTTCCTTCTGTAAATTTGATATTGACATCTTCAAATAATGCGCGTTTTCCAAGGCGCAGAGTTACATTAATTGCTTGTATCATGTAAGTAAAACCTTTCTTATTTAAATTTCGTTTGGGATCGTCTTTTTTCTATTTTACAGGAAAGTGAAACTTTTTCAAGTCATATTTCCTCATAACAGTAAAATGTGCAAGGAAAAATACTTGACAAACAGATCAATATCGGATAAACTGAATCACGGTAAAGGAAAAATACTTTACAGGAGAAGTGACATGGAATGGATTGTAGAACAGACGCTCCTATATGATTTTTATGGAGAGCTTCTGACCGAGCATCAAAAAGAAATATACGAAGACCATGTACTGAACGATTTATCTCCCAGCGAGATTGCCGGAGAACACGGCATTACCAGACAGGCTGCCTATGATATGATCAGGCGCTGCAATAAGATTCTTGCTGGATATGAGAAAAAGCTGCACCTTGTGGAAAAGTTTTTGAGGACGAAAGAAAAAGTAACAGAGATTCATCTTCTGGCCAAAGGCATTTTGCATGCAGAGGATCAGGAGGAGATCAGGATAGAGATCAGAAAGATTGAGCAGGTATCCAACGGGATTCTGGAAGATTTGTAACAGGTCGCCGGTTTCTGCGGCGGATTCAGGAGGATGTTTATGGCATTTGAAAGTTTATCTGAGAAACTTCAAAACGTATTTAAGAATTTAAGAAGCAAGGGACGTTTGACGGAGAATGACGTAAAAGCAGCCATGAAAGAAGTAAAAAGGGCGCTTTTGGAAGCTGATGTCAACTTCAAGGTCGTAAAGTCCTTCATCAAAGCTGTTCAGGACCGTGCTGTAGGACAGGACGTTTTAAACGGGCTGAATCCCGGACAGATGGTAATCAAGATCGTTAAAGAAGAGATGGAAGCGCTGATGGGTTCTACCACCACGGAGATCCAGTTAAAGCCGGGAAATGAGATAACAGTCATTCTGATGGCAGGTCTCCAGGGTGCAGGTAAAACGACCACCACAGCGAAGCTTGCAGGAAAATATAAACAGAAGGGCAAACGCCCGCTTTTGGCAGCGTGTGATGTTTACCGCCCGGCGGCGATCAAACAGCTGCAGGTCAACGGAGAAAAACAGGGAGTTCCGGTCTTTTCTATGGGAGATAAGATGAATCCCGTGGATATAGCAAAGGCATCCATTGAGCATGCGGCAAAGAACGGCAACAACATTGTTATTCTGGATACAGCAGGCCGGCTGCATATCGATGAAGATATGATGACAGAGCTGATTGCCATTAAGGGTGCTGTCGATGTATATCAGACGATCCTTGTAGTAGATGCCATGACCGGACAGGATGCGGTCAACGTGGCAAAAGATTTTAATGAAAAAGTCGGAGTTGACGGTGTTATCTTAACGAAGATGGACGGAGACACCCGTGGAGGGGCTGCTTTGTCAATCCGCTCCGTAACCGGAAAACCGATTTTATATATTGGTATGGGAGAGAAGCTGGATGATCTTCAGCAGTTTTACCCGGACCGCATGACCAGCCGTATTCTCGGCATGGGAGATGTGCTGACACTGATTGAGAAGGCGGAAGCCACAGTCGATGAGGAAAAGGCGCTGGAGATGCAGCAAAAGCTCCGCAAGGCTTCTTTTACCTTCGATGACTTCTTAGAGCAGATGGAACAGGTGAAGAAGATGGGAGGGCTTTCAGATATGCTTTCCATGATTCCCGGACTTGGGAATCAGTTAAAGGGCGCGGATCTTGACGACAGCATGATGGACCGTACCGCATCGATCATCTATTCCATGACAAAGGAAGAGAGGGCTACACCGGAGATTATCAATCCTTCCAGAAGAAAAAGGATTGCTGACGGTGCAGGGGTACCGATTGCAGAAGTCAACAAGCTCTGCAAACAGTTCCAGAATCAGAAGAAGATGATGAAGCAGATGTCAGGTATGTTTGGTGGCAAGGGCGGCAAAAAAGGAAGGTTTAAACTGCCTTTTTAACGCTTTGTTATAGATATTAATAATAATAAATTTATGGAGGTGAAACAGATGGCAGTAAAGATGAGATTAAAAAGAATGGGACAGAAGAAGTCTCCTTTTTATAGAGTGGTTGTAGCAGATTCCAGATCTCCAAGAGATGGAAAATTCATCGAAGAAATCGGTACTTACGATCCGAACCAGGATCCAAGTGTGATCAAATTCGACGAAGATGCTGCAAAGAAATGGTTATCTCAGGGTGCACAGCCGACAGACACTGTTGCAAAGTTACTTAAAGTTGCTGGAATTGAAAAATAGTTAGGAGGCAAAACGCATGAAACATTTGTTAGAAGTGATTGCAAAAGCCCTCGTAGATCAACCGGACGAAGTAACAGTAATCGAGCGTGAGACTGAAGATGCTTTAATCTTGGAATTACATGTTGCCCCAGGAGATATGGGAAAAGTGATTGGCAAACAGGGAAGGATTGCAAAAGCGATCCGGACGGTTGTCAAAGCTTCCGTTGATAAAGGCGACAAAAAGATTGTTGTAGATATACAATAAAAATAAGAAAGCTCACAAATGGCTTAAATAGGTCGTTTGCGGGCTTTCTTTTTGTTTGAAAGTACTATTTTGGTACTAAGACGTTTAATTTCTCTAATTTGGACGCAACCTCATCCTGCTTATTCGGATAAAGGTGACTATATGTGTTCAGGGTGGTTTCTATGCTCTCATGTCCTAAACGTTCCGCAATGAGCAGCGGTGAAAAGCCAAGTTCGATGAGCAGACTTGCATGAGAGTGGCGTAAGTCATGTATCCGTATCTTTTTTACGCCGGCACCTTCACATCCTTTTTTGATCCACTTCTCAATGATCCATTTATTTGACTGTAGAATACGGTCAGAATCATTCAGGCCATATATAAGGCTCATATAATCTTGGAACATCTCTCCTAAAAATGGGGGAATAGATATGATCCGGTTTCCCTTTTTGGTTTTGGGCGGTGTTACAATATCTTTCTTGTCTCTCCGCTGGTAAGTCTTTGTAATGGAGATTGTTCCAGCCTGCAAGTCTATATCTTTGGGTGTCAGAGCCAGCAGTTCGCCGATTCTGGCCCCTGTATAGTAAAGGGCAGTAAACACCAAGGTAGGCTCAATATCGTCCTTAAAAAAGGCTATAAAGCGTTCAAACTCTTCCAATGTCCAGAAATCTATAGAATCTCTGCGGTGCCTGCCTATGCTACCGGCTTTCAAGCATGGATTTGCTGCCAGATTATAATACTTCACAGCATAATTCATGATATTGACCATCTGGTCACATACAGCTTTTAAGTAGGTTTGAGAAAACGGCTTGCCCTTTTCGGATTTATAAGTGGTCAGCTCATTCTGCCATGTTCTTATCTGCGGTGGAGTGATCTCATTAACGGACATATCACCAAAGAACGGCAGTATACGGTTGTTAATAATAGCTTTCTTGGTAACAATGGTTGAATATCTGAGCCGGTGTTGCATATCCTCTAAATACAAGTCTATAAAATCAGAAAATCTCATGTTGAGATCGGCGGCCTGCTGTTCAAGAAAATGCTGTTCCCATTCTTTGGCATCCTTCTTTCTTTCAAACCCCATTTTTTTCTTTTGTTTTCGTTTACCCTGCCAATCCTGATAATAAAATTTACAATACCACTTTCCAGTGGTTTCGTCTTTGTATGCAGGCATATTATATCATTCCTTTCTGTCATTTATCGTTGATTAATGTAGGTTTTTCATGGAAAAATGAAATACTTTCTTTGAAAAACAGCATAAAAATAACACCTATTGCAGGTGCTACTTGGAAATGATATAATCTAATTGCTTATGTTAGATTCATTCCCGGCAGCAGTCCGGCAATAGTATCTATGAGATTCCGTCCGGTTGCCGCCGGGCGGTTTCTTGACATATTGGGGAACCTTGCGTATAATATACTTAACAAGACAACCGGATGGATGACCTCTACTCATCCGTTTCGGTATTTTAAGTTCCTAAAAAATAGGCGCCTATCCTACCAAAGACTGGGCGTCTATTTTTTGTGTGTTAAAATCAAAGCAATAACAGCACAAAGCATAATTACAAAGTTGAATAAATCACCATATGTAACCATGTTATCACCCCTTCCTACAAGACTAGAAACGGATGAAAAACGCCCTTCCGGTTGCCTGGGTAAGCATATTATATTGTCAAGGTCCATACAGCGGAAAATTCCGCTCTATTCTATCCACTGAGCGCATAATTGCGCTGAGATCTTAGCTCTATTAGAGAACGCAAATATGCGTTTTCATGCGCCCTATGCTGGGACGCTCTGACCCGGCGTTTTGCCCGGTCAGGATTGTCCTGACGTAAATTTCTACGGCAGTATAAAACTGCTGACTCGGCAGTTTTGCAGAGTCAAAGGTAGCGTTTTCCGACCTTTGCTGGGTAATTCTTCCCTGTCCTCTATAAAGCCGTTTACGATAATTCTACGGTAGTCATAACCCAATGGGTTTTCTGGGTTTCTGTAGTAAGCGGTGGGTTATAAGTCCTTCAAGTCTTCCTCTATTAGTTCCCGCTGCTCTGGATCGTCTATATTATCATTATGGGCCGCTATTGGCACTAAATGACTTTGATCTGACATTTGTTGATATTTACTGCTATCAACAAGATCATTGGCATATTCAAATACTTTTTTCTTTCCTTCATCGTTCAATTTTCCTGTGCTTTCAAGTATTCTTTTTTCCAAAAATGAAAGATCCTGAATATTCATTGCCATTCTATTAGATATTTGGTTTATTGTTTCCGATGATTTATTGTTTTTGATTAAATATGCGTTAAGAGCCAATGCTTCCTTTCTATTTTTGATTTCTTCCTCATATATCTTCAATGATTCTAAGCGAGTATTCAAGGGAATATCATCGTTATCTTTTAAATCTTTGTATTCAAGTTGAAGAATACGAAGCTCTCTTTCTATCACACTACTTTCTACAAGATCAGAGATAGTTATACCTAATATTTTTACAATTTTTTCTAACTGTTCTTTTTTAGGAACTCTGTTATTGTTCTCATAATTTGAATATGTGGAATAAGGAATACCAACGGCTTTTGCCATTTGCTTTTGTGTAAAACCTTTTTGTTTACGAAATTCTTTTATTCTGCCTCCGATTTTAATAATTTCATTTAATCCCATTATTTTCACCTCATATTGTTATTTTATCACAACTATTCAAAAGTGAAAATATTTTTCTTGACATATTCATTTTAGAATAGTATGATTTATTTGTCAAGAAAAAATATTCAATAATGAATAGGAGGTTAGAAATGAAATTGGATAGAAAGAAGTTTGATCTTGCCAGAGCCAGGGCCTGCATAACACAAAAAGGCTTTGAGGATCAAGGTATAGCAAAGGGAACGTTATGCCGAGCAATGGGTGGAAAAAACGTAAAGCCAGAAACGGCTGGCAAAATTGCTAAGGCTTTAGGTGTCGATGTACTCGACATCCTTGAGGATTAAACAGGACCAAACTTGGACTGGTTAAGGCCAACGGAAATTACCGCCCACACTATGATGAGGAATGACTACTAAGAATTTAGTAGCCGGTTCTCTCCTATATGAGTAGAAACCACAAAATTATGAAAGGAAAAGTTTGTAAGGGTAGGAATACTATTCACACCCTTTTCACTTTAGAATGAATCACAACGAAAGGAAAAGGTGAACATATGGAAAAACAATTTATCAATGCCAAAGAAGTAGCTGCTGTTATTGGTGTCAGCGTATCCAAGGCTTATGGGATCATCAAGGAATTAAATAGCCAGTTAAAGGCAGCAGGCTATATTGTAATACCTGGACGTGTAAACCGGGCTTATTTCAATGAAAAATGCCTGTACGGAGCCAGCAGTGGACGTCCAGAGGACAACCAATGGACAGGCAAAGGGCAGGCAGGATAACAAGCAAAGTAACAGCGAAGGTAACAACCAAAACGACAGTGAAACACCGCATAAAACCAAGTGTTTAAGCCGTTTGACGGCATATAGGTAACAAGCAAAGCATCACTGAAAGTAACAACGAATGTAGCAGCAAAAGAACAGGAAGGGGGCAAACAAGTGGCAGACAATAAGCCTTATTATTATATGAGGTTAAAGGAATATTTTTTTGATAGTGATGAACTTGTCATCATTGAAAGTATGGAAAATGGCTATATGTATTCAAATATTCTTTTGAAAATGTATTTGAAAAGCTTAAAAAGAGACGGAAAACTAATGCTGGCAGAAGATATACCATATACAACAGAGATTCTTTCAAAGGTGATACATCATAATGTTTCTGATGTAGAAAAGGCTCTGGATCTATTTGAAAGTCTTGGGTTGATAGAAAGGATAAAAAGTTCCGGGGCCATTTTCATGGCTAATATACAAAATTATATAGGAAAGAGCAGCACAGAAGCAGACCGGCAGAGATCATATCAAAGAAGGATTCAAGAGGAACGTAATAAATCTAACAGTAATCATTGTAAGGAACCTAGTGAGATTTCTAACACTTGTAAGGAATCTAACGAAAATTGTAAGGAATCTTGTAAGGAACCTAGTGAGATTTCTACACCAGAGAGAGAGACAGAGAGAGAGTTAAATTCAGAGAGAGAACTAAATACAGAGGGAGAGTCTGAGAGGGAAGGATCTTCTGTTTCTCAAACAACAAGGGATGATGCATATATGACCATCCAGTACAATAACGGAAGAAGTGAATATAACATTTCTTTTGATGATTACAGCTATTATAAAACCCTCAACAAGGGCAACATTGTTTATTTACTTACGGAGATCAAGGACCATATAGAATCAGGACAAGTGAAAGTTTCACACAATGGCGATGTTCACGACTATATCATAGAGCAACTGAAAGGAGCATAAAGCATTGATAAACAGGTTATTAAGCAAAGCACTTATATTATCCGGTGTACTCCTTCTAGGGGCTGGTGTAGTCCCATTCTGGGTATCCATGTCACTGGTGATCGGTGGTTTTGCCTGGATGGATTAAGTTAGGGGGATACTTATGGAACTGATAAAAGAAATTTATGGTTGCTACTTTGAGGAATCCAGAGACTGTAAGGATGTAGCGCAGGCAAATGATGTATTTGAGATCTATATAAGGAAAAATAAAGGCCATGAAGTCACAGAGGATGTTTTATGCCACCTGTCCTATTTAAAGAGTTCCTATGGTACAGAATGCAGGCGCCAGGGGTTTTATGACGGGTTCCGGTATGCAGTGCGGATGCTGGAAGAGATCAAGCGATTTGGAATGGAACAATAAAAAAATGCCCTTACCAGTGCGGGAACACTGGCAGGGGCGCAATAGCTGAAAAAGTGCTATCAAAAATCCAATTTGAGTATAGCATCTTTCCGGCAGAAAGGAAAGTATCTAATGCAAGAATCTAAAATTTTTGAAAATCTATTAAAAATAGCAAAAGGAAAACAGATAGAAGAAATCATATTTAAAGATTTCAAAGCAACGGCTGATGGATATCTCAAGGGAAGCAGAATAGGGATAAGGCTAGGGATATCCTTAAAAGAAATTAATTATACAATCGCCCATGAATTGGCACATTTATATTTACATTATGACAAGGCAAATACGATTAAATCATCGGATCATCAGAAGTATGAAGAACAGGCAGATAGGGTAGCGATGTTGATTTCAGACGTTTTACAATGTAGCACAGAAAGGAATTAACCATTATGGATATTCAAGGCATATTAACAAACTGGCAGGATGTAATTTCATTTAAAGAACTTGAGGATATAGCAGAAAGAGTAGACAAAGAGTATTATTTTTCTTCTGCTCATTATCGGATGTATAAAATGTTCCAAATTGGTTTTGGATATGGAAAACATGCGGAACGCAATATAAGAAAGGGCAAGCACCATGATTAAAATAAAAGTATCCTATGAGCGCACAGACGAGCTCATAGAGGTCTTGAAACTGTTAGGACCTAAGATAGTAGGCTACAAGGTCAAAAAGGGAAATACGGGGCGATTCCGTAAAGCATACATAGAGTTGAGGTAATACCAGAGGTGGGCGGTGAATCACAGTATACCCATCTACCTAAATCATCTGGGGTAACGAATTGTTACCCCATTGTGCCCCCCTGACCGAACTAAACGTTATGTCAGGCTGACCCGTCAAAACACCGGGTCAGATTACATTGAAACCTGAAAAAACCTGAACCACGAGCGAACCACGAAAAAGCTATTTAAGTGAGAGGGAACAGAGAAAAGCCTTATCAAGACATCCTAAAAAGTTAATAATTGTTAAGATTTGCAAGAGCATGCTAACAACTGCTAACAAGTGATATCCAGAGATTTCAGAGGCCCTAAAAAGGAATAGTACTACCATATAGGCTCTAATGAATCCTAATGATTCTGACATTTCTGACACCATAAAAAGCACACACAAAAGCGAGCACTGAAAAGGAACGTTCGGAAACGTTACCAATCAGGAAACCGGATGATCTGAGAGATACAACCCCTTGTGAATCCTTGTATAATCTACGGTTTATGGTGATCCACCACCTACTCGGAAATACTCAGAAATATTAGTCCCTAAAAGGAGAATGATGGAATAAAAAACGCATATCATTAGTTTACAAACGAACGAATATTTGATATACTTGTATTAGAGCAAATAGAATAAAAGTACCGCAGTGGTTCACATAGCCACTGTAAACCGAAAGGTGTGGGAAAGTATAGGGGCCTTATTAGCCTGTATATACTCCTGCACCTTTTTATTTGCTCTATAATTTCTCCTTTTGTATTCATAGAAACATAGTGTCGCTATGGAACATATCCCAGGCATGATATAAAACTGCCTATATCAACTAATACTCATCAGGAGGTAAAACACATGGATAACATGGAACAGAACAATTCAACCCCATCAGAGGGGGAACAGACAACGGAGCCGACCGGGAAAAACGGCACAGAGCCAAGAACATTCACACAGGAAGACGTTGACCGCATCGTACAGGATCGACTATCCAGAGAGAGAAAGAAGTTTCAACAAGAGGAAACAGACCCATTGGAACAGCGGGAGCAGGAACTAAAACAGCGTGAAATGGCTTTTGATATAAAAGAACTATTGAACAAAGAGAAATACCCGGCTGAATTGGCTGACATACTGCAATATTCCAATATGAACGAATTTAAAAAGCAGTATGAAGCATTAAAGGTATTTTTACAAAAGCCTGATTCTCCCAGGATTGTAGCATCTACTTACACACCTGCTGCGGGCAGAAACCCATCTAGCCCGGATCCAATCAGGAAAGCCATGGGATTAAGTTAGGGTATTTCTTTATCATACAGATAAGGAGCATATAAGAATGGCTATAGATTTAGCAACCAAATTTTCCCCATATGTGGATGAAAAATTTTCAACAGAGAGTAAAAAGGCTCTATTGACCAACCAGGACTTTGATTTTATCAATGCCCATACAGTAAAGGTGTATAAGATCTCAACCGCTTCAATGAACGATTACGACAGGCCCGGAACCGGAAGTAATTGGTCACGGTATGGAGCTGTACAGGGATTGGATGCCACCACAGAAACCTTCCAGTTACGAAAGGATCGTTCCTTTACCTTTGCCATTGATAAATTGGACGCAGATGAAACCGTTAATCAGCTTGCTGCGGCTGCTGCACTGGAAAGACAGACCAGAGAGGTGGTCATTCCAGAGGTAGACAGTTATGTATATAGTGTAATGTGTGAGGGAGCAGGAACAAAGCCAACGGCAAAGGCTCTTACAAATACCACAATATATGATGATATCCTTGCTGCCAGTGAAGCGCTGGATACCGCAGAGGTTCCGGAGACAGGACGGTTTATCGTGGTTTCTCCAAAGACATACACTCTCATGAAGAAATGTAAAGATATTATCATGGAGACGGACATCGGGCAGGATATGAAAAAGATGGGTGTTATTGCTGAACTGGATGGTTGTCAGATCATCAAGGTTCCGGTGGGCAGAGTTCCAGAAGACTTTGGATTTATGATGTGCCACCCGTGCGCTACCGTAGCCCCAACAAAGCTGGAAGATTATAAGATCCATGCAGATCCACCAGGGATCAGTGGTTCTCTGGTAGAAGGACGTATTAACTATGATGCCTTTGTATTAGAGAATAAAGCCAAGGCTATTTATTACCAGGCCGTGGCACCAACAAGCAAATAACCAGCCTTTACAGGCACTCAACGGCCCTGTATGCCTATATTGGTATATGGGGCTGTTTCTATAGACGGAGGGTGAAACAATGGACAATGAAACGCTTGTGCAGCAGATTAAACAAGGGTATGATGTAAAGGAGAATATGGGCCGTCTCTATGAGCAGAACAAAGGACTTATTTATAATATTGTGAAGAAGTACCGGTATATTGACCATATGACGGACTTAGAAGACCTGATGAATCAAAGTTATATTGCATTGGCTGAGACTGTAGAAAAATATGACCCTGCTGCCGGCGCTTCTTTCTCAACGTTTGTCATGTGCTGCATTGGCCAGAGTATCCATAGATACCTTGATAATACCGGGCGATCTATGCGGATCCCGGTACATATACAGGAAAAGATCTATAAATACAACCAGGTGACCAGCCACTTCCTGGCAGAATACAACCGGGAACCTACAGATCAGGAATACATGCGGTGGATGCATATGAGTGAAAAACAGCTTTATAGCTTAAGAAAGACAATGCACGTAACCGCCGTAGAATCCATTGAAAAGCCCTTAGACGAAGATATGACCATAGCTGATGCTATCGCCGATCCTGGGGCAGATATGGAAGTTGTGGATGAACATATAGACCAGGACCAGCTGAAACAATCACTTTGGCCTGCTGTAAAGGCAGCAGTCAAAGACATGAATGATTATGAGGTGTTGATCTCCCGCTATCAGGAGGACTGCACCTTAAAAGAAGCTGGGAGACGCAAGGGAGTGACTGCAGAGCAGGCCAGAGCCAGGCAGTCAAGAGCACTGAGACAGCTAAGAAGCAACCGGAAGATCATAGAGATTGGAAAGGCTGAGGGGCTTTTTCATAGCTCGGAACCAAGCCGTAAGGAAAGAAGCAGGCTGAGATTTCAGCCGGATGATTATACCGAGGAAGAATTGAAATATATGGCTATGGCGGGGGTTATGTAAAAGTACTAAAAAGGTACTATAATAATTTGTAAACAGAAATAAAAGAAATAATCTCATTAAAAAAGTGGACAGAATGAACATAAAACAGCTATTATAATAAGGTAGAAACATCTCAGGATAGATATACAATAAAGGTTAAAATCCTGTAATCAAGGTGTTATACTGAGATTACAGGATTTTTAATTTCAAAGGAGAAAGACGATGATTCAGTTAGTATCTTGGAATGTAAACGGGCTGAGAGCCTGTGTAAAAAAAGGTTTTTTAGATGTGATGGAACAGCTGGATGCAGATATCTTCTGTATTCAGGAGACAAAGCTTCAGGAAGGTCAGATTGACCTGGAGCTTCCTGATTATTATCAATACTGGAATTATGCTGAGAAAAAGGGCTATTCCGGAACGGCGGTCTTTACAAAAATAAAGCCTGTCTCCGTGAGAAACGGCATTGGAGTGGATGAGTTTGACCATGAGGGAAGAGTCATCACATTGGAGTTTGAAGAGTATTTTCTCGTCACATGTTATACCCCGAATTCACAGAGTGAGCTTGCAAGACTGTCCTACCGTATGGAATGGGAGGAAAATTTCAGAGAGTATCTGCTTACACTGGAGCAGGAGAAACCAGTGATCCTATGCGGCGACCTGAATGTGGCGCATACAGAGATTGACCTGAAAAATCCAAAGACAAACCGAAAGAATGCAGGATTTACGGATGAGGAGAGAGAAAAGTTCACAAAACTTTTAGAGAGCGGATTTATTGACACTTTCCGTTATTTCTATCCGGATATCACAGAGGCTTACAGCTGGTGGTCCTATCGGTTCAAGGCCAGGGAAAAGAATGCGGGATGGCGTATTGATTATTTTTGTGTATCTGAGGGCCTTGAGGAACGGCTGGCAGAGGCCGTTATTCATACAGATATTTATGGCTCCGATCATTGTCCGGTCGGACTGTTTCTGGAATAAGAGAAAGGGATGAGGCTGATGAAGAGGCTGAAGAAAGCAGCAAAGGCAGCTGCAGCGGTGATTACCCTCATAGTTTTTGTGTTTGTGGGACTGCTGATTTTTGTCACAGTGAAAGAGTACCGTCCGGAAAAGAAAGAGACAGTAAAGAAATCAGGCGGAGACAGGACAGTTTCCAGGGAGAAGCCCTTTACCCTGGTAAGTCTGAATACCGGATATGCCGGCCTCGGGAAAGAGGAAGATTTCTTTATGGACGGAGGCACAAAGGTGCGGCCGGACAGCAAAGCTCAGGTAGAGAAAAATATGGCCGGGATTGCCGGGATGCTGAAAGAAAACAAGGCGGATGCCTATTTTCTGCAGGAAGTAGATCTTAATTCCAAACGGTCTTATTTTACGGATCAAAAGAAATACTATGAAAACGAATTAGGGCTTGGCGGGATGTTTGCATATAATTTTAAAGTGGCATACGCCCCATATCCATGGCCGACCATCGGCCATGTAGAAAGCGGCCTTACAACACTGACAGACAGCAAAGTAAACAATGCAGTAAGAATTGCCCTTCCGGAGTCTTTTGCATGGCCTTTGAAAACGTGCAACCTGAAACGCTGTCTTTTAAAGACCAGGCTGCCTATAAAAGGAACAAAGTCAGAACTTGTTCTGATCAATCTGCATCTGGAAGCCTATGATTCCGGAGAAGGGAAAGAGGCACAGAGCAAAATGCTCCTGAAAGTGCTGGAAGAAGAATATAAAAAGGGAAACTATGTGATTGCAGGGGGAGATTTTAATCAGACTTTTCAGGGCATCACAAAATATCCGATCCGCAATAAAGAGGACTGGGTACCGGGAGCTATCGGAAACGAGATTCTTCCGGATGGATTTAAATTTGCTGTGGATGATACATATCCTACCTGCAGGCTTTTAAATGAATCCTATACGAAAGGTTCACAGGTATATGTGATCGACGGATTTATCGTATCACCCAATGTGAAAGTAGAACAAGTGAAAGTCATAAACCATGACTTCCAGTATACGGACCATCAGCCGGTCCGGTTAAAAGTAAGGCTTAAATAATTATAGAAAAAGGAGGCTCCCTGTAAGATGTACAGGAGAGCCTCCTTTTTAATCGTCCTCATTTAAATCAATCTTTTCGGAAGCCTGATAGAGTTTAATGATGTCAGTCAGCGATTCTTCCATTTTTTCCTGAATGCCTTCGAGCTTATCTGGTTCCACATTATAATTTAAAAACAGTTTTTCTATATTTTCTGTTACGTGGTGCCCTAAGTGCGAGATAATCAGGAAGGTGTCGAAGTTTTTGCTGTTCTTAGCATTCACAAAACGCTTTAAATCGCTTTTGATGAATTCAAGAATTTCACGGTCGCTGGCAAACTTTCCATGAATCATCGCATAAGGCTGTACCCGCTGCAGAAAGTATTTGTTGTGGCGGGTGATGTTGAATACATAGGATACGATCAGACCGTCACCTAAGTCAAATTCTGCAATGTGCATGATACTGTTGTACTCTTTGATTGAAGTGGCGCCCAGCTGGCGCAGGTTGATATTAATAAAATCGCCGGTTACTGTGTTTTCATTCATAAAAAATCCTCCTTATAAAGTACATATGGCAGTGATAATGGTAAATAAAATTAAGGCCATTTGTTTGTTATGCAAACTTGATCAGCAGAAATACGGAGCAGACCACAATGGAGACCAGCATCATCGGGAATCCCACCTTAAAATATTTTCCGAAAGAGATCGGATATCCTGCATTTTTGCTGATGCCGGCTAATACTACGTTTGCAGAAGCACCGATCAGGGTGCCGTTTCCTCCCAGACATGCGCCCATTGACAGTGCCCACCAGAGAGGCTCTGCCTGGATTCCGCCGGCCTGCATTGTGAGAATCATCGGAATCAAAGTGGCCACAAACGGAATATTGTTGAGGAATGAAGAAATCAAGGCAGAAACCCATAATATAAGCATCATAGTAAAAATCATATTTCCGCCGGTCAGATTCATCAGACCATGGGCCAGAATCTTGATGATCCCTACTTTGTCTAATGCCCCTACAACAATAAACAAACCAATGAAAAACAAAATGGTGGACCATTCTACATTTATTATAACATCCTCAGGGTCTTCTTTTCCAAGAAACATCATAATGCAGGCTGCAGTAAGCGCAATCGTTGCAGACGTTACGTGCAGCTGTGAATGAAAGATGAAGGCTGCAGCGACAAGGATCAGAATAATAATACTCTCAGCCATCAATTTCTTATCTTTGATGGATTTGGTTTCGTCCAGCTGCATGACTTTCTGTATATTCTTTTCGTCCACCGTCAGGCTTTTTCTGTAGATAAAACGGTAACAGATGACAGAGACAATCATGACCAGTACAACGGCTGCACCGGTATTCTGGATAAAATCCATAAAACTTAAATTTGCAGCAGTGCCGATCATAATATTAGGCGGGTCACCGATCAGTGTGGCGGTTCCTCCGGCATTTGATGCCATGATTTGAGTCAGCATGTAAGGGACCGGATCCACCTCCAATATATTTGTGATAGCCAGAGTCATAGGTCCTACGAGAAGAATCGTAGTGACATTGTCAAGAAGTCCTGACAAAACCGCGGTAATAATGATAAAAACAACCATGATCGGCCAGGGGCGCCCTTTGGCAAGCTTTGCAGACTTGATCGCTATGTATTCAAAAATACCGGAAGTTTTGATTACAGAGACCATAAGCATCATGCCGACTAGTATTCCGATGGTTTCTGCATCAATAAAGCCTACACAGTCCTCTATGGAAAGTATGTGGGTCAGGACAAGAAGGATGGCTCCAGAAACAGCAGCAAGGGTATTGTTGACCTTGTTTGTAATGATGGCCGCCATTGTAATAACGAAAATAAGAATCGCAAGAATTTGTTCTGCAGACATAAAAACCTCCTTATTAAGAAACAGTATGAAAACTCATGCAAACCTGATCAGCAGGAAAATGGAGCAGATAAATACAGATAAAATCATCATAGGGAAACCGATTTTAAAATATTTACCGAAAGAGATCGGATATCCTGCATTTTTGCTGATGCCGGAAAGGACTACGTTGGCAGAGGCCCCGACCAGTGTTCCGTTGCCGCCGAGACACGCTCCCAGGGAAAGTGCCCACCAAAGGGGCGTCACATCGACTCCGTGAGCCTGGATCGTCATGATCATCGGAATCAGTGTTGCCACAAAAGGAATATTATCCAGGAAGGATGAAACCACAGCAGAGATCCAGAGGATCAGAATCATTGTCATGGTCATATTTCCTCCGGTTACAGAGAGAAGTCCGTTGGCAAGGACCGTGATAACCCCGACTTTCTCCAGACCGCCTACAACAATAAACAGTCCTACAAAGAAAAGAATCGTCGGCCATTCCACACTCAAAATAATATCTTCAGGATCCTGTCCGCCGATGATCAGCATCAGGCAGGCAGCAGCCAAAGCGATAGTTGCGGACTGCATTTTCAGCTGGTCATGAAAAATGAAACAAAGAGCTACAATAACCAGAATGACCACACTTTGAATCAGCAACTTTTTACTTTTAATGGCCTTGGATTCATCCAGTTTCATGACTTCTTTCATATTTTTGTCTTCTACTGTCAGACTGCTTCCATATATGAAGCGGAAACAGATCAGGGCTGCAATCATAACAAAAACGACTGCAAAGCCTGTATTTAGAATGAAATCAACAAAACTGAGCTTTGCCGCACTGCCGATCATAATATTCGGTGGGTCACCGATCAGGGTAGCGGTACCGCCGATATTGGATGCCATGATCTGTGTAATAATGTATGGGACCGGATTAACACCCAAGATATTGGTGATGGCTAAAGTCATTGGGCCAACCAGGAGTACAGTAGTTACATTGTCCAGAAGCCCGGATAAAACAGCAGTGATAAGAATGAATGTTACCATGATTGGCCAGGGGCGTCCTTTGGCCAGTTTTGCGGCTTTAATTGCAATATATTCAAAGATGCCCGAATTCTTGACAATCGCAACCAAAAGCATCATCCCCACCAAAATGCCGATGGTCTCAATGTCCACGGCCTCTACACATTCATCAATGGTAAGAATATGGGTTAAAATTAAAAGGACCGCACCTGTGATTGCGGCAACGGTGTTGTGTACTTTGTCTGAAATAATTGCAGTCATAGTAATCAAGAAAATAACAACTGCAATGATCTGTTGTGGTGACATGATATTTCCCCCTAATCATTAAAATTTATTCATATTGTACCATTTACAGTCAGGATTTTCACAGTTTCTATGGATGTTTTTTATTCAGAACAAAGACACTTACCTAAATTTAACAAAAAGCAAAAAGAAATATTACATGCAGTTATTATAATTAGTGCATGGAGGTAGATTATGTGTATAGGAATGATTGATATTGGATCTAATACGGTCCGGCTGGCTGTATATGAGGTGAAAGGCAAAAAGTATAAGAAGATTTTTTCTAAGAAAAAGACACTGGGGCTCATCAGCTATGTGGAAAACAGGAAGCTTTCTAAAGAAGGCATAGATAAGCTGACTTCTATAATAAAAGAGTTTGACGGTATTCTGACACTGCTTTGTATCAGCCAGCGCCATTATTTTGCGACAGCTTCTCTGAGAGAAATAAAAAATGAGAGCGAAGTCACTGGCCGGCTTCAGGAGAGCACTGGCACTACAATCAAAGTAATCTCAGGGGAAGAAGAGGGATATCTGGATTATCTGGCCGTATCAAAAAACAATAATATAAAAGAAGGTATTATTGTTGATATTGGCGGCGGAAGCACTGAGCTGATAGAGGTTAAGGATGAAGAAGCAGTTTCTTTTTGTTCCTTTCCTATTGGATCACTGAATTTATTTCAGCGGTATGTGGAATTTATTCTGCCGAAAGAAAAGGAAATGAATGCAGTCTCAGAGGAGATCAAAGAGTATACAGGAGAAATAGATTATTCAGGCCAGAAAACTGTGATAGGGGTTGGAGGGACCTGCAGAGCAGCGGCATCCATATGCAGCAGTTTGTTTTATCAAGGAGAAAAGGTTAAGAAGGTTACATTAAAAGATTTAAAACGTATGGTATCTATGGCGGCAGAGGACCCGCAGAGACTTTCCCATGAAATATTAAAAAAGAAACCGGACAGAATCCATACACTGATTCCGGGAATGCTGATTCTCATTCAAATCTTAAAGAAAGCTGGAGCTCTTTCTATGGAAGTTGACAATGCAGGGGTCAAAGAAGGATATTTGCTGAAGCACGTGTTAGGAGCAGCGGATGAAAAAATATGATGTTTCGTTTACACAGGACAGGGAGCTGTCCTGGCTTAAGTTTAATGAACGGGTCCTTGGGCAGGCAAAAAACCGCAATGTACCTTTGTTTGAACGGCTGAGATTTCTGGATATTTTCACAAATAATCTGGATGAGTTCTTTATGGTGAGAGTGGGAAGTATACATGAGATGATCCTGATTCAGGACAGCCACAGAGATATCCGTTCTAATTTAACTCCGGAGGGACAGCTTTCAGAAATCCGGAGTATGGTCCGTACTTTATATAAAGAACGTGATGAAATTTATAAAGAATTAAAAAATGAAGTTCAGAAAATCGGAATGTTCCATGCACAGAAGAGTGATTTGTCAGAGCGAGAACGGAAATATCTTAAAGTATACTTTGACAGTATGATACTTCCGGTGCTTTCTCCTATGGTCGTGACAAGGCAGCATCCATTTCCCAATATTCCAAATAAAGAACTGCAGATTGGACTGATTCTTAAAAAGAAAGAAAAGCAGTCGTTCGGCATGGTTCCTGTGCCGGGGGATTTAGAACGTCTGATCTTTGTTCCGGGAAACGAAAAAAGGTTTCTTCTGCTGGAAGAAGTTATGGAATTATTTTGTGATTCCTTATTTGAACATTATGAGGTTATGGAAAAAACGATTTTTGGCGTCACAAGAAGTGCCGATATCAACCCGGATGATGAAATATATGAGACGGATGAAGACTATCGGATGCATATGAAAAAAATCATCAAACTGCGCAGACGCCTGGAACCTGTGCGGGTGGAATTTTATAGAAGCATGCCGGAGAGTCTGAAAGATTACCTGAACGAAAAATTGGAACTTACAGATCATGACAGTTTTAAAAGTAATACGCCGCTTCAGCTGAAGTATCTGGATACATTGATAAAAAGCTGTCCTAAAAGCACCAGGGCCGACTTGAGCTATCCAAAGATGATTCCTTCAGGAAGCCGCAGCTTCATTCCCAATTTGTCCGTCACGAAACAGATTTTAGAAAAAGACAGGATGCTTTCTTTTCCCTTTGAGTCCATGGAGCCTTTTATTACTTTGCTGAAAGAAAGTGCAGAAGACAAAGAGACCATATCCATTAAGATCACGATTTACCGGCTTGCCAAACAGGCAAAGATCGTAAAATATTTATGTGAGGCAGCAGAGAATGGAAAAGAAGTTTTGGTTATTATGGAACTAAGGGCCAGGTTTGATGAAGAAAATAATATAAATTATGCAGAGATACTTGAGGAAGCCGGATGCAAAGTGATCTACGGATTTGAAAAATACAAGATCCACTCAAAGATTTGTCTGGTCACAAAGAAATCCGGAAAGAGGATTCGTTATATTACTCAAATTGGAACCGGTAATTATAATGAAAGTACATCTAAAGTTTACACAGATTTAAGCCTTATGACTGCTTCGGAGAAGATCGGAAGAGATGCCGCCCGATTTTTTCACAACATGGCGACCGCGAATGTAGACGGTGACTATAAATATCTGCTGGTGGCACCAAAGGAAGGGCTTAAGGACAGGATATTAGAAATGATTCATACAGAAGCGGTCAAAGCGGAAAGCGGCCAGGCATCTTATATTTTTATGAAAATGAATTCGCTTACCGACCGGCAGATCATAGATGCCCTCTCAGAAGCGTCCTGTGCGGGAGTCAGAATTTTTCTGCTCATCAGGGGCATCTGCTGCCTTGTTCCGGGAATCAAAGGAAAAACAGAACACATACATGTTCAGAGTATTGTGGGAAGATTCCTTGAGCACTCAAGGATTTATTGCTTCGGGGCAGGTGATGAAATGAAAATTTATATTTCCAGTGCAGATATGATGACAAGGAACACCAGAAGACGAATTGAGATTGCCTGTCCGGTCTGTGACGATCTGATTCGAAAGAGAATGAAAGCCATGATTCAAATCATGTGGAAAGATACGGTCAATACATCTGTTTTGAAAGAAGATGGGATATATTACAGAAAAGAAGATGGAGGGACGTTGGATTCACATACTTATTTTTTGGCAGAAGCAGCCCGGGAACAGGCTCAGCCTGCAGAAAAGAACAGAGGACTGCTGCATTATTTTTTAACTGCCGTTCAGAAAAGATAGAAAGAAGTTTCTAACTTTTATTCAGAAGATCTTCTCTTATAACGCTTTATTTTATGAAATATCTATATGGGATAAAATTAGGAGGGAAATGATCATGAAGAGAAGATGGAAACGGCTTGCTGTATTCTTGGCAGTAGTTGTTCTTGGGGCGGGAAACCATGTTTTGTTTGCCGTGGAAGAGAAAGAAACCAAACAAGGTTTGGAAAATGGAATGGAAACAGAGAGTTCCATGGCAGTAGATGCTGAATCGGAAAAAATGAAGGAAGAAGAAAAAAGTGAAACTACAGCAGAGGTTTTGGCACCTGTGCCTTACGAACAGACAGAGAATCAGACTGAACTTCCAGAAATTGGGGGGGGGGGCAAGCAATAAGTTAGAATCGAACCTCAAAAAGACTCCCAATAGAAAAGAGATAAAGAAGAGTACAGTGAAGAAAACTAAAACGGGACAAACTTTGCTGGATGTAAGCCAGGGTGATATCAGAATTACACTTCATGGGGCATCGGTGACTGCATCCGGAGGGACAGAAATTCTGAATGAGACAGAGTTTAATGCCAAAGGGTATGAGATTACTGGGACAACCACAAAATATAATGTTGTGGCAGAGAAGGATGTAACTGCAGATATTACACTGAATAATGTAAATATTACCTGCAATACAACAAAAAAGGACTGCATTAATGTGTCCCATGCCAATGTAACAATGACGCTGGTAGGAACAAATCAGCTGATTTGCAATTCAGGTACCAGTGCAGATGCAACAGGCGGGCCAGATTATGGGGCGGCACTGGCTAAAGACGGAATGGACGGACAGCTGACAATACAGTGTGTGAATGCGGAGAAGAAGGGACATAAGTGTGATGACAGCTGCGGTTCTTTGCTGGCAAAGGGGAATCCTGATTTATTCCATGCCGGAGCAATAGGCAATGCGATGAGAAATATAAATACTCCGAGTGAATGTGGATTTGCAAATTTCACAGTAAAGGGCGGCAATATTGAGGCCCTGGCAGGAAAGCATTCCCCGGGAATCGGATCTATCTGTATATCAGAGCATCAGGGGGGAGGATATACAAAAAATATTCGTATTACAGGCGGAAATATAAGAGCGGTAGGAACACAATATGGTTCAGGCATTGGATCTGGCTATGGAAACAAAGTCGATGGGATCTATATATCCGGGGGAACGGTCAATGCAGTAGGAGGCAACGGAGCTCCGGGTATCGGAGCTTCCAACTGTGGGAATCCAGGAGTTTTCCCTAATCAGTCTATGACTACATCGAATATTGAGATCAGCGGCGGAGATACAGTGGTTATTGCAGTTGGTGATTCTGGGAGTAAGATGCCGGGAATTGGATCAGGAGCTGGAAATTCCAAGGTTTCCAATGTTTATGCATCTCCGGATTTCGGTTATCAGGGCTATGTTCAGGATGGAACAACGCTGAGCGATTATACTTTTATGAAAGGAACTCCTTTCGCATCCTCTACAGCCATTACGATAGGAAAATTCTGCACTAAAGTATATTTTGGCCCGTACCGGGATGTAAATGGGATCGACTCCGACACAAAGGAGCAGATCGGGGCCAATCATGCTGTCAGCAAGACTGGAGGGAAAGGATTTTCCCAGGACGAGTTAAAAAAGCTGACAAAGGTTACTGGGAAAAAAGAAGACGGTACAAGTTTTGAAGATAATGAGCTGGTGTTTAAAGATCCTGGACAGATAGACACTTTAAACAAAGCAAAAAAGGACGGGGAAATTGGTGAATATCCGCTGACCTATACAACACCAAACGGGACGGAAGTCACCGTGACTGTTTATTTGAGGGGATGCGGAACTGATGCTGCGGAGTTTGATCCGGAACATCCAACACCTACGATCGGAGCCAATGATTTTGAAAAAGAAACAGGGGGCAGTCCTTTTACTGAGGAAGAATTAAAAAATTACGGAGCTGTCAAAGGAAAAGATAAAGACGGGAATACGGTGTCTCTGGATGGATTTTCCCTGGATCCGGAACAGCTGAAACAAATTAATGAGGCTAAAACTGCAGGAAAGCCAGGCATCTTTGACCTGACATATACGGCAGAAAACGGGAGCAAGGTTACGGTGAAGGTCTCCTTAATGAGTTATGATGAGGTGGCAGAAAATGAGGATAATGATGAGATAATAAAGGCCATGCACATCATCAGCAAAACCGGGGGAGAAGCTTTTACTGAAAAGCAGTTAAAAGAATTGTCGGTTGTGAAAGCGTTTGATGAAACAGGAGCTGAAATTCCAAGAGAAGATTTGATCATCTCCGATCCTGAACAGGTCCGCAGGATAAATGAAGCAAAAACAGCAGGAGAGGTTGGAGATTTTCTGCTGTCCTTTCAGACGCCTAATAAAACTGAAGTAACTGTCAAAGTCTTTCTGCGGGAAGAGGGGAGCGATGGTGCCAAGGCTGAAACTGAAAATCCTAAGGGATTAATTGCCGCCAACAATGGAACCCATAAAACCCGTGGGGAAGCCCTCAGTGAGACCGAACTGATCAATCTGTGCAAAGCAGCGGGAAAGGATGCCAGCCGGAACAATGCACAGGTCAAAGCAGATGAAAAGCAGATGTCTGCTATTAATAAAGCAAAAATTTCGGGGAAGACCGGAACTTTTGATCTTACATTCTCACTGGCAGACGGGACAAGTGTGACCGTTAAATTTGTCCTGACCGGGGATCACACTGTATCTTTTGATCCAAACGGAGGAGATTATACGCCGGAGACACAGATATTGGCCGGAGGGAAGAAAGCCGTTGAACCGAAAGAGCCAAAAAGAGACGGGTACACCTTTGAAGGGTGGTATTATAAGGATGAGAATGGAAAGGACGTGCGATGGGATTTTAAAACCCCGGTGCATAAAAATCTAAAATTAATAGCCAAATGGAAGAAGATACCGGCCGAAGGACAGGACAGCGGAAAGAATAATGAAAAGAATACTTCTGGTTCAGGAGAAAAGAAAGAAAACTCTGATGGAAACTGGAATTATCATGAAGTAACCAAAAATGGTTCAGAGAATGGTCCGGCCCCAAAAACAGGGGATACATCCGGAGTTTCAGGCCTGCTGGCAATAGCCGGAGTCAGCGGCATTGGAGGAATGGTTCTCTGCCTGAGAAGAAGGAGAAACAAATAACAGAGCTTATAAAGATTTACGGACGATATTTATATAAAAATATCGTCCGTAAAATATTTCCTGGAATTATATTTTATCTACGATCTTATCATATAAGTCCAGACAGCAGTGACATTCTTCTTCTGAAAAATGAGAACAGTTAAGACAGCTTTCACATTTGGTATCATCCCCGGTGCTTACATTTTTTATAGAATGATCACGTCCGCAGGGACAGTACTGGCTGCAGTTGACTGCTACTTCTTCATATATTTTATTCTGATCTGACATCTGACAAAGCCTCCTTCTTATAATAAAAGTTACTTTATCAGTATTGACATAATTATTCCGGATAATTCAAATTTTTCTCATTGGCTGTATACAGGGATTCAGACAGATATTTGTCTGCCAGGAACTTTGCCATCGGAAGGTTCATGTCGAGATAATTTCCGCAGTCCCTCGGAGATGCTCCCGGTACTTCGCCTTGAAAATCACGTATAAACTCAAAGGTTTCTGTGACAAGGCCAAGGATTTCGCTGGATGTTTGTTTACCGGTGAGAATCAGATAAAAACCAGTCCGGCATCCCATAGGCCCAAAGTAGATCACCCGATCTCTATATTCAAAGTGATTCCTTAAGAATGTAGCTCCAAGATGTTCGATCGTATGCATCTCTGCAGTATTCATTACCGGTTCCTTGTTTGGGGCAGTCATTCTGAGATCATAGGTAGTTAATGTTTCTATTCCAATTGAATCTCTGCGGGATACATATACACCAGGCAGCAGATCTAAATGGTTTACTGTAAAGCTTGCGATTTTTTTCATAAAGGAAAACCTCCGTTATTATATTTGGTGAGATATTGTTATTATAACAGAGAGAACGTAAAAAGCACAAAAAGTTAGTTGAATCAGCAGCATTACAGAAAATTTAAAAAAAATGAAAAAACCTGTTGACATATGCCGACAGCAATGGTAAGATTATCAACGTTGCTGACAAAACAGCAGCGCTTCACAACTTCATCTTGCTTCTCAATAACCTTTCTTTTTTGAAATATGTTGTTGACATTCATGGTTCACCATGATATGATATAAAAGTTGCTGACGGAGATCGGACAGCACAAGAAATGTCAGTCTTTCAAACTTCTTCAAAAAAATGAAAAAAGTTCTTGACAGACAACATGAGATGTGATAATATAATATAGCTGTCGCTCATAAGAGTAAGACAAAAAACGACAGCAGAACATTGACAACTAAACAATAAGACAACCTTGAAAATTCTAAGAGATTTTCAGCATCTTTTGAAAAAGATGCAACGGACGT
>NZ_JAGZSD010000001.1 GCF_018381315.1 Anaerostipes sp. | reverse complement strand
ATTCCGGTGCCGGTCATCTGTTCCGGCGTCACGGCATTCCCCTCCTGATTCAGATCCCCGGATACTGCAACCCTGGCTTTGGAGTTCCTGTAGCAGCCACTTATTGTTCCCCCTTCTTGACGGGATACCAGTCCTCCTGCGTTCAGAGCTGATACGTCTCCCACAGCATAACTGTTCTCTATCACAGAAGAATCATCTTTGTTCTCTCCTGCCAGCCCTCCGCCGTAGGAAGCTCCTGATACACTTCCCGCAGCACAGCTGTTTTTGATCTGTGCCTTTTGGTTATTTGATCCGACAAGGCCTCCTCCGTATGCAGTCGTTGTATCAGAATTAAGGGACGAAACATTGCCCGTGGCACAGCTTTCCTCAATCTTTCCTGTTGCATATATATTCTCTCCTGTCAATCCTCCTGCATAGGAAACAGACTTATTCGTACCTGAATAATCGATTGCCGCAGCTACATTTCCTGTGGCGAGACAGCTCTTAAGCGGTCCATAATTTTCAGCCACCAGTCCTCCTGCAAGTACCTTTGTACTATTAAAGGTATAAGAAGATATATCTCCCGCTGCATAACTTTTTTCAATCGTCCCCCTGCTGTTATAAGCTGTCAAACCTCCGGCGATAGATAATACTTCAGACCATACAGCCACATCTCCCGTGGCACGGCAGTTCCTTATGATCCCCCCGTTGTTATATCCCGTCAGGCCTCCTCCCCAGGAATTAGACATTGAAGTATCCGTATTATAACAAAATACTTCTGCTGATGAACCGCTGTTTTCTATTGTTCCGTCATTATGCCCTGCCAGGCCTCCTATGGATGGTAAACCACGGCCCGTGCTTGCTGCCACAATCCCCGAAAAGTAACAATTATTAACTGTTCCTTTAGAGTTTTTTCCTACAAGGCCTCCTGCATTTGGAAAACTCACTTCATGTTTAGAAATCACACATCCTTTTTCAATATTCAAATTTTTAATACTCTCTTCCGAAACAGATCCAAAAAATCCAGAATAATCTTGATCGCTGCTCTCGCTTAAAACAACCATACCTTTCAATTTTTTATTGTTTCCGTCAAAGCTCCCTTTAAAAGGGTTCTTCCAAGTCCCAACAGGATTCCATACATTTGAGATTTTTTGTGCTGCCTGTCCGGATAGATTTCCGATAACCAGTTTATATTTATTTCCGGATACAATTTTCTGCACGGAAGGCATGTCCCCTTTCAGATCCATGTCCTTCATCAATTTTATATACTTTCCTTCAAAACTTTTTCCGTCATTCACCGCTTTTGCAAAAGCAGCCAGTTCGCCTTCATTGGAGATGACCAACGGCTGCGCTGATGAAGTATAGTTTGTCCCATACTCTGAATCTATTTTTTTGTAGAAGTTCTGATCATATTTCCCAGAGTCTGAGTATGAATCTTTTACCTCTGCATTCACTTCAATTTCTGTCAGATACCTGGCTTCCTTCTGTGCGGCCCGGACCTTCTTCAGCGGTTCCTTCCACCCCCCCCCGATTCCCAGACACAGAGATATACAGACGGCCAATATTGACTGAAACTTTTGTATTTTTCTCATAACGCTTCCTCCTTTTTTGCTGAACTGCTGTATGAAATGAAAAAACAGAAAGCCATATCAGCTTCCTGTTTTTCGGGGTCTCTCATCCCCTGTTTCTATTATACTATAACTTTGTGTATAAAAGCTCGAAGGTTGCCAATTTGCAACCTTATTTTTTCTTCTGAAAACAGTATCCTCTTCCTCTCTCCGAAGTGATCGTATAACCGCTTCCCTCCAGCTTTTTTCTGAGCCGGGATACCACTGTTTTCACTGCCCCCGCGTCACCCAGCTCGGGCAGTTTCCACACTGTTTCATAGAGCTGTTTTGATGAAATATCATCTCCTTCGTTGCGGATCAGATACAGCAGCACAGCGTACTCCCGCGGCTTAAGCAGAATGTCTTCCCCATGGAGAAATGCCTTCTGAGCCACTGTGTCCAGCACAAGCGGGCCCCTTTTTAGTTCAGAAGACACAAATGTCGTCTCCCTCCTTTGAAGCAGAGCCGCGATCCGGGCCAGAAGTTCTGTAATCCGGTATGGTTTTGTCATATAATCATCTGCACCGCCGGTCAGCCCCTGTACCATGTCCTCATAATTTCGTCTGCTCGTCAGCATAAGAACCGGAGCTGATGTAAATTCCCTAAGTTCTGGTATGAAACTCAGGCCATTGCCGTCCGGAAGAAGGATATCCATCACCACAATGTCAATGGCCGGATGTTCTTTCAATATCATCCGTGCAGATGTCAGATCTTCTGCAGTCAGCACCGTGCCGCCTCCCCGCACCAGTACCGACCGGTTCAGCTCCATCACATGCTCATTATCTTCTACCATCAGTATGACTGGATTCTCTCTGTTCATTCTGCCGCCTCCTTCTCCATAACCGGAACAGTGAACCTCACCTCAGTCCCCAAACCAGGTTCACTCTTGGCCGTAATTCTGCCTCCGTGTGCCTCAACAATCTGCGCACAAATATACAGCCCCAGTCCATTGCCGCCCGCTGCTCTGTTTTGAGGATACCTCTGGAACAGATCAGAAAGCAGATCAGGGCGGATTCCCTCCCCGCTGTCTTTCACTGTCACTTCCACGGCACAGTCTACTGCCTTTGCAGATAAAATGACACTCCCTCGCTCTGTGTGCTTCACTGCATTGGACACCAGATTCAGCAGTACCTGTAACAGGCGCTCTCTGTCACCGTATACGTCCGGCAGTCCGGAAGGTACTTCCACAGACACAGTATTGCGGCGGCTGTCCATCACCGGAAAATGTACACAGGCCGCCGTGTCTATAAGCTCTGCCATATCCATGGCCTGACGGTGCAGAATGAAACTTCCGTTTTCTATGGCGGCGGCATCCAGAAGCTGCAGCACCAGCCGTTCCATTCTTCCGGCCTCGCCGTCCACCCGTCTCATATTGTCCGTCACAGCTGCCCTGTCGATCTCACTGTCCTCCATCATACTTCCTGTGAGCTGGGCAAAACCGGATATAACCGTAATCGGTGCCTGAAGTTCATGGGAAAGATTGTGCAGAAATTCTTCCTTCATGTCTGCTAAATCCTGTACGCGGGCCAGTGCCTCTTCCTTTGCCGCCTGCTCTCTGGCATGCCGCAGACAGATCACCAGGATAACACAGGTAACTGCACTGCAGATACCAAGAAGTGTACGGATTACTACATAACTCAGGCGCTGGGCATTCAGAATTCCAGGGGTAGCCACAGCAATCAGCAGATAGTACAGAAGCATCGGCACCCATGCAATATTCCAGACTTTTGTCCCGCTGACATCCATCACCGGCTCCAGATCCCGGCGCAGAAAACGTATAATAAAAGGATAAACTGCCGGATAAAACAGCAGCGTCGCTATATTGGCTGTCAGCAGGCCGCCGCCCAAATGCTCCATAGTAAAATGGGAAATTCCAATACTGACCGTCATCAGGTTATATGACATCAGATATACGAAAAAGTGTTTGACAAACCTATCCTGGATAATAATGCAGGACAGCGGGAAAAAAATCAGGATAGCAATGCTGCAGTACAAGTTC
Organism: Anaerostipes sp.; assembly: GCF_018381315.1. GTDB lineage: Bacteria > Bacillota > Clostridia > Lachnospirales > Lachnospiraceae > Anaerostipes. The sequence goes on along the minus strand of NZ_JAGZSD010000001.1, from coordinate 251,107 downwards.
ATGGAATAGTTCGGCGAGTATCCAAATATCATAAGGCTTAATGCGATTCCTCCCCATACAGCAGCTGTGATGGCAGCAAGAGCCCATATAGGAATCTTAAGCTTCTTTCGGAACGGAAAGTAACGCAGCAGCATGGGGCCTACAAACTGCAGTACGCACCAGAACCATTCCATCCACATCTCTGTACTTCCTGTTTTCATATCCTGCCCCCTTTTTCACTGTTCTGCCGATTTTCTCTCTAATATTATACCTTGTATCTTTTTTTCTGCATAGAAAAAAATCCATGGACAGTATATATGTTACACATCCATGGATTTATTCTTTTTATGAAATTATATGCTGCTTCTTATTCGTCTGCTTTTCCTTCAGAACCGAATAATTTGATCTTGGTGATCACCATGTCTTTGATTGCATCTGTACCAGGAGCAAGTAATTTACGAGGGTCAAATCCCTTTCCTTCCTGATCCTTGCCGGCTTCAATATATCCGCGTGTAGCTTCAGCAAATGCTAACTGGCACTCTGTGTTGACATTGATCTTAGCAACTCCGAGAGAGATCGCCTGTTTGATCATGTCATCAGGGATTCCTGTACCGCCGTGCAGAACTAACGGCATGTCCCCTGTCAGCTTCTGGATTGCATCTAATGTCTCAAAGCTTAAGCCTTCCCAGTTTTCCGGATATTTTCCGTGAATATTTCCGATTCCTGCTGCAAGCATTGTGACACCTAAGTCAGCAACTGCTTTACACTCTTCAGGATCCGCACACTCACCTTTTCCGATGACACCGTCTTCTTCTCCGCCGATAGAACCTACTTCAGCTTCGATGGACATTCCTTTTCCTCTTGTTACTTTCACAAGTTCTGTAGTCTTTTCTACATTCTCTTCGATCGGATAGTGTGATCCGTCAAACATAACAGATGAAAATCCTGCTTCGATACATGCCTTGCATCCTTCGTAAGAACCATGGTCTAAGTGAAGGGCAACCGGTACAGAAATATTTAATCCTTCTAACATTCCGTTTACCATTCCAACCACTGTCTTATATCCTGTCATATATTTTCCAGCGCCTTCAGAAACACCTAAGATCACCGGAGATCTTGTCTCTTCTGCTGCCAATAAGATTGCTTTTGTCCACTCCAGATTGTTGATGTTAAACTGACCGACAGCATACTGTCCGGCTTTTGCCTTAGTCAACATCTCTTTTGCTGATACTAACATGATAAATCCTCCATAATTCTTTTACATGAATTGTTATTTTTTTCACATCACACTTATTATATCCTATTTGCCCAAGTTGCGCAAGTCACAGGGCTTCCAAAAAAAACAGCTGTTTCCGCAGAAATTTACTGCATTATTCCTGCCGGTTCTTTTCCTGTTTCCAATCCCGGTCCTGTATTCCTTAAATCCGTATAAGCAGCATATAAATGATAGTTCCGCCTGCAATGCTGAGCAGAGTATTCCGCTTCCAAATATGCAGGAATACAACGGCTGCCCCGGCTGCAAGACTATACAGTTTTTCTGCGGCCGGCTGTACGGCCAGTTCTTTAAAGCAGTACACAACCAATGCGGCGATGATAGCCGCCGGAAGTACTTTGCCCAGGTATCCGATCATTTTAGGCATACCCTTTTTCCCTCCGAATAATGCAAAAGGAAGAATCCTGGTAAAAAGAGTGACACCTGCCACCACTGCCATGATGCATATTTTGTAAACAGTATCGTTCAAGATCTTTTCCTCTCCTCTCTGATAAAACCAAGGCACATCAGTGCTGCAATCATAAGCAGCGCAGGCAGCAGAAACCGGTCAGGCCCCAGCAGGACTAAAAAGAAAGATGCCGCAGCCAGTCCCGCTATAGCCGGGCTGTGCTCTTTTGAACTCTTCCACTGGTCCAGAAAGATCACCAGAAATAATGCGGTCATAGAAAATTCGATCCCCTTGAAATCAAATGGGAGCAGCCCTCCGGCCAGAGCCCCGATGAAAGAGCCCGCTGCCCAATAGCACTGATCCAGAGCCGCAATCCAGAATAAAATTCTGGGCTCCTGCTCTACCCTTTCTTCCTCACATGAACAAAGAACAGAGTAGGTCTCATCGGTCAGAGAAAACACCATATAAGGGTAATATATCCCCATTTTTTTAAATCGTTCTACAAAAGACAGGCCATAAAAGATATGCCTTCCATTGATAAACAGAGTGGTCAGCGCTGCAAGTCCCAGAGGAGCTCCGGCTGTCAGAAAAGATACTAAAACAAACTGCATGGATCCGGCATAGATAAACAGGCTGGCTGCCAGTGTCCAAAGAGGCCCGTATCCTGCCTTTTCCATGAGGATCCCAAAGGCAATCCCCAAAAATATGTATCCGAAAAAGACCGGAATGGATTTTGCTGCAGCATATTTGAAATTTTCTTTTGTCTTATGCCTGATATCATTCACTGGTACTTCTCCTAATCAGCCCTAAATTATTTTTTCAAGTATCGCCACCGACGCCATGGCGTCCTCGGCGTAATAATCTGCTCCGATATTCTTCGCAATATCTTCTGTGAGCACAGCTCCTCCTACCCAGATCGGGCAGGTACACTGTTCTTCCCTGAGTCTCTGAATCGTCATCTCCATGGAAAGCACCGTTGTAGTCATAAGAGCACTCAGCCCGATTGCCTTGGGGCGGTACTTGTGCCATGCCTCCACCACTTTTTCAACCTTTACGTCCTTGCCCAGATCAATAATCCGGTACCCATAGCTCTCCAATACCACTTTTACAATATTTTTACCGATGTCGTGGATATCTCCCTCCACGGTAGCCATCACCACCGGCCCTTTTTCTTCTTCTGCACCGGTACTGAAGCACTGCTTAACCACCTCAAACGCCTTTTTTGTAGTCTCTGCCGACTGGATCAGCTGCGGAAGAAAGATCTTTCCGGTTTCATAGTCCTTTCCAACCACATTCAGGGCAGGAATGATAACCTCATTGATCAGTTCCAGGGCTTCTTTCTTCTCAAGCTGTTCTCTGGTCTTGGCTTCCACCTCATCTTTCAGCCCATGGATGATAATATCATGCAGGGAAAACTCTGTCTTAGCCTGTGTCTTTTCCTGGACTGCATCGGACTGGCTCCGGATGTAATCTTCACTGTCGATATCTTTATAAAACAGCACATGGAATGCATCAATGGTTCCCATCAGTTCCCTGTCCAGAGGATTGATGATCGGAAGATCCAGCCCTGCCTGCATGGCCAGCGCAAGAAATGTGCGGTTTAAGAGCGGGCGGTTCGGCAGGCCGAAGGATACATTGGAAACACCCAGAACCGTATGGACTCCCAGTTCCTTTACCATCTCGATGGCCCTTAATGTCTCTTTGACTTCTTTTTGCTGGGCGGAAGCCGTCAGTGTCAGACAGTCGATAATAATATCTTCTTTTCCGATGCCGTACTCCGCCGCTTTTGCAATGATCTTTTTGGCAATGGCAAATCTTTCTTTTGCTTTTAAAGGAATCCCCTCATCCAAAGTCAGTCCGATCACCACGCCCCCGTATTTTTTTACGATCGGAAAAATTGCTTCCATGACTTCATCTTTACCGTTGACAGAATTAATCAGCGGTTTGCCGTTATAATACCTGCACGCCTGTTCAATAGCGTCGGCACTGGAGCTGTCAATCTGCAGAGGAAGCGTAATTACTTCCTGAAGCAGTTTTACCACATGCTTCATAGTGGCAGGTTCATCAATGCCCGGAAGGCCCACATTTACATCCAGCACATCAGCTCCGGCTTCATCCTGTTTAATAGCCTCTGTCACCAGCTCATCATACCGTTCTTCTTTCAGGGCAAGTTTCAGCTTTTTCTTTCCGGTCGGATTCAGGCGTTCTCCGCAGACAATAACACGGTCTCCAAAGGTAACTGTTTTTGTCTGACTGGATACTCTCGTTTTCTTTTTAATCTCTCTCGGGGATGCCTTTCTTGGGGCCTGCGCTTTTAATTTCCGGATAAATTCCGGGGTGGTGCCGCAGCACCCGCCTGCGATGGAAACACCGTCCTTCAAGTATCCCTGCATCAGCTCTGCATATTCACCGCTGGTCACATGGTAATGAGTCTCCCCGTGTTCCAGGCACGGAAGTCCTGCATTCGGCTGAATCATCACAGGTACGGAGGATACACTCAGTATCTGCTCTATGATCGGACCGAGCTCCGCAGGTCCGAGGGAGCAGTTGACACCCAGCACATCTGCCTTCAGGCCCTGCACTGTGTTCACAAAAGTGACAGGATCATTTCCGGATAAAGTACGCCCGTTCTGCTCAAAGGTCATCGTCACAAAAACCGGAAGGGATGTATTTTCTTTTACCGCCAGAATACCGGCCTTCACCTCATACAGATCACTCATCGTCTCAAACAGGACTGCATCCACGTCATCTTTTACTGTTTCTACCTGTGACAGGATCATATTGTACGCTTCATCAAACGTAAGTGTCCCCATTGGCTCCAACAGCTGTCCGATAGGTCCGATATCCAAAACAACATAGGCATCCTGTTCCCGCCCTGCGTTCTTTCTTGCCTCTTTTGCATTGGCCACAGCAGCTCTCAGCATGTCCTTATAGCTGTATTTCGACTCCTGCATCTTCAGTTCATTGCATCCAAAGGTATTGGTTGTAATAAAATCCGCACCTGCATGCAGATATTTTTCATGGATGGATCTGATCAGCTCCGGCCGCTCTATATTTAATTCTTCAGGGATATCACCGGCTTTCAGCCCTGCATCCTGCAGCTGAGTTCCCATGGCCCCGTCAAATATCAATAAGTCTTTTCCGATTCTGTCTAATAGCATCTTTGGCCTCTCTTTCTAAACGGGCAGTCTTCCTTCATCACACACTGTCCGCACTGTTTCTTTCTCTCCGGCGCTCCGATTCCGATGACCCCAAGCATGGACTTTTGGGGGATCATCAGATTATCCGGGGTAAGTGTGATCCCAAGATTTTTTCCGATATCAAGGACTCTTGCGATCTCCCGGTTAAATGAAAGCGGAATATCTCCATATCCGGGACAAAGGCGGTAAGTCCTGTTCGGATATCCCAGCCCTTCTTCATACTCATCGCAGTATTCTTCCAGATAAGCGCTGCTCACTGCATCCATGACAGCCGCTCTGGTCATATTGCTCTTTTCGTAATATTTAATCCTGCGCTCCAGCATAACGCCAAGAGTGACTCCGATGAGAAGACAATGGCTGCACTGAGAAAATGCATCTTTTATCTGTTCTCCCGGAAGAAACAGATCAAGCTCTTTGATTCTGAGCGGATGTTCATCCAATTCAAATCTGCGCGTGACAGCCTTGGGCTGGGAGACCTGCTTTACTTCCTGTATACAATCTTCCAGAAGAATATGCAGTTCTTCTGTGATCTCCTGTCCTGTATGTCCCAGATATTTCAGCGCTGTCTCTTTAATCATGGTTCAGCTCTTTTAAAACTGTCGGGATATTTGCAAAAATCCTCTGTGCGATCTCCGGTTTGTTCATCGTATAAATATGGATGCCGTCCACCCCGTTTGTAATCAGATCTATGATCTGGTGGGCAGCATAATTGATCCCAATCTCTTTCATAGCCTCCGGATAATTATAATAAGTTTCGATCATTGTGGAAAGCTGAAACGGAATGGAACAGCCGCAGAGCTTGGCCGTGCGCAGAAGAGATTTAGCATTGGTGACAGGCATAATCCCTGCAAGAATCGGAACAGTGATCCCTATCTTCCTCGCCTCCTTCACCAGACGGTAGTAATAGCTGTTGTCAAAAAATATCTGGGTGATCAGATACTCTGCCCCCGCGTCCACTTTCTTTTTCAGCGCCTCCAGGTCATCCCGGAAACAGTCAGCTTCCTGATGGACCTCAGGATAGCATGCACCGGAAAGACAGAAGGAATCTCCGAAATTCTCCCTTATAAATTCATTCAGTTCACTGGCATAGTGAAATTCCAGATTCATATCCCGGTATTTTTCCTCTTCCCCCGCCGGATAGTCCCCTCTCAGCGATAAAATATTGTCTACATTATGTTCCTTAAGAGCCCTGCACTCTGTAAGGATATCTTCTTTTGCTGAGGTAATGCAGCTCAGATGGGCTACAGACTCAATTTGATATTGATTCTTTATAGCGGATGCAATCTCCACGGTTTTTCCCTTGGAAGACCCGCCGGCCCCATATGTAACACTGATAAAATCAGGATTGAGTTTGGCAAGTTCTTCAATCGTATAGTAGATGGAAGAAATATCCCCTTCTTTATTCTTAGGCGGGAATACCTCAAAGGAAATGGTGGCTTTTTCTTTTAATAGTTCTGATATCTTCATCTGTTTCTCCTTTATTCCTGTAATACATTAAAGCAATTTTATCATGTTAGATTTTCCCTGTCTATATAGAAAAAACAGCGTCCGGCAGGCTTTCATAAGCCTGGCCGGATGCTGTCTGCTCAGAGAGACTCTATTTTTTGACTGCCTTAAATGCCTCACTTAAATCTTCCAAAATATCGTCTATATTCTCTGTTCCGATAGAAAGCCTTATGGTATTCGGCTTTAATCCCTGTTCATTCAGTTCTTCCTCATTCAGCTGCGAATGAGTTGTAGATGCCGGATGAATGGCCAGAGACTTCACATCAGCTACATTGGCAAGCAGCGAAAAGATCTCCAGATTGTCTATAAATGCTTTGGCTGTCTGTGCATCCCCCTTGATCTCAAATGTAAAGATCGATCCTCCCCCGTTTGGAAAATACTTTTGATACAATGCTTTCTGCTCTGCATCTCCGGTTACGGACGGGTGATGCACTGCTTCCACCTGAGGATGCCCATTCAAAAATGCGACTGTTTTCAGCGCATTCTGCACATGCCTTTCTACTCTCAGAGACAATGTCTCCAGCCCCTGCAGGAACAAAAATGCGTGGAACGGCGACAATGCCGCTCCCATATCCCTCAGAAGGACCGCCCGTATCCTTGTGACAAACGCTGTTTTTCCGGCAGCCTGGGTAAAGCTGATGCCGTGATAGCTTGCATTGGGTTCTGTCAGGGACGGGAACTTTCCGGATGCCTCCCAGTCAAAATTTCCGCTGTCAACGATGACCCCTCCGATTGCGGTGCCGTGGCCGCCGATAAACTTCGTCGCAGAATGCACGACGATATCAGCTCCGAACTCAATGGGACGTATCAGATAAGGTGTTCCGAACGTATTGTCAATAACCAGAGGAATCTTATGGCTGTGGGCGATCTTGGCAAGCTTTTCAATGTCCGCCACATCTGAGTGCGGGTTACCCAGGGTTTCAATAAACACAGCCTTTGTATTTTCCTTAATAGCTGCTTCCACTGCCCCTTCCTCAAAAATATCCACAAACGTTGTCTCTACCCCGAATTCCGGCAGTGTATGAGCCAAAAGATTGTAACTTCCCCCATAAATATTTTTTGCCGCAACGATATGGTCTCCGCTGTGGGCAAGGTTCTGAAAAGTATATGTAATAGCCGCCGCACCGGATGCCGTGGCAAGTGCCGCCGTTCCTCCCTCTAAAGCGGCCACACGCTTTTCAAACACATCCTGTGTGGGATTTGTGAGCCTTCCATAAATATTCCCCGCATCACTCAGATTGAATCTTGCCTCCGCATGTTCACTGCTGTGGAACACATAGGAAGACGTCTGATAAATTGGAACAGCCCTGGCGTCCGTTGCGGGATCCGCCTGTTCCTGTCCGACGTGCAGCTGTAATGTCTCAAATTTTAAATTTCTTTCATTTCTGGATTTTTTCTGATACATGGCGCTTCTCCTTATTTCCTATATGATTACTATGAATTATTGTGTTGTATTATATAGATAATTCCATAGAAAGTCAATAGGAAATTGGAATATTCTTCATTTTCCTGTATCAGGACTGCACGGACTTATCAGCCCTGCTGCCTCAGATAAACCAAACTCCACCATGCGGTCCCTCACAAAATCAAGAATATGGCAAAAACAATGTGACATATGCTCTCCAAACTCTGCCGCACTTCCGCATTCCAATTTTTCAAGAGCTGCCAGACTCTTGGCTGCGAGCAGATCGGAGCCTGATATTCCGCCGAAAAAAGAAAAATAATATCCCCAGTGCAGCAGCTTTCCTGTCTCCTTCAGAATGCTCTTTAACGGAGAAAGCTCCAGATGACCGGTCACACAGCGGACCAGCCCGTCGAGCAGAATATAATCAGGATTTTTTGTGTGTTCCTTAAGTTCCTGTATCTTATGTTCCCCGATCTTGTCAAAAGCCATGGCTGCAGCCGGTTTTATTGCGATTGCCATAAGCTGAAGTCCGCTCAGATAGATCATCGTATCCCGTCTGAAGGTTTTGTTCTTCAGACACTGCACAGCCGCATCTTCATCCTGCAGGAGGACCTTCGTCCCTTTTGCATTCATCGTCCGGCCGAATCCCAGATCATTCAGCATGAAAAGTGCATTCCTGACCGTTGAAACACAGACGCCGTACTGCCTGGCCAGCTGTGACTCTGACGGAAGAAAGGATCCTTCTTTGTAACTGCCTGTACCAATTTTATCTATGAGATCACGGGCAATCTGCATATAATAATGGTCTCTCCCGCATTCAGCTGTCCAACAGTAAGCGCAGGATGGATTTTCGGTTATCTCCCCATAATCCCCGGACAGTTCCTCCATAAATTGGCACACAGCCGGAACCACAGAATGAAACATTCTGCGGAACCTCGAAACAATTTCTGACGGTTCATGTTCTGTAAACGCTTCCAGCACCCATTGAATACTGTGAAATTCATTATATTCCAGCACCAACTCTGCAAAATGATCATAATTTTGAAAAAACGGCATTCTGGCATATATTTCAAGACTGGCAAATAAGTCACGGAACAACAGATTTTTTGAATGATCCAGCAGTTCATAGATACAGCTGACACAAATACGCCCCAGTTCTTGCGGACTTCGTTTTTTAGACCACAGATTCCCGGCGAACATCTGGCTCAGCTCATTTTTGCTGTACCTCCGGGCACAGAATGACAGCAGAGGCGGCACAAGAACCAGAATCGTCTGATAGACCGCAATGATGGAGGATTTCCTCCCCAGCACAGACCGGACTGCTGTATCCTTTCCTGCCTGCCGGTAGACGACGACTGCGGCCTTTCTTTCCTCTGTCCGGATATAGCCTTCTTCTCTCAAAAGGTGCAGCACATCCTTCACCGTGCGGATACCCACATGATAAAATTCAGACAGACTGTTCATGGACGGAAGCTTTTCCCCATACTGCAGACGCCCGGAAAGAATCTGCTCTTTTAAATTCCCGTATACATAGTCAAACAAGGTCTGCTTTTGTTTCATACATTCTGCCTCCCCTTTGGCTGATCTCTATAAATTATACAATAATCAAAAAATTCCAACAAGCTATTTGTATACGTACACAGATTATCTATTGCTGGACCTGCAGGACAATGATATTATTTTTTTGAGAAGGAGTTATGAATGGAGTGATGAGGATGAAAAATGATGGAACTTTTACTGTTCTTAAAATCCGGTCTGCCTGTGTTTGGATTGTGTTGGTTTTTCTCAGTTTTCTTATAATCTCAAGCACTTTCAAACTAAGGTCAGTCATAATATGTTCTGTTTTTGCATCAATGATCCTGTATTACAGATCAAAATACAGACAGCTTGAAGCTGCTGCCCTGACCGACCCATTGACCGGCGGCATGAATGAGGCTGCATTCCGTCTGGCATATGAAAAACTGGCTGTCCATATGAAAGCCGGCACATATGCCGTTGTATTTATGAATATAAAAGGTTTTAAGCTGATCAACGAAAATTTCGGATCATCTGCCGGGAATGACACTTTAAAGTACGTATCCAGCAAATTAGACGGTTTTATCTGCACCGGCGAAACAGCAGCCAGGGATAACTCAGACTGTTTTTTTCTTTGTCTCAGAGAACACAGCATGGAAGATATTACACGCCGTCTTCAGGAATTGTCTGGAGATATTAATTCTTTTAACAATCATACCGATATTGAATACAAACTGACTATTTTGTACGGTATCTATCTGGTGGATGATCCGGTTTTGGATATCACTATCGTACAGGACCGGGCCAGAAGTGCCTGCCGGCAGCAGATTGGAGCCGGTCCGTGTTATTTCTACCACCCGGACATGGCAAAACAGCAGCGGATGGAATACGAACTGAATACTCTTTTTGAAAGCTCCATTAAAAACCATTATTTTCACATCTATCTCCAGCCCAAGATCCGGCTGTCTGACCGGACACTAAACGGAGCCGAAGCATTGGTCAGATGGTTCCATCCGGAGAAAGGGACGATCTGTCCTGGTGATTTTATACCTCTCTTTGAAGCTAATGATAAAATATGCCGGCTTGATCTTTTTGTATTTGAAGAAGTCTGCATTTACATACAAAACCGTATAAAAACTCAAAAAGAACTGTTTCCTATATCCGTTAATCTGTCCAGAGCACATTTTAAAAATCTGAACTTTTTAAGAAGATTTTCTGAGATTAAAAAAATATATGAAATACCTGACGGGATCATTGAGTTTGAATTGACAGAGTACAGTTTTTTGGACGAACAGCAGCGGGAACTGGTAAAAAGCAGTATCACAGAGATGCGCAGGCTTGGATTTCACTGTGCCCTGGACGATTTCGGCGTCGGATTTTCCGCACTTGCCCTGTTGAAGGACTTTGACGTGGATACCGTAAAATTGGACCGGCAGTTCTTTGCAGACATTACAAATTCCAAAGCTGTAAATCTTATCGCTGGTTTTATCGAAATTGCAAATAAGCTGGGAATCCAGCTTGTGGCTGAAGGAATAGAGACACAGGAACAGATCCGGATCCTTGAAAGTGTCCGCTGTGAAACTGTCCAGGGTTATTATTTTTCAAAACCGCTGTCTGTCCCTGACTTTGAACGTTGGGAGGATACGGTGTGAACTCTGGTCAGTTCCTTCCCTTTACCTTCCTGTTTTATGTAGAAATTTTCTTCTGCTAATATACAAAAACAAAATATATGGAACTGCAATCCATCTGACTGATGTGAATGATCTGTTGATAACTCTGCTCACCATAAATCCATGATTCACCATCAGATCCCTCACCAGCTCATTTAATACGGTAGACAAAACTGGAATTTCTGCGATCAGCATCTCTATTGCCATCTGCCGTCTGGAGACATTGTAACTCATACAAACCAAAAGCAGCAGTCCCAGCATGACACCCAGGATCAGATACATGGCAGGTTCTGCTGTCATAGCTATGGAAATATAGTTTAGCTTCCTTTTGACTAAAAATTCACTTTTCAATAAAGTATAAATACTTCCAAATCCATAACATAAAATCAGAAACACAAACACCCAGCAAATATGGATAATCAGACTTTTTTTCTCCATAGCGCCACTCCTTTCTGATAGAATTGTACTGCTATTCCAACAGTGCAGATTCTTAATTACTTTAAACTAAAAATTCCGGAAACTTCCTTAAAAGTTCCGGAATTTATCTCTTTTCTAATAAAAATCTCCAAGATAGTCATAATGATAAAAATACAGTCCTATGTCTCTCAAGATCCCAAATCCCAAAAACAGGGCCAAACCTGCATACAGCATCCACATACGGAACCGGAAGAAACTTCCTGTTCCCTTGCCGGTCTTTCGGATCAAAGCTCCTATGCCAAGCCATCCTCCAATCAAAACCAGATACATGAAAATGGGGTTGCACTTCAGAGATGTAAGAAAATCCATCTGTATAAAAGCAATGGCTGCCCTGGTGCCTCCGCAGGCAGGACAATAAAGATGCGTGACCATTTTAAAAACACAGGGAAAAACCGGGATCAGCCTCCATATCTTATCCATGGTTTAGATATCTTCATTCCAGTTGTCACTTGTATTTACATCATTAGAATTTGTATCATCTGTGTCGTCCCAGAAGTCATCATCGTCAGTGTTGCTGTCATGAGTATCATAATTGTTGATATAGCTTTCATAATCACCATTTGCAATATTCACAACTACAAAAACAGTGATCATAAGAGAAAGAACAATTCCGCAGATCCCGCAGATCAGACCTGCAACGGCTTTACCATCCTTTTTTCCCATAAACTTTGGTGATATACAAAAAAGTACGATTGCCACAATACCCAGGATAAATGCTACAGGAAAACAGCAGCATGCCAACGCTATAGCTAAAACACCCAGGACAAGGGAAACTGTGGCATAACTGTTTTTCGGAGGTTCTTCCTGTGCACCATATGCCTGTGCACCTGTCTGGTTCTGCTGATAACCATAGTCGGTCTGTCTTTCTTCCTGATAGTAATATCCGCTTTCTCCCACTACAATTGTATCCGGAGAAGCCTTGGTCTCTGTCTGTTCTGCTGCAGATTCAGTCTGAACAGCCTCCTGTTCTTCCTGATTCATATCCTCCTGTACCGGCTCCTTGATTTCTTCCCCCGTATAAGGGTCATATCTCTTTTCTTCCATATATTAAGCTCTCCTTTCATTTAAGTACCTTATCATGCCAGGCCCCAGATCCTGATTCGGCCGGGACATAAAACCGTGTGCCTCATAAAAAGCTTCTCTTCCCTTTGCACACATCAGATCCAGCATCATTTCCGTATCGTCCTCCCGGATACTTTCCACAAAAGCAACCAGATTCTCAATCAATTTGCTTCCGACACCGGCTCTTTGATAATCCGGATGTATCATCAGGTCCTGAATATAGCAGATAACTGCTCCGTCTCCTACGATACGGCCCATGCCGACAATTCTGTCATCTGCATAGGCAGCAACCACATAGAGGCTGTTGTTCAGCGCTTTTACCGCCTGGGTCCTTGAAAGCTTTTTAAAACCGACGGCTTCGCGGAGCCATAGGTAAGTTTCCACTCCGATGTGGTTTGCAACTAGTGTAATCATGTTCATTCCTTCTATCTCTTGTAATTCATTTTGATATTATAACACGAAGCCGTAATTTGTGATATAATTTAAGAAAAAAAGTAAGGAGCAGTTATGGATTTTCAAATACTGGACTTTATCCAAATGCATCTGAGGACTCCGTTCCTGGACAGTTTCTTTACCCGGATCACCCACTTGGGCGATGCAGGGGCTGTCTGGATCCTGATCGCTGTCATTCTTTTATTCACTAAAAAATACCGGAAGGCAGGCCTCGGTATGCTGCTCGTCATGCTGACGGCCAATATCATCGGAGACCAGATCATCAAACCCCTGGTGGGCAGAGCAAGACCTTTTACTCACCGGGATATCGAACTGCTGATTCCTCCGCCCGGACGTTTTTCGTTCCCATCCGGGCATTCCGCATCTTCATTCGGTGCAGCAGTGTTTTTGTACTTATACAACAAAAAACTGGGAATCCCAGCTTTTGTTCTTGCAGCTCTGATCGCTTTCAGCAGGCTGTACCTGTATGTACATTATCCCACCGATGTACTCGGCGGCATCTTACTTGGCACAGTCTGCGCTGTCTTGATTTTCCGTATTTTTCGACGCAATGGATACGTCAATGGAACAGTCTGAAACATGATCCGAGTTAATGGATAAACCATAATCAATGTGCAGAGCCATTTTGTCCTCTGTCTCCTCAAGGTCAATCTTGCTGGTATTGATGCCAAGCAGCAGGCTGCCGAAGGGAGTATCATAATAAGTGAGGTTTTCTTTTCCTCTCTCAAATACCATATGGGAGCTGCTGGCTCCCTTTTTTGTTACTTCCACAATCTTCGGACTGATCTTTAACCGGTTTTTTACAATCTGGGAATCATCGGTCAGCTCATCATACATAATATAGTGCTTTCCGTTTTTCAGATAGTAATTCCCTGTAGTCATCAATTCAATGGGTTCCTCGGAACTCACATCCAGCTGAAGGCCCGAGATATTTATAATTACTTCTTTCTTCATTTGTCTCCTTTAATATTTCTCAATATCGATCGGCTGTACATTTTCCACATGGCATGGGAGCACTCTGTCTGCAAAGGTCAGAAACTGATCCTCCATGTCGCTGACATAGTATTCATATTCTGCGGTATGCCCATTCTCTGCGGCTATTCTGCGGTCTTTTAACAATTCTTTCAGAGACTTTGCCGCCTCGTAGGCAGGATTGATCAAAGTCACCGCATCTCCCACAAAGTTTTTGATAGGATTCTGAAGCAGAGGATAATGAGTACACCCAAGGATCAGAGAATCAATCTCATACTGGTCGAATTCCCTCAGATACCTGGACACCATATCTTCTGTAATCCTGTCATCGATAAGCCCCTCTTCCACAAGAGGCACAAACATAGGGCATGCCTTGGTTACAACTGTGACCTCCGGATTCAGCTCTCTTAAATACCTTCCATACTGCCCGCTCTTTATAGTGGCATTGGTCCCTATAATACCGATATGATGATTCTTTGTGGCTCTGGTAGCCGCAGTGGCTCCGGGTCTTACCATGCCGATCATCGGCACGATATATTCCTTCTGAAGCTCTGACATGGCCAGGGCACTGGCCGTATTGCATGCAACCACTATAGCTTTGACATTCCTGCTCAGCAGAAAGTTTACAATCTGCCTGGAATACCGGATAACCGTATCCTTTGATTTTGTTCCGTAGGGAACTCTCGCTGTGTCTCCAAAATAAATCAGACTCTCATCCGGAAGCTGTCTCATAATCTCCCGGGCAACGGTAAGGCCTCCCACACCTGAATCAAACACTCCGATCGGTGCATTATCATGTGCAGTGCTCATTTTTACTCAAACCTTTCTTCCGCAAGACGGATCAGCTCATCTGCAAGAGCCGGTGTCTCAATCCCCTGGGCTGCCCACAGCATCGGATACATACTGATGGAGGTAAATCCCGGGAGTGTATTGATCTCATTAAATACCACTTCTCCGCTTTCTGCAATAAAGAAATCCACACGGGAAAGTCCATATCCGTCCACAGCCTTAAAAATTTCAGCTGCAGATCTTCGGATCTCTTCTCTCGTCTCCTCAGGCATCGGCGGGTCGATCAGCGTCTTGGATTCCTGATTATTATATTTGGCGTCATAATCATAAAAATCGGCTGCTGCAAGAATCTCCCCTACACCGGAAGCTTTGACTTCCTTTCCGCCGAGAACCGCACACTCTACTTCCCGTCCCACAATCGTCTCTTCCACCAGGATGTTCCGGTCATGCTCTGCAGCCTTTGATAGGGCGGCTGACAATTCTTCTCTATTTTCTGCCTTGGAAACTCCCACAGAAGATCCGGCACGTGAAGGTTTTACAAACATTGGATAGGAAAGCTTTGCCTCCGCCCTGTCAAGGGCATCTTCTATCTGATCCAGGTCACTCCTTCTAATGTGTACAAACTCTGCCTGGCGGATTCCCAGGTCTTCCACTATGATCTTTGTGTAGACCTTATCCATAGATACTGCTGAGGCAAGAACTCCGCAGCCTACATACGGAATCTGCGCCATCTCAAACAGCCCCTGGATCGTTCCGTCTTCTCCGTTTAAACCGTGGAGCACCGGAAAGATCACATCGACCGGCTGAAGCCGGTACGTTCCCTCTGCCAAAAGAATAAGGGACTGATCCTGTGTATCCGGAGAAATAACCGCATTCACTTTGGATTCTCTCCAGCTTCCGTCTTCAATATCTTTCAGTTTATCCACAAGCAGCCAGCGGCCGCCTCTTGTTATCCCCACTAAAATCACATTATATTTATTTTCATCCAGGCTTCGGATAACCGTTGCAGCCGAAACACAGGATACTTCATGTTCTGAGGATCTTCCTCCGAAAATTACAGCGATATTCTTCTTCATATCTGTCTTACATCTCCTTTTAATCATGGTGACATTATAGCATACATTATCGTGCGAAAGCACGCCAGCCCGAAGGGCATAAAATACGGTGTGCCCTGTGGGTATACATTTTAGGGTATAAACTTTTCAAAAATAAATCCATAAAACCTCTTTCGGTATTTTTCAAAATCTTTTTTATCCCGGAATGTCCATCCATAGACAGGAATCCCGGAAATCCTCCGGCACACTCTCAAAGACAGTTCATTCCAGTAAATATACTTATATGCAATGAAATCCGGTCTTGTCGCAAAGTTCGTCAGAAGATTCTTTTCTGCCCAGTAAGCCAGCTGATTGCCTTTATGTTTATCCTTCCTAAAATTCATGGAAAGCTGTCCCCGGATCACTTCCGGACGATTTATCCGAAACCAGAAGAGCGCATACGGATGAAAGGATTCCATACAGTAAAGCCCATGATACTGGTCCAGTGCCCCTGCTGACAGCCTGCACAGCTTCCGGTCACAGTGCTCCATTTTAAGTTCTACCAGGAGAGGCACCTGTCCATGGACCATTTCCAGCACATCCACAAATCTGGGGATGCGCTCTTTTGTCTCCATCAGAGGATATCTTCTCAGCTCCTCATATGTCAGATCCCGGATTTTTTTGTTGACTCCGCATGTTCTCTTAATATCATAATCATGATGGACTACCATCACATCATCTTTGGTAAGCTGTACATCCAGTTCAATACCATATCCGTGATCTACTGCATTTTTAAAAGCTGCCATGGAATTTTCCGGTATGCCGTCAAATCCATGCAGGCCCCGGTGTGCAAAGTACTTTGTTTCCAGCACCGGATGCTTTCTGGTCTTCCCGGGGTAGATCATATACAGGTATAAAAAAATACAAACTGGTATCAATACAATGATCATTGCTGCCCTCTTTTCTCCCTCACGGCCTGCTTAAGTATCTCTCTGCTGTTTTTTTGCGGATCATCCAGAACCAGCTCCAATAGCTCATTGAGCATGTCACCCAATTCTTTTCCGGGTTTCATGCCGAGACGGATCAGGTCCTTTCCGTCAAGAGCCAGATCTTTTATTTGGAGACAGTCCTTTTCCTTTTTAATTTCCTCAAACAGAGCTGCGGTCCGGTCAAGAATCTCCTGCTTTTCCTCCAGCATAAAGCTGCTCTGGGCCAGGATATCTGCCTGCTGGACCTTTAAAAGCTTTTCAAATAAAGGAACTGAAAGTTTGCTGGCCCATCGCCTTACCGTCTTCTTATTCACTTCCTTCAGTGATCCGAACCGGATATCATGCCAGCGGACCAGTGCTTTCACCTGTTTCACTGTCTGATTGTCAAACTTCAGTCTCCTTAAAATTTGTCCGGCCATTTCCTCACCGATAATATGGTGTCCCCGGAACCGGTCTTTATCCGGTCCTTCCACTCTGGCCTCCGGTTTTCCCACATCGTGGAGAAGCATGGTCCATCGCAGGATATGGTCTGACTCCGCATTCTTTAATGCCTCCACTGTGTGGATCCCTACGCTGTAGCGGTGGTGGGGATTATTCTGAGGAGTCTCCATCATCCGGTCAAACTCCGGAAGCACCACACTTGTAACTCCCAGTTCATATGCATGAAGAATTGTTTCCGGATGGCCGGATACAAGAAGTTTGGTAAGCTCCACCTGGATCCGTTCTGCACTGATGTCCTTTAAAAATTTTGCCTGCTCCCTGACTGCCTGCTTTGTCTTATCCTCAATGACAAAACCCAGCTGTGCCTGGAACCGAAGAGCCCTTAATATTCTCAGGGCATCCTCATCAAAACGTTTTGACGCCTCACCTACGCAGCGGATGATATTTTGTTTCAGGTCATCCACTCCGCCGTAATAATCAATCAGCCCGTCTCTGTCATTATATGCCATGGCATTGATCGTAAAATCTCTTCTCAGCAGATCTTCTTTCAAAGATTTTGTAAAGCAGACCTCCTCCGGCCTTCTGTGATCCTTATATTCTCCGTCCACCCGGTAAGTGGTCACTTCAAACGGTTCATGGCCCATCATGACTGTGACAGTGCCGTGGGCAATGCCGGTATCAATGGTATATGAAAAAATCTCCTTTACTTGGTAAGGAGATGCGGATGTGGTAATGTCCCAGTCCATAGGACACTTGCCCAAAATGCAGTCCCGGACCGGGCCGCCTACGACATATGCTTCGTAGCCGGCCTGTTCCAGCTGATTTATAATCTGTTTTGCTTTTTCAGGTATCTCTATTTTAAACATAAATTTCCTTTAATAAGCTTTTCCGAAAAGAACCATCTTCTTGGCAGGTTTGCCGCAATGGACACATACATCACCTAAATGTTCCTGTTCAAACGGCATACAGCGTGTGGTAGCGCCGGTCTCATCCTTAATCGCTTCCTCACATTCTGTCTCTCCGCACCACATGGCTTTTACAAATCCCTGCTGTTTCTCGATGATATCTTTAAATTCATCCCAGCTGCCTGCTTCATGAGTGTTGTCCTTCAAATGCTTCTTGGCACGCTCCAGCATATCGCTCTGCATCTGTTCAAGCACCTCAGCTAACTTTGCTTCGAGTTCATCAAGAGAAACAATGAACTTTTCCCTTGTATCACGGCGCACGATCACTGCCTGGTTTTTTTCAATATCTTTCGGCCCGATCTCGATCCTGGTCGGGATTCCCTGAACTTCCTGTTCACTGAACTTCCATCCCGGGCTCTTATCGGAATCATCTACTTTTACTTTATAATTTTTAGAAAGAAGCTGCCTGATTTCTTCTGCTTTCTCAAGAACACCTTCTTTTTTCTGCATAATCGGCACGATCATTGTCTGTACCGGTGCAATTTTCGGAGGAAGTACAAGTCCTGAATCATCTCCGTGGACCATGATGATAGCTCCGATAATACGGGTAGACATTCCCCATGAGGTCTGGTGCACATACTGCAGCTTATTGTTCTTATCTGTATACTGGATGTCAAATGCTTTGGCAAATCCGTCTCCAAAGTTATGGCTGGTACCGGACTGGAGAGCTTTTCCGTCATGCATCAGCGCTTCGATTGTGTAGGTAGCATTGGCACCCGCAAATTTTTCTTTCTCTGTCTTCTGTCCTTTTACAACCGGAATTGCTAAATACTGTTCACAGAAATCTGCATACATATTTAACATCTGAACAGTGCGCTCTTCTGCCTCATCAGCTGTAGCATGGGCTGTATGCCCTTCCTGCCAGTAAAATTCTGAGGTTCTGAGGAATGGCCTGGTGCTCTTTTCCCAACGCACTACGGATACCCACTGATTATATAATTTCGGCAGGTCCCTGTAGGACTGAATAATATTAGAATAGAAGTCACAGAATAAAGTCTCCGAAGTAGGACGGACACAGAGACGCTCTTCCAGTTTCTTATTCCCGCCATGGGTTACCCACGCCACTTCCGGCGCAAAGCCTTCCACATGGTCCTTTTCTCTCTCCAAAAGACTTTCCGGAATAAACATCGGCATAGCCACATTTTCCACTCCGGTTTCTTTAAATTTGGCATCCATAACCTTCTGGATATTCTCCCAGATGGCATATCCGTTGGGACGCAGGATCATACATCCCTTCACGCTGGAATATTCAATTAATTCTGCTTTTTTAACTACATCGGTATACCACTGTGCGAAATCTTCATCCATTGCTGTGATGGCTTCCACCAGCTTCTTTTCTTTTGCCATGTGATTTATCTCCTTTTATATCTTAATTTATTAAAATACTTTCTAATTTTCATACTTTCTCCTGCCTAATATCCTTTTCCGCCTTCATACGTATTTTTTCTTTTCCTGCTGCTTTAATTCCATATAAAATATGACGAAAGATATCTGGATCCATGGTGCAACAATTAAAATCCCCAGTCCGCAGAGCAGCAGACCCACTAATATCCAAGGAAGAAAAGAAAAACTAAGTAAGATCAGTCTTAAATAATTACCTTTCATCATCCTGATTCCCCGGGATACTGACAGACCACATTTCTGTTCTTCACCATCTAAAAGCAAATATAACGCAGGAAAATAACGCAGCTCTACAACAGTATACGCTAATAAATAGGCAATTAAGTACATGTAAGAATTATCCAGCTGA
This sequence comes from Anaerostipes sp., assembly GCF_018381315.1. Lineage (GTDB taxonomy): Bacteria > Bacillota > Clostridia > Lachnospirales > Lachnospiraceae > Anaerostipes. Next base: position 231,239 of record NZ_JAGZSD010000001.1, on the reverse strand, counting down.
AACATCTCACACAAAAAATTTCCAATAATAGAAAACAGTGCAATGTACACTTTTATTATCAAAATTTTTCTCAAAAGCAGCCATAAGATTTCTTTTCTATTATGTTTAAATCCATAAAAGATATGGTCCACTTCTGCTTTCATGCCTATGGTCACCATTACGCAAGAGAAGGTATTTCCTGTCCAAAACAAAGACACCAGTATGTATGCTAAAATATCTATCAGTAATAAAAACGGCAGAAATGGAAATAGTGTCACCAGTCCTTCTCCCCATCTCTGAATCCCCAAACTAATTATTATGATGATTACTTCCATCAGTATTAAAGTATTCAGACTTTCCTTAGCTCTTTCTTTTGCTAAGCCCCGTATATCCTTAAACTTCATTCTCTCTCTCATTACACTTCCACTTCAAATCTGCTCCTCTAGCTTCTTATCTTTGCAGATCAGATCCATATAGAATAATGCATTTGCCACATTATTCCATGGTAACACAAATAAAAAGCCAATTCCACATGTAAGCACTGATAACAGAATAAAAGGCAGAAAAAATAATTGAAGGCCGATCAGCCTGATATAATTGCCCTCCATCATTCGCGCACTTCTTTTCAACGCCCATTTAGATGTAACTTCTTCACCATCAATCAAAAGATAAATTGAGAGAAAATAACGGAATCGAAAAAACATCCATATGCATGCAGCCAATACATACGTGACAACCAATGCGGCAGTAAATGTGTATGCATAGAAAAAAAGTCCTGAAATCCAGCGCAGGCCTATTATAATAACGGCAGCAAACATCAATACAATTTTTAGATTGACCGCTGTGTAAGTCAGCGCATCATACCAAAATACAAAAAACATATCTTGCACTTTGACTTCTTCACCGACGGCCGCTTTCATAAAACCATAGGCAGCCCCGCCTGTCAGCAGCAGTTTCAATAAATTAAGAGTAAAACTTATCAGCAATTTCAATGATTGCATTCTAACTCTTCTGCTCAAAGCATATTCCAGTATAGTCAATGCCAAAAAAACGAATATGATAACCAGCTGAAACAGTGCTAATCGTTTCCAATCTTCCTTAACCCGTCTGCCGGCGGTATCAATTATCTCTCTGATTTTCATACAAAATCTTATCCCATACTATCTTCCGCTTTCGCACCTGTTTTTACCTTTTCCCGTTCAATCAGATCCTTGTAAAATACTGCCATGGAAACCTGCACCCATGGGCCCACTACAAACAGTCCGATTCCAAGTGTAAGGACACCAAGAAGCATCCACGGAATAAAAGAAAGGTACAGGGAGATCAGTCTTGTATAATTATTTTTCATCAAGTCTGTGCCCTGCCACACTGCCTTCTTTGCTTCCTTCTCTTCACCTTCCATCAACAAATATATTGCAGGGAAATAACGAAGTTCGACTATGATCACTGACAATATACCGGAGATAAGAAGTGCGATACTGCTGTCAGCATCAATGGCTGAAGTGAATATTCCGATGAAGAAGCCAAATATTGCTGCATACACCTGAATCATAATACATTTTCTGAGGATTACCCATAAAACTGCTCTCGCCTTTTTTCGGAATGCATAAAAAGCATCCTCTATTCCTGGCTTCATACCCATGGAACTCATGTAACATGCATAAGTACTGCCCGCAAAAAAAACATACATTATAAACATTTCTAAAATCTGTATCAAAAATGTCAATATCCAGGAACCAGTCAGTCTTTGGAATGCATTAGCCCACACTGTAATTCCCATGGTGATAAGCACAATAATGATCTGAATCAGTATTAGAACCTTCAGATTTACTTTTAATTTTTCTTTGGCAAATGCTTTTATATCCTTTGCCCTCATTCTCTCTCTCATAATCTCTCTCCTCGTTTTCTACCACTCATAATGATGCAGCTGGCCTTCTCTCTGAAAATGATCGAACCCCTGCTGCCTCAGCACCTCATAGGCGACAACAGCCACAGAGTTGGACAGATTCAGGGAACGGATCGCAGGAAGCATCGGAATCCTGACTGCGGTATCTTTATAATCCAGCAGGATTTCTTCCGGAATCCCGGCGCTCTCTTTTCCAAACATCAGATAGACGTCCTGGTCTGCCCCCTCATAAGCGACATCCGCATAAGTCTGTCTGGACTTTGTAGTTGCCATATAAATTTTCGGATATCCATTTTTCTCAAGGAAATCCTCAAAATTTACATAAGTCCTCACATCCAAATGCTCCCAGTAGTCCAATCCTGCCCGTTTGATCATCTTTTCATTCAGTTTAAATCCAAGCGGCTCGATCAGATGCAGGACTGCCCCGCAGGCAACGCATGTCCTTCCGATATTTCCAGTGTTGGCCGGCATCTCCGGCTCATGCAGAACAATATGCAGCATGATTATCTCCTTAGTTTCTCAATAAATGTACCAAGCCTGCTCAGGGCTTCCTTCAGCTCATCGATAGAATATGCATAGGATACCCTTAAATATCCTTCCCCGCACGCTCCGAATGCAGTGCCGGGCACGATGGCTACTTTCTGTTCCTTTAACAGCTCTTCAGCAAACTTCTCTGAACTCATTCCAAATTCCTTGATCGACGGAAATGCATAAAACGCACCCTCCGGCTCAAAGCACTCCAGTCCCAGTTCTTTGAAACGGTGCAGCAAATACCGCCTTCTCTGGTTATAGGAATTCTTCATTTCCTCTACCTCATCATCACAGGCACGCAGGGCTTCCACCGCGGCATACTGGCTGGTAGTCGGCGCCGCCATGATACCATACTGATGTATTTTCACCATCTGCTCCATAATGATTTCCGGAGCCGCCGCATAACCAAGTCTCCATCCGGTCATGGCAAACGCCTTTGAAAATCCGTTGATCACAATGGTCCGCTCCTTCATATCGGGAAGTGCACCGATACTGACATGCTTATGGCCATAAGTAAGCTCAGAATAAATCTCATCAGAGATTACCAGCAGATCGTGTTCCTTTGCAAAATCCGCAATCGGTTCCAGATCCTTTTTGGTCATAATTGCCCCTGTCGGGTTATTCGGAAATGACATGATGATGGCTTTTGTTTTATCCGTAACTGCAGCTTCCAGCTGTTCCCTTGTGAGCTTAAATTTATGTTCTTCCTTCAGCTCCACAGTAACGGGCACCCCGTCCGCCATAATAACGCACGGTACATAGCAGACAAAGGACGGCTGGGGTACGATAACCTCATCTCCCGGATTGATGATGGCTCTAAGCGCCACATCGATCCCCTCACTTCCGCCTACAGACACAAGAATCTCGTCGTTTGTATAATGCATATGGTATTTTCTTTTTAAATATCTGCAGATCTCATCCCGCAGCTCTTTCAGTCCCGCATTGGACGTATAGAAGGTTCTGCCCTTCTCCAGAGAATAGATGCCCTCTTCCCTGATCCTCCAGGGAGTATCAAAATCCGGCTCTCCCACACCCAGGGAAATCGCTTCCGGCATCTCGCTCACGATATCGAAAAACTTCCGTATGCCGGATGGTTCCAGCATAACGGCCTTTTTTGACAGCATATCTTTCATTATGGAGTCACCGCCTGTCTCTTATCTACTTTTTTTGCCTCTAATACAGTTCCGTGGTCCTTATACTTCTTAAGCACAAAATGAGTAGCTGTGCTTAACACTGCTTCCAGCGGAGCAAGCTTGGATGAAGTAAACATAGAAATCTCTTTCATTGTCTTTCCTTCCAGCATAACCATAAAATCATAGGCTCCGGACATAAGGTACAGCGCCTTAACCTCAGGGAAATTGTAGATGCGCTCAGCAATCTTATCAAAGCCCTCTCCCCTCTGAGGTGTAACCTTGACTTCGATCATCGCTGTCAGCTGTTCTCTGCTCGTATGATCCCAGTTGATGAGTGTGTGATATCCGCAGATAATGTGTTCTTTTTCCATCTCAGCCACTTCATTTGCAATCTCAGCTTCTGTGGAATCCAGGAGAACAGCCAGTTCTTTCAGATCCAGACGGCTGTTCTTTTCTAATAATTTTAAAATCGACTCTCTCAGCTCTTGATTCATGATCTTTCTCCAATCTTATACAATTCGTCTTGTTTCGGAGCTTCCAGGCTTGCCGCTTTGCCTTCCCTGTAAATGATCTTGTCCTTAGAATCTGTGGTGCGGCCAATGACTGAAGCTTTGATGCCTTCCTGTTCCAATGCCCTCACAAGGGCATTTCCATGGTCTGTTGTGATCAGCATGGAACCGCTGGAGATCAGCTGGTATGGGTTCAAGTTAAAAAACTCACATAATTCCACTGTATGCTGTTTGACCGGAATGTCCTCAATCGAAACTTCCAGCCCCACACCGGAGGCCTGGGCTACTTCCCAGAGCGCCCCGTAAATGCCTCCCTCTGTAATGTCATGCATTGCAGAAGCATAGGTTCCCGCAATCTTTCCTTCCGGAACAACAGAGATATATTCAAGACAGGCCTTTGCCTCGTCAAGAAAATCTTCGGAAAAGCGTTCTTTCAGCAGATCTTCCTGTTCACTGGCTATGATCCCGGTACCCTCCAGCCCGATATATTTTGTCACAACAATATCCTGTCCTGGCCTGGCCCCTTTTGTGGATAAAAGCCGGTCTTCCTTAACCTTCCCAACGCCGGTAACCGAAATCAGGGGCTTTCTGACCGCATCCGTCACCTCTGTGTGTCCTCCGATAACTGCAATGCCCAGCTTTACGCACTCTTCCTGCATCTCTGCGGCCAGCTGTTTTAATTCCTTTTCTTTTGTCTCCGGCGGAAGCAGGACTGTCAGCATCAGGCCGACCGGTTCTGCACCGGAGGAAACCAGGTCATTGGCGGTAACATGCACCGCCAGCCGCCCTGCTTCTTTGTCTGCGCCTGTAATCGGGTCAGTGGAAAGCACAAACACTTCCCCCTCCCCAAGCTTTAACGCTGCACAGTCTTCTCCGATCCCCGGACCGATTAAAACCTCATCCCGCTTTGTGCCCAGCTGTTCCAATATAACTTTTTTTAAAGTGGATTCTGGAATTTTACCTATCTTCATGATTTTACCCTAATTAATTTTCTTTGGATTTTTTGGTGCCCTCGGTGCTCTTCTTTTCAGTTGCTTTCTTCTTTTCTGTCGTCTTTTTCTTCTCTGTCGTCTTTTCCGCAGATTTCTCTGTGGACTTTTTATCTTTTTCTTTCTTGTCTTTCTCTTTTTTCTTGTCTTTCTCTTTCTTCTTTGTTCCAACCCTTACGGTATTCGGAGTTGCCATGTAGCTGGACGTATTAAACAAAATCTTCTGTGTTTTCTTGCCCTTTTCTTTTACAATCTTCCAGAGTCTTGCTTCATATCCTGTATGACCGACCTGCTCTACCACACGTTTTCCTTCTTCCAGTGTGGGATCCTTGATGACTTTCTCCCCGGAACTGTTTCTGACAGAAGTTGTCTCAGAGACAAACTCCACGTGACGGTCCGGATTTGTTTTCTGTCCATAGACGCTGAATGTGATATTGGAGCCATCGGCAATTCCTTCTATATAAATAGGAAAGTCAAACTGGTTCTGAAACTTTAAGTCCTTATAAGTTCCTGCGATGGCCGCATCAGCGGATCTCGGCACATAGGATACCGTCATGGAGTGCGGATGCCGCTCTTTGATCTTAAGTTCTGCCCTGATCACTGCATTATACAGTGTTGTGGAAACCTGACAGATACCGCCCCCGTAGGTTTGGACAGTCTGGCCATTTTCATAGGAGCCTGCCAGGTAATATCCATTTTCACTTGTAAACGGAGAAACCGCTTTATATACTGAAAATGTCTCACCCGGGTAGACCACACTTCCGTTGATCATCTTGGCACCGTTTGCAACGTTGCCTTTTCTCCCCGGTGCAGAAGAACCGTAATAAGTTGTCTTGGTGCCCAGCTTATCCTTGATTTTAGCCATATCTTCGCTGGTATACTCTGCTTTTTTCCTTGTGACCTTTAGCGGCACCTTAAAGCTCTCTGCCTCAACCTGCTTCTTATATGCCTGGAATGTGCTTTTTTTGTTCAGCGCATATCCGGTTTTCTCTTTAATAATGACAAACTTGCCGTTTTTCCTTTTTAAAGATGCATTTTTAGGCTCTGATACGATCTTTTTCGCAGCAGCCTCAAGTTTCTTGTCAAATGTCTCCTGATCGTAGCTGCGTTCAATCTTTACCTCAACCTGATCCTTTTTCACCTGGGAATAACGGTTGATAATACTGCCTGATCTTCCCACGCTGTAGGCATCCCTGACTGTTTTCTCCACATCCCATGAAACGCCGGTCTCAGAAAGCTTGATTACCGCTTTCTTATCATCCACATAAAATGTAATATCCTTTGCTTTTTCTTTGTCTATATAATTTTCAATCTCTTTTTTTGCTTCTTCTTTTGTCATCCCTCCAAGGGACTTACCTTCAAATACTACCCCCTGGACAATCTTATTGTCCCTGGTAGCTCCTTTTACTGTCTGGCTGATATAAACAAATACGCCAATACAGATCACTGCTAAAACTCCGGCAGCGATACCGATCTTGATTTTTTTAGACATGCCTATCCTTCCTAAGTTGTTTCTGTGTACAAATGTTGTCCGTTTTACACCAGTAAATAACCGGCAACGGTTGTGCCGACCATTATGACCGCTAAAAGGACCGCAATAATTCCGGCAATCATTCTCTTCTTTTTCATCGCATCACCCCATATTTTGAAATAATCTCATCTATAGTTCTGGAAGCTTCACTCATTGTAAGTCCGTCAATGCTGCCGTTATCCTCTATTTTATGATATTTCCGCAGTTCATTCAAGTATCGTTTTTGCTTTGCAGAGATCATCTGGGCCTTTTTGGGACGGTACATAAGCGGCTCCGGTTCAAAGACCTTCTGTTCCGGCCCGAATTCCCTCTTCATAGATTCAAACACAACTGCTGTGGCCAGTGCATCATCATAAGCCCTGTGGGCCGCCTGATTGACATAATGATAATGCTCACAAAGACTCCCCAGCTTCTTGCTCTCGAGCTGCCGAAGCAGCTGCCGTGCGGCCTTCAGAGTATCCACACCTTCCTTTTCAAAAGAATAGGAAAACTTTTTGGCCGCTGTCTTCATAAAGCGGTAGTCAAACATCAGATTATGCCCCAGCACCGGGAACCCCTCACTGAAGGAGAGAAATCCTTCCACACCGTCCCTAAGCGGAAGACCCCCATCCAGCATTTCCCTGGAGATCCCGGTCAGCTTGATAATAAATTCTGATACCTCCCTTTCGGGATAAATAATACAATTATACTTTCCGGCGATCCTGCCGTTTTTGATCTTGACAGCTCCGATCTCAATTACCTGGTCATCATCTACAGAAAGTCCTGTGGTCTCCAGATCAAACGCAACATATTCCTTCATAGGCTACACCTCGCAGGATGGGCAGACCGTCTGCAGAGTACATTCCCCGCATTTCGGCCGTCTGGCAATACAGACATTCCTCCCATGGGTGATGATCTGGATATTGTAAAGGATCCACTGTTCTTTTGGCAGAACCTTCATCAGGTCATGTTCGATCTTAACCGGATCGTCATTTTTTGTCAGATATAGTTTCTTAGAAATCCTTTTTACATGGGTATCTACCACAATACTGGGCTCATGAAAAATATTGCCCCGTATTACATTGGCCGTTTTTCTTCCCACTCCGTCCAGAGCAGTCAGTTCTTCAATACTTTCCGGCACTTCCCCTCCGTGCCGCTCAAGAATCTGGCCTGCAGCCCCGATAATGTTCTTTGCTTTATTTTTATAAAATCCAGTGGAATAAATATCTCTCTCCAGTTCTTTAATATCTGCTTCTGCAAATGCACTGAGGCTTGTATACTTTTTAAACAGCTTCTCTGTAACAATATTCACTCTGGCATCCGTACACTGTGCGCTGAGCATTGTTGCAATCAGAAGCTGCCACGCATTTTCATGATTTAAATAACACTTATATTCTGTAGTATAAGTTTCATTTAAAATATCGCAGATCTTTCTTACACGTTCTTTTGTTACTCTTTTGGATACTTTCGCCATAGGTTCTGCTCCTTATGAGTTTTTCTCTGTCGTTTCTTCCTTGCGGTAGCGGTCATGCAGTGTCAAAATGGTTTTTCTCAGTTCACTGTTCAGCTGCTCTTTTGTCACTCTCCACTCCCAGTTTTCCCCCACAGTAGAAGGTGTATTGATTCTTGCGCTGCTGCCTAGACCAAGGTAGTCCTGAAGCGGAATGATTACAGTATCCCCCTTGCTCTCAAGAGCTAGGGAGATTAAATCCAGATTCATATGCCCGGTCGGAACAATCGTGCTGTGTTTCAGATAATGATGCAGAAAGTTCCTGTCCTGCTCCGACATATCCTCGTACCACCCAAGAGCTGTGTCATTATCATGAGTCCCTGTATATACCACACAGTTTTCCTCATACTTATGCGGCAGATATGCGCTGTCGTCCCAGGCCCCAAAAGCAAACTCAAGGATCTTCATTCCCGGATAACCGATCTCTCTCTGCAGTTCCCTGACGGAATCAGTCAGAAATCCCAGGTCCTCAGCAATGATCTTTACGTCCCCAAGTTTCTCTTTTAATGTGAGAAAGAAATCTAATCCGGGCCCTTTTTCCCACTTGCCTCCGGCCGCTGTTTCAGCTTCCGCCGGGATCACAAAATACTCATCAAATCCCCGGAAATGATCCAGACGCAGCACATCATATAAAAGGAAGTTATGGCTTAATCTCTTCATCCACCAGTCATACCCTGTGTTTTTGTGATATTCCCAGTTATATACAGGATTCGACCAAAGCTGCCCGTTCTCAGCAAAGGCATCCGGCGGACATCCGCCCTGTACTCTGGGCTTCCCGTCTTCATCCAGCTGAAACATTTCCGGGTGGGCCCAAAAATCAGCCCCCTCTTTTGCTACATAAAACGGAAGATCTCCAATGATCTGAATGCCGTTTGTATTGGCATACTGCTTAAGTTTGAGCCATTGGCCCAGGAACTTATACTGGACAAAGCAAAAATACTCTCTTCCCTTTCCGGGCTGTTTCAGATCCATGTACTGGCAGAAATCATCCAGCCACTCTTTATGGGTTTTCTTGAAATCTTCGTAATCTTTTCCCCCGCGGAAACGGCTGTAAGCAATCCACAGCAAAATCTCCCTGGACATAAATACTTTATCGTAGTCCACTTTTTCTTCGCTGTCAGAAAATTCCCAGCCGTCACACTCCTCCGGAGTCAGCAGTCCCTCTGCCTGGAGCTGTTCTAAATCTATATATAATACGCTTCCCGCAAAACTTGAATAGGATAAATACGGAGAATTTCCTTCCCCGATGGTTCCAAGAGGAAGAATCTGCCAGTAGGACTGGCCGGTTGATTTCAGAAAGTCTACAAATTGGTAGGCTTCTTTTGAAAAGCATCCGATACCGTAAGAAGACGGCAGGCTAAAGATAGGCAGCAAAATACCACAAGATTTCATTCATTACTCCTTATAACTACTGATGAGAGGCTCATCATTCTGATTAACAGTTTTCGCATCCCTCATTATAGCATGATTTCCTGTGGTTGTTTGCTCAAAAAACCGTACATTGTACTATTTTTGATGATTTTTTATAATACTTCGGATTGTTTTATACAAGAATGGCTTCAGCTGTTCTAATGTCACCGGCTGTTCAAATAAAATAGCATTATAACAGCTGGAGGAAATCAGCTCCACAATCAGATAGATCATAGTCTCCGGCTCCTCAAATTCTATGCCGGACTCTTTCATGAGATTCATATAAACCTCATATATGTTCTCATGGTCCCCTTCCATAGGTTCATTCATTGCATTTTTGAAGATTCCCCAGCCCAAATGCTTGGAAATCAGTTTCAAAAGTGTGGGGTTTTTATACAGCTGATCAATGATATTGTCTGCGAGAAACACAATTTTATCTTCAAACAGCCGGATATTGGTCTTTTTAAGATCCCTGTAAGCCTTTTTAAAAATCAGGCCTGCCCGGTGTGCAATCAGTTTATAGCGGATATCTGTCTTATCCTTAAAATAGAGATAAAATGTGCCCTTGGCAACACCTGCCTGGCTGACAATATCAGAAATAGACGTCTTTTGATAGCCATTCTGCGTAAACAGATGATACGCCGTATCAAGCAATGCTGTCTTCTTTCTCTTTTTATTTTCTTCCACTTTACTCATAGGCGTACATCCCCCTTTTGGCCTTAGTTTACTATCATTATACCTAAAAATGACTGCAAGTCAATATTTAATAAAATTCTCCGGAAACAAACAGATAATTATTGACTTTTAGTCATTTTTATAGTATACCATTAGTAAGAAAAATGACTTTTAGTCATTCATTTAGGAGGACTGATTATGATTAAATTTGGGAAATGGATAGCAAAACACCGTAAACTGATTGTTCTGCTCTCCTTCCTTCTGGTAATTCCATCCCTGATCGGAATTTCAAAAACCCGGATCAACTATGATATCCTGAGCTATCTTCCAAATTCTCTGGAGACAGTAAAGGGCCAGGACATCATGGTGGATGAGTTTGGAACCGGAGCATTTTCCATGGTCGTGGTTGAAAATGCCAAGCTGAAGGATGTACAGGAAATCAAGCACAAAATCGAAAAAGTGGACCATGTTGAAAAGGTACTCTGGTATGATGACATCGCAGACACCACCTTCCCAAAAGAAATGCTGCCTGCAAAAATCCGGAACGTATTTTTTAACAAAAATGCCACTATGATGATTGCACTGTTTGACAACACCACCTCATCTGATGAGACAATGGATGCCGTCAGCCAGATGCGCCATGTGGTAGGCAAACAGTGTTTCATCAGCGGCATGTCCGGTATCGTAACTGACATTAAAAACCTGGCATTGGAAGAGATGCCGATTTATGTTGTAATTGCTGCTGCCATGTCCCTGCTTGTTTTATGTCTTACCATGGAATCTGTTCTGACTCCGGTTTTATTTCTGGCAAGCATCGGCATTGCCATTCTCTATAACCTTGGGAGCAATATTTTTTTGGGAGAGATCTCATACATAACAAAGGCTCTGACTGCGATCCTGCAGCTGGGAGTTACTATGGATTACTCCATCTTTCTGCTCCACAGCTACGAGGACAACAAGGTTCGGTTTGATAATGACAAACAAAGAGCCATGGCTCATGCGGTCTCCAATACGTTTAAGTCCGTTGCAGGAAGTTCCGTCACCACCATTGCAGGGTTTGCGGCTCTGTGCTTTATGACCTTTGCCTTAGGTATGAACATTGGAATCGTTATGGCAAAGGGAGTTGTCATCGGCGTTATCTGCTGTGTGACCCTGCTGCCGTCCCTGATCCTGATTTTTGATAAGTGGATTGATAAAACTACACACAAATCCATTATCCCGGATCTTTCCAATGCTTCCCACTTTATCACCAAGCATTATAAAGCCACTATTCTGGTCTTTTTGATTCTGCTGTTTCCTGCAGTTTACGGAAACAACCATACGCAGATTTACTATAATATTGATAAATCCCTGCCCCAGTCTCTGCCCAGCAACGTTGCCAACAAGAAGCTGAGCAAAGACTTCCATATGAGCAACATCCATATGGTAATGCTGAAATCGGGCATGTCATCCAAGGATAAATCAGAGATGCAGAAAAAGATTGAAAAAGTAGACGGCGTCAAATGGGTTTTGGGTATGGACTCCGTCGTAGGTTCCGCCGTACCTTCTGATATGATCCCCGGCACTCTGAGCAGCAGCCTGATCAGCCCAAACTACGAGATGGAATTCATCTGCTCCGACTACAAGACCGCCACCGACCAGGTCAACCGCCAAATCGCCCAGATCAACAAGATTGTGAAAAGCTACAGCGAAGAGTCCATGGTCATCGGTGAAGCTCCGCTGACGAAGGATCTGGCAGATGTAACCAATGTGGATCTGCGGAATGTAAATATAGCCTCAATAGCGGCAATCTTTATTATTATCATGATTGTATTTAAATCGGCTTCCCTGCCGGTCATTCTGGTAGCAGTCATCGAGTTTGCAATCTGTGTCAACATGGCTGTCCCCTATTATACGGGAGAAGAACTTCCGTTTGTGGCCAGTATTGTCATCGGAACCATACAGCTTGGTGCTACGGTGGATTACGCCATCCTGATGACAAGCCGCTACCAAAAAGAGCGGATCAAAGGCAATACCAAGTGGAAATCCATCCGCATCGCACATGAGACTTCCATGCTTTCTATCATCACCAGCGGACTCAGCTTCTTCGCCGCAACGTTCGGAGTAGCGCTTTACTCCAAGATTGATATGATCAGTTCCATCTGTACTCTGCTTGCCAGAGGGGCTGTCATCAGTACGGTCAGCGTTGTATTTATTCTGCCGGCGATGTTTATGATATTTGATAAATTAATCTGTAAAACAACATTTGGCATGGGCCATATTCAGGAAATAAAGGAGGACTAGACATGAGAAAAAAGAAAATAAGCAGGGCTTTGGCCATGGCAGCTTCATTGGTGCTGTGTGCTTCGATGGCGGCAGTTCCGGTATATGCAGCTGATTCCCAGGAAAAAGAAGAGACTGTCTATGTAAAGGCAGATGCAGAAGGCAATACACAGACTGTCATTGTAAGCGACTGGCTCAAAAATAAAACCAAATCGTCAAAGATCAAAGACGTCAGTGACTTAAATGATATAGAAAATGTAAAAGGTGATGAAACATATCAGAAAGGCAAAAAGGACAGCATCACCTGGAATTCCAACGGCAATGACATTTATTATCAGGGAAAAACTGACAAAGAGCTTCCGGTTTCCATGCAGGTCACTTACTATCTGGACGGCAAAGAGATCAGCCCCAAAAATTTGGTCGGCAAGAGCGGAAAGGTAAAGATCCGCTATGAATTTACAAACCATGAGGTACACAACGGCATCTACACTCCGTTTACCATGATTACCGCTGTTGTGCTGCCGACGGAACATTTTTCAAATGTCAAAATGAAAAATGCAAAAGACATTTCAGACGGCAGCAAGCATATTCTTATGGGTGTTGCTTTCCCGGGACTTTCTGACAGTCTGAAGCTAAAAGACAGCGCAATCGGCCAAAAGTTTGACATCCCTGATTCATTTGAATTCACTGCGGATGTGAAAGACTTCCAGATGACAGTGACTGCAACCGTAGCTTCTGCCGATACTCTCTCAGAGTTCGGCCTGGATAAAGCAGATACGATTGACGAGCTGAACGATTCACTGACCACTCTTTCCAATGCCTCCGAAAAGCTGGTAAACGGTTCCGGAGAGCTGCTCTCAGGAGTAAAGGAATTACAGAATGCATCCAAAACTTTGAAGAGCGGTACTGCTGTTCTTAACAAAAAGACCAAAGAGCTGTCCAAAGGACTGAATACTCTGGATAACAAAAAAGATGACTTGATTTCCGGGGCTAAAAAGCTGAAAAAAGGGACAAAGGATCTAAAGGCAGGAACCAGCCAGCTGGAAAAGAAAACAAAATCTCTTCCGTCTATGATGAAAGAGCTTGCTTATGGACTGGAGAACATGAAATCCCTGACCGGCAGTCTCCCAAGCCAGCAAAAACTGCAGGAACTTTCATCCGGCCTGGATTCCATCTCCTCTTCCTTTGAAATGGTCAAAAACGCCAATACTCAATACGGCAGTGCTCTTCAGGAACAGATTGACAGTCTGACAACATTGCTGGGCAGAGGTACTGTGACAGATTCAGCTGATATTCAGGATATAAAGACTGCCATTGGAACTATGCAGGCAATCCAGAGCAAAATGAAGGATGAAAATGATACCATTGACCAGCAGAGCCGGGCTTTATCTTCTTCTTTAGCTCCCGCAAAAGCGCTGATCCAGAAATTAAGCGATCCGTCCACCCAGGCATCTTTTAAAAAGCTAAACAGTCTGGACACCAGGGAACTGACGGATGCCGCATCCAGCCTCCGTTCGGCAGCAGTAAAATTAAATAAGGGCGCCGGAGACCTTGCATCCGGTCAGAGTGAACTGGCAGCCGGAACAAGCCAGCTGGGACAGGGAATTCACACCGCAGCATCCGGCGGTAAAAAACTAAGCCTGGCAACCGGTACACTGGCATCCGGCGGCAGCAAACTTTCCTCTGGCACAGATGCTCTCTATGCCGGTGCTGACACTCTGAATTCAGGCCTTATCCAGTTTAATCAGGATGGCATTCAGCGTCTGGTAAACATTATGGACAATGACGTTCAAAATACATTGGACCGGATCAATGACACAATAGAACAGGGTGATAAATACCAGACTTTCACAAAGAAAGCAAAGGGTACAAAGGGCAGTGTCAAATTTATGATTGAGACAGAAGAAATCGAGAAATAATTTTAGTTTGCATTTGTGCACATCCTTCTGTATAAATTTCTTATGTAATAAAAAATACTCCATGGGATCGGTATAAAAACCGTTCCATGGAGCCTTTTTTATGCTTCTGCATTCTTTAATTCTAATTCTTTTTCTCTTTCTTTTAATTCTTTTGCTATCTTTATAAACAGCAGGAATGAAACACCCAAGGATGCCAGATCCGCCACAGGCTGGGCGAATACAATTCCCTCAAGTCCGAACAAATAATTTGTAATCAGCAGAACAGGGAAGAATACAAGACCCTGCCGGCTCAAGGAAAGGATCAGGGATGGAACTGCTTTTCCCATTGCCTGGAATCCAAACATGAATACAAACATAATGCCGATGACCGGTCCGGAGATCATTAAGACTCTCAGCATCCTCACACCGTGGGCTACCACTGATCCGTCGTTAATAAACGCCTGAATGATTGGTTGTGTAAACAGCAGGTAAAGCAGAGACAATACCGTCCCCATGATCACATTGCACGCCATGGAAAACTTCATAGTCTTTTTCATCTTCTCCAGATTGCCTGATCCGTAGCAGTATCCGATCAAAGGGGCAACACCTGACCCCAGTCCGATCTGTACCAGGATCACAAGCATATTTGCCTTCATTGCCACACCCATGGCCGCCACCGGAATGTCGCCGTAGGATGCAAGGAAATTGTTCAGTATAATATTCGCTGTACTCATAAGGATATTGTTAATAGAGGCAGGAATACCGATGGCAAATACTCCGGACATAATCTTTTCTTTTGCCGTAAAATGTTTCGGTGAAATCGAAAGTCCTGTTTTCATCTTTGCAAAGAAAAATAAATAAAAGACAACCGTACAAATATTCCCTATAATTGTAGCAATTGCTGCTCCTGCAACTCCCATGTTCATTCCGAGGATCATAACCGGGTCCAGCACGATATTAACGATAGTCCCGATCATCATTCCGATCATGGAGATCTTGGCAGCTCCCTCTCCTCTGACCACATTGTTAAAGGCCATGGAGATGACTACAAATACAGATCCCAGGCCGATATAGGTCAGATAGCTTCTGGCATACCCCTCTGTGTTGGCACTGCAGCCGATCAGCTTCAGGATAACCGGCATGCCTCCTAAAAAGACGATCATCATGATAATTCCTGCTATAATGCTTCCGTAAAAACAAAAGCTGCTGATCTTCTTTACTTTTTCTGTCTCTCCCTCTCCAAGCATTCTGGAAATATAGGAGCATCCTCCAATCCCAAAGATATTGCCCACTGCCATAAGCAGCATAAACACCGGCGTTGTCAGTGATACGGCAGCAACCTGGTTTGGATCTCCTGTCTGACCCACAAAAAAAGTGTCAGCCATATTATAAAAAATTGTTACAAGCATACTAAGTACCGTAGGCAAAGCCAGAGTGGCCACTGCTTTCGGCACCGGATATGACTCAAATACTTTATTATCCATTCGTTTTTCCTCCTTTTATCGTATATGCAGCCAGCTGCACAGCGGAATAAAAATGAAAGCGCCGCCAGGCACTTTCATTGACTGTTAATTATATCTCTACTCCAGGCTTTCAAGCACCTTGCCAAGCAATTCATAGAGTTTTTGGGATTCTTCCTCAGATAACACCTGCCTGATGCGCATTTCTTCTTCTCTCCGGTGGGCCTCCATCTTACTCTTTAAGTCCAGCCCTTTCTGTGTGAGAATCACATTGCGGCATCTCTTATTCTCTTCGTCCACAACACAGTACAAAAATCCTTTCATTTCCAGCCGCCTTAAAATACCAATGACTGTGGAATGCTTCACTTTCATGAATTCGCCGATATCTTTCTGTGTTATCTTCCGGTTCTGATGTTCTGCCAGGTACAGGAGCAATTCCATCTGTGAATACGTCACATCCAGACAGCGTAAGTTTTGATTCATATGCTGCGTGAACTTATCGTGGATATGCTTAAACCTGGCTCCAATTTCCCGTTCCTGGTTCATAATCCGCCTCCATATGTAGTGCACTACATATTCTACAGGAATCCTGCCGAAATTTCAACAGCTAATTTATTTCCGGCTTTCTGCCTTAACCGCATCTGCAACTGCACTGCACACACGCTTATCAAAAACTCCGGGAATAATATAGTCCTCTTGAAGCTCGTCATCTGTTATGATACCTGCGATAGCTCTGGCAGCTGCCATTTTCATCTCCTCTGTAATCTGAGAAGCCCGGGCATCCATGGCCCCCCTGAAGATTCCGGGGAACACCAGCACATTATTGATCTGGTTCGGGAAATCCGAACGGCCGGTAGCCACCACTTTTGCACCGCCCTTTTTTGCCTCCTCCGGCATGATCTCAGGCACCGGATTTGCCATTGCAAATACCACCGGATCCTCCGCCATAGATGAAACCATTTCGGATGTAACAATATTCGGTGCTGAAACACCGATAAATACATCTTTCCCCTTCATAATCTCAGAAAGTCCTCCGGTCTGCCGGTCCTTATTCGTTTTTTCCGCCATATCTTTTTGTGCTTCGTTCATCCACGCTTCTCCCGGACACAGAGCACCTTTCTGGTCCACAAGTACAGCGTCTTTTATGCCGAACTGCAGCAGAAGCTTACAGATAGAGATTCCGGCAGAACCCGCTCCATTGATAACCACCTTTGCGTCTTCCATCTTCTTCCCGGCAAATTTAAGTGCATTGATGAGACCTGCTGCCACCACGATAGCTGTCCCGTGCTGGTCATCATGAAATACGGGTATATCCAGCTCTTCTTTCAGCCGGCGCTCTATTTCAAAACATCTCGGCGCAGAAATATCTTCCAGATTAATCCCTCCAAAAGTCGGCGCCAAATATTTTACTGTCTTTATAATCTCCTCTGTATCTTTTGTATCCAGGCAGATCGGAAATGCGTCAATATCCGCAAACTCTTTAAATAAAATAGCTTTCCCTTCCATAACCGGCATCGCTGCCTCCGGTCCGATATCTCCAAGGCCGAGAACCGCTGTCCCGTCAGATACGACGGCTACCAGATTACCTTTTGCGGTGTAACGGTACACTTCCTCTTTACAATCCCTGATTTTACGGCACGGCTCTGCCACTCCAGGAGTATAGGCTGTACTCAGGTCTTCTCTTGTCTCCACCGTAACTTTAGACCTGACTGCCACTTTTCCTCTGTTCTCTTCGTGCATCTTCAACGCCAATTCATTGTAATCCATGAGCTTCTCCTTTATGAATCTTTATCATCTATGGTTTTCTTTATTATGTCGTGGGCAAAAAGTATTTTAGCCCTGATATCATTATATTACAGAGTAATGTAAAATAAAATAATGTCTTCATAACTGCCGTCTCCTAAATGGTAGCCTCCCGGCACCGTACCCAGCCTCTGAAATCCAAGCCTGTCGTACAGCCTGACTGCCCCTTTATTTGAAGCCACCACGGCATTAAACTGCAGCACCTTAAATCCCAGCTCCCCTGCCTGTTTTATACAGTCCTTCACCAGCTGCTCACCAATATGCCGGCCTCTTGCACTCTTACTGACCGCATAGGAGGCATTGCATAAATGTCCGCATCTGCCTACATTATTCGGATGCAGAATGTAAAGCCCTATAATCTCTCCGTCTGCTTCTGCCACCGCTGTATAGGACTGGAGTTTAAAAAAGCTCTCGGCTTCTTCTGCCGTAAACGGTTTTTCCTGCGGAAAAGCATTGGCTTCTTCCACAACCTGATTCCATATGTCCGTCATATATTTTACATCTTCTTTTTTAAATTGTCTCACAGTAAGTTCCATATCAAATATACTCCTTTTAACCGAGTCCTTCACTCTTTGAGGGGCTTGTGCGCATCCTGAACGCAGTGCTTTTTATTTCATGGGACGCACTTTCCTATGAAATAAGAAAGAATCCCACTTGCGGGATTCTCCGCCTGCGGCGGGTCGCTTTGGCGACATGATTCCTTATCGCCGCAGTGCGATCCTCGCGGAGCGTTTTTTATTTCATAGGGCGCATTTCCTATGAAATAAGAAAAAAACCGCTTTAGAGATAACTCTAAAACGGCTTGCTAAGCGGGTGATGGGAATCGAACCCACGTGATCAGCTTGGAAGGCTGGAGTTCTACCATTGAACTACACCCGCATATATGACAGAGTCTTTTCAATTCTCTGTAATGCCCAGAGCCGGAATCGAACCAGCGACACGAGGATTTTCAGTCCTCTGCTCTACCGACTGAGCTATCTGGGCATGTCTCATTTCTGCGACTTCTATACTTTACCATAACACAAAGCCCAAATCAAGAACTTTTTTTAATTTTTTGTCAGCTTTCGCAAAATATTTTTTCAAGATAATAAATCCCTGTTTTAGTCTTAAATATTTTATCTCTGACGTACTCCGCAGTTTCTCTGCTGCTCTTTTGTTCTTCCAAGTTCACAAGAAAATCGGCTTCCACCAGAATCTGGTAATCCATGCCTTCTATACAGCTGTACGTATGGTGATGTCCGATTAAATAGCAGATTCTCTCCACAGATTCCCGGCTGAGTCCAAACTGTTTTAATAGTTTTAAAGCTTCCTTCGGTCCCTCTGTCTCCTGATATTTGCCCGCACTGCTCTGATACTTTTCCTCACTTACTTTAATACCGATATCATGGGTTACCGCTGCGATCTCCAGCAGCTCCTGCTGTTTAGAATCAAGACCTTCCTGCTCACCAATAGCCCCTGCATATGCATAAACTTTCATGAAATGCTGAATCCTTCTGGCATCCCCCTGATAATATTCTATCATTTTAGTAATCACATCACTGATCTTCATATACTTCATCTCCGATCGTTATCCAGCTTTTTTCTACTGTTAAAATTCCTTCTGTCTGAAGCTTCTTTAACTCTACCATCATACCGCTTCGGTCAACACACAGGTAATCAGCCAGGTCCTTCTTTGAAAACGGCAGCTTAATCTTAGAACTTCTCTGTCTCTGCTTCTCCTGGTTTACATAAGCAAGAAGCTTCTCCCTTGTCGTTCTTTTCTCCAGACACTCCAGCTTCTGATTTAACTGAACATTTTTTGAAGCCAGAAGGGCTGCCATATTTTCAATTAGCTTTTGATGAAATACACAGCTTGCATCACATGTTGTCAAAACTTTATGATAATTCAAAAACAGAACGGAACATTCTCTGACACATTCCACTGACACCGGGATCTCCATTCCCGGCAGACATCCATAAGCTTCTCCAAATACGCCTCCCGGACCAATATGGGCAAGGATCGATCTCCTTCCTTCAAAATCATCCCGGACAATCTGTACTTCCCCTTCTGTGATGATCCCTACTTCTTCAATGGTATCTCCGTTCACATAAATCATCTGCCTGGGGGCAAAGGTTTCTTTTCTTGCAGAAAGACATCCAAGCATCCTCTCCAGATCTTTTTCCCCGATTCCATAAAACAGGGGACATCCGCATAATATATGATTCAATATTTTATAACTCCTTCTTTTGTTGAATTTTCAACAGACAATTTAAGTGTATTATAGTATGATGCAAATATAAAAATCAAGGAGGATTCATAATGATCAGACAATTAATCAAAATAGATGAAGAAAAATGCAACGGATGCGGACTCTGTGCTTCTGCCTGTCACGAGGGTGCCATTCAAATGATAGACAAAAAAGCAAAGCTCATTCGGGACGATTACTGCGACGGCCTCGGCAACTGTCTTCCAATGTGCCCGACAGGCGCTATAACCTTTGAAAACAGAGAGGCCCCTGACTACGACAAAGAAGCAGTTTTAGACAACCAGAGAAAAAACAACCAGAGTGCCCTGCGACAATGGCCTGTCCAGATCCAGCTGGTTCCTGTAAACGCACCTTATTTTCATCATGCACATCTTTTGGTGGCAGCAGACTGTACAGCGTTTGCCCATGGGAACTTTCATGAACAGTTTATGAAACAGAAGATCACACTGGTAGGATGTCCAAAACTGGACCCAGTGGATTATTCAGAGAAGCTGGCCCAGATCATCCGCGAAAACGACTTAAAGAGCATCACCGTCACACGTATGGAAGTCCCATGCTGCGGAGGCCTGGAATATGCGGTCCGCACTGCCCTGGAACAAAGCAGGAAAACAATTCCTCTGAATGTCATCACAATCTCAACAGAAGGAATTATTCTTGAATAACTCACTGATTCAGGATATTTACCGCCCTCTGTGCAAGCGTTCGGTTTAATCCGCCTTCCATAAAATCTGTGCGGACCCAATGATCACCCAATCCGTACTCTATCCAATCATAATCTGTATCATCAAGGATCACAAAAGACTGGATGTGTTTTCCGCGCATCCAGTCTTTCACTTCCAGAGAGCGGTTTCCTTTATGAAGATGCTTCGTCTTTGATATAATCTTCATTCCATAGACAGCCATAGCCTGATCCAGCGACCTACCGATTTTTATCATCGGCCCCTTTTCATGCCACGCATGGCGCCAGCTGGAAGACAGCACGATCTTCGCCCCCGTCTGCTCCACAATATACTTCAGCTGTTCCAGATTTTCTTCATCCACAGCAATCCCCATAAACGGTTCTGTCTTTCTCTCTTCCATTTTGTCGAACAGATCCATTGAATTCAGCACACCGTCAATATCCAGAAAAATAATTTTATCCGGCTTCCTCCGAAACCATCTCTTTGTAAAGGCCATCTAAAACTCCCCCTTTATTCCGTTCTCTGTCTTTCCTCTATTATATCAGGCAGTCCCGGCACTTTCATTAACTTTTCACTGATATTGACAGAATACACAGAGCAGTATTACCTCACTTTCACTCTTTTCCTCTGGCTGTAGGCACCGAAGTATTTTTTTCCGCCTGTCGTTTTATAGGCCCTCACCTTGACATAGTAATTTCTTCCGGACTTTAAACCTTTCAGCAGGCAGGATGGGTTTTTGACCAATCTGGTTTTCGCTTTGGAGAACTTTTTATTGGCGGCCCAGCAGATTTGATATCCGGAAGGTTTACCCGGACTCTTTTTCGCAAATACCTTTATTTTTTTCTTCCCCGCCCGGAGTTTTTTTATTGCAGCCTTCTTTGGAACTATCATAAAGTATCGGACTGCTTTTCCCGTATATCCGCCTTTCCCCGAAATCTCCATTCTGGCCCTGCCGCAGTTTTTATTAGAAGTATATTTTACTTGATAGTCCCTGTTTATCTTTAAGATCCTGGCACCGCTTTTTACTCTCACCGGCCTGACCACAGGTTTTCCGGTATATACACTGCCGGATGGCTGTGATACGGAGCTGATTTTAGACTTCTTCCCGTAAGGTACTTTTTCATTTTTGGGCTCCTCTTTTTTTAAAATTTGGAAATATGAAAAATTCTGTCCATAACAGGATCCGATTCCAGTAAGACATATACATCCCAGGCCGACGCCTGTGTTTGCCATATATTCAGTACGGTAATCCCTTCCCTCTTTAAGTCTCCTGCCATTCAGATCCACCGTGAATCCTGGCACTACAGGTTTTCCTTCATAATGGTAAAACTTCTGGGAAAACATAACCTCTGCTCTGGAAATATCATTTTCTCTGATCCGGATATCAAACTCTTTCTCCAGACTTCCCCTAAAACATCCTGTTCCATCGATCAGGACTTTTGCTGTCCCTGAAACGAGATTATTCCAATATCTTACTGTGTAATCAGTTCCAGGTTTCAGCACATCTCCATTCGCATTTCTAACCGTAGGTTTAGGCCTTACTTCCTTTCCCGTATAAAACTGCATAGGAATAGGATCTACACTGCCCAAAGGCCCATAGACAATGATTCTGCACTCTTTTTTTACATTTCCGGTCTGAACTATAACAGAAGCAGTCCCAGGAGAAACTGCGGTTATTTCTCCGCGGCCAGTCACTTTTACCACCTTTGGGTCTGAAGACGACAGCACAAGCTTATCGGTAGATGCCGGAGGAACCATGGATACACCCAGCAAATCAGTCACTGCCTTCCCATTTGTTTTCATTTCAATTGAAATAGAGTTTTTGTCCAACACGATATCTTCGGCAGACTGCTGCTCCATGGTCGACACGCTGATCTCTGCATCTTGGTCTTGGCTGTCGATATATTGATATTTTTGATTCTCGTTCTTAAACTGCTCCTGCAAAGCGTCATTCTTTAGATAGACAGTGCTGCCGGATCCCAGATCTGCAAAAGACGCTTTTTTCATTTCAGGCAGGCTGTCACTGCATAAATAAATACGAATGGCATTCTCTGCCCTTCCCTCATTGCCATAATTAAATGCAGAACCCTGAATCTTCTTCACACTTGCCGGCAAAAAAACCTGTTCCAGCCTGCACATGTTAAAGGCACTGTAATCTATCCGGCTTATACCGGCCGGCACGGCATAACTCTGTTCCTCTTTTGCTGATGGATAACAGATTAAGGATTTTCCGTCATCTGACTGCCCGTAGAGAATTCCATTCTCTGACCACAGTTTAGGATTTCCTTCCTCCACTGTGATGTTCTTCAATGAACTGTTTTCATAAAACTGCTCCTTACCTAAAAGAGTCTCTTTTCCAAGTTTAATTTCTTTTAAATCATGACAGAACGCAAAAGTTCCTCTGCCCGCATTTTTAACAGAGGTAAGATCTAATGTCTGGATATGGGATCCTGAAAATGTCCATGGTTCTAATTCTGTCACTGAATCAGCAGCTGACAACTCTTTAAGATTTTGATTGGAAGCAAATGCCTCTTTTTTAATGGTCCTGACCTCAGAAGGAATGCGGTAAGTGGTTCTTTCATCTCCGCTTGGGAAAGCAATCAGGTCTGTACCGTCCTTATTAAATAAAGCATTATCCACCACTTTATAATGTTTATTACTGTCCGGCAGTTTTATAGACTTTAAATTGGTCATAGTGAAAGAAAAACCAGGGTTGATGTATTCGAGAGAGTCTGGGAGGATGATTTCCTGTAGATTAGGGAACTTATAATCTGAGACTCCGTCTGGATTTATAATAACCTTCTTTACTCCACTTGGTATTATAATTTTCTTAACAATTACATCTGAGTGATCATAGTAAAACTGGGTTACTCTGTAGTTCTTTCCCTGATATTCTACATTGGGCAACACCTCTAAAATACCAGGATCTTGATGATTATATTTATAAACTGATACTTCATTGTCTGAAATAATTTCATAAGAATACCCACCGCTCTGAAATATTTTACCTACTAAATCATCTGCTCCTGCTTGCGTAATATTTATTGAGAAATACATCAGCATTATAAAAAAAGATACCAACATGTAGTTCATCAAATTTTTCATAATTTCTCCACTCTTTTTAATGTATTTTCTCTCTCCTAATAGTATTATAACAATAAAGTTAATATATTCCATACTTTCAATTAACAAACTTACAGGGAATAGATAATTCCATTCCCTGTAACGTTATTTTTTACTTCTAAATTTATAACTTATTACGGCATCATTACCTGTTTTCTCCAGTTGTGTTACAAGTTTATTATTTAGTTCCGGATCCTTTTTCCATTTACTGTTTTGATCCAACGTATAAAGATATTCTTTGTTTATAAACCTGACCCGATAAAAGTAAGAGTCTATATATGGACTATTTTGTGCAATATACACTTCGGATTCAAGCTTTGTCTCTTTCCCTAATGAATCCACAGCACGGTAAATAATTTTATGCTTTCCTGCGGATTTTATCTTTTCAATTTCTAAAGGGACAGGTTCGACTATAGAAACAGGGATGTTAAGTCCTTGCTTATCATCTTCTAAATCTTCAGCCTGACAGTTGTCTGTTATTTCTTTTAATACAGCCTTAGGCTTTATTTCTAGATCTTTCTGATAAAATGCAAGATTATAGGAATGCAGTTTTGGCGGATTATTATAAACGACACAGACCGCTCCCTCTTTCTCAGTAATGTTTCCAGCGCTGTCTTTTACTTGAAAGAATACTTTTATATTTACAGTCTCATTTTTATCAAGCATCATGAAATACGTATTCATCAAATCTGTACTCTTCATTCCATCCGAAAACTTTTGATTTTCAGGCTTCATTCCTTTTTTTGTCATTCCGTATTGAATTTCAGTAATTTTCACTCTTTGCATTAAATCCCCATCCTCAACATCATGACAACTTTCCACTAGTTCTAAAAGCTTTGTACGATCCACCTTTTCATTTTCTATAAATGATTTCTTATCCTTTAAAAGAATATCTGGCTTGAAGTCCCATTGCCCTTTCATCACAAAAATATCATCCGCATCCAATAAAGAGCCCTTTATATCCGATCTGCCAGCAAGATAGCTTTTTCGTACATTTTTTGAGAACTCATATATATAATTCTGTTCTTGCGTATTTCTTTCCGCCTTAAGGTCTATATATCCCGTCGCTTCCAACTCATTTCTTTTTCTGGCTTTATATGTATCCTGTTTCCAGCATATAAATTTCCCCTCAGATGACTGAAAACCATTTTTTCTCAGGAAAATATCTTCTGACTTATTCTGTTCCTGACTTTGTGTCGCTCCGCTGGTTCCCTGGATTCCAGGTAAATACTCCACCTTATAGCGGGGCCATAAAGCAAACAGTGTTGCATCTTCATTGGCTGTGTAAAGATTTCCTGGCTGATATCCGTTTCCTGTACCGTCAGGCTTTGTATTCCACGCCAGAAAGTTTCCTGACGCTTCGGACGGCGTTAATTCTGATAGCTTTAGATCTTCTTCCCAATATTTATCTGCTGATGCGGGCATATTCCTGACTTCCTCTTTAGAATTTTTATCATAGCAAATCTTATATACCCGGCTTAAAACAACGCTGTACGATACACAGCCTGCCGATGCTTTTTTGAAATTTCCCGGCCTTAGAGTATAACCGCTTCCTGTATAAACAAATCTGCCGTCTGCTGCCTGATTATGAAGCAATGTATCTCCTGTTTTATAACTGCTGTCACCAGTATTGGATATATCCCCTTTTACGGCGGCATATCCATTTCTAAGATTAGAATTCTCCATAGAAATTTTCATCGTTAGGGAATTTGCACTGGAAAAATATTTGCTGGATGCAGTAATAAATCTATCCTTGGCAAGATAAACTTCCTGTTTAATTTCTGTATATCCTTCCACAGAAAACAGGCTGCCTTCATGAAATACATTGTGCTCTGTTCCATTTTTACACTCATTCATTAATATATGGGCATTGTTATTAAGTACAGTTACATTTTTATTATAAATTCCTGCTCCGTTTTTTGCCGCACTGTTTCCCTCTATCTTTACGGCCTGATTCGCCTGAAATGTTGTAAATGTACCGCTGCCAACATAGACAGCCCCTCCGTCTCCATATGATTTGTTTCCTGTAAAATTGCTGCCGTTCACTTTACATGTCCCGTCTGCACTGATACCCCCTCCGCTGACTTTTGCAGTATTGCCGCTGACTGTCCCGCTCTTCATCTGCAGCCTGCCGACGGTGCTTATTGATAATCCGCCTCCGTTTTGGGCGGCTGTATTGTCGGTGACAGCTGCATTTGAGACCGTCAGCTGTCCATCCAGCTGAAGTCCTCCGCCGTTAACGGCTGCAGAATTATTTTTTATCTGTCCTCCGCTAATAGTACCTCCTGCACTTTTTATGATGGCACCTCCGCCGTATGTCTTTGCGCTGTTCGCTGAAATTTCCCCTCCGTTCATAACAAGCCTGCCTTTTGCGTACAAACCTCCGCCGGAGTTATTAGATCCATTATTTCTTATAGTTCCTCCGGATAAAAGGAATTCTCCTTCATGATAGACTCCCGCTCCGTATGATGCTGTATTTTCATAAACGGTTCCTCCGCTTATGGATCCCTTAACTGAATCGGCACAGTATATACCTCCGCCGTAGCCGCTGCTGACATTTCCATGGATTCCGGCTCCCTTCTTTATTTCCAAAGAAGCCCCTTTTTTATAACTGCCATTAGACAGACAGATCCCTGCACCGTTTCCGGTGCTGCTGTTGTCATAAATACTGCAGTCCTGTATTGTGCCTTTAGAACCGTTGTTTACACAGACCGCTCCGCCTGCATTTGCCCGGTTCTTTTTTAATGTGACACCTGCAGTAGATACCTGCTCATATCCATCTTTCCCATTAACTGACCAGGAACCGGATCTTGTATACTTCCATACTGCAAAGTCTCCTTTTACAGCAGTGATCTTTCCGTCTGTACTGAAGGCTCCCTGTACCTTTACTGCCCCTCCAAGAGCATCGTTCTTCTTGTTTACTGCCGCACAGTCTGAGATGACGCCGCCGTAAAGCCTGGCAGTGCCGTAAACCATAATTCCTCCTCCATGGACGGCTTTGCACCGTTCAATCGATCCGCTGAACATATAAAAGGAAGCCCCGTCATTAACCACAATGCCTCCTCCATGAGAAGACTTTGGTGAACTGGAAGATACATCCTTGCTGCTGGCTGCTGAACAGCCGTCAATCTTCCCTCCGAACATATAGCATGACGCTCCGGATTCCAGAGAGATACCTCCCCCTCCCGCAAAATCTGCCAAATAATATCCGTCTTTGATACAGCTGTATTTATTCAAATAAAGCTGCCCTGAAGAGACCTTAATCAGCGGTGCCGCTGCCGCAACATTTTTCCCATTTATATACAAAGTATTCTTAGCTCTTCCGTCACCGTCATACGCCCCCAGAGTTAAAGATCCTCCGTTTACCTCGATCATGGCTCCCTTGTATGATGCAGTTCTGTTCAGGTTATGGCCACTTGCACTGTCTGCATAGATCTTCACATGCCTTCCGTTTGTTTTAATAACCGAAGTCACGTTAAATCCTTTGTCAATGCGTACAGCAAGCTTTTCCCCTTTCTTCACAGAATCAACCGCATCCTTCATTTCCTTCACAGAACTGACAGATTTAAAATTAGAAAACCCATCTGAGACAGCTTTTGCCGCTGATTTCTGCTGTGCTGTATAAGATGACTTTGCTGCTGTCTTTCTGATGCTGCCTGCCTTTTCTTCTTCCTTAAGCCCAAGTTTTTCATACAGCTGATCTGCTGCCTTTGGGATATCCTGTTTACCTTCCCCCGCTTCTTTCAGGGCAAAATAAAATTCCATATAGCAAGTATCCTTCTCAGGGATTAACTGTTTCAGATACACATCTGCCGACGGATATTCTGTTTTTTCTATCTGATTGATACATTCCAGGACAACCGGCTCTTTTGCTTTTTCTTCATTTTCTCTTTTTAATAATTGAAAATACGGCTCCAGTTTTCGGAACAATTCATCTAGGCCTTTCTTTGAGGTCCCTGTTTTAACCAGCTGTTTTATAACCTGATAATTGGTTACTTCAATAAATACAGACCGTTCCTGAGCACTCAGGGAATCAAAAAACTGATTTTGTTCTTTTGCAGACCATGAGGTGAATACATCAATGTATTCACCTTCCAGTAATCTGCCCATGAAGCTTGTCTCAGTACCGGCCTGAACTATAGAAACCACTGCTTTTTCCCCCGGTTCCCGTCTTGATGCAGAAGCCGCTGCCAGCAGGCTTACTGCAATTATCCCGGAAACAATTCTTTTTCCCCATTTCTTCATCTGCGCTGCCTCCTCATGTTCCTTCCTGCTGCTGTTCCAGCACTGCTGTTTTTCTAACTTCAATGGTTTTTTTCTTTCCGTCTGAGGTATGGTATGTCTCCCGGACATTTACATCCAGAAGCCCGTTCACATGGTCAATTCCAATAATATCGACCTGCATATCAGCATCAGAAGTCATCTGTTCTTTCAGATCCTGTACAAACGCCTCGGCCATCTGTTCCCTGGACTCATACTTTGTTTCCTTCATACTGTCCAGTGTTTGTTCAACTGCATTGGAGACATCCATTGTTAGTTCTGTTTTTCTGGAAGTTGTTCCGGAAATATTTTGAGTTATGAAAACCGAGTAAATTAAAATCACAAGCAGGATAACTCCTGTAACTGCACCTTTCATAGATCTCCTTTCTTATCTGTTCATTCTTATCCAAGCCAGATAAATGAACTGCTTGCTCCTGATTTTTCAAAAAATGTATTAATGGTGTCTGTCAGTGCTTTCTGGAATTGAGTTACAAACGTACCTTTTGCAAATACACATAAAGCCAACACTATAATCACTGCAACAATAATCAATCCATAATCTTCAAGAAAACTTTTCATCTTTGACTCCTTCCTGTCATATTCCGTCTTCTGCGGAACAGTTTGCATAGCTTCTGACCTGGCACACTTTCTCTATGCCGAACAGCGGTATCTGAAGCTTGTATTTTAAAGTTACCCGGCAGCGGCTTCTGCTGCTTTCAGAATCTTCCCGTGAAACATCCAAAGACACGTATCCGTCTTCTGACGCCTCTTTTTTACACTGGTCCACTACTGCTTCCGAGAAATCTGCCGCATGCATCTTATGGACTGCGGCAGACTGGTACTGCTTTGCATTGGAAACCGCCTTTGTATTGACACAGTAGAGTACATTTAAAAACATCCCTGCAGCAATAATAAAACAGCACACAAATGTTTCTATCGCCAACTTCATTCCTTGTCCTCCTCATAATGCGTATCCTTCAATTTCCTGCCGGCTGGCGATTCCCAGCAGCTTGACCCGTAAATAGTATGTCAGAACCACCTTATACTTTGGCCTGTGCTCATATAATTTATCATCCTTTACCGAAAGCTCATAACCCTTTTCTGCGGCTTCCTTTTTGCATTCTTTTATAACCTCCGGATCAAAGCCGCTGTTTTCTATTTTTCCTATGAAAGTCTCATGAACTTCCCTTGCACCGGCTTCTTCCAGTGCCGCCCCATTATAAGAGGCCATAACAAATGCACCCAGGCAAAGCAGAATAATACTGATCACTAATTCAACAGGAACTTTCATAGACACTCCCCTTTCGTCCTTACTGTCAGACACACGATACAGACTGAAATCAATATAAAGCAGACCGAAACATATGGATTTGACAGGCACATGCGGAATATGGCTGTAAGAGACAGCAGATTGCTAATCATATGAACCAGCATGGAAACTTTTAAATTCTGGTATTTTTCATAGAGAAAACAGAACACCATCCCCCAAAGCGCTGAATAGATACTCTGAACCAGCTTCCCGTGGCATAGCCCAAATATAATACTGGACGACAGGACGGCTTTATTCCTGCCCATTGGCTTCAGGCCCTGGTACAAGAATCTCCGAAACAATATTTCTTCCGCAGCGGGGCTTATAACTCCTGCTACAGCTATCTTCACCCATAATGGACTTTGCTCCGCCGGCTGAGGCAAAATCAGGACACGGCCATAGAACAGCCGGTTTAAATAAAAGAAAAGATACTGTGTCACCAAAAAGAATGCAAATGTAAAAAGAATCAGTGTGCCGGTGATTTGAAGAGGCTGTCTTTTTTGCCCTTTTAAAATGGACCTTGAAAAAAGAAATAAGCAAATACCGCTGACAGCATTGGGATATAGTCCGCTAACTCCGCACAGACTGCAGGCCTGGCCGCACAGCACATAGAATAAATAATAAACAAGAAACTGTTTCACATTTTCATTCACTGTGGTTTTCTCCGTAATTTTTCACTAATACTTTTACTCTTCCCTCTGAGACCAGACCAAGAGAGTTTCTAACTATATACAATAATGTGAACTCTTTTTCCACGCTGGTATCTAAGTATTCAGACTCAAATAAACTTCTGATTTCTTTTCCTTCTTCCGTCCTGACTGTGTAAATTTTTATTTTTCCGGTCAGATCCCCGTCGTTTTTATCGCTGGCTGTCACAAGCAGTTTTGGATTCAGACGGTCCTCTTTTTTTATAACAATTCTTCTTGCCGTCCCGTCTTCCTCCCTTACTCCTGACAGCTCCGGTTTCCCCTGTCTCTGAAAAAACTCATTGGATGAGATATGCTTCGTATCCTTAATACTGCCGTTGGCTTTCATTTGTGAAAATACTGCATTTCTTATAAGCAAAACAGCTCCCAGGGCTATAATTATCACCATAATCACTCTGCCGTAGCTCTCAATTATCTGTTTCAATGATCCCTCCTAACAAAGAACAGAGCATATAGAATCAAAAAAGACTGTTCCGAACCGGCCAGCGGCGGCTATGACTGCCCAAAGAAACCCAAGGACCGCAATCCCCGCGATCACATGCAAAATCAAGTTCCCGTATTCATCAATTATCGTCTTCATAAAGCTCTCCTTTTTAATCTATAAGCTGTACAAAATGAATATACACTGCACAGATACCGATTCCGGTCAGCAGCAAAAACAATATCCCGCCCATTTCTTCAAAAAAGTCCTGCATATATTCTCCTTTCTATCCCGGCAGTTTTGTCCATAATGTAAAAAAACTGCCAAAGATCAATCCCAAATCTATTATCATCTTAAAAGTTGCCAGCACCATGGGCACAAAAGTCAAAACTCCGATTCCTGCTATCTCATTCTCATTCTGCAGCCACTCTGCTTTATCCATTAATACGTTATTCCGGTGGATCAGGGTATTAATCTGTGCCTCCGAATCATTCTTTCCGCTGTTCGTAAGCGAATAGAGCATTCTGGCTGCAGACTGTATTTCCGGCAGTTCAAACTCAGATAAAAAATCCTGATACGGCAGGACCGACTCTGGTTCCCGGTCAATATCCCTGAGCAGTTTTTCAATTTGTTCTTTCAGGACATATGGGGCATCCGGAAGGGAATCCCTGATTGCCACATACACATTTTCTGTCTGCAGGCTGAGAGCAATCCCTCTGAGCCAATAGGGAAACTTTTGTTTTACTTCTTTTACAAGTCTTCTTTCTGCATTCTTTTTCTTCAGGGCCGGTGTCTCCCATGCCGCCAGAATCAAGGCAGCCACAGCGCCTATAATATAAAGGTTCTGCCAGTCAAATCCCAGAAGCAATATAGGGAAACTGACAGCAGTAATGATCCATGGCTGTTTCCCGTCTTTCTCTTCTCTCATTTTTCTGAAGTCTTTCTCAATCTGCTTTTGATGTTCATCCGTTGTGTCTTTAAGCCATGTTCCGGTAAGAAGCTTTTGAGCCCCAAGTAACAGAAAAAGAAACATCAGCAGGAGTAAAAATGCAGAAACCTGATAAAACTGTCCTTCCAGTACCTTTTCCAGCATGTCATCGCTGGAAAGCATCATAACTGTTGTTCCTGCTACTCCAAGAGACGCCGCAAGAGAAAGTACAATTTTAAACTTCATGCTCTTTCGTTCCTTTTGAAAAAGGTATGTCCTTTCTGTCCACTCTTTGATATCGTCTAAGATGATGTTTAATGTGCTTTGATATTGACCGCCTAGATTTTCAACTTTCACTAAATAATCATGGAGCATTTTCATACGGTCACACTGATATTCCTGCTCAATGCAGGAAAGTGCACTGGGATACAAATCACCTTCTGTCCCTGGGTGGCTGATCGATACTTCCGCTTCATTGATAAGCTGTAAGATCCGTCCTTCACAAAGCTGCTTTGTCTCCTCCAGTGCCACAATAATTTTAGGCTGCTTTTTAAAAGAATAAATCATCTGTTCCAGATAGTTGACCACGTCCCGGAACCTCTGCTGTTCATACAAATATTGAAACTGCCGGATAATGATGATGGGGAAAAAGCAAAGATATATGATACCAAGTGCTGTAATATAAAAAATTTTCAGATGAAAGAATCTGCCTGCCAACAGGATTCCTGCAAAAGATAAGAATAAAGTAAAAAGATATTTTTTGAATGAGTAGGAGTACCCATAACCATGGATCTCCTTTTTTAGATTTGTATATTTCAGATATCGGAGAATCCTTGGAAATCTCCTGTTTCTATTAAATCTTGTCATGTTTCCCCTCCTAATCGGAACGGGTCTTTGACCAGAAATTTTGTCTTTAATTTCTCCGGAAGTGTTTTATTTACGATCCTCCTGTCCTTTAAGATTATCTGAATCTTTTTTTCTCCGTTTTCGTCCGTGTAAAAACAGGCAATCTGATCCAGATAACGCCGGATCCTTCCGTCCGGTTCCTGCTGTTTTCGTACCAGGATGCCAAGATCTACAAAGCCATACACATCCCGCTCAATACGTTCTGCTGCAATAGGATCGTCAGTCATGTTCTTCATCCTTTCCGGAATTCTCCGCACATCATCTGTATGAACAGTCGTAAGAGAATAATGTCCTGTCGTAAGGGACTGAATCAAATGCTGTACCTCCTCCCCTCTTGCCTCAGACAAAAGAATCCATGTCGGAAGCTGCCGCAGGGATGCCTTGATGGCATCTACATATCCGAATGTGTCTTCATTTACTTCAATAGCGACACAGTCTTTACCCGGATTAATCTCTCTGTAATGTATCTCCAGGCTGTCTTCGATGGTGATGACTCTTTCCATATCAGGAATGAATCTGGTCAGATATTTTAAAAGCTCTGTCTTGCCGCTCCCCACCTGCCCTGCTATCACAATGTTCATATGTCCGAGGATACTGTTTTTCAAAAAATTCAAAATCTCTCTGCTGCAGTAGTCATCCATTACAATACTGTCTTCACAAAGCCTTACAACAGCCGGTGACTTCCTGATAGAGATACTGCGTCCGGTGGCACATACATCTTCATGGATAATTGAAATCCTCAGACCATCCACCTCTGCTTCCACCAGCGGATCATATTTATTAAACGGCGCCGAAACCGCATTGGCAATCCTGGCAGTGAACTGATTGATAAAGCTCTCTGAAATGTTCATGTTTTCCACTATATGCCTGCCCCGGTTCAGATCGTCTACAATCAGTTCTTTTCCGTTCCAGTTAATGTCTGTGACCATGTAATCTTTGATAAACGGCAGCAGCGGACCGAAATATTTGTCTTCAACTGCATATTTCTGCATAACCCCTCCTGATCGATAGGAATTTATTGATTGATGTGAAAATAGATGTAATACCTAGATAATTAGAATTGTTTAGAATAAGATATCTTATTTCCATATTTTAACTTATCCTATTCAGAATGTCAATAATATATTCCATTATTTTCCTTTTCAAACAAAGAAGGATAGAAAAAATGAAAAAGATGGTTGACACAGACGCCTTAATATTGTAGAATAAATTTTGTTCTCAGCAAGAGATTTGATATGGATATGCGATAGTAGTACAGTTGGTAGTACGCAACCTTGCCAAGGTTGAGGTCGCGGGTTCGAGTCCCGTCTATCGCTTTTTTTAATGCCAGAAAATCTAGTATTTCTCAGGGTTTCAGCAGTTTAAACAGTAAATTCAACTGCTGTCAAAATTAAATTATTGATGTCAAAAAGTTTGGACACTTTTTAAATAAAAAAATGACGATAGTTTTTATAAAACTGCCGTCATTTTTTTCGTTTCTTTTCCGCTTCCGTTGAAATAATGTAGCATTGTTCCGTGGTTGCGATATCCGAATGACCGAGTATATCTGCAATATCTCTGGTACTCATTCCAGCTTCATATAATACAGTTGCAACGGTTATGAGTAGCAGTTTGCCTATCGCTTCTTTTTTAATAAAAGGATTTTCTACTTCTCAGCCCCACTGACTATAATTGCACATACTGGCTTCTTTCCAGTTCTTCTACCTGTTCCAAAGTAAGACCGAAATATTTTGCAATTTCTTTCTTTTCACTGTCAATCAAATCTTCTATTATCTTACACATGGCTGCCACCCCTTTCTCATCTCCCTTAAAATATCGTGTCTTATTCTAATTTTTTTCTTCTAACCACAGTAATTGGGGTTCATAATGGAAATACCGTGTCAGGAATGGATTCTTCTTGTACATAAGGCTATATAATTGTTTCCCATCTCCATTTTTTACTCTATCATACTCTTCCTTCGTACACCTGACTCTTTCTTTTGTTGGATTAATCTCCAAATAATACTTTTTTTCTTTTTTCACTGTCTGAATTTCGTTGGTAAAACAGGCTGCAGAAATTGTTCTTTCACTGTCACTAACTTTGAAATATAGAAAACCTATCACGACAACCAATATCAAAATCATCCACCTGTTTCTTTTCATATTAAAGCTCCTTTTTATATTCAAATTCCTTTTAAACGATTTCAACTATTTTTATAGATATATCATCATAAGCTGGATAAATAGTCAAAACATGTTAATTTAATTCCTGTCACCCTCTATTTCCCCACTTTTGAAACATTTGAATATTTTTCAGAATTGATTGACAATTAACTTTATCTATGCTATTGTAAAAAAGTATTTTGATAAGATTTTGATTTTCACATATTTTTTGTAAATCATTACTATTTCTTGATGATTTACAAAAAATATGTGATTTTTTTATTTTTGCTTCAAATACAATAAAAAATATTAGGAGGTACCACATGAATAACGGTACAGTAAAATGGTTTAACAGCACTAAAGGATTTGGATTTATCACAAACGAAAGCACAGGAGAAGATGTATTCGTACATTTTTCAGGAATTGCTGCTGAAGGTTTTAAATCTTTAGAAGACGGACAGAAAGTTACATTTGAGACAACTCAGGGTAACCGCGGATTACAGGCTGTCAACGTTTGTCTTGCATAATAGCTTAGATCATATAAAAGGCTGCTCAGTTTTACACCGGGCAGCTTTTTTTGTATCTTAAGCTAAATTTACAGTTTTACAATATCGATGATCTGGTCAAACTGAACGGCAAATCCCTCATCATCTCTGACCATGTGAAGTATATCATCTTCTTCACTGTAGCGTGCAAATTCCACAAGCATAAATGTACCGGTTATCGTTTCATCTGCAGTCGTCACTTTAATCTTGTCCCCCTGAGAGATAAAAACTTCTTCCTTTACTTCTCCGTCCTCTTTCACAATTTTCACGCCTGGCAGCAGACTTGTAATATCCATAATTCATTCCTCCATAAAATATATTATAATAGAGATATTATACCTTACCGCAGGAAGTGCGCCAAGTCTAAAGGACATAAAATACAGAATGCCGCGGGTCTATGATTTTTCCTCATCGTTCTTTGTCTTTTCCATCTTTCTGGCATCTTCAAATAGTTTCTTCATACGCATGTCCAATCTCTGAGACGTCTTGTCTTCCGGTATTAAAGCTGGATCCGGTACTCTCCGGCAATCAAATTCCTTCTTATCCTTTCCATTCGTTTGCCTATGTCCCATATTCTCCCTCCTTTTATATTTTCATTTTATCACTGTTACATCCTATGAGAGCTGGTAAATTATGGATAATTTGTCCCATATATTATTTTATTCTTTCATATAGTTGAATATGCAACTAATCTGTGTTATACTTTTTATAGTTAAATTAGTATTCGGATATCTCCGTATCTGAAATACTAATTTTTTTGTCCTAAAATAGTTGGATCTTCAACTATTTGTTTGAAAGGAGGTTCATATGAAAAAAATCAGCAGGATGATTTCTGTTATTCACCGCCAGGGTATGCGCTTTTTTGACTGTTCCCTGTCTAAAACAGAAATCGGGCCGGGACAGCAGTTTTTTCTAATCTGCATCCACGAAAATCCCGGCATCAGTATGCAGCAGCTGGCCCAGAAGGGACATTTCGATAAAGGTACTGTTACAAAAGCTGTGAGAAAAATGGAAGATCAGGGATATTTAAGAAGAGAACCGGATGACTGTGATAAAAGAATTCATCACCTCTTTACAACACAGGAAGCAGAGCCGGCTCTTCAGACCATCTATGACCTGCGCGAGAAATGGAACAAGATCTTGCTGAAAGATCTGACACAGGAAGAGATCCGCCAGGCAGAACTGCTTCTTACAAAAATCTCAGACAATGCATATTCTTATATAGAAAAAAGGAGGGTAAAATAACTTGGAAACTCAAATAAAGACAAAACAAAAAGAAAACCCGCTCGGCTATGAACCGGTAGGCAGGCTGCTGCTTCAATTTGCAGTGCCGTCTACGATCTCAGTCCTGGTGAATTCTGTCTATAATATCGTAGATCAGATTTTCATCGGACAGGGGGTGGGATATCTGGGAAATGCTGCTACGACAGTTACCTTTCCCATCATTACAATTATCATGGCATTCGCCACACTGCTCGGGTCCGGCGGAAGCGCATATGCAGCCATCAAGCTTGGACAGAAAAAAGAAAGGGAAGCTGAAAAGACGCTGAACAACAACTTTATGCTTTCCATCATTACAGGAATCGTGCTGGCCGTAGTCGGCTTTATTTTTATGGAGCCTCTTCTCCGTTTATTCGGAGCCACAGACAATATTATGCCTTACGCAAAAGACTATGCGTCCATTATTTTGATCGGCGTACCTTTCAGTGTGATCGGTCCATGTCTGTCAAACATGGCAAGAACTGACGGAAGTCCCCGGCTGTCCATGTACGGCATCCTGATCGGAGCTGTGCTGAACACAATACTGGATCCAATTTATATTTTTAAATTTCATTGGGGCGTCAAAGGCGCTGCCATTGCAACCATTACATCGCAGATCATTTCCGCGCTCATCCTGTTTCTTTATTTCTGCAAAAAGAGCCAGATGCGCCTGCACCTGAAGGAACTGAAGCTGGATCCTTCTGTCTGTAAAAATGTCATAGCACTGGGAACTTCCTCCGGAATCACTCAGCTGGTTGCCTGTATTATGCAGATCACAATGAACAATTCACTTGTATACTATGGAAATATGAGTAAAGTAGGAGGAGATGTAGCGCTGAGCGCTATGGGAATTGTCATGAAACTCGCTATGATCCTGGCATCCGTCTGTATCGGAATCGGTATCGGCTCACAGACAATCTTCGGATTCAACTTTGGAGCGGAAAAATATCATAGAATCAAACACTTATTTAAGAATGCTGTAGCCGCAGCTACTGTTTCCATACTTATCGGATGGCTGTTCTGCCAGCTGTTCCCGGGATTAGTTGTTCAGCTGTTCGGAGGCGGTAATCCTTCTTTTGTAAGCTTTGCTGAAAAATGTCTCAGAATCTATCTGTTTGGTATTTTCTGTTCCGGTTTCCAGATCGTTTCCACAAACTATTTTCAGGCTACAGGGCAGCCGCTGAAAGCATCGATTCTCTCCATGCTCCGCCAGCTTCTTCTTCTGGTTCCCCTGATCCTGATTCTTCCGCGATTTTTTGGTCTGTACGGAATTCTCTTTGCAGGACCTATCGCCGATATATCATCTGCTGTGATTGTTGCTCTCTTTATCATCCCGGAGATGAAAAAGCTGAACCGTCATATCAAAGAAAAAGATATGGAAAAATCAGACGTGGAAATCACCACTGCATGACAGTATTTTTCGCGATTTAGAACAAAGTGGGCAATCCCACATAGAATACTTTTTTATTGCATAGGGGATTCTTAAGGAATTTCCTATACAATAAAAAACAGGTATACACAAAATGTGTATACCTGTTTTTAGTTCTGCCCCAAACTTTCGATGTCTTTTATCTGTTAATATGCCGTTGACCGGAATCGAACCGGTACGGGAGTATAAGTCCCGCAGGATTTTAAGTCCTGTGCGTCTGCCAGTTCCGCCACAACGGCTGATGGTGGGAGAAGGATTCGAACCTTCGAAGGCGTTGCCAACAGATTTACAGTCTGCCCCCTTTGGCCACTCGGGAATCCCACCATGTCACCTGACAATTTAAAATTATACTGTATGAATTATGAAATTGCAAGTATTTTTTTAATAATTCCGGTTAATCCCATTGTTTTTCTCGCCCTTTTCCTTTAAAATATTTTGTGGTTACACTACAAATCTAGGAGAAAAAGAAAGTATGAATGAGAAAAAACAAAAAAAGAAATTATCATTGACCGTGATGATTCTCAGCGCCCTGTTTTTAGGAATCATTATGGGTCTGCTGCTTCAGGGCCACCCGAAAATAGCTGAGAATTACATCCAGCCGTTCGGAACCATATTCTTGAACCTAATCAAAATGATCGTTGTCCCGGTTGTCCTGTTTTCCATCATCCAGGGAGTTGTGTCCCTGCAGGATATTAAAAAAGTTGGTTCCATCGGAGGAAAGACCATCTGCTTTTACATCGTTACAACGGCGTTTGCTGTTACCTTCGGACTGCTGTTTGCAAACGTCCTGAATGTAGGCGGAGGCTACGTTATGAACAGTGCTTCCCTCAAAGCATATGAAGGAGCTACCCAGGCCCCGTCCCTGATTGATACGCTGGTCAATATCTTCCCCTCAAATGCCGTAGAACCCTTAGTCAGCGCCACAATGCTTCAGGTTATTGTCATTGCACTGTTTTTCGGCTTCGGCATCATCATTGCCGGAGATAAAGGAAAGCCTGCGGCTGACCTGGTGGAAAGCATGTCTGAAGTCTGCATCAATATCATGGGCATTATCATCCATCTGTCTCCGATCGGTGTATTTGCCTTGATCACACCTGTGGTAGCGACAAACGGACCATCGGTGCTTCTGCCTCTTCTGAAACTGATCGGAGTTGCATACCTGACCAGCATTGTTCATATGGTTGTTGTCTATTCCAGTGCAGTCAAAGGATTCAGCGGAATCAGCCCGCTTAGATTCTTTAAAGAACAAAGCCCTGCTATGCTGTTTGCTTTCTCCAGTGCCAGCAGTGTGGGAACTCTTCCTTTCAACTATGAGTGTACTGAAAAGCTTGGTGCCCGGAAAGAGGTGGCAAGTTTTGTCCTTCCTCTGGGAGCTACCATCAACATGGACGGAACTGCCATCTATCAGGGCGTCAGTGCCATTTTTATCGCCCAGATCTTCGGCGTACATCTGACCCTGAGCCAGCAGCTGATGGTTATCCTTACAACAACCCTGGCTTCTATCGGAACGGCAGGAGTTCCCGGTTCCGGTGTTATCATGCTTGCCATGGTGCTGCAGAGTGTGGGACTGCCTTTAGAGGGAATTGCCCTTGTGGCCGGTGTGGACCGTATTCTGGATATGGCAAGAACTACAGTCAACATCACAGGAGACGCAGCCTGCACCATTTGTGTTGATGCCATGGAAAAACGGAAAGAAGCACGGAGAAAAGTAAAGATTTCAAACAATCTGTAATTAAAGCAAAAAAGATTCCGCACGCATTTTATATGCAGTGCGGAATCTTTTTATATTTCTGTTCCTTCAAACAATGTTTCAAATTCACTCTGGTTGATCCGTTCTCTTTCCAGCAGCAGTTTAGCACAGCTGTGCAGAACTTCCATGTGATCTTCAATGATAGCTTTGGCCTTTTTATAGCAATCATCTACAATATCTTTTACTTCCTCATCAATGATCGTTGCCACACGTTCACCATACGGACGAGGCTGCCCGATTTCTTTTCCAAGAAAGACCTCATCTCCTTCATTGCTGTCATAATTAATCAGCCCGAGGCGGTCTGACATTCCATATTCAGTTACCATAGATCTGGCAAGCTGGGTCACCTGCTTGATGTCCTGGGAAGCACCTGTAGTAATGTCATCGAAAATCAGTTCTTCTGCAATCCTTCCGCCAAGACTTACCATGATATTGTGAATCATCTTTCCTTTGGTGTTAAATATATTGTCATTCTCCGGGAGAGGCATCGTATAACCTGCTGCTCCCACACCGGTCGGTATGATTGACACGGTATAAACCGGCCCCATATCCGGCAGTACATGAAACAGAATCGCGTGCCCCGCTTCATGGTATGCAGTAATCCTGCGTTCGCTTTCCGGAACGACCCGGCTTTTCTTCTCTGTACCGATCCCTACCTTGATAAAGGACTTGTCAATATCTTCTTTTACAATATATCCTCGGTTATTTTTAGCTGCCTGTATGGCTGCCTCATTCATCAGGTTTTCCAGATCTGCACCAACAAATCCTGCAGTGGTTCTGGCAATCTGCTGAAGGTCCACATCATCTCCTAACGGCTTCTTCTTGGCATGAATCTTTAAGATCTCTTCTCTTCCTTTGACATCCGGACGTCCCACGCCTACTTTCCGGTCAAAACGTCCCGGACGGAGGATCGCCGGGTCAAGGATATCCACCCGGTTGGTAGCTGCTATGACGATAATACCCTCGTTGACTCCGAAGCCGTCCATCTCAACCAGCATCTGGTTCAGTGTCTGCTCCCTTTCATCATGGCCGCCGCCCAGTCCGGAACCTCTCCGCCTTGCGACCGCATCAATCTCATCAATAAATATGATACACGGAGCATTCTTCTTTGCCTCTGCAAACAAATCCCTTACGCGGGCAGCTCCGACACCGACAAACATCTCTACAAAGTCAGACCCTGAGATGCTGAAAAACGGAACATTTGCTTCTCCTGCCACGGCTTTTGCGATCAATGTTTTACCGGTTCCCGGAGGTCCTACTAAGAGAACTCCCTTTGGAATCCTTGCTCCGATGCCGATAAACTTCTTCGGATTCTTAAGGAAGTCTACAA
Organism: Anaerostipes sp.; assembly: GCF_018381315.1. Classification (GTDB taxonomy): domain Bacteria; phylum Bacillota; class Clostridia; order Lachnospirales; family Lachnospiraceae; genus Anaerostipes. Next base: position 190,628 of record NZ_JAGZSD010000001.1, on the reverse strand, counting down.
CCTCTTCCAGCTCCTCTTTTTCCTCGGTCAGCCCTGCCACGTCATCAAAGGTGACTTTCGGTCCATCCGGATTTGCCATTTTAGCACGGCTTTTTCCGAAGTCCATCATCTTTCCTCCGCCGCCGTTCTGCTTCATCATCATGACAAGGAAAAAGATTAAAATACCTACCATCAAAAGATTCGGCAGCAGGGTGGTAATCCACTCGCCGCTGTGGTCAATCGGCTTAACCACCATCTTTTTATATAGGTCTGGATACTTGGTTTCAATTTCTTTTACCGCAGTATCCACATTTGTGACATTACAGTTCTTGTAAACTTCATTTTTCAATTCTACCGTCATAGTGCCGGTGGGAACCTCTTTATTTTGTTTCATTGTGATTCCGACTACCTGGCCCGCTTTTGCGTCCTGACGAAACTGTGAGTAATTATAATTGTCTTCCGTGCTGTTCATCATCCTGGAAAAATAAATAATCCCCAGACATAATATCACTGCAAGGAACAAAAAATTGCTGTTTCCTTTTCTTGGGTTCAAGTTACTGTCTCCTCTCTGCTACTCTTCTGCAACGCCAATGTATGGAAGATTCCTGTACTTTTGTGCAAAATCCAGTCCGTATCCCACTACAAATTCATCCGGCACATCAAATCCTGTGTATGCGACTTCCACGTCTACTTCCCTGCGCTCAGGTTTATTCAGCAGGGTACAGATCTGAATACTTTTAGGCTTCCTGCTCAGGAGCATCGGCTTCAGATGGTTCAAAGTCTTTCCTGAATCAATGATATCTTCCACAATCAATACTTCTTTATTTTCAATCGGCTCATCCAGATCCTTGGCAATCTTAACGATTCCTGATGATTCTCTGGAATCCCCATAGCTGGACACAGACATAAAATCAATTGTCACCGGGACTGTAATCCTTTTGGCCAGTTCACAGGCGAAAAACACACCGCCCTTTAAGATGGCAATCAAATGTACTTCCTTTCCTGCAAAGTCTCTGCTGATCTGAGCTCCCATCTCTTCGATCCTCTGGTCTACAGCTTTCTCCGAGATCAATTCTCTAATCCCTACTTGTTCCATCTTTCCGTTTTCCTCCTAATTGTATTCCAATTTTAAATATCTTTCCGTTTCTTCTGAAACCTTATACATTTCGCTCAGCCGGTACCCGATGATCCAGATGATCCGGCTTCCGTCTGCAGCCAGGGGAATTTTATCCCTCTCTTCTCTCGGAATCTTCTCATCAATGAAATACCGGTTTAAAGACTTTCTCTTTCCATCCTTTGAATAAATGAGATAATCTCCCGGTCTGCGGTACCGTAATTGGATGTCTTTGTCTATTTTATCATAATCAATGATTTTGGTAAAATCTTTTTGTCCCGTTTTTTCATCCCCGTCTGTCTCTGTCAGGCTCAAACATCCCATGTGTGTGGCTTCCTCAGAAACTTTGGCAGTTTCCACCATCAGCTCTTTGTATGTTTTAGCAGCTTTAAGCCCATACGGAAGGTCAATAGACTTCCCTGTCTCCTTATAAGCCAGCTCACATAAATTCTGAACATGAATCTTTTCAATATCTTTCTTTTTACCCGCTGCGTACTCTATGACCTGCTTTGCCAAAAGTCTGCGGACCGGCTCCGGTTCTTCCAAAAATCTCTCAAGGTCAATGCCGCATCCCCTTTCATGCTGTTTGACACAGGCACTCCAGGCCTTTGCCAGCAGCTGTTCCAGATACCGGTTCCACTCCTCTATCTCCTCTGTGAGGGAAAAAATATGTTCCACAGCTTTTGAGTTGACCTGGGTCAGCACAGGAATCACCTGATTGCGGATTTTGTTTCTTGCATACGTATTGTCTTCATTGCTTAGGTCTTCCATCCAGCTTTGGTTCTTTTCCTTTAAATAAGAAATAATCTCTGACTTGGAAAGACATAAAAGGGGCCGGATCACATCTCCCCGGACAGGTTCCATTCCCTTCAGCCCCCGGATGCCTGTTCCCCTGGCTATCCGGTAGAGAACCGTCTCTGCCTGGTCATTCTGGTGGTGAGCCACAGCAATCTTTCCTCCCCCATGCTGCTTTAGAACCTTTCTGAAACACTGGTAGCGGATCAGTCTGCCTGCTTCCTCCAAAGACATGGACTTTTTCTCAGCCGTTTTCTTTACGTCTTCCACAAAAGTTATCCACGGGACCTGAAGCTTTTGGCAGAGTTTTTCCACAAACTGCTGATCTTTTCCCGCCTCTTTGCGGATACTGTGGTTGACATGGACTGCTTTCAAAGTGAGATCATACTCCTGTCTGAGCCCGCATAAAAGCAGGAGCAGACATACGGAATCTGCTCCCCCGGAAACTCCCACAGCGATGAAGTCCCCCTGTTTAATCATATGATGCTCTTGAATGAAACTGTGTACTTTATCCATAGTAATACTTTATCATTCCCAATCCTCAGATTCAATACTTATCCCAAATTCCGAGTCCGATCATTGTCATGTCATCCTTTTTTTCATAACCGTCTGTATTCTCGATCATTTCCATCAGTTCATCCACAAATCCCTGCGGCCTTGCAGTGTGAATCCGGCTCATATATTCCATCAAAATCTCTACGCCATTTTCGCCCAGAGAATCAATGATGCCGTCACTGACCTGCAGGATAAAATCCTCTGCCTCCAGTTTCTTTCTGTGTATGGGAAGGTTTTTCTCTTTGAGGACCCCTACCGGCAGGCTGTCCAGCTGGATCATCTCCACCTGCCCCTTGCGTTTCAGGAAACAGGGGCATGCGCCTAATTTCAAGAAACTGCCGATCCCTGCGTGCAGGTCAATCTGAATATAATCTAATGTGGAATACCTTTCTTTTTCAGGCCAGAATACAAAAATAGACTGCAGCAGCTGGATGGCTCTCTTTTCATCCAGTCCCACTTCCAGCAGTTCCTCCAGTGTTTCAATAACTGCCTTGCTGTCTTTATTGGCCGCATTTCCGGTACCCATACCATCGGAGATCATGGAAACAAATCTGTGATTTCCAACGTTCCCCACAGAGAAATTATCCCCATTTTTCATATCTTCTTTCTCAGCCCTGGAAATAACTCCTGTCAGCACATGAAATTTTGTAGCAGCCTGGACACCCATCATTTCATAAGCTTCCCCAATGGCCTGTTTGCCGTTGGGAAGAGGCTGCAGCTTTTCCTGCAGTATAACTGACAGCCACCTTGCCACTTCTTTGGTGGTTCTCTCCCTTCCTTTCTGCGCCTTTAAAAACAAGTAGATCTGCTTTCCTCTCATGTCGTCTTCATAAATATATACTTTTTTTACTTTCAGATGGTGGGCCTTCAGCCCTTTTTCAATCTTTTCCTGTACAGGCTGCACTCCGGAAAGCCGGTATTTCTGTTCAGCAAAACTTCTGAACATTCTGCCCGCCTCTATGTACTGCTCTCCGATCATTCTGCGCATCTCCACAAATCTCTGCCCGCAGGCATACAAAAAAAGTTCTCTCTCATAAATAGTGTTAATCTCATCCACCCACTCCTTTTCTCTCTGGCACCTGCACACAGAGCGGATGTTTTGTACACTTAAGCCTCCCTGCTTTTCCAGCAGCTCACCCAGCTTGTCCCGGTCCTCCAGGGTAAGCTGGCATTTTTCTTTACCCTGGCACAGCATACATTCTTTCAGGATTGTACTCTCTATGATTGTTCTTCCATCTTTCTTTTCCGGACCGTCTCCCTGTTCCGAGCACATCCTTCTCCCAATGGTGGTAAGGCAATGTTCGATCTGTTTCATATTATATGATGTAATATCCTCCAGCTCATTGAAGAAAATTTCTTCCACTGGTTCTTTTTTCTTAATAATCGGCATCCTGGACCCTCCTTCAAATATTAATTATACAAGGGGCTTATGTCATAATTTGCTGAAATGGATCAAAGGGGCACAATTCCCTGTAAAGAGTTCTTGTTATTTTTCACTGGGACAGCTAAAATGATCTTAGAATATTTTTTAGGAGGTAATGAATGGAGTATGCAGACGAATTAATTCCTATTTTAAAATCGTCCCTTCCTTTCTGGGAACACCTGACCGAAACTGAAAAGAAAACTCTTTCCCAGTGGTCCCAACTGGTCCGCTATGAAAAAGGAGGCATCATCCGGTGCCAAAATTGTGAGTGCACCGGCGTACTGATCATTAAAAGCGGAAGTGTGCGTACCTTCATGCTCTCAGAGGAGGGAAAAGAAATCACACTGTACCGCCTGGACCAGGGAGATGTCTGTGTTCTTTCTGCATCCTGTGTCCTCTCCGCAATCACTTTTGAGGTACAGATGGAGGCCGTAACAGAAAGCGAGATCATACAGATCAGCGCCGGGGCCTATTCTGAAATCGTAGACCAGAATATTTATGCGGAAGCATTTACTTATAAACAGGCTACGGAACGCTTTTCTGACGTGATGTGGACCATGCAGCAGATCCTGTTTATGAGCTTTGACAAACGTCTGGCTATTTTCCTTTTAGATGAAAGCAGCAAAACCGGATCAGATACTATCAGCATGACCCAGGAACAGATTGCAAAATATACGGGAAGTGCAAGAGAAGTTGTCAGCCGGATGCTCAAATATTTTTCATCGGAGGGACTTGTAAAGCTGTCCCGGGGCGGAGTGACTCTTCTTGACAGGAAGCGGCTGAAGCATATGGTCTCCTGAACAAATAAAATACAGCGGAAAGTCCGAAGCCTTTCTGCTGTATTTTAATTTTGCTCATTTCATCATCTGGCATCATTAAATAAACAGATTTACATCTGAATTTTCTGCATCTCCAAGATAGGAGGCCACTCCTGCAAAATCGACTCCGTCAATGATCTCTTCTTTTCTGATGCCCATAACATCCATGGACATGGTGCATGCCACCAGCTTCACACCATTTTTCACAGCCTGCTTCATCAGATTTTCAAGAGTCTCTACATTTTTCTCTCTCATAACCCGCTTCATCATTTTGGTGCCCATACCGCCCATATTCATTTTGGAAAGCTTTAACTTGCTGCTTCCTCTCGGCATCATGGCTCCAAACATCTTCTCAACAAAAGATTTCTTTATTTTCTGCTTCTCAGGCTTTCTCAAAATGTTCAGTCCCCAGAATGTAAAGAACATGGTGACCGGTCTGCCCATAGCTGCCGCTCCGTTGGCAATGATAAAGGACGCCAGCGCCTTATCCATATCTCCGCTGAAAATGACCATAGTTTTCCCCTGTCCTGTGTTTTGTTCAGCTGAAGCTGCGGACAGATGCCCGTCTTTCGTTCCTTTCTGAACATAAACGATGTTCTGATTTCCTTCTCTCTGCCTGCGTACAAAAGTATTGCCTGTTCTTTGGCACCAGGATTCAATATCTCTCGGAAATCCCATGTCTGTCGCAGACACTTTCACCATTTCTCCCTCTTCCATCGACTGCAATGTCTCATGTACCTTCATGATCGGTCCCGGACATTGGAGACCGCAGCAGTCAACGATCCTTACTTCCTTTTCTTCTGCAGATGCTGCTTTAACGCTCTTTTCTTCCTGCAGAACAGAAGTCATCCTGTCCCTGTAGTGCATTGACTGATAAAAACTTGTTCCTCCTTCTAAAACCTTCACTTCCAAGAAACCATTCTGCATAAGAACCCTGGCTGCATTATAAGAACGGACGCCGACAGCGCAGTAAACCACAGTCAAGCGGTCCTTGGGCAGCTCATCTATTCTTTGCCTGAGCTGGCCCAGAGGGATATGCACAGAACCCGGTATATGGAATACCATACGTTCCATGTCCTCCGTCACATCCAAAATGGTCATCTTCTGCTGCCACTCTTCTTCCTTTGTGACCGCATCCAATTCTTCGCATCTCATAAAAGAAACCATCTTCTCCAAAACATTTTCCGCAGTAAAGCCAAGCATATTTACCGGATCCTTCGCCGAAGAATACGGCGGGGCATAAGCAAGTTCCAGTTCTTCCAGATCATAAATGGTATCTCCTGAACGCATGGCAGCAGCCAGCACATCCATCCTCTTATCCACACCTTCCTGGCCGACTGCCTGAGCGCCCAGGATTCTGCCTTCCAAATCAAACAGAAGCTTTAATGTGATAGGGACTGCTCCCGGATAATACCCGGCATGGGATTTCTGATTGATCAGCACAGTCTCAAAATCTTTCCCCCGTTTTTTGCCCATACTCACCAGAGTTTTTTCATTGACTCCTGCCGCCGCTGCTGTCAGATCAAATACCTGTGCTGCTGATGTTCCAAGAGTACCCTTATATGTCTTCTTTCCGCCTGCAATATTATCCGCACAGATTCTGCCCTGCTTGTTGGCCGGTCCGGCCAGGGGGATCATGGCAGGTTCTTTCAGTATATAATTCTCTACTTCGATCACATCTCCCACAGCAAATATATTGTCCACTGAGGTTCTCAGCATTTCGTCTACCAAAATACCGCCCTTTTTATTGAGCTTCAGTCCTGCTTCCCCCGCAAGTTCACTGTTAGGACGGACTCCAATAGAAAGCAGCACCATATCCGCCTGCAGTTCTTTTCCGCTGTTCAGGGAAATATACGTTTTCTCATCTCTGTTATGAAAAGCTGAAACACCATCACCCAATATCAGTTCAACACCGTTGGTTTCTATATTTTCATGAAGCAGCTGGGCCATTTCAAAATCTAAAGGCGCCATAACCTGATCCTGCATTTCTATAATACGAACCTGGATTCCGAGTTTCTGCAGGTTCTCTGCCATTTCAATCCCGATAAATCCGCCTCCGATCACAGCGGCTGTCTTTGGTTTTTTTACTTTAATCGCCTGTTTTATCCTGTCCGTATCCGGAACTGTCCACAAAGTATAAATATTCGGCCCGTCAATGCCCGGAATCGGAGGTACCACAGGAGATGAACCTGAAGCAATCACCAGGAAATCATATTCCTCCTCATACTCTCTGCCTGTTTTCCGGTCTTTTATTGTGACAGTCTGCTGATCCGCATTAATTTTCACAGCTTCATTCTGAACCCTGACATCCACACCAAACTTCTTTTTCATGGCCTCCGGTGTCTGTAAAAGCAGTGACTCCCGGCTTTTGATCACGTCCCCTACATGATAAGGAAGCCCGCAGTTGGCATAGGATATGTATTCCCCACGCTCCAGAAGAACAATTTCCATACTCTCATCTTTTCTCCTAAGACGGGCAGCTGCCGTTGCTCCCCCTGCAACCCCGCCGATAATGACTGTTTTTTTATTCATAGTGTCTCACCTCATATAATTTTATTTTATCTGAACTCATCATAGCTGAAAAACAGCCGCTGCTCCGTGACCTTATCACACTTCGTATGAAAGGCAGCTCTCATTTTATGTCAGATTCCGGCGAACATCTGCGGACATCCGGCATAACGTAATATTACAAGAAATATAAAGGAGAATTTTATGATTCAAAATATAGATGTTAAAGCCTCCAAGCCGGTATCACGTCCCTTTTTGATCTACAACGGAACCGACCTGACGGGTACGGCTGCAGGTGATGCAGAAGTCAGAAGCTACTGTGCACTTCCGGGTACTTCAGAATCCAGATACCACTTGGACAGACCCGATCATAACCAGATCTTTCAGTTCCGTTTGACACAAAACGGAGTTACACAATATACTTACTGTCTCGATAAATTTGCCGACGGTCCATATAATGATGTTCCTTATGAAAGCGCACCGTTTGAAACAATCTTTCCGTCCGCTGCAGAAAAACAAAAACAAATGCTTGCATGGATACTGGCAAACACTTTTCCTACAGTCAGTTCCGGCCAAACCTTCCAGCTTACCGGGACCGATGCAGCTTCCGCCCCACCCCTTGACGACAATGATGCCTACGCCGTTGTTCAAATTGCAATCTGGGTTCTTTTAGGCCAGATCGCCCCTGAGGAAGTAAATTTCCTGGACTGTACAACAGATGAGCAGCATCCAAAATCAGCACGGCTCCGCCAGGCTATACTCAGCCTTCTGTCAATGGCCGGCAGCTTTGCTGACTCTGTTTCTTCATCCACATCTACTCCTGTTGTAAACCCATCATGCTGCGGCAGCAAATCACCTGTCGACTGCTGCAATAAAGGAGAAGTCCCCGGCGGAGCAAACGAACCTTATCTTGTTTTTGCCGGGTGTCCGGATGAACTCCGCAGTGTATGCGGCCGCCCCTTAGTCGGCCCTTTTGTGCTGCAGTCCAACTTTTCCGGCAAACCTAATATAACCATTGAACCTTTCTGTGTATGCCAGGATGGATTTTCAGCTTCTTTTATGGATTTCTGCGGCAACAGTATAGAAGCGCCTTCCATCGGCCAGGAATTTTATATTTCCTTCCGCACTGCACGCAGTTACACTTGTTTTACCCTGACTGCCACTTATGAGGGAACTGTTACCAGAGTCATCACAATGCGGCCTACAAGCACTGAATTAAACTATCAGCCGATTGGCTCAGCCCTTCAGGATCAGAGAATAACTGTAACTGCTTCTATCTGCCTGTGTGCAGCCACACCTGAAAAAACAGAAAAGACATCCTGCGGTCAGACTGGAATCAATATTAATAATAATAATAACAACAACAGCAATAATATAAGCCACAGCGGAGGAGGATACCCGCCGCCTAATTTTGGATTATGCTGTCCCCCTTACTATTACCCGCCGTATTATCCCGGAATTCCTTATCCGCCGGGACTGCCTTACCCTCCGGAGCCTCCTTACCCGCCAAAACCGCCTTATCCTCCAGTACCTCCCTGCCCTCCAAAACCACCTTGTCCTCCGAAGCCGCCGTGTCCTCCAAAACCGCCTTGCCCTCCAAAGCCACCCTGCCCTCCAAAACCGGATTGCTGCTGCCCAGAAAAGCCCGACTGTCCAGAAAAAACTTCCAACCATCACGGTCTATTCGATTTTTAATGAATAGATTATAATATAAGGATATAAGAAAAACCCATAGCTTGGCCTTTAATGCCATGCTATGGGTTTCAAAGATTTATGGTCTGAAGTTTTGTTGATTTTTCTTATTGTTATTCGTGTCTGAAGTCATAGACGTCTTTATTGATATCCAAAATTTTTTCATTAATCTTTATCATAGAATCAGACATCCATTTCATATAAACGTCTTTACAGTGGTACTCAAAGTAAATATTCTTTCGCGTGTTTGACTGTTTATTTATGATCTCAACAATCACTGAAAAATCAGCTGTAGCATTATCTTGTCCATGATAAGCATTCGCAATGTGCCTGCCATCAGGAGATTTTACACTACGCAACAATTCCCCTTGTGGAACAGCCTGGGTATCCAGCGTAAAATGATATACCGCCCACCCTAAAAGAAATACTGCCAGTATAGAATATATCCATTTCTTATTTATCATTTGTTTCATACTCTCAATACTCCTCTAAAACCTCTAACTCACGGCTGAACCCTTTTCTTTTACAGTACTTAATCAAGGTAACTTCTCCTTTTAAATCAGGATCATTTTTGTCAAAACCTTTTATCTTAATATTTTTATCAGCTCCATGCTCTAAATAATATCTTAGAAGTTTTTCTTTTGGTACTTTAATATAACCGCCTTTATCATAAAGAATATAAAACAATATATTTGCCCCATGCTTATCCTGATAATTAACATCGGCTCCATATTTCATGAGCAGTTCTGACATTTTAAAAACATCTTCTGATTTAGGAAGCGTAGACGCCAGTTCCAATGGAGACCGCTCTACTGAATCAACAATTTGATTTTAATTCTGCCCTTTCTCCAAATGCTCCTTTACTCTGTCATAGTCACAGATCATAATGTCGTATACCAATGTGTGCTCCCTGCCCTCGTAACCAATCATAACATCACTTGCCTGGTCGTTATCTAAATAATCATCATAATTCTTCTGTAAATCTAGGTACATGAAAACACCTAGCCCAACCAGCACAGCCAGAATTATAAATACAAAGAGTAATAGTTTTTTCCATTTCTTTTTTTCTCTCATATGTATCTCCCCTACTCCGCCAAGTTCATAGAATAATTCCTGCCATGTTTTTCATTAGGAATTTTTTCTCTTTGAGATTTATGTATTCTTGTTCTTCCTCTTCTCCACAATATAATTTATAACTATACTTACCATTATAGATATTACCAGAATAACATTTAAAACTCCACCAATTAATTCAGGAAAGAATTCATTGAGTATTAAGAGGCCAATCCCCAAGAAAAACAAAATATACTTCATTTCTATCCCTTACCTCCAAACTGCTTCTAAAAATACGTCATTTTATGAATGACTTTTATCATATAATACAGCGTTTACTTCAAAATATACGTTCTTCCGGACTTCCGGTATATCCCCATAACTATATCCAATATATTAAAAAGAACGCCCTCCAATACAGATTGTAAATAGAATAAGCATATCAAAGAGAAGATCTCTATCAAACTTTACTAAATGAGTATTGTAAAATTTTAAAAAATAAAACATCTATTTTTCTGAACTTATGTTTCTGAATGTGAGTATGATGGTCTTCAGAGAAAAACTGGATATCCTGAGATCAGCCAGGCAGAAAACCCACTGCAGATGAGATCAAAAACCACCGCATCCATAGCAGCAAGCCGTCTCTGTATTGCCGCTGATGTCCGTTACCATCTGCCCTGGATGATTCGTTTCCCTTATTTCATTCTCCTATATTTTTAGGTTTCTTTCATCTCTATATTTATCTTTTTGTATTTATCTTTTATATAATTCATCATTTTCTCCTGTGTTTTACATTCGAATATAGATTTTTTATTTCTTTTATCAATACAATAATATTTCTGTTTACCTTTTTCATAAACGATGATAAATGTTCTATTACTATAATATTTTTGAATATTTCCTTCGACTATAATTACACCATCTTTATATTTACTTTCTGAATTTCCAGCATCGTAATAATATAATTGCCAGTCTTCTGAACTAAACGCTACTAATCTATATCCATCATTTAAATTATAGCAAGGATCCCTTCCTGTATCATCTGTTACTAAAACATAAAAAACCATGGCACCTAAAGCCAAAATAATTAAGAAAAACAATAGAACTATTATTTTTACTATTTTTTTCATATAATCCTTTCCTTACTCTAAATTAGAAATAGTTTATCCCTAATCTATTATTCATAGCCTTATATCAAAAATTAATTAATTTTGACATAAGGCTATTTTAATAATCACTATTTATGATAAAACTTTGTAGAAACCTTCCATCCTCCAGATTCTACTCAAGAGTATCCTGTAATGCATAACGTTTCACACTATGCAGACTACGTCTGTCAAAGTATAATACCGTTCATTCAGATAAAAAAGTCCTGTCAGATCATTATCTGAAAAGTTGTGAAATTAGAAGACATTAATTTCAAACCCATTTATGAAAAATACAAATATGCAATGTATTTAGGGACCCTGGGCAATCTAAATTGTAAAATAATAACATTCTCTTGAATAGTTATTTTTTTCTATTTTGTATTAGATTAATAATCGCCAATATCATTAATGTGGTAATTAAAATATCGTTTATAACTCCTCCTCCAAATTCAGGAAATAAGTGATTCATTATAAACATTAAAATTCCTAAAAAAAATAAAAGAATACTCATTCAAATTTCCTTTTTTACAAATATGTGTATTTGTTTCAACAGCTAAACTAATTTTTTCGAAAAATTTACTGTAATACTAGTCTGACAAAATACTATCATATGATTTTCAACGAATTTTAAATATAGAATAAGTAGGTTTCTTATCTGAACGGTATAATAATATATCATCGATAAGCTGCTTAGCCTCAGAGAAATCCTTTGGCAGATCCATCTTTCTTGTCCAGTTTTCAAATCATAAATTACTAAAATAAGTTTGTTTTTTTTAATATTTACTTTATGGTAAACAATTTTTTCTCCATTATAAACAGGATGAAACAGAGTTACACTGGCATCATATTTTTTTACATCTTTCCTATTTTCTTTATATAAATACAATTTGGACGGTGCAGCACCCTCAAATACCCACTTACCTTGGTAACAAGCATAGTATAGCTTCCCTTTGATTCTCATCACTCCTTGATAATAGACTATATCATCAGATTTCAGAAACTTTTTTGACCATTTTTGACCCCTCACCAGTTTTTTTTCAGATGTCTGCAAATCAATTTTATATATTGTAGTGGAATCAACATAATAAAAATTACCCTTATAAAATTCTCTTAACTCTACTTCTTTGGCTAATAACTGAAAGTTTTTTGTATCGAAATCAAACTTAACCATCACATTATTGCCTATCATCAAATACAGATTATTTTTATATATTTTTATTCCATTGACTGTACCTTGGATATTTGTATTCTTTGTAAATTCCAAAAGCTTTTGTTTAGAAACAAGCTGCTATACTTTTAAAGCTTAATATTTTCATTCTCATTAACAAGAATGGATTTTGCTTTAATTCTTATTAAAAAACAATCTTTAATCTCGATTTCCACATTATAACCTTTTGATTCTTTTCTATGAATAAATTTTGATTTTGACATTTCGTTAACTGTTATTATAATTTTTTGTTCATTTTCTAAACAACAATGACTATTTCTAAGTATCCGAATCTTTTTAATTCCACAGATTTCAAACTTCCTTTTATTCTCCTTCAAACTTATTTCTATTTTTCCATTAAATAAATTGTAATGAAAATAAGCAATGGTTCCAGAAAATACTCTTGGATTGTTTATTTTTTTTTGCATATTTTATTACCTCTTACCATTAATTCCTCACCATTTATTAACAGATTCCAAGCAACTATTTTACAAAATAACTCATTATCAAACTCAATTTCAATACTTAACTGTTCCTTGTCAGTTATAGAATTAATTTCAAAAGAGTATAATATCCAAACCCATTTCTTGTAATCAATACTCAGGCTACATTCATCATTATTACATTGGATTTCCACTCAATTGTCTTCATGAAATTGGTTCAACGGAGAGCTTTTCCAAACAATTTCTTCAATTTCACTTATTTCAACACATTTATTCTCTCCAGTTTCTGTTGACAACAAGGTAAAACTCAATTTACAATTCATCATACTATAATTAATACATGTTATATAATAATCAAAATCGCTTAATTCACAATAATCCATTAATACCTCACTTATTTATTAGATTTATTATATAGCATCTACTAACTGAATATAACAAATCAAGTAAATGCTATATAATAAAAAATTATAGTTATGATATATTTATTTTATTTTTTTTACTAATTTTATCATCTTCACTAAATTAGTAAATGTTATTTTGATATGTGTTGTTGCACGATTATTTGAATACTTCCCAGAGATATTCATTGCACCTCTTGTTATATGGCTAATTCGCATATAATTTTTTCTTCCTCCTCCGCTACTCATAACTCTCATGGTATATTTTCTAAATTTTAGAACCCATCCTTTTCCACTTTTAGCTTGTGATAATGATGCCCTTGCATATTTAGCAAAAGTCTTAGCAACACCTCTATTAATAATTACTGCTGCTTTACCGCCACTAGCATATAAAGATGTAATCGCCCCACCAACATAATTACCTACAGCTCCTCCTAAAATCGTTGTAATTCCGGTTCCAAGGCGTATAAACCACTTACGCTTTTTCCCTTTTAGGTGCATTCTATCTGCAATTTTAGGTAAAATCAATTTTCCTACGCCAAAACCAATTAGGCCTCCTACAATAATTCCCACTGGACCATGCCCGCTTGGATCAACATAGTTTATTGGGTTATTTGCACAATATACGTACAAATGATTGGTATCCGGCTCATTCACTTCCCCACGGTAAGTATCCTCAGATAAAAACCTTCCATCCTCTGGATTATAATACCGTGCATTCAGATAATAAAGCCCCGTCACCTCATCATATCGCCCGCCAGTATAACAAGTCTCGTTTTCAGATGTGTTCTCTCCAACCCTGGTTGTCTCTCCAAAGTCTTCATAACGGTAAGAGACATCAGCTGTACCATCAGCTTTTAAAAGATTCGTAGTACTTCCCTGCACATCTTTGTTATACACATAATATGCGGTATGATCGCCTGAATACCTTTGAGTTCCTATGATGTTTCCATCCGTTCCCAAAAGATCCTGAGAGATCTGTTCTCCTTCTGCATCAGTCGTATAGGAAACCATACCATCCTGATAATAGTAGTTGGTCGTCTGATCTCCTTCCACTCTCTGGATCCTCTGCCCATCTCCATTATAACGGTTCTGCTGTATCACAGCATTTTTTCCATCTTTGTTCACTGAAACTTCAGTCAGTCGGTTTTCCGCATCATAGCTGCGATATAGGATCTCTCCGGTTTTTCCATTAGTCTGCCCAATCTCGTTACCGTTCTTATCATAAGCATACTGCCTATTTTCCTGTGCTGTGCCATCTTTCCAAATCGTAGAAGTTGTCACCTGATCCAGGCCATTATAGTCATAGGTTGTCTTCGTATCCCCTTTGTCCTCAACCAGACGGTTTCCAACCTTGTCATAGGTATAGGACACGGTCTGTTTGCTGTCGTCTTTTCTGTGATCCGTTGTAACCGTCTTTACAAGTCTTCCCAATGCATCATAAGTATAATGTTTCGTCTCATTGACCTTTTCCTCATCCTTCTCTGGATAATTATTGATCTGTATTTTCTCAACAATATTAGAATTCTTATCATAAGAGTATGCATAAGACTCCATCACTATTTCCGGATGTTCCAGATCTGTGTAGACCATCTTTGCAACACGGTCAAAGGAATCGTAATTATAGGTCTTTTTGACTGCCTTATCCCCATCTGATAAGAGGTTTCTGTAATCCTTGATCTCGGTTATTTTTCCATAGTGGTCATAAGTATAGGCCCGGACAGTTGCTTCTTTCACGTTGCTTTCCTTATACACATCCGCTTTGATTACGGACAGCCAGCCGTCACTGGTATAATGATAGGAAAGGCTTCTCACCCCATCCTTTTTCGTCGGATAGGTAACTTTCGTAAGCTTTCCTTCTGCGTCATACGTATATTTGACCGCATGGCTCCTGATCTCATCCGCTGTTGGCTTTTCTGCCTGGCTCAGTTCTGCATAGGCTGTTTTTCTCTGCAGCCCGTCATACTCACACTCTGTATAGCGGTAGGCCGTTTCCGTATTGCCGCTGACTTGATAATCCACCATTTCGATGAGCTGGTCATTGCCATCATAACGATACGCTGTCTTCAAGGATCTGCTGCCTGTCTCGCTTCCTGCTTCCGGAGCCTCATAGGTGTTGGTCTCGGTCAAACGGTTTTTCTTATCATAATGATATGTCTTGTAAGCCCCATTTTCATAAGTTTCTTTTGTCTTATTACCGTTTGTATCATAGGTAAACTTGGTAGAAATACTCTCGCCCAGGTTTCCTTTGCTTGTCGTGGTTTCTGTAAGCCCGGCTGCATTGGTTACCTCGATGTTCTCATGGCCCATGGCGTCTGTGATGCTTGTTGTGTTTACCCCGTCAGCTCCCATTGTATAGGAGATGGAAGTACTGTTGTCCCCCTGAGATACTTTGGTCACCCGGTTCTGGTCATCATATGTATATGATATAGTATTGCCGTTTCCGTCTGTCTTGGCTGTCTCATTTCCTTTATCATCATAGGCTGTCTGATTTACTATGGATGTGTCCGGATCAATGGCGGCACCATCATCTGAAATCACAGGATTCTGTACCGTATGGGTTTGCTTTCCGTTGCTGTCGTACAGATTTAAAGTGATCTTTCCTTTTACATCTGCTCCGGATTTTGTTCCGAGAACAATAGTGGCAGTCTCTTTTCCGTCTTCTGTATAAACATGGTCTGTATAGATACCGCTGCTTTTCTCCCGGACCGTATTTCCGGAAGCATCTGTATACGCCTCACTTTGTACCTTTCCGTTTACAGTTGTCGTAACCACTGTAAGGTTCTGATAACTTTTCATTCCTGAGAGCGTATGAATTTCCTGATCTGCATATCCATAGTCTGTTTTTGTAGTTTTTGTGATACCATCTTTTGAAACTTCTGTGGCTTCTTTTACACGGTTTAACACATCATAGCTGTATGAAGTGGTAACTCCTGTATCTGAGACTTCTGACAACAGAGTACCGTTGGCATCATATTTCTTTTCCTCTGTCTTTGTGACGTCTCCCAGCTGTTTTTGTACTTTTATCTGCCGTCCAAGGAAATCATAGGTTGTAGAAGTTGTTTCTGTTGTGTTCTCATCCTGGCTTTTGATCTCTCTTCCCATAGCATCAAGGACTGTAGTGGATGCTTCCTGTACATTTCCCTGGGTGACAGTGCTGTCTTCCGTAATAATATGGTCCGTCTCATTATAGTCCGTCTCTTCCTTGGATGTAAGTTCGCCCTCTTCATAGTTTTCTTCTAATGTGACATCCCCGTCCTCATCATATTCACAGATGGTCTCCGTCTCTGCAACAGAATCCGTTTCTTTAATCGTATTTCCGCTTTTGTCGTAGGAATATGAAACATTAGAGACCGTTTTGTCTCCCTGCTTTGTAACCTCTGTTTTTGGAAGATTCGCTTCTGCCCCGGTTCCATATGTAGTCTGCGTTACCTGTCCAGTCTCATCCTTCTCCATCGTTACATTTTCATTGGCGTCGTACTGAGTCTTTGTAGTCACTTCCTTTGATGTAAAATTCACCTTGCCTGAATCTGTAACTGTCTGATAGTATACCTTTGCTGTGGTTCCCGTGCAGAGCAAATCATTGGACGTATCCTCATACTGATAAGAGGTTTTATTGCCTGCGGCATTGACGGAGGTCAGAACCTTTCCATTTGTCTTGTCATATGTAATGGAATCTTCTGATATTTTTTCATCTCCGGATTTATGGAAAGAAACAGTCGTTTTCCCATCCACATAGACAAGCTTCTGATATTCGCCGTTCGGTTTCTTTACCTTCACTGCCCGGTTGCTGTCATATGTAATTTCATATGAATTTCCCCTGGCATCCTTAATGTCATTTAAAAAGCCTTTTTCATCATATCCATATTCATATGATACAGATTCACTTCCATCGGAACTGCTGTGTACGGCTTTGGTTAAATTACTTCCGGAATAAGTGTACTCCATCTTGGTCCCGTCCGGCAGGACAATTTCTTTTAACAGGTCTGCTTTTTCTCCCTCACCGTCATAGTACTTCATGGTAAGTGTCTTGATTTTATCTGATGTAACAGTTTTAAGGCGCCCTTTGCTGTCATATTCATAGAGGATAAAGTTGTCATTTGGCTCTTTTACAGCAGTCAGCTGCCCATTGCTGTTAAATTGATATATAGTGTTATCCTTAGTCGTAATGGTACATGCATAAGAAATATTTTTTGTTACAGTCTTTTGTTCTGTCTGGCCTCCAGATGTGTCAGAAGATACGTTATGGCTGGCCTCAAAACTGACCTTTTTAGACGGCCCCTTTCCAAATACCCCGACAACGTTTCCTGCTGTTTGTTCCACATATTGTTTTACAGCCGGATTGCTGTCTGAACTATAAGAACTTCTCGTCTTTGGAGTTTCTTCATCAAAACTCAGCTTATAGTCCTTTGATTCCTTAGAAACATAAGAATCACCCTGTTTTTCAAATGTAACATAAGTACCATCACTGTCCTGGAAAATCAGGTTCTCTCCCACCTGGTATATTTCTTTGTGAAAGCTGTCATACCAACCGTTTCCAAGCATACCCCCTTTGTCAGACTGACTGTTATAAGTTCTGCTAAGTCCCATGCTGAGCTGTCCCGCAGGAATTGTAAAGTCTTCTGTCTGATAGGTCAGGTTGCCTCCTGCTTTGTCCACAGTTCCATTCCCGTTCGGAGTACCAAATTCCATGGTTTCTCTGTAATCTTTACAACCCAGCCACTGCTGATATTCTGATTTGGCATCCTGCTTTCCATGTCCTGCATTCACGTAATCACTTGTGCCGATCACATTTCCTTTTTTGGATAACTTTACAGATCTTACCTTATAGTAATAATCCTTTCCGTCACCGACTCTGGTATCTGCACAATAGGAATCCTTTACTGCTGCTATCACCAGGTTTGAGGCATCCGGCGTAAAATCAGAACTTTCTCCCCGGTATACTTCGTAATAAATACTTCCCGGAAGGCTTGCTTTTTTGTCCCAGGATACAATATTTTTCCCATAGGAACTGCTGATTTTCGCATTTGCCGGCTTATAGTCGGCTGCCTGTGAATTATCAATATAGTAATAGGTTCTTGATGTCTCGGCTGTATAGCCTGCCTTGTCTGTAACCTTCATACTAATCTGATAGGTTCCTGCATCTTTAAAATTAGATGCCGGTATGGAAACCTGGCCGTTCAATGCACTTCCTGCATTGACATAACTTCCATTTCCTACTTTATACTCTACTTTCGACAAATATTTTTCAGTGATATTCCATTTCAGTGCCGGTGTCATGTTCGAGGATGGATTTTCTTCAGATCCTCCCTTTCCGTCTCCTGCATCAATGGTCATACTGTTAATCTTTGGGGCGGTACCATCCACATAGAAAATATATCCTTTTCCTGTCCCCTTGATTCCTCCGTTGTCAACTCCCCGGATGACAAACTTATAGCACCCCTCCGGCCAGTTCTTGCTGTCTGCCACTGATGCACTTCCACTGGCGGCTGTTCCAAGCTTGGTACTTCCTGAATAGGCACGGTAGTTGGCGTTCACTTCCGCATTTTTCGATGGGTCATAGGTTGCAACTCTGTATTCCACCCGGTTCAGGGATTTTGAACTGATCCCTGCCCACTTTGCTGTCAGTGTCTGCCCCTTCTTCATGTACTGCGGTGTCACTGACACAGAAGTCGGTGTTGTCGGCCCGTCATAATAGGTCACACTCATCTTTGGCCGATAGCTCGCATTGGAATAACGGGAACTGTAAAACTGCCCGTATTTTTTTGTTTCATCTGCATTTTTTAGCATCACGCCATAGGACGTAATCGAACCGTTGGCACACTCCCTGGCATACTTGGTAAGATTAATACTCCTTGACTTGTGTGTGGTTCCTGTTGTCTTTACACTTCCATAGTTGGTAGAATATCCGGGACGATTGCTCCATGTGAGTCCGGGCCTTGACCAGTTTGCAGTAACTCTTCTTGCTTCTATAGTCTGTCCGCTGGTACTGTCACCAGTTTCATACATCGTCAGTGTGGCAGAATCCACATACTTATTTTTAATCTTTGCTGTAAAATCTTTAAACCGCAGATAGGTACGGTATGTTCCCTTGCTGGCTTTTCCCGCCATCATGGCCGTTACGCCGGAGTCATAAAAATTGGTGTTTTTATAGCTTCCATTGATCACGTATACATCCCAAAAATCTGCAGATCCTTTCCATGTGACCGTAGGGTCAATAGTGATCGGATATTTTCGGTCTTTGTCTTTTAAATATGCTTCATCCAGTCTCAATGTCAGCTCATACGTATCCTTTTCGCCCTTGATTGGTTCAATATCATAGGACAATTTCTCGCTGTATGCTTCCTCTGTTGCGTCATTCATTGACGGTGCTTCCAGTGAGGCAATGATGTCCTCACTATCTTTATCATAGAAGGTAATGCCGCCGTCACCGATATTTTTCTTGGCAGTCAAGTTTTTGGCATAAAACTTAAATTTAAGTTCATTGCTTTCAGGAATCTCTTTTAATGTAACACTTTCTTTGATCCCTGTATCCAGTGACTGGTATAAGAAAGAACAGCTTTTATCTTCAGATTCATAAGCCACGCTGACCGGCAGCTCTTCCTTTTCATCCTCGGCTGTTAACACCTCTTCCTTTTGCAGTTTTGTTCTCTTTAGATTCTTGATCGAAGAAAATGCATTTGATTCGTCTTCTGCCTTTTTCTCTTCCTTTAAGCTGTCTTCACCCAGCATAGGAGCAAAAGAGATCTCATACTGGTCATGCTCCATTAAAACCGGGGTGGACTCTGTCAGTTTTTTCGGCAGATACTGTTTTTTATCTCCATCTTTATTCTCATACTGATAATCTTTGAGACTATGTCCATGTTCACTTGTTTTATCCTGAATCTTTACTAAACTCGGATCATAATCTTTTAAATTTCCATTCTCATCTTTGTACCGGATATCCTGCCCGTAAAAGACAGATTCCTTCTTTCCGCCGGATAGACGGAATGTTGTAGAGTTTTTTGTACTTTCGCTTTTAATAACTTCCTTGACTTCTTTTGGCTGTGCTGTCTTTGTTTCTGCTGCTTTTATCTGTCTGGAACCGATGATTATGTTGTTCCAAGGAACAGATGTAAAAATTAAAAGAAAGGACAAAACCGCACTAAGTGCCGGCTTTCCTGCTTTTTTTATCATAACTCCTTCTCCTTTTATCCTGCTGTACTGTCTGTTATAATAAAAATATCCATGTGATACACTATCTGCTTACGCAGATACCTGGTTTGCCGGCCATATGTATTGCATGGATATTTTTTAAATTATTCTCTTTTTTCTGATCAGTCTCATCTCTGCCCACTGACACCAGAATCGCTACCACCCCCAACAAAAAATAACAGAAAAATCTTAAAGTACAGAACATTTTTCTTTCTGCAGCTGAGAAAGAAAAATTCTGTTCAAAGCTCTGTAACTATAGCTTTTCACTTTGTAAATTTCCTGTAATTTCACTCTATTTTCTCCTGTTAAATACTTTATGATTTTAACATAATTGAAACAGTATTACAATTATTTCTTGTCCCTCATGAATATTCCATAACAAAAAAAGAGTATTCCAAAAAGTTATATAATAACTTAAGGAATACCCCTTTCTTTTCTTAAATATTAAAGCCATTTCTTCAGCTGTCCCAATATCTTTTCATAGTCAATCCGGCTGTAATCTGTCACATCCACTTCGATCAGGCGGCCAAGCTGAAATTCTCCATACCCTCTGGTTCTGCACCGTTCCATGAAGATCTCATGATTGACAAAACAGTCCCCTTTCGTCCGGTCCGACAGCACATCTCCTTTATGGTAACGGCTTACTACATGGGCCAGATGCCTTCCGGTGTCCAAATCTCTCTGTCTGGATCTCTCAAACAGTACCTCCAAATCACCTACCAGCCGGATCGTAACTGCCTGGTACCCATAATTTTCGCAGAGTTTTTTAAGCCTTCCCTTCTGTTTATCACTGAATGGATAATCGGAAATCACTCTGCTTTCTTTTTTCATGGCATCTTCGATCTTTTCATAATAAAGTTCCCAGCTTTTATTTTCCAAAGCAGTTTTCTCTTCCATATTATTAAAGCCATACTGATCCCATAGCTGTTCTTTCATATCATCCTGTGAGATCACCTGAAAGTCCTTTTCCTGCTCAAGGATTTTGCTGCACATATAAGTCTTTCCGGTACCCGGATATCCTGCCAGTAAAATCAATGTCTTTTTCATCGCTCCTGCTCCTTTAACTTACGTTCCACCAAATCAAGAGCCGGAATAGACGTCTGCCCTCCCAGGCTTTCTACAGAAATAGAAGATGCCATGGAACTCATTTTCAGTATGGCAGGAAGCGGCATTTTCTTTGCCAGACCATAGGCAAATGCCCCATGGAAAATGTCCCCGGCTCCGCTGGTATCAACAGCTTTTGCAGGATAGGCGGGCAGATGTTTTAATTCCCCGTCTTCCTCATACAAAAGCCCTTTTTCTCCAAGGGTAATAACCGCCTGTCTCTTATTGATTCCCTTGATCTGTCCAAAGATCTCCCGGCAGAGTTCCGGCTGTTCCAAATCCACAGCCTTTCCTGTATACTGCCTCGCAAAATCCTCAGAGCAGACAATATAATCCACATGAGGCGCCACCTCCATGGTGCTTTCCCTGCAGGTTCCAGCGTCCAGCACCGACAAGGCATCCGGGTATCGGCGGATAGCCTGAAGGCTCAGTTCCGGCAGATGCCCGTCACTCAAAATCACATCTGCGTCCAGGTCAGGATACTCATAATCCTTATAATGGATTTCTCCCGGGAAATTAAAAATCGTGCGGGATCCGTTTTTACGATTGGAAAGGATAATGCTGTAAGGGGTCTCTATGTTTTCACCTTTCACAAGATACTCTATGTGAACTCCCGCTTTCAGAAGAATACTTCTGATCTTTTTTCCATAGTCATCCTCTCCGATTCTGCTTATAAGATAAGCCTGTTCTCCCCACACTGCACAGAGATAAGCCGCATTCAAAGCCGGCCCTCCTCCGCACTCCAGACGTGAGTTCACCCGGTATTTCTGGTTTTCAACCAGTGCCTCATCATATGGAATGACAATATCATAGACAGACTGTCCCACACAGATGACTGCCATAGTCTACTCCTCCTTTATAATCTTAATCAAACGGCTGGTTCCGAGACGGTCTGCCCCCAGAGAAAGAAAACGTTCGGCGTCATCAAAAGATGCAATACCGCCTGCGGCCTTGATCTGCACTCCCTCTCCCACATACTTTTTAAACAGCTCCACATCTTCAAAAGTAGCACCGCCTGTGGAGAATCCTGTAGAGGTTTTAATGAAATCCGCTCCTGCTTCCGTGACAATCCGGCACATACGGATCTTTTCATCCTCTGTCAGCAGACAGGTTTCCACAATGACCTTTAAAATCCTGTCACCGCAGGCTTTTTTCAGCAGGCAGATTTCATCCTTCACTGCTTCAAAACTGCCGTCCTTGATATCTCCAAGATTTACTACCATGTCAATCTCATCTGCCCCGTTTAAAATAGCGTCCTTTGTCTCAAACTCCTTTACAGCAGCAGTAGCGTAACCATTTGGAAAACCGATAACAGTACAAATCTTCATCCGGTCTCCCACATACTCTTTTGCTCTCTTTACAAAAGAGGGCGGAATGCAGACAGAGGCTGTTTGGCAGGCAATGGCATCATCACAGATTACTTTGATCTCGTCCCAGACTGCAGTCTGTGCAAGCAGTGTGTGGTCAACTGTTTTTAAAATCTCATTTCTCTCCATAAAAAACTCCTTCTCCCAAAACTTTGGCGGCTCATTGACTGGTTTCTTACAATCTATTGTAACAGATAAAACCGGAGAAGACATCATCCCTCGGAAGGTTTCCCCGGTCTCATCCCGGCACCGCTAAATTCTGAATAAAGATGCTTTTTCTTTTACGACTTCTGCGATCTTTTCATTTGCAGGCCCAAGCAGATTTCTTAAAGAAGTAAGCGGCGTCACGTCATCCGCAGTAAAAGTTTCCCTCACTACTTCAATATAAGATTTGTTAAGCTCTGTTCCCACGTTGATCTTTTTCATACCTTCCCTGACACAGCGTCTCATATCCTCGTCGGACACTCCGGTTCCGCCGTGAAGAACCAGGCCCGTACTTCCCAATTTGGCTTTCAGCTCTGTCAGCAGTTCGTAATTAATCTTAGCTTTGGATTTGTACTGCCCATGTGTTGTGCCTATTGATACGGCAAGTGCATCCACCCCGGTACTCTGTGCGAAATGCAGTGCATCTTCCGGCTGTGTATACATGGCGTCATCCTTGGCAACCACAACACCTTCTTCTGCACCGCCGATGGAACCCACCTCTCCTTCTACAGAGACATTTCTTTCATGGGCATAAGCTACCACTTCTTTTGTGTTCTTAATATTTTCTTCCAAAGAAAGTGAAGAACCGTCATACATTACAGAAGAATATCCAAGGTCAATGGCTTCTTTTAATGCTTCGATATCCTTGCAGTGGTCCATATGTAATGCAACGCTTATGGATGATTTCTCTGCAATGGCTTTTACTGCTGCAATGAGAGGCTCCAGTCCAATATATTTTGCCGTTCCCAGGGAAGTCTGCAGGATAACAGGCACCCCCAGTTCCTGGGCAGCCCCGATCATAGACGGAAGCATTTCAAAACAGTGTACATTGAATGCTCCTACAGCCCCTTTTCCTTCATTCTCTTTAAATAAGTCAATTAAATTCTTATACATCCTGATTATCTCCTTTTACAAACAATGACTAAATAACACCTTCTGTTTAACCGTCATCCTTATCTGGCGGAACATGTTCATGCTTTTCCCCGAATTACGTCTTTGGACAGTGTCATGAGCTCTGAAATTTTGTCCATATACAGTTTCACCTGCTCTTCGTCCTTTGCCTCCTGGGCCTCCTGACGCTTTTTGTTGTAAAGCTTCATCAGGTCCGTGTAGGCTTTTCCTAACTCCTTGCTCTCATTCAGGCTGCTTTCATAATAAAAGATGGCCTGATCTGTCTCTTCCGCCTGGAAATAAAGGGAACCAAGTTCATTGAGAAGCTTCACCCTTGCGGCATCTTCAGCACTCTTAAGATCTTCCTTCTTTTCTGCTGCGGCTTTTAACAGTTCATCTTTATCTGCTTTCTGCACCTCTTTGGGAGCAGCCTTTTCTTTCTTGTTTTTATTAAAAAAGAACATTTTGATTCCTCCATTCCCGGCTAGAAGATTCCTGCAACAGATTTGATCAGCATGAAGAAGAATCCGGTCACAACGGTATCCACATCAGTACATGTCATGTTGACAAATCCAATCTGTCCTAACATCGGTGAGAGCAATGCCGGCAGGATCATGATAAATATACCGTGGGCAATACAGCCAATCATAACTCCCCGGCGGCCTCCCACCTGGTTTGCAAAGATTCCCGCAGTTCCTCCGGCAAAGAAGTTGCTCATAACTCCCGGAAGAATCATTGGAAGTCCGAAGACAGGTGTCAGGAACATTCCGATAATAGATCCGATGGTTGTAAAGATAAATCCTAAGATAACTGAGTTCGGTGCATACGGGAACAGTACCGGACAATCCAGCGCAGGTTTTGAGTTGGGAACCAGCTTCATGGAGATACCCTGGAATGCAGGAACGATCTCAGCAAGAAGCATGCGGACTCCGGACATCAATACATAAAGACCTACAACAAACTGTAAAGACTGAAGGAATGCATAGACCATGTAGTTCGTATCTCCGGCATATTTAGCACAGGCTGCCGGTCCTGCAAATGCTGCAGAGATAAGGTAAAACGGAATCATAACCACCATGACAGACAAATAGGTGTCCTGTAAGAATTCCATGCTCTTCGGCAGTTTGATATCTTCTGATGACTTTGACTCATCCCCTGTAAATTTGGCGATCAAAGCCGTAAACATATATCCAATAGTACAGAAATGTCCTAAAGCGATATCATCGCTCCCTGTAATTCTGCGCACGATCGGCTGTGCAAATGCAGGCATCAAAGTTGCAAACAGTCCTCCGACAACACTTCCTGCAAGGATCAGCGGAATTCCGCGCAGTCCTACGTAGTATGCAAATACCATACAGAGGGTGGCTTCCCAGAGCAGAGCCTGTCCTGTTAAGAAAATGTATTTAAACTTTGTGACTCTGGCCAGGATGATGTTGACGACAAAGATACCGGCCAATGTAATGGCGATTTCTTTTCCAAGTCCCAGCTGGTTCATGGCCTGCCCGTTGATTCCCTCAATAGAGGCAACAAGCCCTCTAAGCCCGAATGCTTTGTTAAAGATATCCCCGAAAAAAGCCAGAGACCCCTGGATTACTGTGGATCCTGCGGATAATACAAGGAATCCGAGCATGGTTTTCATAGTTCCGGAAAGGACTGTTCCCACTGATTTTTTCTGCAGTACCAGTCCCAGACACGCAATCAGCCCGATAATAACAGCCGCCTGCGTCAGGATATTATTGATAATAAAATTCAATGCTGACATATTTTCTCCTCACTTTCTCTTCTCTTATAGTTTTCCAAGTTCTTTTAGTACAGGGACCAGTTTTTCACGGATCTCATTTTTGTCCACCAGCCGTTCCAGAAATATGGTTGGGCAGTCGATTGTAAACCGTTCAAACTGTTTTTCAAAGTTCTTTGCGGCCATAATAATGTCCGCATGAGCTCCGGATACACTGGAAATATCCGTATGGTCCATCTGAGCTTCCACATTAAGCTCCTTGAGCACTGCCTCAGTACTCATCTGGCAGGCAAAGCTGCTTCCCAGTCCTGCTCCGCATACAGCCAAAATTTTTACCATGTTTTCTCCTCCTTTTTATAAATGAATTGTCTTGTGTCATATATACCAATGCGTCCGGAATGCCGCACGCATACAGCAGTCTCTTTTGTTACTCGGCCGCCTGATGGGATTCAAGGAAGTCAAACAGCTCCTGCTTTTCCTTCATATCTGCTATGGCCGGAATCCATCCTTTTTCCACAAATCCCACAATCATTTTTAGTATGTCTAAGTGGCTTTCGCTGTCCACTGCTGAAAAACAGATCAGCACTCTCACCGGCTCCTTATCACCGTCAAAATAGACCGGCTTTTTTAAAGTGATCAGGCTGCATCCGATATCCGTAGCCCCGCATTCGGGGCGGGTGTGCGGCATCGCCAGTCCTTCAGCTACAATAATATAAGGGCCCAGTTCTTTGACAGCATCAATGATTCCCTCCACATAAGACTGTTTTGCACAGTTCTGGCTGACCAGTATTCCGGCTCCGATCCTTACTGCCTCTTCCCAGTCTTTTGCTTCTACCTGCAATTTCACATTATTTTCATTTAAGATTAGCCTTTCCACTTTATATCCTCCTTGCTGCTTCTTTCAGTTTTTCTTCCTGTTCCAGCAGATCCTCGATAAATTGTTTGTAACACGGCTGCTTTACCAGCTTTGCCACCCCGGAATTTCCGATCAGGAACTGGTACAGATTCTTAAATACGCTCTCCCAGACATCATATTTGCTCTGGGGAATGTTCAGCATCAAGATTACCTGCACTTTTTCGTTTTCCCAGACAACCGGTTTTTTCAAGACCATGACGGAAACTGCCGCTTCCTCCATATCGTTAAATAAAGCGTGGGGTATGGCCACCAGACTTCCCAGTTCTGTGGTAGACATTTCCTCTCTTTTAAAAATTGATTTCTTGATTTCTTCGTTGATGTACCCTTTTTCCACCATGGCATTCGTCATAAATTCCAGGATCTCCTGTTTCCCCTTAAATTCCATTCCGGTAAAAAACAATTCCTTCCTGAAAATACTGCTGTAATCTATCACCTTCATCTGATTTCCGCTGTCCGTAATCACTGTAGCCAGATGGTTCAGATCTTCGTCATCCAGAAACAGATTAATCTTCTTAATCTTTTCCGACTGAAAATCCTGAAGCTCCACGGTTGTCAGCACCAGATCGGCGCTGGAAATCAGCTCCTGGTCCACTTCCTGCACCGGACAGGATTTTATGATTTCTATATACTGCCCAAACTTATGCTGCAGTTTTTCTTTCAGCAAAAGGGCGGTAGCAATACCTGCGATACAGACAAGAACAACCTTTTTCGGCTTCTGCTTCTGATTCAGCCCTTTTCTCTCCAGCGCTGCCCCGAAGTGCATAGCCAGAAATCCAATTTCCGACTCTTTGGCTTTCAGCCTGTGCTTCTTTTCAATAACCTCCCCGGCCACGACTGCCAGCTCAAAGGCCAGCGGATATATATTTTTAATGCTGTCCAGAAATTCATTCCTGATATTCATGTCAAACCGCAGTCTCTGGAGTGCCGCACTCAAATGCATTGCAAGACCGTTGACCAGCTGGTTATCATCTGACAGGTCAATCCCGGTTCCCTGCCGGATAGTAGACAAGATTTCTTCTATTTCGTCTTTATATTCGTAATCTCCGTCCAGGTTTTCGATCAAAAAACGCTGGCTTGAGATCAAATGCTGGGTCAGATAATAGACCTCATCCCCCAGGGAAATATCCAGTTTCCTATAAATTTCACTGATGATCTGCTGGGCGCACCTGAACTCTTTTGTTCCCGAGAACAGCTCAATATCATCTTCATCGTATTTCACATGACGCTTTTTCTCGAAACGCTTCAGCATAATGAGACTGTGCACCAGAAGATTCCGAAAGGCGATATCTGTCAGCCTTAAATTAAAGTCTGTGATCGCTTCCATCAGTATGACTCTGAGATCTTCCACCTCCTGCGGGGGAAAAATGTCTTTATAAAACTTATTTCCCAGATCACCTGTGACTTTCTGGCTGTTGAATATGTATTCGGAAATGCAGAAACGAATCTTTGTCTCCTGCCCTACTACCCTCATCCCCTCTTTTTTTGTGTCACTGATCCTCAGCTCATGTTTTTTTAAAATCCCGTCGATAGTTCTCAGATCTTTCTTCAGTGTGGATGTGCTCACAAACAGTTCTTCCTCCAGGTCAAAAAAGTCAATCCGCTCTCCGCTGTTCAGTGAATGAAGCAGAAGCCGGGAAATGATATAATTTACCCTCTCTTCTGAGTCCGACGGAATGATATTTTGAAATGGTTTAGAGGTTTCCTCCTTTTGAATCTCTCTTCTGAAGACATCAAACTTTTTTTGATCTGTCACAACAAGCTTATATCCCTGTCCGATTTCTGATGTAATCTCTGCTCCGCGTTCATTAAGGATCTGGTTCAGTTCCTTAATGTCATTTCTCACAGTTCTGGTAGAAACCCCCACAGACAATGCGATGCTGGCCCCGGTGATCTTTTTTTCGTTTTCTAAAAAGAAATGAAGAATCTTGATCAATCTCTTGTTGTACCTCTCCATAGTTTCCTCCTCTTTGTTTTTCATTATATGAAACCCGTATTTATCATTATAGTCAGTAAATTTCCGCTTAAAGCGGAAAGAACAAAGCGGGCATTCCTACATGAAATAAAAAAGAAAGCCCGACGATTTCCGTCAGGCTTTCCCCTGGTCCCATTACTGGCAGTTCTGTTTTCAATTATATCATCACTTTGATGGCCGAAGTACATATTCATCCGGATAGAACAGACCGAACTTCTCACGCGCCGTCTTCTCAATGAATTCCTTCGTCTTAATATATTCTTTCTTTTCTTTCAGTTCCTCTTTTTTATCTTTGGCCTTTTCAATCTGCTGCTCCAGCTGCGCTTCCTCTTTTTTCAGCGCCGCTGACTTTTCTGACAGCCTGCGGTAAGCAACAGACATCACGATAACGAACACAATGACGACAAATAAGATCACTCTTGTGCGCTGTCTGTGCCCCTTTTTATAGCTGCTTATCTTTCTCCCCATGTGCATCACCTCTTTTGTGCCCCTTCCTCATTAAGGCTATTTTAACGTTTTTTCTTTCCCGTTTCAATCTCCATCTGACATTAATTCCGATTTTAGCAAAAGGATGACGGATCACACGAAATATGCTTCCAAAGATTTTTCTAATTTTATGTAATAAAAACACAAGACCTTCCAAAACCTTCGGACTGATCAGCAGATAATAGACTGCCATTCCGATGAACAGTCCTAAAAAGAAAAAACCCCTGAGTTCTCCCCAATTATACCAGCACAGAAACCGGAAGCATAAAAATCCCACAAAGATCCAGTACAGCACATCTTCTGCAGATACCACCCACATTTTATGGCGGAATACAATACGGAAACTTCTTATGCCGTCATAGACAAGAAGCAGGCATGCCCCGAACCAGACGGCTCCCAGGAAGAAGTAAAGCTGTCCTAAGACTGCTTCCTGCATTATTTCAGCAGCCTTCCAAGAAGTCCTTCTTTTTTGCCTCCGTTATGGTCATCCACATCTGAATAAAGGAAACTGTCAACCTTTCCGTCAATCTCCACTTCCCCTTTTTCCACCAAAAGCTTTTTCACATGCAGATTAAATCCTTTGATCATTAAAAGCCCCTGTTCTGTGTCCAGTATGATTTCATTTAAATCGAAGGATACCACATCCCTCACTCCTGTAATAACACCTAAGGAACGGTTCAGCAAATCTACTTTATGTGTTTTCATAGGTTGTCTATCTTCTATCATGAAAAAATCTCCTTTCATAGTTTATACACTATATGAAAGGAGAGCTGTAAACATGCATAGGAGTTTTTCTCCAAAATATCAAAGATACTTATATAATTCGGCTGCCTGGTCTTTTTTTACTGTGTCTTCTACTCTGAGAACTTCCACAGCGGCCTCCTTGTTTCCGAACTGAATGCGGATCACATCCCCCGGTTTTATATCAGTGCCTGCTTTGGCTGTTTTGCCGTTTACTGTCACCCTTCCGGCGCTGCAGGCGTCATTGGCTACGGTCCGGCGCTTAATCAGCCTGGACACTTTCAAATATTTATCTAGTCTCATCTATACTACTCCTTATACTCAAAATAAAGAACGCTTTTTTATTCTGTAGTTTCCCTATAGAATAAAAGAAGCCGCCCACGTAAAAAGAGGGCAGCTTGACTTCTTAATCTGACAGATTATTTCTCGTTTACCATATCTTTCAGAGCTTTTCCAGCTTTGAACTTCGGAGCCTTGGAAGCAGGAATGTTCATAACCTCACCGCTTCTTGGGTTTCTTCCTTCTCTTGCAGCTCTCTCTGAAACTTCAAAAGTTCCGAATCCAACTAACTGAATTTTCTCACCCTTCTTTAATTCTTCAGCGATAACATCTGTAAAAGCCTTTAAAGCCTTTTCTGCATCTTTTTTAGATAATTCAGTCTTGCTTGCGATTGCCGCAACTAATTCTGTTTTGTTCATTGATTATATTCCTCCTAATTTCGTCATAAGCATTTTTCTGCTCTTCGATTACATGAATTCATTGTATAATTAAGGTGAGAGCATGTCAAGCCAAAATGCTCTTTATTCCTTATTTTCAGCCAATTCACGGGCTTTGCGCTTCTTTTCTATCTTTTCTAATTCCTTAATCTTCCTCCAACTGGATAATTGTTCCTCCGCACTTTCAAAAACTGCGTCTCCGAACACATGCGGATGGCGTCTGATCATCTTTTTACATACACCGTCCACCACATCAGAAAAATCAAAATCCCCCCGTTCTTCAGCGATTCTGGCATGCATCACGACCTGGAGAAGTACATCCCCAAGTTCCTCTTCCAGATTTATCATATCCTTTTTTTCAATCGCTTCCACCACTTCTTTGCTCTCTTCCATAAGACACGGAATCAGAGATTCATGCGTCTGCTTTTTGTCCCACGGGCACCCGTTCTCTCCCCGCAGCTCGCCCACTACCCGGACAAAATCTTCTATTGAATACCGCTCTTTTTCCTGCATACTGCCTGATCCTCCGTTTTCTTTTTATAGTATCACATTTTCTGCAAATGAAAAGTTATTTATGCTATAATAGGAAAACAAAGAAAGGAAGAATTATGATTAGATTAGGAGAAAACCAAGAACTTTATATTGTAAAATTTGCCGATTTCGGCGCATATCTAAATGACGAAGAGGGAGTGACAGAGCAGAGCATCCTCCTGCCTAAAAAACAGGTTCCGGAAGGAGCCGCTGTGGGGGACTGTCTGTCCGTGTTTGTCTATAAGGACTCCAAGGACCGCCCCATTGCCACCACATCCCATCCGCTGATCACCATTGGACATCTGGCTGTCCTCACGGTAAAAGAAGTTACTGATATCGGTGCATTTTTAGACTGGGGCCTTGAAAAGGATTTATTCCTTCCGTTTAAAGAACAGACTTCAAAGGTAAAACCCGGCCATTCATATCTGGTCCGGCTTTACATTGACAAAAGCCAGCGTCTCTGTGCCTCTATGAAGATTTACCAGGCCCTGAACAGTGAACATGATTATGTAAAAGACGACTGGGTTTCCGGAACAGTGTACAGCATCAATCCTGAGATCGGCACTTTTGTTGCAGTAGATGACCAGTACTTCGGTCTGATTCCCCTCAATGAGCTGCACACCAAACTCTCTGTGGGAGATACGGTAAGTGTCCGTGTCATCCGGGTCCGTGAAGACGGCAAGCTGGACCTTTCCCCGAGGAATAAAGCTTATCTGCAGATGGACACCGACAGTGAACTTGTCCTGGAAACCATCAAAAGCTATGACGGAGTTCTGCCATTTACAGATAAAGCAGATCCCGCCGTTATCGACAAGGAACTGGGTCTCAGCAAAAATGCGTTCAAACGTGCTGTAGGCCGTTTATTAAAACAAGACAAAATTGAAATCAAAAATGGAACAATCCGCATAAAATAATCTGACAAGGAGCTGAAGTTCTATGAAATATTTTAAGTCACCTGGATGCTTCTGCCTGATGTACCTGTTTGTTTACTTTTTTATCTCCCCGCTGCTGCAGTTTGCACTTCAGGACCAATACCTGTTTATGATTGTTTTTTATCTGCTGCTTCTGGGCCTGGCGGCAGGCTATCTGAAACTGAGCAGAAAAAATATAAAAACACGTCTTCGTTTACAGCCATTAAAGCCTTCCGCCGCTCTGCTGACTGTTCTGCTGGGTTTTACGATCCTGCCTGTTATCAGCCTGATCAACAATTTAAGCCAGCTGTTTTTCCGGGACTTCGTCACTTCCAGCGTTTCCACATCCGCACAGCACCCATGGCTCTCTATTCTGGCACTGTCAATACTTCCGGGAATTGTAGAGGAAGTTCTGTTCCGGGGTGTTATTTACTCCGGTATGAGAAAGGCCCGTCCTATCAAGGGCATTTTTCTCACAGCGCTGTTTTTTGGTATCGCACACATGAATTTTAACCAGTTCAGCTATGCATTTGTTTTGGGACTTGTGTTAGGTCTTCTGCTGGAAGCTTCAGGCAGTATCTACTCCTGTATGCTCCTTCATGCAACATTTAACGGTTTCAGTGTCATTATGAGCATTATCTATGGACTGACCGGACACTCGGATCTGCTCAGCCAAACTCTGACTTCTACACAGAGAATTCAGGGTATTTTCATACTCATTCCGGTGAGCATTGCCTTCCTGGTGCTCAGTACCCTCATCCTGATCGCCATTGCCCGCATTTCAAAGCGTGCCGGATATTTAAAAACGTGGCTCAACAAAGACATCAGGAAAAGCTGGCCAAATGAAAAAGCCGCCAGTATATCCTACTATGCGGCTTTGATTATCAGTTTCGGCTATGCAGTTTTACTGGAGATTGTATCCCGCGCTTCCACTTATTTATGATGGCGCTGATATTCATTCCATGTCTCCAGCGTCTTGATACAGTAATAAAACATTTGATTATAAGGAGTTGGGATGCCCAGCTCCTTTCCCATTTTTATAACCGATCCCGCAAACATCTCTACCTCAGTCTTTCTTCCGGCCTCAATGTCCTGCAGCGTGGAAGGTTTTCCGTAAAACGGTGCTCCTTCAAAGTAAGTTCTGTGTTCTTCTAAATCTTTCTCCGTCAGATTGATGCCCTTCTTTTCCGCAATGGCAATGACTTCTCTTGCAGCCTGCTCCCTCAGTTCATTGGCATCCGGGCTGACGGTCCAAATGCCGTAGGGCACACGCAGAACAGCGGCACTTTGATTTTCACTGACATTGGTCATAAATTTGTGCCACATATTTTTTAACATATCTTTTGGTATTTCATATGATATGCCGCTTTTCTCAAACAAATCCCTGACAGCCAGCACATTCTCCGTCAATCTGTCGTTGTATGCATTGCCAAAGGATATCTTCCCTGCGCCTTCCGGAAATGTAATCTCATTTCCCTGATGGAGAGCCGGGATACGGATTACGGAGTAGAGCACTTCATTGTCAGGATATGCCTCCTTAATACGTTCTTCACTTTCCACTCCGTTTAATAATGACATAATCACGGTATCTCTTCCTACCATGCTGCGGATATCAGAGATTGCCTGATCAAGGGCCGTAAATTTTACACTCAGTATAATAAGATCAGCGGGCCTGTTCTGCCCAGATGGATCAGCAGTCTGAAACTTCCACTGCTTTCCGTTAATCATGATGCCGTCCTGTTCCAAACGCTTTCTCCGGGTACCCCCGGCAATGACTTTGAAATTTTCTTCTCCCAGTGCCTGGAACAGCTTTGGTGCTACATAACCTCCGATGGCACCCAGGCCGATGAGCGCTGCATTCTTGATTTCTCTCATAACAGATTTCCTTCCTTATCAACCAGATAGTAATTCAGATCACAGTGGCCGCTCTCTGTATTGGCTCCCGCTATTGAAGCCTGGTCCGTAAACTGCCACATATGATACTGGTATGGAAAATCCGGCTGTCCTTTTTTTGTATAGTGGGCCACCCACAGCTTATAGTCCCTGATCCCCTCATAATCAAAATAGTGATTCAGAAAATAGGCATTGGAATAAACCATAGGCTCATAACCGGCTTTTTTGATCTCTTCACAAAAAGCTTTGGTCAAGTTTGTGACATTCTTCTTTCCCGTCTTCATAACACTTTCTTCCTCCACGTCAAAGACGACAGGAAGCTTCAGATCCCCCGGGGCAATATCATACTTCTTTAACAGAGACAGACAGTGTTCTGCTTCCTTTTTTGCGGTCTTTACATCTTTAGCATAGGAGTAATAGTAAACTCCGCAGTGAATGGAAGATATACGGGCATTCCGGTAGTTAGTCCCAAACATAGGATCTTCTGTCTTTTTCTTTTTTACAGATCCGGAACCGATCTTTAAGACGGCGTGGTTAATCTTCTGGTCCTTGACCTTCTTCCAGTTTACCTTTTTATTATACTTTGATACATCAATGACCTTGATATGGCCGTTTTCTATCTCCGTCTGAATCGGCAGTCCAATGGTCTGTATAATCCAGACAAAAATAAAAGTGACAATAAAAAGAAACGTACAGATAACTGCAAGTTCCTTTTT
Source organism: Anaerostipes sp. (assembly GCF_018381315.1). Classification (GTDB taxonomy): domain Bacteria; phylum Bacillota; class Clostridia; order Lachnospirales; family Lachnospiraceae; genus Anaerostipes. Next base: position 156,112 of record NZ_JAGZSD010000001.1, on the reverse strand, counting down.
ATTTTTCCTTGTAAATTTGAACATATAAGTCCTCGTTAATCTTTGCTCTCAATTGCGTGCACGAATGTACGGTTATCATCTTGTTCATAGCTGCATGTAACAAAGGTATAGAGTTTCTTTGTCTTCATGACAGTCTTCTCCGGTACTTTTGACTGAATATCACTCTGTGACAGGATCTCCTTCAGGTAATCCTTCATGTCTTTTCTGCCTCCAAAAGTAATCGGAATCTTTTTGTCTGCTTTTCTGGCATAAGAAGAGACCACTTTGAGATCCTTTTTTCCTTTCGGTGTATAGAGTGTGATTGTATCCTGTTTCTTGATGAAGCTCTGCTCTCTGAACTCCATAAGATCTGCAAACATAGAACCATTTCTCATATGGTGCCCATAAATGATATTATGCTCTGACTTAAAATCTTTATCTCCGTTGCAGTCCATAAAAACCGCTCCGGAGCTGTTTTTTGTTCCCTCAAACGTTGTATGAAGATAATAGTCATTATCTTTGCCGAGGACTATCGGATAATCAATCTTCGTTCCCTTTACATAGACCCATCCGATGGTATCCGGATTGATCTTTAACAGCTTTGCAAAATCAATAACCCGTTCATTCCCATTTGTTTTGACTGCTTCCTGTGCTATCTTATCATATTCGTCATCTGCTTTTTTGTATTCCAGAAAATAGCCTGCCAGTTTCCATCCGCTGAATAAGAATACCGCGATACACACAGCTAAAAGTATGTTGGATAATATTTTTTTCATGAAGCTTCCCTCCCCAAAACCTTATTTGGTATCAGTATAACATAAAAAGAACCGGCCTTCCTTATGGAAAGACGATTCTTTTCTTAAAATTTATTTAACCGGGCGCGCAATCATTTTGATGCACTTGGTATATTTATAATTGGCTTCAATAACACCCACTCTGCTGTTGGCTGCATGGATAATTCTTCCGTTTCCTATGTATAATGCCACGTGAGAAATATTCCGGTATCTTCCGTTTCTTGTATAGGAATAAAAAATCACATCTCCCGGAAGAAGCTTGCTGGCCTTCAGTCTCTTGTAAGAGACCACCTTTTTGTGCCGCTTCATATACTTGGCTTCGCTGGCTGCCACCGGCGCATAGGACCGGCTTCCGAAATGTACGCCATATGGTTTATAGCACCTCCAGATCAAAGAGCTGCAGTCATAGTATCCTTTTCTCATCCTTCTTGCCTGGCTGTAGCGGCATCCCTTTGCCTTCTTTGCCTTTGCAATGGCTTTTACTGCCTGATAAGAAGTGACCGCTGCCTGATATGTCTTCTTTTTTCCGTCGGCAGTGATATAAAACTTGGTTATCCCCTGTTTTTTAGGGTAGATTACCAGCTGTCCGTTCTGGATATAAGCATTTGCCCTGCTTTTGTTTACTGATACGGAAACCTTGCTGTCAGCACTCAGTCCCCTGATGGGTATTTTGGAAGTTCTTTTTTTAGCTACAGTACCGCTGCTCTGAGCCAGATAAGGATTCGTGACCTGTACATCAGCAGTTACCACCTGACTTCCTACCATGGCCTGCACATAAGTTCTTCCGGCTGTTTTTCCCTTTATATTCCCGCTGCTGTCCACGGTAGCCACACGGGTATCTCCGGATCTCCACGAAACCTGTGGAGATGCAGCATTCCTGACTCCCACTTTGGCCTGTGCAGAAACTGCCACTGTCACTTGGGCTTGGTCCAGTGTACATTCCTTTTCCCACACTGCTGTAAGCTTAATGTCTCTCTCCGGCATTTGATCGGTATCGAAGTCCCAAAACTCTGTCTGCCCGCTGTTATTTTGGAAACTCCAGCCCCGAAATACATATCCGTCTCTTTTCGGCGTTTCCGGTTCCTGGATATGATCCCCTGCCTCTGTATGAAATACTGTCTTCTGGATGGTGCCTCCTGCAGCATCCAATGTGATCTGGTATGATTTTTCCTGTACTTTCTCTTCCTGAACACTGCCTGTATCAGCCGTCTCTGCCGGTGCCGCAGAAACCGGAATGGACACTGCTGTCATGGTCAGAGCCATGGTCCAGGCCGTTATATATTTTTTATAGTTCCTCAACTCTCTCTTCCTCCGGTAACTTTTAATTCGTAAGGATTTTGTAATATAATTGTTAAATCCTATTCATAATATCATAAATTTTGACAGGAAACAAGAATCTGCGACAGATAATTCCAAAAAATACAATATCCCATCAATCTGAAAATCGGATGTTCTGTGGCTATATTTCCATAGCTGCATCTGGTAAAATATCAGTAGAAAATGTATGAAAAGGAGTGAGATACAATGAAACAAACGTTTTTTGAACATCATTTAGAACACACCAGACCAGAGGATATGATTAAGATCACCTCCTACCTCAAAGAAGATCTGGCAGCTTCCGGGATTAAGAACGGGATTGCTGTCATCCATTCCCCGCACACGACAGCTGGCATCACAATAAATGAAAATGCAGATCCGGATGTGGTTCATGATATGCTCTATGGTTTTGATAAGATCTATCCGGAGCACGACAGCCGCTACCGCCATATGGAAGGGAACTCCCACGCCCATCTGAAAACATCCACTGTAGGACCTTCACAGACAGTCATCATCGCACACGGTAAGCCGGTGCTTGGTATCTGGCAGGATATTTATTTCTGTGAGTTTGACGGCCCCAGAAACCGCAGTTTTTATATTAAGATCGTAGATTGCTGAGATCCTGAAAAGGAGGACAGAGGATGAATTATGAATTGAGACCGTGGCGTCATGAAGACGCCGAAGATATTGCCTTCTATGCAGACAATAAAAAAATAGCATCCAATATGAGGGATGCTTTTCCGTATCCGTATACTCTCAGGGATGCCCGGGAGTATGTGGATTCCTGTATTCAGAACAAAAACTCAGGACAACTGTGTTATGCTGTCCATGCTGACGGACATGCTGTGGGCAGCATCGGTGTGTTCTTGTGCAGCGATATATACCGATACAGCGCGGAACTGGGCTACTGGCTGGCAGAAGACTACTGGGGACAGGGAATTATGAGCAGTGCAGTAAACAAAGTCTGCAGAGAAGCATTCCGCACCTTCCCGATTGTACGCATCTTTGCAGAACCGTTTGCCCGCAACATTGGTTCCAGAACTGTACTGGAACACTGCGGCTTCCTGCTGGAAGGAATAAAAAAAGACAGTGTCTGTAAAAATGGCGAACTATTAGACTCCTGTATGTATGCTTTATTGAAGTAATTTCCCATGCAGGAACAAAGTGGACGAGCCACCTCATCTCTTAGGCCCCTCACCCTTTGATGGGCTTGTTCACTTTGCGCGCCAAATGCGATTTGCCAAAGGCAAATAATTTCTCTGCGCATTTGTGCGCATCCTGCACGGAGTGCTTTTTATTGCATAGGAGATTCCAAAGGAATTTCCTATGCAATAAAAAATCAGTGCCGGAATAACTTCCGGCACTAACCTGCTTACACTATGTGCTCTGTAACCGGCAGAGCATTTTAAAAAGAGAGGATTAAGTATATATGAAAAACTATATCTTAAGTATAACAACTTCTCTTTCTAAAACAATATACAGAGAATAAACAATTCTAAACATATTATAAACTATTGGCTGTCAACGCCTCTTTTTTTATAGACAACGTTAAATACAACAATGCCGATAAGAATCCAGACAAGGCAGACTGCATAATATTTCAGATTGCTTCCTGCAAAAAATGCCGCCTTATTATAATATTCCCGGTTCATGATCTCCATAAATGCATTGGTGGGAAGACAGAATGCAATCTTTTCCAGCACATCATTCATCCCTGCAAACATTGGCGGCAGCATCAATAACAGCATGAGCGGCGTAGAAATAGTTCCGGTCGACATCTGATTTTCTGACAAAATGCCTACGGATGCCCCCAAAAACAGGATCCCTATAGACGCCAAGGTGGATATGAACAGATAACCTCCAAAATACTTCACACTGATTCCTACAATGAAAAAGTTTGCAACAGATACAACTTCCATCAGCAGAAGCACTACAAACATCTTGCTTGCCAGAAATTCCATAGCTCTCACATCAGACATGATTAATGTCCTGAGTGTATTTTTCTCTTTCTCTTCCGCTACCATCATACTCAGAAGAGAGATCGGCGCACAGACTAAATTGAGCACCTCGCAGAGAGCCAGCGGGTAGATCTGGCCTGCCTGTTCTCCGATTGGCAGGATCTTCGTATAAAGTACACAAAATAATATCGGCAGGAGAAGGATAAAAAAGGTGTTTTTATTGCCCGAAAGCATACGGAAATCCTTTTTCATCAGTGCCTTAATAATTCGTCCTCTTAATTTCATGCTAATTCCCTCCCTGTCAGATCTAAGAAAATAGTTTTTAAGTCAGGTTCCACTGAATGGATCGTCACAATCTCTTTGTCTGTACCGGAAAGTTCGCTGGCAATTCTTTCTTTATTTTTCGGTATCTCTTTTACCGTGCCGTCTCCATAGAGGATCCGCACCCTGTCTTTTGCATATTTAATCTTCAGTTCTTCGGGAACCCCGATCTCTTTAATGCTTCCCTCATTAAGGAATGCCACCCTGCTGCAGAGTTCATCCGCTTCTTCCATATCGTGTGTGGTGAGAAATACTGTAGTTCCGTTTCTATTTAAATCTTTGATAATGTTATGTACGTCTTCACTTGTGGACGGATCCAGATTAGCCGTCGGTTCATCTAAAAACAAAAGCTTAGGTTTGTGCAGAATAGCCCTGGCAAACAGAAGACGCTGTTTCATTCCTCTTGAGAGCTTCTCCGCTTTTTTCTTTTCATCCCCGGCAAGATGGAGCTGCTCCAATACTTCCGGAATTCTGGTTTTGGGCAGCCGGTAGATCTCTGCAAATATTTTTAGATTCTCTTCCACCGACATTTTTTCATAGAAACCGCTGTTGTCAGATAAAATTCCGATATTCTGATATAATCTGCTGACATCCTTCACCGGTTCCATTCCCATGACAGAAATCTGTCCCGTATACTGAGTCAGCTGGGCGCTTAATAATTTGATGGTTGTGGTCTTTCCTGCTCCGCTGGGTCCGAGGAAACCAAAGATTTCTCCCTCAGACACCGTTATATTGACATCGCTTAATGCTTTTTTGTCCTGAAATGCAATGCCCACATGTTCCATTGTAATGCAGTCTTGATTCATGTAAATACCTCCTCGTTATATTGGCATTCTATTGTATTCCGGCAGTTTAAACAATGAAATTTTGATGAACGGAGACATAAGGGTGATGAAAAGAGCCGCTAAAAACCATAGAATTTTCTAAGTTCTTCTACTCTTCCTTTGCTCAGAGGTATCCTTTTTTCTTCATCCGCTTTTATTCCGAGGGCATAAGAGTTCTTTGTCCATTTTACAACCTCGCACACTTTCTGCATATTTACAATATAAGAACGATGGCTTCTGAAAAATCCAAATCCTTTCAGTTTCTCATTCAGTTCGTCCATAGTCATAGGACACTGATAACTGGCCTGTCTGACATGGAGATAATTTTTACCCTGCATACTTTCAATATAATCGATCTCTTCCGGATCAAACAGCAAAAGCTTTTCATCCATTTTGGCAGGGATCTTTTCCGCCAGCACAGCCCCGGATTCTTCCCTGCTTATGAATATATTTTCAGTCAATTCTTCTATATGGCGGGCGTCCGCAAAAAAATGTCTTCCCGGAAGCTGGTATACATGTTTTAAGGATTGGGAGGTTGTGATAACCTTTTTTCCTTCCGTACCGCACAGTTCAAGCCATTTCATGATCAGTCCGGCAGAATGAGTGTCAATGCCCAGTATAGGCTCCTGTATAAAGAGAACTTTCCGGTTCAGAACAATCTCCCTGGCAGCTGACAAACGATGTTTTTGGGAAGCTGTCAGTCTTTTGATCTTGCAATAGAGAAGCTCTTTCAGCTGCATTCTGTTTAAAGCAAGTTCCAACGAAATATCATCATCAGACAATTCTGCAAACATACCCAGATAGGTTCTGACAGACATAAATTCATAAAACCCTTCCTTCCGGCAGACGGCTCCCACACTTTTATAAAAATCTGACGCTATAGAAAGAAGGAGATCACTGATATCATCCCGGCATTCGAAATGATACAGGGAATCTCCGCTCTCCTCCATAATCTTTAAAATGTCTCTCAGCCCGATTTCCATGTTCCTATCCTTTACACGTCTTTGGTTTTATCTCCGACAGCCGGCGAAATCTCATATAAATCTGTACGCCGGTTTTTCACAGACGGCACCTGCTTTTTAGCCTGTGCCGCTTTATCTGTATCTGTTGTCAGTACGATCAGCTCTTCCCCTGATCCGCCTTCCGCAAGCTTTCTTCCGGACGGATCAAATGCAAGGCTTCTGCCCATATAGTGTTCTTCGCTGTAATGACAGCATCCAATGACAAACACACCGTTTTCGATGGCTCTTGCCCTGAGCAGTGTCTCCCACTGCATAAACTTATCCGGACCGTCTACCCATGCCGACGGATAGACAAGCATCTCTGCACCCTTCAGTGCCTGAATCCTGGCCGGCTCCGGAAATCTCAAATCATAGCAGATGCCCAGCCCGATTCTTCCGAACGGAGTATCCACCGGTTCATGCAGAGCATTTCCAGGCAGAGTATCTTTTGACTCCTGCCAGGAGAATGCATCAAACAGATGGGCTTTTCTGTAAACAGAACGCACTGTCCCCTGATCGTCCATGAGGACCGCAGTATTGTAACATCTGCCGCCGGACTTACGTTTTGGTTTCTCATTCATCCCAAACAAGATCCATTGACCGTATTTTCGGGCCAGTATTTTCATCTCCTTGACAAAGCGACCGTCAAGAGACTGTGCCTTTTTAAAATACTCGGCCCTGTCTGTAGGATAGTACGTCATAAAATACTCAGGAAAAATGAGAAACTGTACATTCTTATCATATCCTTCCCTGCAGAACCTCTCTGCCTTCAGAATATTCTCTTCCGGCTCAGCAGAAGCTCTGCACTGGGCCGCCGCAACAACAGTATTCATGGGCCTGCCTCCTAATTGATATTCAAATCCTTCTTATACAGCCTGTAGTTCACCCAGTTGTTGATCAGATACTGTACGACCGCAAAAAACGGCACTCCCAAAAACATTCCCAGAGGCCCGAAGTAAGCGCCTCCTACTGTAATAGAAAACAGAATGAGGATCGGCCGTACACCTGTAGAGTTGCCCAGGATCTTTGGCCCCAGCACCAGTCCGTCAAACTGCTGGAGAATCAGAATCATCACAAGGAAAATGAGAGCTTTATAAGGGCTCACAATAAACAGAATAAAGGCTCCCGGCACAGCACCGATAAACGGTCCGAAATACGGTATCATGTTTGTCACTCCTATGATAACACTGATTAGCACGGTATACGGAAGATGCAGGATACTCATAAGAAAGAAGCAGAGACAGCCAATGATCAGGGAATCCAGGGACTTTCCGATAATATATCCTGAGAAGATATTATGGCACTCTTTCAGTCCGTGAATGATTGGAACAGCTGCTTCGTACGGAAACACCGCAAAAATAATTCTGCGGCAGGAGCTTTTTAAAAGCTGTTTATCTGCTGTCATATAGATTGAAACAACAAAAGCAATAAAAAGATTAAACAGCCACTTCACAAATGAAATAGAAAAATTATAAAGCAGCGGGATTGCATCCGTAAGCATCTGATTAGAGAGCTGCACAAGCTTCGGAAGGCTTTTGGTCTCCAGTGTCTCCATTAATTCAGGGGGCATCAGCCCGGAACCGCTCTTTCTGTAGTGGTCCAGTAATTCCATAATTTTATCAGAGATGACCGGGATCTGATTTGACAATTCTTTAATACTGTCATAGAGCTGGGGAACAATGAAAATCAAGCAGATGGTGAGAGCCCCCACTAATATAATGTAGGTGGTAAGGATTGCACATGCCCGATTGATCCTCTTTCTTTTTTCACCGAATAATGGTGCAAATACCTTCTCATTAAAAAAACTTACAACCGGATTCATAACATATGCGATCAGAAAACCAATAAAAAACGGAAAGATCGTATCCCATAAATCTGTCAGGATGCCGATGGTAGATGCCCAATTATTCACCAGACGGAAAATAATACACCCGATTAAGATTACTACGATTGAATAAATCGATATAGTAAAATACTTTTTATTAGATTCAAATTTATTGTTTTTCAAATTTTACACTCCTTCTTCTATCCCCTGGGCACAATCAAATTTTGGGTTTATTCTAGCACAAAGATCCGGAAAAGTATAGGGTCCGCCGGCTTTTGCTCCCCTTCTTTTTTATATATTCTGTTCTGAATCCCATCTTCTTTTTTCTGCCGACAAAAAGATACAAAAAAATTTTCAATTTTCACTTGCAATTATCGGAAACATCATATATAATAATTCTTGCGTTGAAAAACCAGCGCATTAAGAAATAAGCGTGATTAGCTCAGTTGGTAGAGCACCTGACTCTTAATCAGGGTGTCGAGGGTTCGAGCCCCTCATCGCGTATCAAAACACTATTTTTGGCTTGTTTGGGGCTGGGGATGGTGTTTTTTATTTTATTTGATGAATATAACCTGCTGTCCGCAAAAGAAAAGGAGCCCTTATATGATCACAGATCCCGTTTGCAGTCAATATGCCCAAAAGGCTATGGATTTATTTAAAGAAGGCTACAACTGTTCCCAGTCTGTTTTTCTTGCCTTTCAAGACCTCTACGACATAGACCGGCAGACTGCACTGAAGCTGAGTTCTTCCTTCGGCGGAGGCATGGGCAGACTGAGAGAGGTCTGCGGATCTGTCAGCGGCATGTTTCTCACTGCCGGTATCCTGTACGGATATGATTCCCCGGCAGACCGTACTGCCAAAACAGAACATTACAGGCGGATCCAGGAACTTGCACGGGCATTTGAAGAACAAAACGGCTCCATTGTCTGCCGGGAACTGCTGGGCCTTAGCCAGAAAAAGGAATCCTATATTCCTGCGGAACGGACAAAAGAATATTATGAGAAGCGCCCATGTGTGCAGATCGTCGGCTGCGCCGCATGTATTATGGAAGAATATATAAAAAACCATGCGGTACATCCATAAGAAACACAAGACTTTCTTAATGTTTGTTTATAGGATGTTTAGAATTGTTTAGTTTCTATACATTGTATTCGAATATAAAACTGATATACTTAAGACATAGTTTTTCATATATATTTTAATCCTCTCTTTTCATTAAAGACCCCGCAGGCATGCGGGGTCTTTTGTTTGTTCTGAAGGATTTACCAAAACACAAAAATACTGCCGGAAGAACTATTCAAGTTTCCGGCAGTATTCTGCTCATAAATCAAGAGCTTATATTTTCTTATAATCCAGTTTTCTCAGCGATAAATTTTCTTGCTTTCAAAGCATATTCCAGCGGATTTGCCTTAGCAGGGTCCTGTTCAGCCTCTACCAGCATATATCCCTCATATCCTGCATTCTCAAGCACTTTAAAGATCGGATCAAAATCGATGCATCCGTCACCCGGCACTGTAAACGCACCCATACGCACGCCGTCCAAGAAGCTTAAATTTTCTGCTTTTACCTTTTCTACCACTTCCGGGCGGATATCTTTTAAGTGAACATGTTTGATACGGTCTACATATGTTGTGACCATTTCCAGAGGATCTGCCCCGCAGTATGTAAAATGCCCTGTATCAAACAAAAGGCTTACATATTCAGGATCTGTTCCTGCCATCATTCTCTCCACTTCATCCGGATTCTGTACAACAGTTCCCATATGATGATGGAACGTAAGACTGATTCCGTATTCTTCTTTTGCAATCTTTCCTAATTTATTCATTCCTGTGCAGAATGTCTCCCATTCTTCATCGTTCATCACATATTTATGTCCAAAGATCGGGGTATCCGGCATACCCTGTACACTGTGGCTCTGCTCAGAAGCACCGATAATCTTTGCTCCCATAGCCTTTAAGAAGCTTAGCTGTGCACGGAATTCTTTTTCTACCTCTTCAAATGGCTTAGTAATCAAAAATGATGAAAACCATTGATTGCAGATCTCGATTCCGCGGAGTTTAAGAGCCTTTTTCAAAACCTCCGGATCCTTTGGATATTTATTTCCTACCTCTGAACCAGTGAACCCTGCCAATGCCATTTCGCTGACACACTGCTCAAAGGTGTTTTCTTTTCCCAGATCCGGAAGGTCATCATTGGTCCAGGCAATCGGGGCAATTCCTAATTTTACTTTTTCTTTGTTAAACATAGCACTTCTCCTTTATCCGTGTTCTTTTTTGATCTGAATAAAGAATACCATGGGGGAGCACTAAAAAAATCGGGAATATTTTTAGCTTTGTTGTACTAAAAATAGATGTTCCCGATTTTGTGTCTTTTTTTTAGGAGCGTCTGCGGTACTCCGCCGGACTGATGCCGTTCAGCCGTTTAAAAGCTTTTGAAAAGTAGTGATAATCATTAAATCCTGATTCCAAAGCCACATCCTTGATCTTATAGCTTGTATTTTTCAGCAGATCTTTTGCATATTCTACCCTAAGTTCCAGAAGAAATCCGGAAAAGCCGATGCCCATCTCCTGCTTAAACAGATAACTCAGATAGGCAAAATTAAGGCCTACCGCATCAGCCACCTCCTGCAGCCCTATCTGTTCTTTGAAATGTTCTCTGATATACTGTACAGCCTGTCTGATCTGGGTTCCTGCGTTTTCAGGAACCTCTTTCCCCACTCCGAGAAAAATCTTTTTCCTGTAGTCCTCAAATATTTCCGTGAGCTGTTCAGCGTGGGTCAGCTTAAACAGTTCTTCCTGGCTGTGCTCCGTTCCCATTGCGGTATCCAGTCTGCGGATCCAGCGGAAAATGATCTTGGGATCTGTCCTCAGTTCCCGGCACATATCTATGACCTGGCCGAATTCCTCTCTCATCTCCTTTTCCTTCCGCCCTGCGGCATATTCCTTGGCATGGCTCAAAAGCTCCCCGGCACATTCCGGCATACTCGTACCGATGGTCTTCTGGCTGTCAAAATATAAAATATCGCTGTCCTCATAAAAACTCAGCTTAATCGTATCCCTTGCCTGCTGATATGCCTGGCGGATACCGCCCTCACCGATACAGATATTGCTGACGCCGATGTCATAGTCATAAATCTCATCCTTACAGCATTGAAAGCATGCAGACGCCACACTGGTGAGCTTCTGCTTCATCACGCTGCTCCTGCTTTGGTCGGAAAGATCCAAAAAGCAGCAGAATATTCCTCCTCCCAATGAAATCGTCTCTGCCTTGCTGCTCTCTTCCCCCAGGAGCATTTCCAGCTGCGCAGAAAGGCGCTCAATAAACCCGGCTGCATACTGTTCTGTCTCCGCCGGAGACTGGCTGTCCTTAATACTCATCCACCCGGGGATAAACATGTTCACAACTGCGCTGTTGATATATTTTCCCTCAATGCCGGCTTCCTTCCGTCTTTCCTCCCGTTCTTCCGTGCTCATGTCTCCCGCCAGAATCTCATTAAAAAACCGGATCTTTAAAGACTGGCTTCCCGCCTTGATGAGTTTTTTTGTACGCTCATCATCACTGTTCTGCTTCTTCATGCTGTCCATATGGCGCTCTGCATTTTTCAGCACCTCAAAAAGAGAATCCTCATCCAGAGAATTTTTCAGCACATATTCATTTGCTCCCAGGCGCATAGCTTCTTTCACATAATTAAAATCATCATGACAGCTCAGAACGATAATATATGTAGAAAGACCCATCTCCCGTACCTTCCGTATCAGCTCAATCCCATCCATCAGAGGCATGGAAATATCAGATACAATCACATCAGGAGACTGCTCCCTGACAGCATTCAGGGCCTCCTCACCGTCCCTCAGGTCTGCAATGATCTCATAGCCTGCTTCCTCCCAGGCATCCAGCTGTTTCAAATAGCTTCGCACTAAAAAATCGTCATCTACAATAATCGTTCGGTACATGGCGTTTCTCCTTTCACACTGCATACAGATTCTGCTCTTTGTAAGCCGGCAGGTAAAGATATGCCGTCGTTCCGTCAGAATTGCTGTCATATCCAAGACCTGCATTATTTCCATAATACAGCACCAGTCTCTCACGGACATTGGCTACTCCAATGCCGCTGAGTCCATTTGTTTTTTTTGTCTTCTTCGTCAGTAAATCATATATCTGTTCCTGGGTCATACCTCTCCCATTGTCTTTAACGCTGATGCAGAGATAATCCTCTTCAATCATCGCTTTGATCTCAATCCGGCTGTTGTCCTTTTTCATATCCAGCCCATGAAGAATAGAATTTTCTACCAATGGCTGCAGAATCAGACGGGGCACAAAACAGCTTCCCGCTTTTTCATCAATCTGATAGTCCACCTCAAAATGTCCGTCATAGCGGATCTTCTGCAGGTGAATATAATTGTTCAGAATATGCAGTTCATCAGAAACTGTAACAAAGGTCCCTTTTTTATTGACACTGGCCTGGAGAAGTTCCACAAAGTCCCCGATCAGATTGCCCAGTTCCTTCTCCCCCTTCAGCAGAGCAGCAAATTTTATGGAATTCAGCGTATTGTACATGAAATGAGGGGTGATCTGGTACTGGAGTGCTTCTAATTCCGCATCCTTTTTCAGCCCTTCCTCTTTGACCAGCCGTTCGATGAGCTTTTCAATCTGGTTCAGCATGTTGTTGAAGTCATTGGAAAGGCGGCCGATCTCATCGTTTGTATACACTTTAACTCTTTTGTCCAGTTCTCCTGCGCTGACCTCATCCATGGCTGCTGTCAGGTTCCTTAGCGGCTCATACATGGCCCTTGTGGCAAAATAGGCAGGGATCAGGGAAATGCCAAGGAACAGGAATAAAAATGCCAAAAGAAAATATTTGAGCTGGTTTAAATCTCTCAGAACCACACTTTTTTCCACAGTTATAAAGAAGCTGCATCCGGTGAACACTGTTTTGTAACTGATTCCCATAACCGCAGGCTTTCTCTTGTTGAAAATACCATTTTGCTGCACATTCGGAAAGCTGCTGTTTTTATAGATTTTCCCCATGGACTCAGCATTTTTTGTAGAGACAACAGCATTCTCCTTATTCAGCAGAACTGCTTCGGAAGATTTTCCGTCGTTTAAAATATCGAGATATTTATAGTAGATGGCTCTCTCCTCAATATTGCACATAACATAGGCAATGGTTTTTCCGCCATCTGATTTGAGCGGCTCAATGAAAGACAAGATTTTTTTCTGATTTCTTATCGGATCATCTATAATCACCGGATGATCTTGCCGGGAAACGTTTTCCACACCCTGCAGGACAGAGTCCCTGACCTTTTTCTCATAAATAGGATAGTCCTCTGACGTGACAATGGTCTTTTGCCCCGGTATCACCAAATATACAGAGCCAATGTCACTGTAGCGTTTTTTAAATCTGCCCAGGTCAGATGATATCTTTTCCAGACTTGCCACATCTTTTGTAAGGGAATAGTTTTCTGTCCGGGCTGCAAGCTGTCCGTCATCTGAAGCCTGGACCGTGATATAATAAATCTCCTTCATGGCATCATCAAATGCATTCCCCACTTGTTCTATCCGCCCGTAGAGGTTCTGCCCATAATTGTCCTCAATCATCTGCGTCGACTTCAGATAAAATACCAAGGTGATGGCTGAAGCTGTCAAAAGCGTGATGCTGATAATTGCCAAGAATACTTTACTCCGCATACTGCGTATCATACCGTGCTTCCTCTCCCTTCCCTGGTGTCCGATGCTAGCCTGAACCGGCATGCCAGTGCCGGCTCAGGCTAACTGTAAAGCTTGAAAATATCAGTTTTCCAAGCTTTACATAAACAATTTCTTCTATATCTAATTATACGTTACACTAAAAAAGTGTCAACTAGTACGCAATCTTTACCGTACCGCCCTTTTTCCAGGCTTCTGTCGTGGCGAAACCAATCTGTGTGGATTTTGTTCCGTCATATACGGTTACGTCCGGTTTTGTACCGCTCTGCACGCAGTCAATGAACTCGCTCATTTCCAGCAGATACGCTTCTGAAAATCTTTCTGAAAATCCGCTGACACACTCAGTCACGGCCCCATTTTGATCATAAATCATGCACAGATTTTTTTCCGGCACAGGACTGATTCTTAAACTTCCCTCTGTACCGATAATCTCTGTCTCCACATGATATCCGTGGGCTGCCGTACGTCCCACATGTACAAATCCCAAAGCTCCGTTCTCACATTTATACATTGCAGCTCCCGTCTCATCGTCTCCTGCTTCTCTGAATTCAGGATGTTTAAATGTAGCCCCTGCAGCATAGACTTCCACCGGATCAGATTCCAAAAACCAGCGCATTAAGTCAATATCGTGAATGGCCATATCAATAAAGATGCCTCCGCTGGTGGCCGCGAACTTGATTGCCCCCTCCACGAGAGCTTCCGGATCAATACCTGCAGCTTTTACCATGTAAGGCTTACCGATTGCTCCCTCCTCGATCTTTTTCTTTGCATATGCATAGGACGGATCATAACGGCGCATGAATCCCAGAAAGAATGCAAGCTCCGGATGGCGCTCCACAGCGGCCTCGGCTGTTCTGCACTCTGACACAGTGACGCCAAGAGGTTTATCGGAAAAGACATGTTTTCCGGCATCCAATGCAGCTTCGATCTGCCAGCAGTGTTCTCCGCTCGTTGTTACAATCGCCACAGCTTCAATATCTGCTTTCTCAACCATCTCACGAAAATCTGTATAGACGTCTGTCACTCCAAGATTCGTTTTGGCATATTCTAATTCTTCCGGTACGATCGAACAAGCAGCCGTAAGTTCCGCATTGGGAATCTTAAATGCCAAATTCTCTGCATGTAACTTTCCTAATCTTCCTAATCCTGCGATGCCTACTTTAACTTTGTTCATAATGTAATCTCCTTTTCTGATCTATATATTCGCCATGAAACGGCAGGATCTTTTTCTCTGCCCTCAGTGCTATTTTACCTTTCCGCACTTCAGGGCGTATTCCGATAATTTTTAGATTTGATTTTATTTTTTTATAGGCTCGTCAGCATTTATGTTATTTGTATAAAAAAAAGGATTCCCCGTAATTGGGGGATCCTTTTTTGTGTCATATTTTTATTTTTTGGGTTTTATTTTTAGATCTGCATGGATGATTTTCTGATCCGGCTGTTTGATTCCTTTCTTTTCATTCACAATATACCGGATTGTTTCATAGCCAATCTCATAGCCCGGCTGGTAGGCCAAAGCGGCAATTCTTCCTTTCTTTACTGCATCCAGGGCGTCTTCCTGGGCGTCTACGGTAGCAATTAGCACCGGCCGGTCCTTCATATATTCCATAATGCCCAGAGCCGTCACGGCACTGGTTGCAAATATGCCGTTCAGATCCGGATGTTCTTTCATAAGTCTGGAAATCTCCTGCTCTGACATCCTCAGGTTGCTGTACCCGCTTTCCGTAAAGGCAATTCGGATATCTGTGTTCTTTTCTATGTAGTCTTTAAAACCTTTCAGTCTTGACGCATGGGAGTTTTGTTTCAGATTCCCTGATATGATACCCACCGAACCTTCTTTTCCCATCTGTCCTGCCATATACTCTGCCAGATCCCTGCCTGCTTTTTCATTGTCGATCCCAATATACGGAACTCCCTTTTCCATAATCTTAGTATCGTAGGACACTACTTTTATATTTTCCTTTTCTGCTTTTTTCAAATACTTATCTGCATTGTAAGAATCAATAGGTGACACAGCCAGTGCATCAATGTCCTTTTTCAGCAGACTGTCGATCATCTGCTGCTGTGCTTTTTCATCAGTCTCCGTGTCAGGAGACATGATAATGACTGATACGCCCAGATCTGCAGCAGCCTTTTCCATGCCTGAACAGACAGACATCCAGTATTCACTGTCCCTTGACTTCGTAACGACCCCTATGACATATTCAGGATTTTCCGTTTCCAAAGACTGGTCCTTCTGACAGCCAAAAAAGCTTCCTGCAGCCAGTATACATGTAAGAACTGCACAGACGGCATTCAGCATGCTTCGTTTTCCAAATCTCTTTTTCATTGATTTCCACCTCTCAGGAATTCTGGGCTTCAATTCTCTCTGCCAAGTCGTTCAGGTAGACCCACCGTTCCATTTTGTCGTTCAGCTGTTGTTCCAGCACTTCTTTTTCTTCTGTCAATTCCCCAAGCTTTGTATACTGGCTGGCATTTTCCTCTATTGCCTGCTCCAACGATGCAATCTTTTCTTCCAGTTCCTCGATATCCGCATCGATGGTTTCATACTCCCTCTGTTCATTGTAAGAAAACTTTAGCTTGGTACTCTTCGCCTTCCAAGCTTTTTTCTCTGTCTTGTCTTTTGTTTTTTTCGGTTCCTCCGGAGTTCTGGCCCTCAAATAATCTGAGTATCCTCCCTCATACTGGGTTAATCTTCCTTCTCCCTCAAAGGCAAAGATCCGCTCTGCAATCCGGTCCAGGAAATAACGGTCATGGGACACGGTGATTACAATGCCCTGGAAGGAATCCAGATAATCCTCCAAAACCCTCAGAGTTGCAATATCCAGATCATTTGTGGGCTCATCCAAAATCAGTATATTGGGCGCATCCATCAATACTTTCAGCAGATACAGCCTTCTTTTTTCTCCGCCCGAAAGCTTAGAGAGCGGTGTGTACTGCATAGACGGCGTAAACAAGAACCTCTCCAGCATCTGTGATGCACTGATTGTTCCGCCGGAAGTCTCTATATAGTCTGCTGTATTGCGGATATAGTCAATCACGCGGATATCCTCTTCCATATCTTCATTTTCCTGAGCAAAATATCCGATCTTTACCGTATCTCCAATCACGACCTCCCCGTCATCAGGAGCCAGGCGCCCTGTGATGATCTTCATTAAGGTTGATTTTCCGCACCCATTAGGCCCGATAATGCCCAGACGGTCATCCCTTAAAATGATATAAGTAAAGTCTTCAATGAGCTTTTTCTCTCCATAGGACTTTGAAATATTATGGAGTTCTATGGTTTTCTTTCCAAGTCTTGTGCCGACGGAATCCATCTCAACATTCTGCGTTTCTCTGGGTCCCTCCATATTTTTCAGCTGCTCATAGCGGGAAAGCCTGGCTCTCTGCTTTGTTCCTCTTCCCTGAGGGCCGCGTTTTACCCATTCCAGCTCTGTCCGCAGCACACTTTGGCGTTTGCGCTCTGTAGCTAACTCCATTTCTTCTCTCTGTGCCTTCAAAGCCAGGAATCCTGAATAGTTGGAATCATAGGTGTACAGTTTCGCCTGGTCAATCTCCACGATTTTGTTCGTTACACGGTCCAAAAAATAACGGTCATGGGTCACCATAATCAAAACACCTTTAAATCTGTTCAGATAGTCCTCCAGCCACAGTGCCATGTCATTATCGATATGGTTGGTAGGCTCGTCCAGTATCAGCACATCAGCCGGATCCACCAAAGTTCTTGCCAGTGCTACCCTTTTTTTCTGTCCGCCTGACAGATGGCTTACTGATGCATCAAAATCAAAGATTCCCAGCTTGGTCAGGATGGTTTTTGCTTCGCTTACAGGCTCTCCCCCGTCTGCATCCTGTTTTCCTTCCGTTACATAGGAAAGAACCTTGGCTCCTTCAGGAAAATGAGGGTTCTGAGGAAGAAATGCTGTCTGGATTCCTCTTCCGAAAATAACCTCTCCTTCATCCGGAACTTCCAGACCGGCGATCACTCTCAGCAAAGTTGACTTGCCTGTGCCGTTGACTCCAAGGATCCCGATCTTATCCCCCTGATGCACTCCAAGAGATATGTCATCAAATATGGTCTTATCTCCAAAAATTTTATTTACATGTTCTATATTTAATATGTTCATGCGCCCACCTTTTCTTTATCATTCTCTGCTTTTTAGTTTAATTGCTGTCCTGCCTCTTGTCAAACCGAACTAAAAAAGATAAAAACGGACAGCAGATAACTCTGCCGTCCGTTTTTATCTTTTAATGTGAGAACAGGATTACCGGGCTTTATCCACAGCCGCCATCAGTTCTTCTTTTGGCACAGCTCCCACAACCTTCGCTGCCACCTGTCCGTTCTTAAATACCAGAAAGGTAGGCACTGACATCACGCCGTACTGTGCTGCAATATCACTGTTTTCATCAATATCCAGCTTTCCGACTTTGACACTGTCTTTGTACTCTGCTGCCAGTTCTTCCACTACCGGTCCCATCATTCTGCACGGTCCGCACCATGTTGCAAACATATCGACAAGTACCGGCTGATCTGAGTCTAACACTTCTGCCTGGAAATTTTCCTTCGTAAACGTATACTCCATACTACTTCTCCTTACCTTGACCGGCATAAACAATCTTTCGCTTCTTCCAGCGATGCCACCAGCCGGCAAAACCACTTTCTGGACTTTGGATGCTGGTAGAAAAATTGATTTACCTTTACTTGACACTTTTTCTGTTTCATAATTATCTTACCACTTTTTTATTATAGTATGCAACATCGGCAGAAATATTAACGGTAAGCTGTCAGCCGGCAGATCGGCTTGCCTTCCTTTGAAAATCTGGTTTCATATTCCGTCATCACATTATCTTTCGCATACTCGCTGTGATGCAGATCAAAGGTACAGTTTAAAAGCTTCCATCCCGCTTCCTCTGTCTGCTCCAAAGAAAAATCAAACAGCCCTTTGTTATCTGTTTTAAAGATCACCTGTCCGTCTTTTGCAAGAATATGATCGTACCGTTCATAGAATCTCGTGGACGTCAGCCTTCTCTTGGCATGGCGTTCCTTGGGCCACGGATCGGAAAAGTTCAGATAAATCCGGTCTATCTCTCCTTCTGCAAAAACTTCCTCAAGATTTTCCGCATCCATACGGATCAGCTTTAAATTGTCTCCCTCAAATTCTTCTGTCTTCTCTACTGCCCTTACCAGAACACTTGAAAACTTCTCAATTCCAATATAGTTGATTTCCGGATTTTTTTCTGCCAATGTCAAAAGAAATTTTCCTTTTCCCATACCGATTTCTATATGGATCGGCCGGTCATTGCCAAACAGTTCCCTCCATCTGCCCTTCCATTCTTCCGGTTTACAGACTGAAAATGGGCTGTCCGCTATCGTATCTGCCGCCCCCGGCACATTTCTTAAACGCATTCTAATTTCCTCGCCTTCTCTGAATTAATGCTTCTAAAACATTTTAAAAGCTTTCCGCCTGGTTGTCAATTTCCTTTGCATTCTGTCTTTGATACGTATATAATGAGGAAAAAGGAGGACCGCACTATGGAAATTGAACGCAAGTTTATCGTTACCGACCCGCCAAAGGACCTTGACTCTTACCCTCACTCCGAGATCGAACAGGGTTATCTGTGCATGGAACCGGTCATCCGGATCCGCAGGCTGGACCATGAATATATCCTTACTTATAAGTCCAAAGGACTTATGAAACGGGCCGAACATGAATTTCCTCTGACAAAGCAGGCATATGAGCATCTGAAAAGTAAAATTGACGGTATCCTCATTTACAAGACTCGTTACCAGATTCCTACATCCGATTCCCTTACCATTGAACTGGATGTGTTCCACGATGACCACGAAGGACTTATGATGGCGGAAGTAGAGTTCCCATCGGAAGAAGCAGCCCTTGATTATGAAGGCCCTGACTGGTTTGAGGATGAAGTGACTCTGGATCCAAGATACCAGAACAACAATCTGGCCAACCGCTGAAATTATAAAATACACCGAGCCGCAGCAAAAGAAACTGCAGCCCGGTGTATTTTGATTCCAAGCATTTTATATCTTCTTGGATAATTCTTCTCTGACTAAAGCTCTCCTAAGAGACATCTCCGCCCGATGGAGATCAGTGTCATTCCTGTGTTTCAAACGTTCTTCTGCGCGTCTCTTGGCACGCTCCATACGCTCAACATCAATCTCACCCGGCCATTCTGCAACTTCTGCCAGAATGTTTACAGCCTCTTTTGTGATCTCCACAAATCCCTTCATCAATGCAGCCTGCTTTTTTGTGCCGTCTGCCTCTGTGATCGTCAGGATACCGGGAGCAACGATCATCGTCATTGGAATATGCTTCGGATAGATCCCTACATTTCCTTCTGTGGTTGTAAACTCAGCCATCCGGACCTCCCCTGTGTAAAAGGACCGGTCCGGAGTTGTTACTTCTAATTTCATCAGACTCTCAGCCATCAGATCACCTGCCTACTTTGCATTCGCACGTTCCACGACCTCATCGATACTTCCCGCATTCAGGAACATACCCTCCGGAATGTCATCATGTTTGCCTTCCAAGATCTCTTTAAAGCCCTGAATCGTGTCGTTTAATGTTACATATTTTCCAACCGTACCTGTAAACTGCTCGGCAACAAAGAACGGCTGTGACAGGAACCTCTGAATCTTTCTTGCACGGTCAACAATCAGCTTCTCTTCATCAGAAAGCTCGTCCATACCGAGAATCGCAATAATGTCCTGAAGTTCTTTATATCTCTGAAGGATCTCCTGTACTCCGCGGGCCACCTGATAGTGTTCCTCTCCTACGATCTTCGGATCCAGAATTCTGGATGTGGACTCTAAAGGATCTACCGCCGGATAAATACCCTGCTCCACGATGGCACGGGAAAGTACCGTTGTCGCATCCAGATGAGCAAAGGTTGTAGCCGGCGCCGGGTCGGTCAGGTCATCGGCCGGCACATAGACTGCCTGCACGGATGTGATAGAACCATCCTTTGTGGATGTGATCCTCTCCTGAAGGGCACCCATCTCAGTCTGCAGAGTCGGCTGATATCCAACCGCACTCGGCATACGTCCGAGAAGTGCAGACACCTCAGAACCTGCCTGGGTAAAACGGAAAATGTTATCGATAAACAGCAGCACATCTTTACCGCCTTCATCACGGAAATTTTCAGCAATGGTAAGTCCTGTAAGCCCTACACGCATACGGGCTCCCGGCGGTTCATTCATCTGTCCGAATACCATGGCTGTCTTGTCAATAACACCTGAGTCGCTCATTTCATAATATAAGTCATTTCCTTCTCTGGTCCGCTCTCCAACACCTGTAAATACGGAATATCCGCCGTGTTCCGTGGCAATATTCCGGATCAGTTCCTGAATCAGTACGGTTTTGCCCACACCGGCACCGCCGAACAGACCAATCTTTCCGCCCTTTTGGTACGGGCATAAAAGGTCAACAACCTTGATTCCTGTCTCCAGCACTTCAGTTTCTGTAGACTGGTCTTTGAATGCCGGCGCCTTTCTGTGTATCGGCAGCCGTTTGGCATTCTCCGGAGCCGGTTTATTGTCAATAGGGTCTCCAAGGACATTGAACATCCTTCCCAGAGTCTGCTCTCCTACAGGCACAGAGATCGGCCCGCCCGTGCAGACTGCCTCCATCCCTCTGACCAGACCGTCTGTGGGTCCCATCGCAATACATCTTACGGTATCATCTCCCAGATGCTGGGAAACCTCTACAACCAGTTTCCCTCCCTGCTTTGTCTTAATATCAATGGCGTCGTTGATCTCCGGCAGATGCCCGTCGCTGAACTTGATATCTAAAACCGCACCAATAATCTGGGTGATCTTCCCTGTATGATTATCTGCCATTTAATAATTCCTCCTACTTCTATTCCAGCGCCTCTGCCCCTGAAATGATTTCTGTCAATTCCTGCGTGATGGCGCCCTGTCTTGCCCTGTTATAGGCAAGGCTCAGGTTGTCAATTAATTCTTCGGCGTTGGTCGTTGCTGAATCCATGGCCTGCATCCTGGCGCCGTTCTCGCTGGCAACCGATGTGACAAGCGCACCAAAAATCAAACTGCATACATACTTGGGAATCAGCATAGACAATGCTTCTTCCGGTTCCGGTTCATAATTCATGAGAGTTTTCGCATCCTCTCCGTCTTTTGCCTTTGAATCGATCTCCACAGGCAGCAGTTTGATCATAGTCGGCTCATGGACCACGGTATTTTTAAAATTGGTATATGCCAGATAGATCTCGCCGATATCACCGTCTTCAAAGGCTTTCAGCACACGGTTTCCGAGATCCACAGCATCCTCATACTCCGGTTCATCAATGATCTCGGAATCATCGGAAGCGATATGATAGCCTCTGTTTGCAAGACTGTCCATAGCCTTATGCCCCACACCATAGATCACCGCATCCTCTTTGGAAATCCCGCTGTCCCGGATCAGCTTCACAATATTGTTGTTATATCCTCCGGCCAGCCCACGGTTAGATGAGACTGCAATGACTGCTTTCTTCTGTGAACCGTTGGCCTTTAAATAGGGATGGTCAATATTGTCAGACTGGGCTAAGATCGAGGATACCGTCTGATACATTTTGTCAAAATAAGTCCTGGATTCCTCAGCCCTTACCCTTGCCCTCTGAAGCTTTACGGTAGAGACAAGCTTCATTGCCTTTGTGATCTGTCCGGTGCTTTCTATACTGGCTTTTCTTCTTTTTATATCAACAATTGATGCCATAAAAGCTCACCTCTTTACTTTGCCTCAAACTGCTGTCTGCACTCTTTGATGGCAGTAATCAGCTGTTCTTCCGCTTCCTTTCCAAGCTCTCTGGTCTCACGGATTGACCGGAATACATCCGGGTATTTCGTATCAATCAGCTCAAACAATTCTTTCTGGAAGTCTAAAATGTCTTCCACCTTGATCTCCAGCAGATACTTCCTGGTAGCTGCATAAATAATCACTACCTGCTGTTCTACCGGAAGCGGCTGGTACTGAGGCTGCTTCAGCACTTCTTTGATCCTCTCGCCCTGTGCCAGACGCTCTTTGGTGTCATCGTCCAGCTCTGATCCAAACTGGGCAAATGCAGCAAGCTCCCTGTACTGTGCAAGGTCGGTACGGATCGGGCCTGCAATCTTCTTCATTGCCTTGATCTGCGCCGCTCCGCCGACTCTGGATACAGAAAGGCCTGCATTGATGGCAGGACGGAAACCTGCATTAAACATCTCAGTCTCCAGATAAATCTGTCCGTCAGTGATGGAAATTACATTGGTAGGGATATACGCAGAAACGTCACCTGCCTGAGTCTCAATGAGCGGCAGGGCCGTTAAGGAACCGCCTCCCAGTTCATCTGAAAGCTTTGCCGCACGCTCCAGCAGTCTGGAGTGGAGATAAAAGACATCTCCCGGATAAGCCTCTCTTCCCGGCGGTCTTCTAAGGAGCAGGGACAGGGTGCGGTATGCAGTTGCATGTTTGCTCAGATCATCATAGATGACAAGAACATCTTCCCCGTTTTCCATCCATTCTTCCCCTATGGCACATCCTGCATACGGTGCAATATACTGGAGCGGCGCCAGCTCACTGGCTGTGGATGCCACGACTGTGGTGTAATCCATCGCTCCGTGCTCTTCCAGTGTCTTTACGATATTAGCAACGGTTGAGGACTTCTGTCCGATTGCCACATAAATACAGTGAACGCCCTCACCCTTCTGATTGATAATTGTATCGAGTGCAATGGCAGTCTTACCGGTCTGCCGGTCGCCGATAATCAGCTCCCTCTGCCCCCGTCCGATCGGCACCATGGCATCGATCGCTTTGATTCCTGTCTGAAGCGGAGTATCTACGGATTTTCTTGAGATAACTCCTGATGCTACTCTTTCTATTGGACGGTACTTTTCCGACTCGATCGGGCCTTTGCCGTCAATCGGCTGTCCCAGGGAGTTCACAACACGTCCGGTCATCGCATCTCCCACCGGCACTTCCACAACTCTTCCGGTAGTTTTTACGGTATCTCCCTCGCTGATGTTTGTTTGATCTCCCAGCAGTACAGCTCCGACGTTATCTTCCTCCAGGTTCAGCACCATTCCGTATACTTCCCCCGGGAATTCTAAAAGCTCTCCCTGCATGGCCTCATCAAGGCCATGGATTCTTGCAATTCCGTCGGCTACCTGAATCACGGTTCCAATATCAGAGGTTTCAAGCTTGGTAGAGTATTGTTTGATCTGCTCTTTAATGACAGAACTAATCTCTTCTGGCCTTAAATTCATTTTGCTTTTTTGCCTCCTTGCCTATAATCACAACTGTATTTTTGACAGACTTCTTCCCATAGTCTGAAGCTTCGTCCGGATGGAACTGTCGATGACTCTGTCCTCAAGACGCAGCACAAGCCCTCCGATCAGGCTCTCATCCACCTCATAATCCACTTCAAACTCCTGATAATCTGTCAGTTCTTTCATACGATGCACAATGTCTGCTTTCTGCCCTTCGGACAGTTTGAAGGCAGAGGCAACCTTAAGGCTCCCTATCCCCTCTTTTTTCTTCATCTGGCCAATGATATAGTCCAGAATCGACATTATGTCACGGTATCGGTCCTTCTTCACAATGACCAACAAAAAGCCCATCATGTCCTCGGAAATCCTGCCTTTAAATGCTGTCTCCAGTATCCGCATTTTTTCTTCTTTTACGATTTTGGGATGAGAAAGCATCTGATTCAGCTCTCCGCTCTCCAAAAACACCTGGCGCACAGCCAGGACTTCCTCCTTGACAGCATCGAGGGTATTCCTCTCCTCTGCCAGAGAGAGATAGGCATCTCCATATGTTTTGCTGACTAGCTTCGCCATGTCTGATCACCCATCTCCTTTAAGGTCTCTTCCACAAGGGCATCCTGTGCGGCCGGATCGATCTTTTCTGTGATGATCTTTCCTGCCATAGCCACTGCAACCTGGATCATCTCCTGTTTCACCTGATCCCGTACCTTTTTCTTTTCCAGCGCGATCTCATTTTCCGCCCGCTCAGTGATCCTTGCGGCTTCCTGCCTGGCATCCGAAACGATCTCCTCTTCCCTTTTCAGGGCTTTCTTCCTGGCCCGGCTTAAAATCTCATCGGCTTCTTTTTCTATATCCCTGATCTTTTCTTCATACTCAGCTTTTAATCTGGCTGCCTCTTCTTTGTCGGCTGCCGCTGTATCCAGATCATCTGCAATCTTATTTTTCCGGTCATTTAAAAGCTTTCTGACCGGCTCAAATAATACATAAGATAAAAAAGCAAACATGATAAAGACTGCGATTGCCTGGCATATTAAATCAAATCCAAGCTGGATATCAAGTCCAAAGATTCTGTCCACGTCCTGTCCTCCTTTCCCTAAATTGTCCGGTTTGTCATGTGC
This sequence comes from Anaerostipes sp., assembly GCF_018381315.1. Lineage (GTDB taxonomy): Bacteria > Bacillota > Clostridia > Lachnospirales > Lachnospiraceae > Anaerostipes. The sequence goes on along the minus strand of NZ_JAGZSD010000001.1, from coordinate 131,008 downwards.
TGCCGGCTACCTTCTGCCGGCCTTCTTCCGCCGGATTATAATTTAGCGAATAATGGGTTTGCGTATAACAGAATCAAACCGATAACCAGACCGTAGAGACCTGTAGTCTCGGCAACTGCCTGTCCGAGAAGCATGGTGGACATGATATCACCTTTTGCCCCTGGATTGCGTCCCACAGCTGCAGCACCCTGTCCTGCTGCATATCCCTGTCCTACACCAGGCCCGATACCTGCGATCAGCGCAAGGCCCGCTCCGATTGCTGAACAACCTAATACAAATGCTTCACTTGAAATATTCATAAGAAAATCCTCCTAAAAATAAAATTATTCTTTTCGATTACTCTTGATCGTTCTTTCCGGACTATGCATTCCTCTTATCAGCGATAAATGTCATAGTCAGCATGGCAAACACAAAGGTTTGGATGGCACCGGAAAACAAGTCAAAATATACATGCAGAAATGCCGGCACCCCCAGCTTCGCAAAAATCGGAAGCAGGCCGTACCACAGCGAAAGCATGATGGTTCCTGCCATAATGTTTCCGAACAAACGAAGTGACAGTGAAACCGGTGTTGCAAATTCTCCGATGACATTCACCGGGAACAGCACCGGGATCGGCTGGAACAGATCCGTAAACATACGGAATTTCCTCGTCTTGAAAGCGCTGTACTGAATCATGACAAACGTGATCAGCGCAAGGGATAAGGTCGTCCCATAATCAGCCGTCGGCGCCCTAAGCCCGAACAGCCCGGATGTGTTGGAAATAAAGATAAAGAACATGATGCTGCCGATATAGTTGGCAAACGGCCTCCAGTGTTTTCCCATGGTGCTCTTTACCAGCTTATCCAGCATCTCTACCACCAGCTCCACGGCGTTTGCAAGACCGCTGGGCTTCTCATAATCTTTCATGATACTGCGCCTTGCAACTAATGCCAGAACCATGATAAAGATCATGACAATCAGAGTTGTCACATGAGTGGTGGTGATCCATACCTTATGCCCGAAAAAATTCAATGGTATCAGCCCGTGTACCATGAAGTCCACATCATTTCCTGATGCGGCAGCCAGCATGGGGGCCTGAATCATTCCCATAGCATACCCTCCTTTTTAATAAATTCTCCTTTTTACTTCTTTACTGCTGCCGGATCTTCCTCCCGATATCCGGCCGTGGATCATCGGCTGCAGATATGCTGCAATCTTGATCCCCAAAACTCCCAGTATGATTCCAGAAAACGCAAGCATATGGATCTTAATTCCCACCGCTGCCACAAAAACAGTTAAAAATTTGCGGACCAGTGTCCGGCGGACCATATACTTATTTGCAGATTCAGGATCCAGATCCAATGCAGTGTCAATGGTCAGATACATATTCAGAACCAGACAGACCGCAAGAAACAGGCCTGCAAGGATCCCGCCGAGAAAATATACAGAACCTCCCGATGTGACCATGCCGGCTGTCCCGGCCGCTGCACCGTAAATCCCTAGTCCAGCCAGCAATTCCAAAAGGACAGGATTGATTTCTTTAATCTCTTTTATCATCGTTATCCTCCTCGTCTTGGCTGACATTCCTTATGAGTTTCCAGGCACCGCTTAATCCTCCTCCGACGCCCAGAATTAAGAAAGGAATAAAAAAATGGGTAGAAAACTTCCGGTCCAGCCAAAGACCCAAAAACATGCACAGGAATACCGATGTCAATATGGTGATTCCCAACTGAGTTATCAAAGATAACGAACGCACAATGTCCCTATTGATCTTCATAAAGACCTCCTTCAAAAGTTTCTACTCACACTTAGTAATTATATCATCCATAAGATATTATTGCTACAAAAAAAACCTCTATGCACACTTACGCTGACAAATAACAAAATCTGGGCAAAGCCTCCTTCCGGCAGAACAGGTCATACTGTATTTTTCCATAATTACCTGTTTTTTATTCTCTCTTCTTTTTATATCAGAACAAACCTTCCTAAATATTGAAAAACGGCACCCTTTAAAATAAAAGATGCCGTTTCTACATTATTTTATCAGTAAAATTAATCTTCGATCATCTGAATCCTGCGGATATGGCGTTCATCATTGGAAAACTTAGTCTCCAGAAATGTATCTACAATATCCAATGCCAGTCCCTCTCCGGTCACTCTTGCCCCCAGCGCAAGAATATTGGCATTGTTATGTTCCCTTGTAGCTCTGGCGCTGAAGGTATCCCCGCAGAGCGCGGCACGGATTCCCTTGATCTTGTTGGCCGTAATCGAGATACCGATGCCTGTTCCGCAGATCAGGATTCCCTGTTTCACTTCATCTTTCAGAATTCCCTCTGCCACTGCTTTTGCATACACCGGATAGTCACAGGATTCCTCAGAATAGCATCCGTAATCCTTCACCGCATGTCCCTTTTCCTCCAGATGCTTGATAACTGCCTGCTTCAGCGCATATCCGCCGTGGTCGCTTCCAATACCTATCATTTCATTTCCTCCTAACTTTTGGTTCCATATTTTATGGATTAACTGTGTGATCTGTACAAAACAATGCTCATAGTCTTCGTCATCCATTCCGTAGGGATCGATGACTGCACCTTCATCGTTGGCATACTCATTGATGGTGGCAACTTCCTTATATCCATGATAGTCTTCCAGTACCATTTCTTTCTGCTTATCATTCATGGTAAGAATCAAGTCACTGGTCTCCACATCTTCCTGTGTAAGCTGGGAAGCCTTGAAATCTACAATCTCGATCCCGCTTTTTCTGACCAGGTCTGCTGCTTTTGTGTGTACCGGCTCCGGAAATAAAACAATCAAGCCTTTCGATACCACTTGGATATCTCTTCTGTGGGCATCTTTTAAATACTTCCGCAGCACCGATTCCGCAATAAAACTGCGGCAGGTGTTGTTCGTACTAACAAATATAATTTTTTTCAAACTAATCTCCTTTTAAACACGGATCATCTGATGCCCCGCTGCTTTGGCCAAACGGTTCATCACCGCCTCTTCATATTCTTCTCCCTCAAATCCTTCTGAAAAGATCATATCTACATCTCTATGGTCAAACTCTCTCAGTACATGATACAGATTTGCTGTCACCGTCTCCATGTGTTTACGGCTCCCCACCGAAATCACTTCGTCCGCATCATAGGCGTCCTTTGTCTCTTCCGTGGCAATGACTCCGGTTCTCATACCCTTGCTCCGGCAGTCATGAACCCTTTTTGTTATCTCTTTTGTAACTTTTTCTCTATCCATTCCAAGAACGAGGATCAGCTGGGCTTTCGGTGCATAATGCTTATACTTCATCCCGGGTGCCTTCGGCACTGCGTCTTCTTTCACCGCGAAAGAGCCCAGAAGTACCTCTGTCGAAAGAATCTGTTCCAGTTCATCTTTTGTAATTTTTCCAGGTCTCAGGATCACCGGCACATCTCCGGTAAAATCAACGATTGTCGATTCAACGCCTACATCTACTTTTCCGCCGTCTAAAATCATAGGGATCTTTCCGTCCAGGTCCTCAACTACATGCTCAGCCTCTGTGGGACTGGGCCTTCCTGAAGTGTTCGCACTGGGCGCTGCCACAGGAATCCCTGCCTCTTTAAGCAGAGCTAAAGCAACCGGGTGGCTGGGCATACGGACAGCCACAGAATCCAGACCTCCTGTTACACGGTATCCAACTTTGTCACTTTTCGGTAAAATCACAGTCAGCGGACCGGGCCAGAAAGCATCCATAGCTTTGCGGGCCAGTTCCGGTATGTAGGACGCAATCTCGTAAATCAAGTCCATGCTTCCGATATGCAGAATCAGAGGATTGTCGGATGGTCTCCCTTTTGCCTCATAGATCTTGTCAGCAGCATCGTCCATCCAGCCGCTGCCTCCCAGCCCGTAGACAGTTTCTGTGGGAAAAGCTACAAGTTCTCCCTGTCTGAGAAGTTCTGCCGCCTCATGGACCGCTTCTTTATTGTCAGTATTTTCAACGTTTCTCACAATCGTATTCATAATTCCCATCCTTCTTATAGAGAAAACCCCATTGGTAATTAGTATAACAAACTTTTTTAAAAAAATAAAGCAGCAGCTTCCCGGGCTCATTCTGAATGTATTCTTTGCTGCATTTTATGACCTTTTCATCCTGGCATCGTTTAATATAGAAGTGAATCATTCATAAATCTATTGCCTGACCGAATATAATGCTTTAATTACCGGAAAGAGATTTTACATATGGAACAAATTTTTTCTCTGATCAGCCGGCTGAACAGTGCATTAAATTCCTTTATATGGGGAACACCCATGCTTGCCTGCTTTCTTGGCATCGGCCTGATGTTTACATTTCGGACCAATTTCTTTCAGCTGAGGCACTTTCGGCTCTGGTTCTCTTCCACCTTTCTGTCTTCTTTCAGAAAATCTGAAGTACGCAAAACTAAGGATTCTGCCTCCATCTCCCAGTTCCAGTCTCTCTGTACCGCTCTGGCAGGGACCCTTGGCACCGGAAATATAGCCGGGGTTGCCACCGCCATCACTGCCGGAGGGCCAGGAGCTGTCTTTTGGATGTGGATTTCTTCGGTACTGGGTATGATGACCCACTATGCAGAAGTAACTTTGGGCATGAAATACCGCTACAAAGATAAAAACGGAAATTGGGCCGGCGGCGCCATGGTCTATATGGAACGGGGCCTGCACTCAAAATGGCTGGCTTCCCTGTTCGCAATGTTTTGTATACTGGCTTCCCTTGGAATCGGAAATATGGCACAGGCAAACTCTATGTCATCTGCTCTCTCTGCTACCTTTTCTATTTCCCCTGTTATCACCGGGCTTGCAGGTCTTTTTTTGGTGGGATTTGTTATTATGGGCGGCATTAAACGGATCGCCAGTGTCACAGAAAAAGTGATACCGGTCATGGCAGCTTTATTCACACTCGGCTGTATCATCATTATTGTTGTCCACATAGACCAGCTTCCGTCCGCATTCCATTCCATCTTTCACGGAGCCTTCTCCCCAAAAGCTGCCGGAGGAGGGGTGCTGGGCTATGGAATCACTGCTGCCATGAAAAAAGGAATCTCCAGGGGAGTGTTTTCTAATGAAGCCGGGCTTGGAAGCTCTGTTACCGTACATACAAACTCTGATACAAAAGAACCTGTTGTCCAGGGCATGTGGGGAATCTTTGAAGTATTTACCGACACTGTTGTCATGTGTACGATTACAGCACTTACAATTCTCACCTCCGGCGTCTATGCAGAAAGCACTTATCTGAATGCCATGGCTCTTGATGCAGTTCAGGGAACTACCGCCCATTTTGATTCCCTGCTTAACGGAGTGCCCCTGACCAGCGCGGCATTCTCCACAGTTTTCGGGCCCTGGGGCGCTGCCTTTGTTGCCATCGCCATCGTTTTCTTTGCATTTTCAACTTTGATCGGCTGGTCCTTTTACGGAGAAACAGCCGTGGCCTACCTCTTCGGAAAAAGAGCCGTGACCAATTACAAACTCGTATTTTTATATTTTATATTTCTGGGATCGATCCTTCACCTTTCCTTTGTATGGAATCTTTCCGATACCTTCAACGGATTAATGGCCGTCCCAAACCTGATCTCCATCACCCTGCTGTCAGGCCAGGTAATCAAAATGACAAACGACTACCTAACCCGAAGGTGACAACATGCCATAGTGAAGAAAAAATTTGGAGGCGGTGCGCAAAGCGCAGTGAGGCTGTTTGAACGAAGTGAGTTCCGAACGGGCCGCCGGAGAACTGGTCAAAATGTCATACATAAAACGTGCCCTGCAATGAATATAATATTACAAAAGTCCTGAGGTCTTTAAATGAAATATCGCAAACAACTTTTAGGAGTTGCTGTTTTCTGTATTGTGGTTCTGCTCTATATCTCATCCATCACGCTTCCGATCTTTGTAAATCAAACCATCGGCAGGCAGAATGTCATTATCATTGATCCCGGCCACGGCGGCAATGATCCCGGAAAGGTCGGCAGCGGCAATGTACTGGAAAAGGATATAAACCTGTCCATCTCAAAAAAATTAAAAACAATTTTGGAGAAGGAAAAATTCAAGGTAAAGATGACCAGGGACGGTGACTACAATCTGGCCACCAGCACCACCAATGTAAAAGTATCCGATCTTTCCAACCGCAAACAGATCATATTTGATGCTGAACCAGTCCTGGTCGTGAGCATTCATCAAAACAGTTATCCAAGCGGTGATGTACATGGTGCACAGGTATTTTACTATCAAGGCTCCCAAAAAGGGAAACAGCTTGCTGACTGTCTCCAGAGTTCGCTTGTAGAAAATCTGGATCCCGGCAATCACCGGGTGGCAAAAGCCAATAGCGATTACTTTCTGCTCAGAGACAATCCGTATGTGACTGTCATCGCAGAATGCGGTTTTTTAAGCAATGAGGCAGAAAAACAGCAGCTTCAGGATAAAAACTATCAGGAAAAGGCTGCTCAGGCCATCTATAAGGGAATTCAATCCTATTTAAGCCAAGAGAAATAATCCCTTGGCTTAATTGAGATACTATTGGTATAGATGACGCATTATTTAATGATTGGTTACTTTTTGATAGTAGACGGCACAGATCTCCCCTTTCTCATCATCAATGAAGTCTTTCATGTAGGAATCATCTTCCCTGAGCATAAGATCCATCTGTTCCTGGTTGCTGCTGTCTACGGGTATTCCATCGACCTGGACTGCCAATCCAAGTTCTAAATAATCCAATAAATCACTGCGATGTCCCATGATAATCTCCATTCTGAATTGCTTGTGAAATGAGCCAGAAAAGTGCTATGATATATAAATTCCAGACATTGCCGAAAGGCAATGAAGATACGGCGCCTCAGCATAATAAAGAGCTCTTTTCCATATGCTGTAAATTCATCATAACAAATTCTGTAAATAATTTCAAGTATTATTGTATATTTTTGTAAGTTATTCAGAAACACTTTACACATATGCAATCTGATACTATACTATAATATAAAGTAAGGGAGTGATGACTATGAAGATAGAACGAATCAGTGACAATCAAATCCGATGTACTTTGAATAAAGCTGACCTTGCTGGAAAAGAGACTCTGCTCAATGAACTGGCATTTGGCTCTGATAAGGCCAAAGGACTGTTCAGAGAACTTATGAAGAAAGCTTCCCAGGAATTAGGTTTTGAGACCAATAATATTCCGCTGATGGTTGAAGCGATCCCGGTCTCCCAGGAATGTCTGATACTCGTCGTCACAAAAGTGGAGGATGCCGATCAGTTTAATGACCGTTACGAAAAATTAGTAAATTCCAAGATATCTTCCGAAGATATGAAGCTGGATGATGCTGACGGAGTGCTTAATTTTCTTGACGAGACTTCTGACAGCGACTTATCTGATCTTGCAGATGCCATGCATCTGGCCATCATGGATTCAGGATGTGACGTATACTGCTTCTCCTCTCTGGAAGAAGTTTCATATGCAGCAAAACTGGTAATTAGCTTTCCGCATGAAAGCCGCTTATATAAAGATACCGAAAATAATTGTTATTATCTGTGCCTGTCCTCTGAGGACAATAAATATGATTTTACAAAAGTCCGGAACATCTTATCAGAGTACAGCAAACGTATCCCAAATACCTATGCGACGAAAGCTTTATTCGATGAACATTTTCAGACCATCCTTTCCGAGGATGCTATTCGGCAGATCGCTGAATTTTAAACTTTAATTTAACCAAAGGAGAGACCCGCATTTATATGGCGGGTTTCTTTTTTTTGGTCTTTTCTTTAGGCTGTATTCTTTTTTGGCCGGCATCAGGCTCATTTTCCAAAAATAAGACACAAAAAATAATCACCCAAAAATATTATTAATAAAATACTATGAAATCCAAAAAAAATACTAGTTTTGGTTAAGTGTTTGTGCTGATATGATTAACTCATAAAGAAATCAGACCAGTTAAAAACGAGAAAGGAAGTTATTATTATGGTAAATGTAGGTATTATCGGAGCAGGAAGAATCGGAAGAGTACACGTAGAAAGCATCTGTACACAGGTGGGAAATGCAAAGGTTAAAACCCTTGCTGATCCGTTTATGACAGAGGACACAGCAGCATGGGCAAAAGAGATGGGTGTTGAAAATACCACAAAAGAATATAAGGATATTTTAAATGACCCTCAGATCGATGCAGTGCTGATCTGCTCATCCACAGATACACATTCACCGATTTCTGTAGAAGCCATTGAAGCAGGAAAACATGTATTCTGTGAAAAACCAATCGATCATGACGTACAGAAAATTCAGGAAGTGGTCGATGCTTTAAAGAAAAGCAATGTAAAATACCAGGTAGGTTTCAACCGCCGTTTTGACCATAACTTTGAAGCAGTAAGAGATGCTGTAGCTGCCGGCAAGATCGGTGAGACACAGATCATCAAAGTGACATCCAGAGATCCGGAGCCGCCAAGTGCAGAGTATGTAAAAGTTTCCGGCGGAATGTTCTTAGACATGACAATCCATGATTTTGATATGGTACGTTTCCTTGCAGGATGCGATGCTGAAGAAGTATATGTTGAAGCAGCAGTCCTGGTAGATCCTGCAATCGGTGAAGCAGGGGATGTGGACACTGCCGTTATTACATTAAAAATGAAAAACGGTGCCATCGCTGTCATCGATAACTCAAGAAAAGCTGTTTACGGATACGACCAGAGAGCTGAAGTATTCGGATCTAAAGGAATGGTCGCAACAGCAAATGATTCAGCTTCTCAGGCAGTAATCAGCAATGCAGATGGTGTAACCGGAGAAAAACCGCTTTACTTCTTCCTGGAACGCTACATGGCAGCTTATGCAAAAGAGGTTAAATGCTTCATTGACGCTATTGAAAAAGACACAGACACTCCTCTCGGGGTTATGGACGGCCTTGAGCCGGTTCTCATGGGACTCGCTGCTAAAAAATCACTGGAAGAACACCGCCCTGTAAAAATTTCTGAAATCACGGTATAGGAGACAACAGCCTGCCTGTCTTTTCCGGCGGCAGGCTGTCCTCTTTCCATATGCCAGATGAAATAAGGAGAAGAAGAATGGATAAAAACTATGTCAAAGGCCACAAGCTCAGCTGGGGAACCCGTGTCTCTTATGCAGGCGGAGATGTGGCATGTAATGTAATCTTCGGGATGATCGGTACATTACTTACACTTTTTTATACTGATTATGTAGGAATCAACCCAGCCACCGTCGGACTGGTTATGCTGCTTTCCCGGCTGTTTGACGGAGTATCTGACTTGATTATGGGTGTCATCGTAGAACACACCAATTCAAAATGGGGAAAATCAAGGCCGTGGATCTTATGGATGAGCGTACCTTATGCTCTCTCAGCCGTGCTGCTGTTCACTGTGCCTCATACAACCGGAATCGTTCAGGGAATCTACCTGTTTGTTACATATAATTTCTGTACCACACTTTGCTACACAGCCATCAATCTTCCTTACGGAAGTCTTTCTGCTATGATGACCCGTGTCTCCACTGAGAGAGACATGTTAAGCGTAGTGAGAATGGGACTGTCACCAATCGGCCGTATTGTAGCCGTAACTTTCACTCTTCCGTTAGTAAAGGTTTTCGGAGACAATCAGGCTGCATGGGTAAAAACCATGTCTATCTGGGCAGTTCTTGCACTGATACTGCTTATAAATTGTTTTCTCAAATGTAAAGAAACCGTAGTAATAGCGGCAAAGGAAAAAACAAAAAGTGTACCGTTGAAAAAAGGGCTGAAAGCCCTGGTTACAAACCAATATTTCTGGGCAGTCCTTGTTCTCTGGATGCTTCAGAGTGTATCCTTTGGTATTTCAGGAACCATCCTTCCCTATTACTGCAAATATATTTTCCACAACGACACCTGGATGTACAGTGCTCTGTATCTGACAGAGACGCTCACTTTAGTAGCCTGTATCTTCGCCTGTGCTCCGCTTATCGGAAAATTCGGAAAAAGAAATGTTGCATTTGCCGGAGCATTTATTGCCCTTGCAGGCCAGCTGCTGTTCTTCCTGAATCCATATAGTTTTCCGTGGATGGTTATGAGCTGTGTGGCCCGTGCTGTCGGACTTGCACCTCTGAATGCTGTTGTATTCGGAATGATCGGTGATGTAGTGGAATTCGGACAGTGGAAAACCCACATCCGCCAGGAAAGCCTGATCTTTGCAGGCGGTTCTATCGGAACAAAAGTAGGCGCAGGTGTAGCATCTGCCGCCATGACAGGACTTCTCTCCCTGTCAGGATATATCAGCTCTGCAGCAGGTTCCGTAACACAGCCTGGTTCTGCACTGAACATGATCATCACAATCTACAAAGTGGGACCGATCATTGTCGCAGTTTTGGCAGTTGTCACACTTGCATTCTATAAATTAGATAAACAGTATGATTCTATTATGAAAGAATTAATTGACCGTGAATCCAGAGGAGAATTATAGACCTCTTCTGCTGGAACAAAGTGAAAAAAAGGCACCTTCTTTTGAAAGACCGCTGATAACTGCGGAAACTTCTTAAGAATGGTGCCTTCTTTAATTACATCTTTTATTTTGCCATATGATAGATCTTTTCTATATCATCTGCACTCAGCCTCTTAAATGTACCAAGTTTGTATGCCCCTCCCCCGGTAGCTTTCTGAGCCATTTCTTTTATCTGTTCATCTGTCGGGCTGACTCCCAGTTCTCTTAAATTTGTCGGCATATGTATAGCGCGGTAGAAATCCTCTACAGCCTCAATCCCAAGAAGCGCTGTCTTCCTGGCATCTTTCTGGTCCTCCACGCCCATGACATTTACTGCAAAAGCTGCAAATCTCTCCGGCTTTTGATCCATAACATATCTTGCCCAGCTTCCCCAGACAGCAGCCAGTCCGGCTCCGTGGGCTACATCGAACAGTCCGCCCAGCTCGTGCTCAATCAGATGAGTGGCCCAGTCACCTCCGTTGGTTCCGCATCCGGTAAGATCATTGTGGGACAGCGTGCCAGACCACATAATCTCTGCCCTCGCATCATAATTCTTAGGATCGTCAAGGAGCAGCTTTGCATTCTTCATCACAGTGCGCATAAGGGACTCTGCAATTCCGTCTGTGATCTCCATAGTATCCTCTGCCACAAAATAGCGTTCCATAGTATGCATCATAATATCTGTGCATCCGCTTTCTGTCTGATATTCCGGGAGAGTATAGGTAAGTTCCGGATTCATCACAGCAAAACGGCAGCGCCCGTAATTTGTATTCAGCGCCTTCTTATACCATCCTTCCTCATTGGTAATAACAGACGAATCACTCATCTCACTTCCTGCCGCTGCAATCGTCAAAACAGCACCTACCGGCGCGCATCCCTTTGCTTTCTCTTTTCCGGTATACATATCCCACACGTCACACTCGTTGGCAAGCCCATATCCAATGGCCTTGCAGGAATCAATGACACTGCCTCCGCCAACAGCAAGCAGGAAGTCCACCCCTTCCTTTCTGCAAAGCTCAATGCCTTCATATACCTTGGAGAGCCGCGGATTAGGCACTACCCCTCCCAGGCTGACATAATCAATATCTGCCGCTTTCAGAGAATCAAAGACCCTGTCAAGCAGTCCGGATTTCTTAGCACTTTGTCCTCCGTAGTGTACCAGGACCTTCTTACATCCCTCTTTTTTTACCAGATCTCCGACCCTGCCCTCGGTTCCTTTGCCAAATACAACCTTTGTAGGTGCATAATACTGAAAATTCAACATATTGTTTCCTCCTTGATTTCTTATTTCATAAACTTATTATACCATACTTCTTCCAAACATTAGGAAAATCATTAAGAAAAAAACCTCTGCAGCACAGCCCGCTGCCGGCAGTGCATTGCAGAAGTTTTTTCATTTTATTTTGTAACTTTTACTTTAATTTTATAGGATTTCCCAGAAATCCTTAACTTTACTTTAATTGTTGCTTTTCCTTTTTTTAATGCTTTTATATTTCCATACTTACTCACTTTTACAACTTTTTTATTGGAAGATGTGAATTTTAAAATGGAATAATCCAAGTATCCTTGTTTCTTCTTTCCTGAAATATATACCCTTGTATAGATTTTTTTCTTCTTTCCTTTCTTCAGCTTAATACTCTTCTTAGAGGCAGTAATTTTAGTAACTTTAGAAGCTTTATAGTTTACTTTTTTGTTTTTTCCCTTCTTGGGAATCTTCACTTGGGCAATTGCTGTATAAGATCCGTTCTTCTGCTTTTTAAGAAAAGACGGCTTTTTAATTTTTGCTTTACATCCGCTGAATGCACCTTTTTGTATTGTATATATGCTTTCGGGAACTTTGATTTTTTTTAATCCCGTTTTATTTTTAAAAGTTCCGCTGGAAATTGTCCTTACTGGAGTACTTAATATTTTGGATGGAACAGAAATTGATTGTTCAGGCCCGGTATATCTTTTAATATTCAGTTTATATCCATTTTTCTCTTTGCTGTCTTTTTCTATCTTGTACTGATAATCTTTATATGTATGGAGACGTTTCATATATTGTTCATACTCAGCTGGTGTGTCAAAATCATCAGATTCTAAAATCCCGGGAGCACTATCCTGTTCCTGTAAAGTCTGCGCTTTTACAGGAACAGGACCATAAGCTGCAGAGCCAAGCAGCATAAGCGCACTCACTGCAAATGAAGCAAAAATTTTTATATATCCTATTTTTCTCATATTGTTTCCTCCTAAAGTTTAGACTTTATTTCTCTGCTTGTTAAATCTCCAGATATCATAACTTGCCCCTTATACATTTAAATATATAGTTATTTATATTTAGTATATCATTTTCTGGTAATACTTACAAGTATTATACAGCAGAACAAAGTACGCATCCTGCACGGAGTGTTTTTTATTTCATGGGATGCACTTTCCTGTGCAATAAAAAAATCGGACCGGCATTTTATATATGCCGATCCGATTTCATTTATGCTATTTTATTTGGTGCTGATTATTTGGTACTGTTTTCAAATGCCCTCATGATCAAAACTGCTACATAAGCTCCCGGATCTTCAAGGCTTCTTGATGCCTCTCCCCTGGTAGCCGCCCGCCCGTGAACGGCAAGCATTGTGGTTGTATTTTTAAAGCCTTCCTCCGCTGCTTTCACAGCTCCTGCTGCCATGTCTTCCAATGAAGCACCCTCTGCCGCTGAAGCATTCATGCTCTCCACTGCCGGGTGAATGCCGTCGATGAAGGTTTTCTCTCCAACCTTGGCTTTTCCTCTGTTTGCAACACCTGCTTCATAGGCTTCAAAAATCTTTGCCACATCCGCATTCTCAAGTGTCTCTGTGCCTTTCAGGACTTTTCCTGCCTGCATAAGGCCTGACGCCATCAATGTCCCCATTGTTGAAGGCACAGCAGATGCCATAGCCTTACCGGCCTGATATAAAAGCTTTCCTGCATCCGTAATAGATCCGTCTGCAACCTTCTCATAGGCAGCCTTAAATCCGTCACCCATGGTAAGCCCTAAATCTCCGTCACCGACAATGCTGTCCATCTCGATCAGGTGCTCCCTGTTTTCAGCCATGATATCACTGATCTCTTTTAAAAGTCTGATTAAATAACTGTTGTCCATTCTTTAACGTGCCTCCTTACTTATTGGCGGAAAAATGGTGTCTTCGCGTCCGTATCCAGCATTTCTTTCAGTTCATCATCCAGTTTCAGCAGAGAAATAGAGAAGCCAGCCATTTCCAATGCCGTCGCATACTCTCCGACATAATATCTGTGTACACTGATGCCCTTTTCTGCAAGCACCTGGTCAATGCGGCGGGTCACAATATACTGCTCATCCAATGTTGTAGCCCCAAGCCCGTTTACGAGTACTGCCACTTCATCGCCGCTCTCATATGGAAGGTCTGCAACGATCTGATTCAGCATTTCATCCACGATCTGATCTGCCGGTTCGATCTTTCCGCGGCGGATTCCTGTCTCTCCATGGATACCCATACCGATCTCCATCTCATCTTCCCCAATAGAGAAGCCTGCCTTTCCTACTCTCGGAACAACACAAGGAGTCAGGGCAACACCCATAGTCCGCACATTTGCGTTTGCTTTGTCTGCAATTCTTTTTACATTGTCAAGATCCATCATCTTGTCTGCGGCGGCACCTGCACATTTAAATACAAAGAATATGCCTGCCACTCCGCGGCGTGTGCTCTTCTCGCCCGGTGCAGACGGCCCTGCTGAAGCCACATCATCTGCTCCAAGGACAGTCTCTACACGGATGTCTTCTTCCATATCTGCCATCTCCGCGGCCATATCAAAGTTAAAAATATCTCCGTTGTAATTTCCATAGATGTAAAGCACGCCTGCTCCGCTGTCAATTTCTTTTGTCACAGCCAGCATCTGATCTGCGCTTGGAGACTGGAATACATCTCCTACACAGCATCCGTCCAGCATGCCTTCTCCCACATATCCCAGGAACAAAGGCAGATGTCCGGAACCGCCTCCTGTGGCGATGCCGACTTTTCCTTCTTTTTTGTGCTTTGTTACAAGACACTGCAAATCATCATCTGTACAGGTGACCATGTCTTTGTGTGCAATATAGATACCTTCCAGCATCTCTTTTAAATAATGGTCCGGCTCATTGATAATCTTCTTCATGATTCACGCTCCTTATTTGTTTGGAAATTTAATCTGTGAAGGATAAGCCCAGCTCTGTAATTCTTCTGGTGGGAAATAATCTGGTTCCTGTCCGCCGTTGGCAACAAGAGAGTTAAAGTATAACTGAGCCAGTTCTTCAATGTAAGATGCTTTCAGGTAAGCGTCATAAATCTCTCTGCCGTCTACGGCAACTGCACCGTGTCCCTGGAGAAGGAAGCAGTCTGCTTCCTGAACCGGTTCAATGACACTGTCAGAAAGGTCTGTGGATCCTGGACGTCCGTAAGGTGCTACCGGGATTCTTGATTTGCTTACGCCGAGGTTTGCAACTTCATATACAACGGCAGGGATCGGCTTTTTCAGCACTGCAAATGTGGTTGCATACATAGAGTGTGTATGGGCAACAGCATTTACATCCGGTCTTGTCTTATAGATCTGTAAGTGCATCAGAGACTCACTGGTAGGACGCAGTCCGGAAAGGTTTTCAATGACATTGGCATCCAAATCCAAGACAACCATATCCCGCGGAGTGAGCAGTTCCCTGTCTACCTGGGTAGGTGTGATAACTACATATCCTGTCTCTTTATCTCTGGCACTGAAGTTTCCGGATAAGTGTTTGCACAATCCGTCCTTCTGTGCTCTCTTTGCAATCTCTACTACATCTTTTTTTAATGATTCTAACATAATGATTTCTCCTTTTCTTTTTGAACAATGTTAAGGATGTCTTCCGGCTGTTCTGCCATCTTCAGCTGTTTCAGTGCAGATGGATCCTCCAGTATCTCATTGAGCTGGAATAAAACTCCCAAATGCTTTGTGGCATCCGGTGTGCCCAGGACAATTACGATATCGGCCTTTAAATAACCGTTCACATCAATCTTTTCCGGAAGCTTTAACAGCGAGATGCAGATCCTCCCGGCTCCGTCCTCCACACCTGCATGGGCAATAATCACACCGTCGGCAATCATAATATATGGCTTATCTTCCCGGATGATCTGAACCATCCTCTCCACATACCGCTGTTCAATGTCTCCTCTTTGAATCAGCGGAGCCGACGCTTTCCTCACGGCCTCCTCCCATGTCAGCTGTTCTTTTGATATCTGGATTGTTTCCTTTACCAGCACATCCGCCAGCATAGGCTGTTCCTTCATCTCCGGCATTCTGTCTGAAACTCCCTGGACAGTGACCGGATTCAGAACTTTGTTGATTTCTCTTACCAGTGCCTCCCGGTCTTCGATCACTGCATGCTGTTCCACGGCTCTTAAAATTTCTGCTGCATCAATCTCGTGAGGCATAATGCCGTTAATCTCACTCAGTACCTTTTCCCGGAACTTGTGCTTGGAAGCCTCGTCTAGAAATGGTTTAACAAGAAACTGAAGCTTATCAGTCTCCAGCCGCACCATGGTGAAAACCAGGTCAAAGTCTTCCTTATATTCTGTAAAGTCTCTCATGGACAGACAGGTCAGAAATTCAATCTCAGGAAACAATTCCCGAAGTGTAAAAAATAAGAAATTAGACACGGAGACTCCGTTTGCACAGACGATGACAGCCCGTTTTTTCTGATCCTGAATATCAAGAATTCCTTCTCTCTGCAGCCATGCTCCGAAAAGTGCAGTAATATAGACCAGCTCTTCATCGGGAAATTCATTTCCTGCGAGCTCTTCCAGAGGCTTCATAGACTTTTTAACCATGGAATGAAGAGAGCTGTATCTGGGAAGCACCATATCCACAATGCTCTGTTCAATATGATAGTGGTATTTCACCCGGTAAAACGCCGGCTTCACATGCTGAAACAAAGCTTCCAGGAGGATGTCCCGTTCTTTAATGTTGACACATATAATCTTTTCAAAGTTATCAATCACCTGTCTGGCAGCTTCCATAATCTCTACTTCACTCCGCAGATTATCCGACTGAAAACTGTGATAATTGGAAATCTGGATCTGTGCGGCAAAGAAAATCTTCTCTGTCTGCCATGACACCTCATGTTCTTTGGCAAACTCCACCATGACAGAGTACTCTTTTGTTCCTGCGATATGCTGAAAAGATTCCGGAAGGTCTTCCAGTATCCTGCCTTTCTTGATGCGGATCAGCACCAGGCAGAGGATGTAGGGAAGCTCCCGAAGCCTTTCATCGGTAAAGCGGATTTTCAGCTTATTTTCAATTACACTGATCTGTCCCCGCACCTGTTTCATAAGCTCCGGATCCACCTGGGAAATCTCCATAATTGCTTCCTGCCCGTTGGGCATGTTTAAAATCTGCCGTATAATCGGGATCATAGCCTCCCTTTTGCAGAATTCACTTCCCGCCAGGTGATATCCGTCCTGTCTGCTGTAATTGATTCCAAGCCCATACGGCGCAAGCCTTTCCTCCAGTTTTTTAACGTCAATCAGAAATGTATTCTTGCTGATATCCAGCTTTGATGTAAAATGATAAATTGACAGTTCCTCTCTTGCACAGAGAAGAATCAAAAAAATCAGCGCACACCGTTCCTTGTCTGAATACACATAAGTATTATCTTTCATACCCATATCTTCGGTTCGGTACTGTTCAAGCACGGGAACCGGTATTACAAACTTTCCGGTACGCAGCCTTTCAATTTTGGGCAGTCCGTTATCCGCCAGGTATTGGTTGATCTTATCCATCGTATAGCTAACCTGTTTCCTGGACAAATCTAAAGACTGCTCTACTTCCTTTCCAGTTATAGACGGATTATTTACAATTGTTTTTAATACTAAATAGCCTCTTTCGTCTAAATACACTAGAATCCCTCTTTCATCGTTTCCGTCTCTACTTGCCGACCTCTATACCCGGTGACTTAGCCTCATAATCCAGCAGTTCTTTTAATTCGTCATCCAGGCGCATCACAGTCAGGGCAGCTCCGTTCATATCAAGTGAAGTCACATAATCCCCGATAAAAACTTTATAAACGGAAATCCCTCTTTCTTTCAAGTACGCTTCTATTTCATCATACAGTACATATAACTCCATAATCGGAGTTGCACCAAGACCGGAAAGCAGCACTGCTGCCTCTTCCCCATCTTTCAGTTCAAGATCCTCTGCCACAGTTTCTGCCATATTGCGGGCAATCTTATCTGCAGGCTCTAATTCCTGCACATTGATTCCCGGCTCCCCATGATGTCCGATCCCTACTTCCATGGTTCCTTCTTCAATCTGGAAATTCGGATGTCCCACTGCCGGTATAGCACACGGACTTAATCCCACACAAATACTCCTTGTGTTGTCCACAGCTTTCTGTGCAGAAGCGATTACTTCATCCAGGCTGCCGCCCTTTGCGGCTCTGGCTCCCCCGATCTTCCACATAAAAACGCCGCCTGCGATTCCATGCCGCTTTTCTTTTGTTTCCTTCGGAGATGAAGCCACATCATCGTTTGCGGTTACATATTTAACAGTGACACCGGCTTTTTTAGCTTTTCGGACAGCCATTTTCACATTCATATTATCTCCGGCATAATTGCCGAACAGGCAGGCTACTCCTTTTCCTGCATCTGCTTCCATAAATGCATCATAGAATGCCTGGGCGGACGGCGAAGAAAAAACTTCGCCGACTGCCACAGCATCCACCATATTCTTTCCGACATATCCGAGAAAAGCAGGTTCATGTCCGCTTCCGCCGCCTGTCACCAGTCCTACTTTTCCCTCAACCGGTGTATTTATGTACTTTACCACACGGTCGTTGGCTTCAGACTTAACAATAAGATCTCCATGGGCTTTTAAAAACCCTTTTACCATATCTTCAACGACGTAATCCGGATCATTGACAAACCTCTGCATAACTATTTCTCCTTTTCTATGTCCTTCAAATTAGCTGTTCATTTCCTCTCTTGCTTCCTTGGCAAGGCTTCTGTAATAGAATACAAAGCATACAACCCAGACAATCAGGATTACCAAAGGAATAAAGTCGCCGTCCAAAATCTTAAATACATGTGAGAACGCATAAGTCTGGATCGGTCCGTCGATAGAACTGTTAGAGATCATCTCTCCTGCTTTCAGTGATACAGCCCCTGTAGTTCTTGCCAGGTCTGTCATAAACGGTGCAAAAGCAGTACCTACCCATAAGAAGACCGGTGCAAAAATCGTACACAGGATAATCATTCGGATCAGGTTTCCTCCTGTTACAAGGAATGCCGGCACAGCCAGTGCAATGTTGATGATTCCGGCAAACGGAAGGATCTCATTTCCTGGAAGGAACATTGAGAATAATAATGTAATCGGTACTGAATAGATAACTGCCAGCCAGATCTCATTGGATCCTCCAAGGAACGGCCAGTCAAGTCCTACAACAAGAGTTCTTCCGGAGAACTTCTTATTCATGAAGTCACTGACTGCCTCTGAGATCGGAGCCAGAGCCTGCATGAAGTATTTTGTGATAACCGGGAATAAAGTCAGCGCAGTTGCGGCCTTGATTGCCAGTGTCAATGTATCTGCAACACTGTATCTTGCCAGTACTCCGAAAATAATACCAAGAATAAATCCAAGGATGTGGTTTTCAGCAAAAATACCAACTTTTTCTTTTAATGCTGCAGCGTCAAACTGCTTGTTCAGGGAAGGAACCTTTCTTAAAATGCAGTCGATCGGATACATCACGGCACCTAAGAAGGTCATCTTATGAGTACAGGTAACACCCGGAATTCCGGAAAGCTTTTCGATTCTGTGCTGATGCATATCTGCTGCCTTCAGCTCAAATATAATCTGGATTGCCGCTACAACAAACGCACACACAATAGAACCAAATGCTCCAAAATGTGGTTTTGTGATGGCTACAACAGCTACCGCAGTAAAGATCTTGCCCCATACATTCCAAAGATCGGCGTTAAATGTATTTGTTTTATTAATTAACAACATAAAAACATTAACAATAATCAGCAGCGGGAACATTAAGAATGCATATGG
The DNA here is from genome assembly GCF_018381315.1 of Anaerostipes sp. Taxonomy (GTDB): domain Bacteria; phylum Bacillota; class Clostridia; order Lachnospirales; family Lachnospiraceae; genus Anaerostipes. Next base: position 111,538 of record NZ_JAGZSD010000001.1, on the reverse strand, counting down.
CCAGGACCATGAAATAGTGGACATCGTAGTCCATCCTCCATCAACGATAGGCAGTGAGATACCGGTTGATTTCAGCATGGCCTGCGCTGCCGGGCTGATGGTGTCTGTCATGAAGGAAATGAGCATTGTCATTCCTGTAAATGCCACACCAAGGGTGATACCTGCGGAAACCGCATCTCTCACTTTCATTTTAACAATAAGTCCGGCGATAATGATAATAATCGGTACAAAAATCGCCGCCCCCAAACTTAATAGATAATTGACAACTGAACTTAAGCCTTGCATAAATGCTTGCATACAATCTCTCCTTTCATTCTCTTACAAAGTGTCTTTAGTAGTTCTTCTCCTCTTATTTGCATGCCTCGATAAGCTTTTTCAACTCTGCGTCCTGTCCGACACCAGTTAAAAATGCAATACCGTTGATTACCGGAATCGGATACTCTTTATCAATCTTTGTGATTGCAATGTACGCTGCACTGGAATCCATGTAACGGTCTACAGATTTTAAATCCACTGCTTCTACCTGAGCATCTACTTTGTTTTCCTTTAATAAACGGTTTACCTTACTCGCTACTGTCTGAGATGTTGCTACTCCGCTTCCGCATGCTACAATAATCTTTTTCATAATTTTCATTTCCTTTCTTGTTATAATCCCTTTTATTCATTTACTTTCAGTTCGTGCTTAAAGTCCTTCCATGGAAAGAATAGCTTCCATATACTCTTCTTTGGTTTCTGCTTCCATAAGGCGCTTCATCAAAGACTCATCCTGGAAGTTTGCCACCAATACCTGAAGCAGTTCCACATGTTCGTCGGAACGCTTAAAGCCCAGCATAAAAACAAACCTCACATCATGCTGTACATCGTTTGCTGCCATCTCACACCACTTGATCGGTTCTTTCAGTCTCACCGGCGCAATAAAAGGCTTCAGGATGTGTTCTGGATCTGCATGAGGAATTGCTACCGGATACGGCTCTACAGCGAGTGCCGTTGGAAAGTTTTTCTCTCTTGTCTTGATCGCATCCACAAAGGTGTCTTTTACAAAACCGAGCTCTTCTAGCATTGCGGCCATCTTGTTAAAAAAGTCATCGGTGTCCGCCGCTTCCATATCAAGTTGTATCAGCTCTTTGTAAATCATGTCGCGTTTCAAACGTTATCACTCCTTTTCTATTTATTTTCGTTTCATTTTTATTACTCTTAAATTGTAACCCTGTATTACCCACTAAAACAATCTGAATTGGGTCCCAAAGTTGCTCATTGGATTGCTCATCACAAGCATGCGCAATGTCATTGCGCAACAATAAAAAAAGAGGACCCCTCCCAGAATCATCATTCTGAGGGTTGTCCTCTGAGTCTTATGGCGGCAGGGCGTTAAGCCTGTTTTGTCTCCATATATTCATTCAGTCTGCCAAGTAGTTCGTTCACATTCATACCGTGAACAAAAGCTGCTTCTTCCAGTGTCTCTCCCTGAGAAGACGGGCAGCCTACACAGTGCATTCCGGATGCCATTAAGATGGCAGCAAAATTCTGGTCAAGAGCCAGCAGATCTCCGATCACCATGTCTTTTGTGATTGTATTCATAAACAATACCTCCATTCTTAACAATTGATACTCTCCTCCATAAAATCCATGGGGAAGAATCTAACTTAGTATAATACATTACAGTTAAAAATACAATAATTCACGGGAATTCCCTTGATATTGTATATTAAGTATATTAAAATGAAAAGTACCTGGAAGGCGGGTTGCCCGCCATTTCATACACAACTTTTTAAAGGAGGAATATAGATATGGCATATGTAATTTCAGACGCTTGTATTTCTTGCGGAGCTTGCGAAGGAACTTGCCCTGCAGGAGCTATCAGCGAAGGGGACGGACAGTACGTAATCGATGCAGATACATGCTTAGACTGCGGAGCTTGCGCAGACGGATGTCCAACCGGCGCTATCAGCCAGGAATAATCGGTACATAAAAAGAGATGCCTCAGGGCATCTCTTTTTTACGTTTCCATTATTCCCGGTTTCTTTTCTTTTTCCTGAAAAAGAATCCCCGTTCTTTTGTAGCTGCAATCTCTTCCCGGCTCTGCTGCTGAAGACGGATCAGCTCATCAATTTTCTGGAATCTCTTTTCTTCTGACTCCTCCTTTTGACGGAACTGGTAGTCCATCTCCTTTGCCACCTGTCTGGAAACCTGGTCTCCAATCTCCCGGCTCAGCTGGCTTTTCTGCTCATTTAAAGCCCGTCCCATAATCTTAACCATAACACTTTGGAACTGTTCCATTTTATCCTGCGGACCCACACTGCTCCCGCCTGCGGGAAAAGGAATGACATTCTTCGGCAGAGCCTCTTTGATTTCATCCATGCTCATACCTTCATCCCTCATATCACGGATCTTCATAAATGTATGTAATTCTTTTTCCCCATAGTAACGGTAGCCTTTGTCATTCCGCGGAATATTCAGTTTCAGCTCTTCCTCCCAGGCCCTAAGAGTATAGGTTTCTAACCCTAATTCTTTGGCCGCTTCAGAAATCATTCGTCTTTTTTCCTTCATAAGTCCCTTCCTTTCTTCTTACTTATTATAAGGTGGGACTCCTTTTGCGGACAAGAAAAACCGCCCTCTAAAAGACGACGGTTTCTCGCATATTCTGCAGGCTACATCCTGATTTTTTCTTTGTTTCCGAACTTGGTGTACTGGCCTAACCAGACAAGCTCCACACTTCCGGTGGAACCGTTTCTCTGCTTGGCCACAATGATCTCCGCAAGCCCCTTTTTCTCTGAGTCCTCATTATAGTAATCGTCCCTGTAAATGAACATAACTACATCGGCATCCTGCTCAATAGAACCGGACTCTCTCAAGTCAGACAAAACCGGTTTCGGAGGCTTTCTCTGCTCCACCATACGGCTCAGCTGGGAGAGCGCAATGACAGGGGCATCCATCTCCCTTGCCAGCGCTTTCAGAGAACGGGAAATCTCTGAGATCTCCTGCTGTCTGGACTCTGACTTTTTACCGCCTGACATGAGCTGCAGGTAGTCAATGATGATCAGCCCCAGTCCGTAGGTCTGCTTATACCGCCGGCACTTAGACCTTAACTCTGCCACCGTGATTCCCGGGGTGTCATCAATAATCAGCGGAGAACGTCCGATAGTGCCGGCACTCTCCATGATCTTCTCCCACTCAGTCTCCTGAAGTTCTCCGGTACGGATTGCCTGTGAATCCACCATAGCCTCCATAGAGATCATACGGGTTACCAGCTGTTCCTTGGACATTTCCAGGCTGAAAATAGCGGTCGGCACATTCTTTCTCACCGCTGCATGCTGGGCAATATTTAAGACGAAGGCTGTTTTACCCATGGCAGGCCTTGCAGCCACCATGATAAGTTCAGACGGATGAAGTCCTGTAAGCTTAAAATCAAGGTCATCAAACCCTGTGGCAACCCCGGTGATCCTTCCGTCAGATGCCGCGGCTTCCTCTATACTTTCCAGAGTATTTAACACAACCTGGTCTATGGACACAAAATCCTCACGGCCGCTGGCCTCCTGCAGAAGTCCGAACACGTCCTTCTCTGTCTTTTCCAGGATCAGAGGAACTTCATCTTTTCCAAGATAGCAGTCCTTCGTGATTTCTTCCGTAACCCTGATCAGCTTTCTCAGGGTTGACTTCTCCTTGACAATCTGCGCATACTGCTTGGCATTGGCAGATGTAGGCACTGCCTCTAAAAGATCCCTTATAAACTCAAGGCTTTTCATGGACTCCGGCACATCTTTTTCTTTCAGCTTATTCTGAAGGGTAACCAGATCTACCGGTTTTCCCTCCTTATAAAGCTCTGACATGGACTCAAACAGAATCCCATTCTGCTTCTGATAAAAATCTTCTTTGGTGACAATATCAGAAACGTCAGCGATGGCATCCCGGTCCATAATCATTGCTCCGATGACGGACTGTTCTGCCTCCATGCTGTTAGGTTGTATTTTCTTGATAAATGCCTCATCCATTGTCTCTATTTATCCTCTTGCACTTTCACCTTTAATGTGGCTGTCACTTTCGGATGCACTCTAACCTCTACATTGTGTACTCCCAGAGTCTTGATCGGTTCTGTGTGCATCTTCTTTTTATCCAGTTCGTAACCCAGCTGTTTTTTGGCAGCCTCTGCAATCTCCTTTGTGGATACAGCACCAAATGTCCTTCCGCCTTCGCCGACTTTCATCTTTAAGATAACTTCTTTTTCTTTGAGCTCCTGGGCAAATCTCTTTGCCTCCTCCAGTTTCTCTTTTGCCACTCTGTCTTCATTGGCCTTTTTAAGCTTCAGGTCATTGACCGCCTTCTTGCTGGCTTCCACGCCAAGCCCCTTGCGCAGGAGCACATTCCTTGCGTATCCGTCGTTTGCATCAACAATATCGTCTTTCTTTCCTACATTCTTTACATCCTGCAATAAAATAACTTTCATTTTATATGTCTCCTTCCTCTTTCATAAACTGCAGAGTTCCTTTAATAATCTGTTTTGCATCATAAAGGGATACATCCACCATCTGGGCTCCCGCCACAGTCAGATGGCCTCCGCCTCCGAACTGTTCCATGATCTTTTGGACATTTACCTCATCAATGGATCTGGCGCTGACGTAAACACGCTCTTCCACGCCTGTCAGCACAAAGGATGCCTTGATTCCGTCAATGTCCAGCAGTTCATTGGCCACCTGGGCACCTACCACAGTAGGGCTGTCAATCCCGATGCCCACCAAAGTTGCAATGGCAAAAGAACCATACATGATCTCAGCATCACTGACTGCTTTGGCCCGGATCTTATATGTGTCCATACTGGTTCTGGACATCTTTCTGACCTTATTCAGGTCGGCTCCGCTCCGCTTCAGGAAAGCGGCTGCCTCAAATGTCCGGACTCCCGTCTTGTTGACAAAATTATCCGTGTCTATGAGCATTCCGAAATACATCGCATTAGCCTCCACCGGCAGAAGCTTTGGTTTTGTTGCAATATACTGCAGAATCTCGGCTACCAGTTCACAGGTAGAGGACGCATAAGGTTCGATATACGAAAGCACCGGATACTTAATCGTCTCTCTTCCCTTTCTGTGATGATCCAGTATGACAATGGTATTGGTCTGCTCAAGAAGCTCCTCACACTCTGTATAGCTTGCATGATTGACATCCACCACAATCAGAAGCGTATTGTCATCTGTGATCTCCATAGCCAGATCACTGGTGATGAACATATCCTCGTCATATTCCTCACATGCCAAAAGCTCTTCCACAATAGGGCGGACTGAAATTGTCGCCTCATTCATGACAATATGGGCTTTCCTTCCCAGGGAGAGCCCCAGCCGGTACAGCCCTACCGCCGCACCCATGGCATCCGGATCCGGTATCTTGTGGCTCATGATAACCACATTGTCTTTGGATTCCAGAAGTTCTCTCAGGGCATGGGCCTTGACTCTGGCCTTGACCCGGGTATTTTTCTCTACCACGGCTGCATTTTCGCCGTAGTATGAAATATCCTCACCGTCTTTGATCACCGCCTGGTCACCGCCCCGGCCCAATGCTAAATCCATGGCCGTACAGGCTGCCTCATAGTTTTCCTGATAGCTCTGTCCGTTGATTCCCAGGCTGATACTCAGTGTCATATTGCCGCTGCTGCCCAGATTGATGCTTTTAACTTCCTCTAAAATATGAAACTTTTCCTTTTTCACTTTTTCCAGGTACTTCTGCTGGAAAATGATCAGATACTTATCCTTCTCCGTCTTTTTCACAATACCGGAAATATTCTGGATAAACTTGTTGATCTTCTGGTCAGCCAGCGCCAGAAGCATGGACTGTTTTACCTCGTCCACATTGTCCAGAAGCTCGTCATAGTTATCAATATAGATCAGCCCGACCACCATCCGCTGATTCTCATTCTGCTCCATATACATCTTTAACATGGTCTGGTCAAAGAAATAGGCAGCTACCATAGACTGGTCTCTGAGCCACTGCTTTGACTTGCTCTCTGTCTCTTCATCAATCAGGCTGTCCATCTGAATCCTGACAAACTCTATCTTATAGAAGCAGGTCTTCTCCTCATCCTTCTCCACCGTTTGTTTCTTCACATGAGAAACTGCGTGGTTCATCTCTGACGGCAGAAGATTCTTGTCCAGCTCCGGAAACATCTGCTGCAGTTTGGATATGCTCTTCCCGTCCAGAATCTTTTCAAATGCCTGGTTGTGCCACATAATATCTCCGTCCCCGCCGATGAGCACATAGGGAAGGGGCAGTTCCTTGATGAGATGATTCTGGACACGGCTCTGCTCAAACATAAAATCCATCGTTTCCTGCATCATTTTCTTTTTATGGTATGGATAATAAAACAAAGAAAACAGCATAAAAACGAACACAAAGCAGGCCAGAATAACCCCTGACTTCACATCAATAGAAAATACCAGGATATCTGCCATCAGAAACAGCAGTCCGGCCAGAACCGGCCAAATGATATCTTTACTGATATTTATACTTGTATTCTTATTTTTCATGGTACAGCTCCTTAAACCTCGGATTCAAATATTGTATTTTTCATTATAGCATGACTGGCTGGCAAGGTCAAAAAAGCCGCCATACCCATAAGGATACGGCGGCTTGTCTTTTATTAATCCTGTGTATAAGGCATTAAAGCGAGATGTCTTGCTCTTTTGATCGCGCTTGTGACAGCTCTCTGATGCTTTGCACATGTTCCTGTAATACGTCTAGGTAAGATCTTACCTCTCTCAGAAACATACTTCTTTAATGTCGCTACATCTTTATAATCGATAACGGCATCGGCTTCTGTACAGAATGCACATACTTTTCTTCTTCTGCGTCCGCCTCTTCTCCTGTTCGGAGAATCACCTCTATTGTAAGCCATGATTAAACCTCCTATTTAACTAAATGGCAGCTCCTCTTCCAATCCGTCCGGAATGTTCATAAAACCGTCTCCTGCGGCCTGGCTTGGCTGCGGCGGTTTTGAAGGATTGGCTGTCTGCATGCCTCCCCCGTTATACTGGTCTGTAGCTGCCTTGCTCTCGCAGAAATCCTGTTCTTCCACGATCACGTCAGTAGTGTAGACCTTCATTCCGTCTTTGTTGGTGTAACTGCCTGTCTGGATTCTTCCGGAAATGACGATTTTGATTCCCTGGCGGAAATACTTTTCGGCAAACTCGCCGGCACGTCCAAATGCAACACAGTTAATGAAATCTGCATCCGGTTCGCCATCTCTTTTAAATCTCCTGTTAACAGCTAAAGTATATCTTGCAACTGCCGTCGCTCTTTCGCCCTGTGAATATCTCACATCCGGGTCTCTGGTAAGACGGCCCATCAAAATCACTTTATTCATATTGGATTCCTCCTGCCTATCAAAATGTTAGGCATCCTGTTTTACGACTAAATAACGTAATACATTTTCTGTAATTCGAAGTTTTTCTTCTAAAACAGCCGGAACTTCTGTCTCTGCGTCGAACTGGATGAAGTAGTAATATCCTTCTTTCATCTTCTGGATCTCGTAAGCTAAACGCTTCTTTCCCCATTCATCGACGTTTTTGATCTCAGCTCCTGCGTCTGTAATCATAGCTTTTGCCTTTTCTACTACTTCTGCTCTTGCTTCGTCTTCGATCTTAGCATTCACGACTAATGCGAGTTCATATTTACTCATGTTATCTGCACCTCCTTCTGGTCTTTTCGGCTCTTGGTCTACTGCCAAGAGCAAGGATAAATTTATATATCACAAGTTGATATGTTACCATATATTCCTGCTAACCGCAAGCTTTTTTGATAAATCCCCGGAAATTCTTCTCCACCAGCTTTCTGGAGACCATCACCTGGCGTCCGCATCCGGAACATTTAAGGCGGAAGTCCATCCCTACTCTAAGGATCTCCCACTCATTGCTTCCGCAGGGATGAGCCTTCTTCATTCTGATCACATCACCGACCTGAAACTCCATACATTTCCTCCTGTCTTGCTTTTTCTGAACAATGTTGTTAAACTCTCACTCTTTTAAAGGCTTAAAAGAAGAAAAAGGCAGCCGGATCAGGGCTGCCTTTAACAGAGACCGTTTATTTCTTCTTCTCTGTAGTTGCTTTCTGCTTTGCAGTAGTAGTCGCTTCTGTAGTTGTCTTTTCTGTTGCTGTGGTAGTTGCTTTGTATTTAAATGTGATTTTCTTCCACAGTTTCTGATTGATGCTCTTTTCGTCATCCCACTTCTTGTCTGCTTCCTTGGTCCACTTTTTGTATACCTTCTGATAAGCAGCCTGCTGTTTTTCCTGGAGCAGTGTGCTCTTGGATGTAGCGAGCGCACTTTTTACATTTGGATTCAGCATCTTGATGATAACATAAGCATCTCCCGTATCAACCACGCCGCTGACCTGATTCTTCTTTAATTTAGAAGCTGCATCTTCAAACTTTGTTCCAAGCACTGCTTTTCCTTTTGTGTAGCTTTCTTCATTGTCGGAATCCACCTTGTATTTCTTGGCAACAGACTTAACACTCTGGCCTTTCTTGATAGCCTTTAACGCTTCCTTGGCTTTCTTAAGCTGTGCAGCTTTTTCTTTTGCTGTCATGTCCACTTCTTTGCCGGTTTTGCTGTCGGTTTTCTTTGTAGTGAATGCAATTTTGTATACTTTTACAGTTTTTGCTTCCTCATCTGTCACCTTGACATCTGCCTTTGTGATGATCGCATTCATCACCTTCTGTGCGATGAGATTTTCCTTCTGGATCTCTTTGATATAATCCTTATCTGCATTCGTCACCTTCATCACGCGTTTTCCAAGTTCATTTTTTGTAAATGACTTTACAGACTCATCCAGCTGCTTTTTCTCATCAGAAGTAAGCTTCACCTTATAGTCGTCTGCATGGGCAGCCAGTACCTTTACAGTTTTAATCTGGTTAATGACATTGTCTTTGATGGAATCCTGCATGGTAATTTTCTTGCCTTTTTTGTCGGTTCCAACCTGAGTTGACCACAATTTATCACCTAAATATGCCGCATACTGCTGTTCTGCGCTGTACTGCATAATTCTTGCATATACGTGGGCTTCCTTATAAGTCACCTTATTTCCTGCATATTCAAACAGCTTCCTGTCATCCTGCTTTTTGCATCCCGCTAAAAGGGCTGCACACAAAGCCATGACCGCTGTAAGACATACGATCTTTTTCGCTACACGTTTCATTCTTTGTTTTCCTCCATATAATTTATTTCATTTTGCATTATACTACATAACTATCTGATTATCAACGCATCCAAAGAGTTCACACAATGTTCAATTTTTGAAAGCCACTGGCTTTTTTTCAAAGATGACAGATCCAGAATAAACACAGGCCGCTCTCCAGGACTGACGGAAAGCTCTTTCGGAAATTCGTTTAAAACATCCGGAATCTTCTCCACCTGTACGTTTGCCTGCGGATTCATCTCAAAGGATACCGTCTCGCCTTTCTGCTTTACATCGGTCATAAAGGCATGATGGGCCATAGATTTTAACAGTGCAATGTGGAGCAGATTGACAACCGCTGCCGGCAGGTCGCCGAAACGGTCCAGAAGCTCATCCTGCATATCTTCCATCTCATCTCTCGTTTCAATGGCAGATATCCTCTTATACAGCTCCAGCTTCTCCACTTCATTCCGAATGTATGCAGACGGCAGGAATGCGTCAATGTTCAGATCCAGAGCCGTATCGAAATCGGAATCCTCTGAAAGCTCTCCTTTGAGCCTCAGCACTGCATCATTGAGCATCTTGCAGTAGAGATCATAACCCACAGCTTCCATATGCCCGGACTGCTCTTCTCCCAGCAGATTTCCTGCACCACGGATCTCCAAATCCCTCATGGCGATTTTGTATCCGGAACCAAGATCCGTAAATTCCCTGATGGCCTGCAGTCTTTTTTCTGCAGTCTCTTTTAATAAAGTATCCCTTTTATACATTAAAAATGCAAAAGCATTCCGGTTGGACCGCCCCACACGTCCCCTGAGCTGGTAGAGCTGGGAAAGCCCCAGCTGGTTGGCATCGTGAATAATCATAGTGTTCACGTTGGGGATATCCAGCCCGGTCTCTATGATAGTAGTCGAGACAAGAACGTCGATCTCTTTTTCCATGAACTGCATCATGATATTTTCAAGCTCCCGCTCCCTCATCTGTCCATGGGCATAGGCAACTTTGGCCTCCGGGAGCAGTTTTTGGAGCCCGCTGGTGATCTCAGCAATATTGTTGACCCGGTTATATACATAATATACCTGCCCGCCCCTTGTCATTTCCCGGTGGACTGCTTCTTTCACCAGTTCTTCATTATATTCCATCACATAGGTCTGGATGGCCCGGCGGTCATGGGGAGGTTCTTCCAGGATGCTCATATCTCTGATGCCGATCAGGCTCATATGCAGAGTCCTTGGAATCGGGGTCGCAGACAGGGACAGCACGTCCACATCCTTCTTCAGCGTTTTAATCTTCTCCTTGTGTCCTACGCCGAACCGCTGCTCCTCGTCAATGATCAGAAGCCCCAGATCCTTATATTTCATATCCTTAGACAGCAGCCGGTGAGTCCCGATCACAACATCCACGATTCCTTTTTTCAGGCCTTCCATGGTTTCTTTCTGTTCCTTGGGGCTGCAGAATCTGGACATGACACGGACTGTCATAGGATAATTTTTGAAACGCTCGCAGAATGTATTGTAATGCTGCTGGGCCAGAATCGTTGTCGGCACAAGATAAGCCACCTGCTTTCCATTGGTCACTGCTTTGAACGCCGCCCGGATCGCCACCTCTGTTTTGCCGTATCCCACATCCCCGCAGATCAGCCGGTCCATGATCTTTGTGCTCTCCATATCCCGCTTCACGTCCTCAATGGCATTCAGCTGATCCTGTGTCTCTTCATAAGGAAACATTTCCTCAAACTCTTTCTGCCATACTGTATCCTTTTCGCACACATAACCTTCCTTGGCCTGGCGGACAGCATATAATTCTACCAGTTCTTTTGCAGTCTCTCTGACCTGCCCTTTCACCCGCCTGGTAGTCTTCTTCCACTCATTTCCGCCCAGTTTGTTCAGCTTCGGCTTCTTTGCATTGGCGCTTGCATACTTGGCAATTTGGTCCAGGGCAGAAGCCAGGATAAACAGATTGTCCCCGCCTTTATACTCAATGCTGATATAATCCTTCTCAACATTGTTCACGGTAATCTTTTCAATTCCCCGGTAAATGCCCACACCGTGCTTTTCGTGCACTACATAATCACCGATGGATATATCAGCGAAATTCTTTATTTTCTCGCCTTTTCCCTTAAATGCTGCCTTTTTCCTGCGCTTTTCTTTTCTTCCGCTGAAAATATCACTTTCAGAAATCAGCACCCACTTTGTCTCAGGATATTCAATTCCGCTCTTTAACTTCCCCGGTGTGATAACGATCTGCCCCGGGACGATGTCCTTTGAAAGCTTTTTCTCATAAGTAACCGTAAGACCGTTATCCCTCATGTCCTCAGACAGACGCCTGGCTCTTGTGACGGAAGGTGAAACTACCAGGATCCTGTAGTCCTTTTTCTGGTAGCGTTTCAAATCCTTGACCAGCTGTTCAAAACTGTTGTTATAGGACTGAACCGATTTTGCTTCCATAAAAAATGTCTCTGTGCCCGGTGCAGACTTCACCTCGGATGCCAGCGTGGATAAGAATACTGTCTGCTGCTTCATCAAACGGCTGAATGCCTCCTCAAAGCAGGACACTGTTTCCATCTGGCTCGGCAGAAGGTATCCCGCCTCCAGACGGCTTTTCATGCTCTCGGTAAACTCCAGATAAAATCCTTTTCCCCGTTCTTCCACATGCTGGGGCTCATCCACATAAACAACAGTATCCTCAGGGAAATAGTCCAGAAACGATACCAGTCTGTCATAAAAATACGGAAGATATCCTTCTGCCCCGATCAGCATGGACAATTCAGAAAGTTCTTCCCTGAGCCTTTTGTATTCCTTTGTAAGCCTTACCTCTTTGTCCGTCTCAAAAGCATTGTGGAACTTTGCGGCCAGGTCTTCATATTCCGCCTGTATCTTCTTAAGCCCGGCTGCGATTCTTTCCTCGCTTAACACAATCTCTGTGGCAGGATATACAGTCAGGCGTTTGACCTCCTCGATAGACCGCTGGCTTTGGGCATCAAAGCTGCGGATGGAATCCACTTCCTCTCCCCACAGCTCAATCCGGTACGGACAGTCTGCGGTAAACGGATAGATATCTATGATTCCGCCTCTCACGGCAAATTCACCGGCAGCCTCCACAAACGGAGTTCTTTCATATCCCATAGCCGTAAATTCTTTTGTAATCTCCTGCTCGGAAATCTCTGTCTCCAGGCTGATAACCACCCGGTTCTTCTTAATCTGTGAAAGCGGCACAACCCGGTCCATCAATGCATCAATCGACAGAACGAAGACTCCGCCCTGCCCCTTTATGATACTCTCGATTCCTTTCAGCCGCTCTTTTGCAATGGCATTTCCATGGACATCCGCACTATAAAACAGCGGATCTTTGGCAGGGAAATAGATGGCGTCTCCCCCAAAAAACCGATAGTTCCCGGCCCATTCCTTGGCCTTGTTCTCATCCGCAGTGACAATAATCTTATAATCCCCGCGTTTCCTGCTCCCTTTGAATGTACTGACCAAGTGGGCTTTTGCCCCATCCGTACATCCTGACACCAAAACAGGGCCCTGATGCTTCTCAAGGCCTGCTTTGATCTGTCCATATACTGCGTCGTTTTCAAAAATCTGCTCTAACACGTCTCATTCCTTACTTTCTGCTGCGGTTACTTCCTCGCCTTTTTATTATATTGATTCATTGCTCCGGATATGTCATCCATTGCCATCAGCTTCACCGCATCGTTCACATCCGGGAACACATCATCGTATAATTCCATCTCTCCTTTGGAGAAATGCCCAAGCACATAATCTGCCAGATCGTATCCTTTTGGTTTTTCTCCCACACCGATCTTGATTCTCGGAAAATCCATACTGCCCAGATGGCTGATGATGCTCTTGATCCCGTTGTGCCCTCCTGCACTTCCTTTTCTCCGAATTCTGAGCTGCCCTACATCCAGGGAGATATCATCAAAGATCACGATAAAATCGGAAGGATCCAGCTTATAAAAATCCATGATTCCCCGGAGGCTTTCTCCGCTCAGGTTCATAAAGGTCTGCGGCTTTGCCAGCAGGACTTTCTGCCCTCCTAAGTATCCGCTTCCGATGAGCGCCTTATGCTTCTTTGTAGAAATTTCTATCTGGTTCTTACCGGCAATATAGTCGACAGCTTCAAATCCAATGTTGTGTCTTGTGCGTTCATACTGCCTGCCGGGATTGCCCAGTCCGACGATAACTTTCATTTTACTGCTCCTTTGTCCTGATTCCTTATCAAATAAGTCTGCAACCAGTATAACAAAAGATTATAAATTTTGAAAGAAGTCTCTTGTTTTCGTAACTTTCTTCATCATTTCATCGAATCCTTCCGGTGTCAGTGACTGCGGGCCGTCGCAGAGCGCCTTGGCCGGATTGTTATGAACCTCCACCATCAGGCCGTCAGCACCGGCGGCAATAGCGGCCAGCGCCATAGGTTCTACCATAAACCGGATCCCGGTAGCATGGGAAGGATCCACAATGACAGGCAGATGGGATTTCTTTTTAATCATCGGGATTGCGGACAGATCCAGAGTATTTCTCACTGCCGTTTCGTAGGTTCTGATTCCGCGTTCGCAGAGAATTACGTTTTCATTTCCTCCTGCCATGATGTACTCAGCACTCATAAGCCATTCATCAATTGTACAGGCCATTCCCCGTTTTAACAGGACCGGTGTTTTGATTTTTCCAAGCTCTTTGAGCAGCTCAAAATTCTGCATATTTCTGGTTCCCACCTGGATCAGATCCACATCCTCAAACAGATGGAGATGACTGGCATCCATGATTTCTGTAACCACCGGAAGACCAGTGGCCTTTTTAGCCTCCAGCAAAAGCGTAAGCCCCTCATCATGCAGTCCCTGGAAAGCATAAGGTGATGTTCTCGGCTTAAACGCACCTCCCCGTAAAAATCCTGCCCCGGATTCTTTTACTTTGCGGGCCACTTCTGTCATCTGTTCCTTGTTCTCAATAGAGCAGGGCCCTGCGATCACCTGAAAGTTCCCTCCTCCGATCTTGACTCCTGAAATGTCCACGGCTGTGTCCTTGGGATGAAATTTCCTGTTGGCTTTTTTGTATGGTTCCTGAATTCTCTGTACGGTCTCCACAATGTCATTGGCCATTACATGGTCAACATCCACCTTGGAAGTATCCCCTATCAGGCCTAAAAGTTTCGTGTTGATGCCGGCCGACTCGTGAATGGCAAATCCCTGGGACTCCATCTCCTGTTTTAATGCTTCTACCTGCTGATCCTCTGCGCCGCTCTTTAAAATAATAATCATGATACTTTTCCTCCTTCATATAAAGTAAAAAGGACCTGTATTCTACTACAAGAATACAGGTCCTAAAAATGAACTTTACCGATTGACTTTACCGGATCCTAGGAGATGATTCATTGTAGCACAAAAAGCCGGGATTAAAGTAATAACCCCAGAAATAAAATGAAAAAGCATATGCATTTGACATTTCTCTTTTTGCTGACATAGTAATCTCCTAAAAAACAGCTGCAACATTCAATCAATAACTTTTATCTATCAATTTAATAGCTTCTGTCTATTAAATTACACGATTTTCCTCTGATTGTCAAGGCAAAACCTTTTTTCCTTCTCTGCTTTGTCAAATGACTTTGTACTGCCACTTTCCTTTGATATAGCGGATCAGGAAAAGAACAGCGCGCACTGCCCAGTCCAGTGTCATGGCAACCCAGACTCCAAACACTCCCCATCCAAGCCATTTGCCCAGCACAAAACTGAACAGAATGCGGAAAATCCACATGGAGATAATCGCAGTGACCATCGTATACTTCACGTCATTTGACGCTCTCAGTGTATTGGGCAGTGTGAAGGATACCGGCCAGACTGTAACACAGCACAGGGTATGGTACAGCAGGATTTTTCTGGTGATTGCCGCCGTCTCCGGCGACAGATGATAAGCCCTGATAATCACAGGAAGCATGACTACGATAAATGCGTTAAACACGATCAGCGAGGCATAGGCTGTTTTCAGCAGCTTCTTTGTATAATAGCGGGCCGCCTCATAGTCATCTGCGCCCACACACCGGGACACCACGGTAAGCACCGCAAGCCCCACTGCCATTCCGGGGATGATCTCAAACATGGCAACCATGTTGCTGACCGCATTCGCTGTGATTGCTGAGGTGCCAAAGCCTGCTACCAGACTCAGAACAAGGATTTTCCCAAGCTGAAACATACTGTTTTCCACTCCGTTGGGAACTCCGATATTTAATATCTTGCCGACCAGAAATCCCTTGAATTTAAAATGAAAATTCCTGCTGATATGTACCGCCTGGTTCCTGTTTTTCAACAGAACCAGGATCACGGCAGCTGCAATTACACGGGATGCTAAGGTCGGGATCGCCGCTCCTTCCACACCCATGCCCACACCGTAAATCAGTACTGCGTTTCCGGCAATGTTGATAGCATTCATAAACAGCGACATCTGCATGGCGGTCTTTGAATTCCCCATTGTCCGGAACAAAGCCGCACATCCGTTGTAAACTGCCAGAAATGGAATAGATGCCGTCACGATCATCAGATAGACTTCTGCATTATGCATAACCGCGGGCTCAATAGCCCCAAAAACCCCGTGAAGGATAAAACTTCTCAGAGCATAAATGGCGGCCATGATCGCCACAGCCAGCGCTGAGATAAATAAGATCAGCTGATCTGCTGTCTTACATGCCATCACATGCTTTTTCTGCCCAAGATACTGGCCGGCCACTACCGCTCCGCCTGTCGCCAATGCTGAGAACATATTGATAAGCAGAACCATGATGCTGTCCACCAGCGACACTCCTGAGACTGCCGCTTCTCCCACACTGGAAATCATAATAGAGTCAGCCAGGCCTACGGTTACGGTCAGAAGCTGTTCAATAATCAGCGGTATGATCAATTTCTTCAAATCTTTATTTGTAAATAATACCTCTCTTTTTTCCATTCCTTATTTCTTTTCCCCATTTTTCCTGTCAATACTGTCAACCATACAGGCAATGGCCTGGTCTCCGGTAATATTGCAGGCTGTCCCAAAACTATCCTGGGAAAAATGCAGGGAAATAATCAGCTGGCTCATCGGATCTGTAAAATGAAGCATTGATTTAATCAGTCCAAGTGCTGCCATGACTCCTCCTCCCGGTACTCCCGGAGCAGCCACCATTGTGATCCCCAGCATAAAGATAAACGGAAGGAACATGGACAATGTAGGCGTCAGCCCGTTGGCAATCATAATTCCCATAGATCCTATGACCAGACAGATGGTATCTCCGGAAAGATGGATCGTTGCACACAGAGGAATCACAAAATCCGCAATGTCCTCAGATATACCGCTGTCCTTGCTGCTCTCAAGATTCACCGGTATCGTAGATGCAGAGGACTGAGTTCCAAGCGCCGTAAAATATGCAGGTGCAATTCTTTTTAAGTTCTTAAACTTATTTTCTTTTGTAAACAATGTGGCAATCAAAAACTGGAATGCGATATACAGCCACTGAAAGATCAGAATCATCACATATAATTTGATGAACATCTTGATCGTCGGAAGAAGTTTTCCTTCTGCCGCAATCTTGCTGAACAGTCCGGCCACATAAAATGGAATCATCGGAATGATGATCTTATTCAGTGTTTTTGTAATGATCTCCTGAAGATCTTTTAAGCAGAGCAGCAGAGTATCATTTTTGCTGTTTGCAATCCCAAGCCCTAAAAGAAATGCCAGAATCAAAGCAGTCATAACCCCGAAGACGGGATCTGCCTGGATCGTAAAAATCGTTTCAAAAGATTTTGTCTGAATCTCACTCCCGGTGATCCGCTGGATCAGGGACGGCAGCAGAGCTTTTCCCGCAAAAAAGGCACCGACACCTGCAATGACAGTGGATGCATATGCCAGGAGCAGCGTCACTCCAAACAGTTTATTCGCCTTTTTCCCCAAGTCGGCAAGCCCTACCGCTACAAAGGAAAGAATCAGAAGCGGAATAATAAAATTCAAAAACGTACTGAACAGTGTGGTAAATGTAATAAACAGCCGAATGATGCCTTTAAAAATAAATGTATCTCCGACACCGAACAAATCCCCTATGGAACCAATCAGCATACCTGTAATGATACCGATCAGCAGCCGTGTCAATAATCCTATTTTTTTCTTTTTCATAAATATCAAGTCTCCCTAATTTTCATTTGTTTAAACCGCGGATAAAACTCCGTCTCACAGATTACTATTATACGTTGTGACAATAAAGATAACAAGGGGCACCAATATTTTTCCTATGAAACAAGAAAGAATCCCGCTTGCAGGATTCTCCGCATGAGGCGGGTCGCTTTGGCGACATGATTCCTTATCGCCGCAGTGCGATCCCCGCGGAGCGTTTTTTATTTCATGGGATGCACTTTCCCATGAAATAAAAAATAAGCACCAGACAAATGTCTGATGCTTTCAGCAGTCGGGGCAACAGGATTTGAACCTGCGACCTCGTAGTCCCGAACCACGCGCTCTACCAAGCTGAGCCATGCCCCGCTTTTGCTATTATATTACGTCTGGTTCAAAAATGGAAGAGGAAATTTCAATTTTTTTAAAATTTATTGTATATTTTTCTGTACTTCAAATCTTCTGCGCCAACAGCGGTCCAAATTCATCACCCGGCATGGGCCTGGCAAAATAATAACCTTGAATTTCATCACATTCAAGCTCTTTTAAAAATTCATACTGCTGTTTTGTCTCCACTCCTTCTGCGGTCAGGTGAATGCCCAGACTTTTGGAAAGATCAATGATACTCCTGATAATTTTTTCTCCCCTGCTGTCCCCGATGTCATCTACAAAACTCTTATCCAGCTTCAGCACATCAATCGGCATGGATCTTAACATGGTCATGGAGGAATACCCCGTTCCAAAGTCATCCATAAGCACAGAAAATCCGATTCCGTGCAGCTCATCAATGATGTTTCTCAGCAGTTCCTCATCCTCTGACATAACACTCTCCGTGATCTCTAAAGGAACCAGTGCCGGAGGAATATCAAATTCTTTGAGAGTATCCTGATATTTATTTATGAAAGCACTGTAAAAGATATTATACCGGGACAGGTTGACAGATATAGGCACCGCCTCTCTTCCCTCATCCATCCATTTCCTCTGCTGCCTGCACACTTCCCGGAACATAAATTCATCCAGCCCCATAATCAGCCCGTTTTCTTCAAAGACAGGAATAAAGTCAGACGGAGGTATGATCCTGCCGTCTTCTCCGATCCATCTGACCAGAGCCTCCGCTCCCACGATCTCTTTCGTCTCTGTGTCATATTTAGGCTGGTAATAGGCACAAAATTCATGTTGTGCCAGGGCGCTCTCCATCCGGTCTTCCATCTCTTTATTATGAATGATCCGGTTTTTCAGTTCTTCATTATAGAAAGCATAATAACTGTGCAGCTGGTTTTTCACGGTTGCCTGTGCAATCAGAGCCATATCCGGCATGGCATCAATGGATATGCTGCGGTCAGTCACCAGATAGATACCGATGCTGGGCTTTATTTTGTAGTTCATATTCTTCATTCGCTGAATATGCGTGATGAATTGATCCAGCCGCTGCAAAAGCTCATCCTCAGAATCATAATGCATAAGCCCTACAAAACGGTCGGCTTCTCTGTGGGCCGCCAGCTCTCCTTCCTTCATCATTCCGCTCCATACATGCCAGATCAGACGAATAATCTCATCTCCTGTCTTAAACCCAAACAGCTCATTGACCAGCTTAAAACGGTCAATATCCATACAGAGAATGGCGGTCTTTGCGGTCTCCTTTTCCAATATCTTTTCAGCTTTCAGGCAAAATGCCCGGTAATTGTCTCCGCCTGTCATACTGTCCGTATATGCAATCTCCATCAGCCTCAGCTTTTTCTTTTTTTCAGAGCGCACAATGAAGATCAAAAGGGCGAGAAACACCGCAACAATGATCCCTGACTGAATATAAGTAAGCTTCATGATCGCCATAGCTTTTGTATTTGCCACTTCCATTGGAACCACAGTCAGAAGATACCAGTCATTGATCCCTGTGGGAACATAATACATATACTTTCTCTCACCGTTGAAAAAATCGATGTGACCTTTTTTCTGATTTTTTAAGGCTTCTTTCAGTTCCTCTGAGCACCTTTTATTTTCCGAAGATGCAGCACGGAGAGATGTGAAAATATTATCCATATTCTGAACACTGTTTTTATTATCTGAATCCACCACAAGGTCACCGTTTCGTTTCACAACATAAGTATAGCCTTTTCCATAATAGGAGGATATGGACAAAGTCTTTTTAAAATCAGCGGTTCTGTAGGCAGCATACAGCACTGCTGTAACCCTGTTTCCCCGTATGATCGGTGTACTGTAAATATTGATTTTCTCACTGTTGGGGTCCAGACGGTCTGTCAATGTCTCTGAGATGGAAGAAATGCCCTTAAGCCCTGACTTAAAGTATTTACGGTCCGCCAGGTTCCCGCTCTTTCGGTCACTTGTATAAACGGTTCCATCCGTAAGAATAATCCCCATGCGCTTAAACTGGTACTTGTCAGAAACCTTCTGAAAGCTTTCAGCCAGCTTCTTCGGATCCTCAAGCCTTTTGTCACTGATCTCATTGGCAATCCCGTCCAACAGGTTAATCTCGCCAAGAATTTCTTTTCTCAAAATCTCCACACTCTGGCCGGAAACCTCATGGAGAGAACTCAGCACCTCATTTTCCAGATTCCTGTGCAGAGCCTGAGAGTATAAATATAAGGAAGAAAATAAGCCTAAAGAAAGCGCAATTACAAAAAGCAGTATTCTTTTCATGATAGAGCTCTCTTTCATTTTAATTCCTCCCTTGCCTTATATCTTTACTGTTCTTAAATTATAAGTCATAAGACGGGTTCAGCACAATCATTATTTTGTACAGCTGAGCTTTGCAATCTCCTGATCTGCCTGGGCCCTGCTCCGGAATAAGATTCCCGCATACCCGTATCTTTCTGCCCCTTCAATGT
This sequence comes from Anaerostipes sp., assembly GCF_018381315.1. Taxonomy (GTDB): domain Bacteria; phylum Bacillota; class Clostridia; order Lachnospirales; family Lachnospiraceae; genus Anaerostipes. Next base: position 91,410 of record NZ_JAGZSD010000001.1, on the reverse strand, counting down.
TTTCTTCTAAGTCATCAATAAAAACAGATTCCTCAGGGCTGATGCCGTATCTGCTTTCCAATGCCTGATAGATCTCTCTTTCCGGCTTCACCGAAAGTACCTCATACGAAATCACCTTGCCGTCTGCCTCTTCAAGAAATGAAAACGGATGTTTCCTTTTTTCAAAAGCTGTTTTTCCGTAATTGCTTAATATATATACAGAATATCCTGCTTTCTTCAGGCTTCTGACCCATTCTGCCGCATAAGGATATTCGTCCGTCATCTCGTGTATATGCTCATAAAACAGGTCCAGCTGCTCTCTGTACCGGGGTGCCAGGGAATAAAATCCCTCCATAATCTCCCGGTCAGACATGCGTCCCCGGTCAAACTCCTGCCAGTAAGGTCCTCTTACCGTGGCATCTGCTATATTCTCAAAAACCTCATCCTCAAATCCAAGCCTGTGAAACAGCCGTTCCCATGCAAAATCCGCCAGGACATTCCCGATGTCAAATATTATATTTTTTATCATGCTATCCTCCCAACCGCTGGTTTAAATAAGTTTAGAAAAAGATTTCCGGCTCTGCCCGCTCTGTATACTGCTCTTCCAGTTCAGTTTTGTGATACAGATAGCCTTCATCTTCATAGTATCTGGCCTGCTTAGGGCATTTCTTAATGCAGGCTCCGCACTTAATACAGATGCCGTTTACTTTGCTGAAATCCTCACGGCTTATGGATCCCATCGGACAGACCTCAGCACAGATACCGCAGCCGTCACATAACTCTGAGGTCAGCGGCTTTACCTTTCTTATATCAATAAAGGTTCCTTTTCTGTCACGGGGCTGATAATAACCTCTGTACGGAGCCGGGGTTCCTTTCACATATACAGGATGTCCGGCCGCTTCTCTTTCATACATCCTGATGCGCTGGCAAAGCCCGAATGCAAACTCCCTGGCCAGGCTGATGTCCTTGTGATCCGGCCGCCCTTCTGCCAGCGTTTTGGAAAAGGCATGTTCTCCCACAAAAGCTCCTGCCGCAACAGTACAGAACCGGTTCTGCTCCAGCAAATCACGGAGTTCTATCAGTGCATCATCATAATTCCGGTTTCCGTAGACTGTAACCGGCACTGCCAAGGCATGATTTCCCTTTATGTAATCTTTTAAGAACCCAAGAAGCACATTGGGCACTCTCCCGGCGTAGACTGGCGTCCCAAAGATTACAAGATCTTCAGGTTCAAAAACAAGGAACTCCTTTCTTGCACCGGGCAGAGTGAAGTCATACTCATGATATTGGGCCCGCAGCGTTCTGGCTGATTCCTTTGCCAAAGCTGTGACAATCTTTTTTGTTGTATCTGTGGCACTGAAATAGACTGCCCAAACTCTTTTACATTCCATAACCGATCCCTCCTTTGAACCAAGTCCGTATGTACAATAGTAATACAACTATTATATCAACTCAGTACCCGGTTTACCATCCGTGAAACAAAAAATAACAGTCCGGATTGACTGGCTAATTCAATCGTGGGATACTTACTGTATAAGTTTAACATGACTGGAATAAGGCACTCTAAGAGCCAAACGGAAATCATGTGGAACATGTCATGAAATATTAACATCTGCAAAAGAAAGGTTTGTAATTATGAAAACATCTGATGATTTGAAATCATTATTGCAGCGGATCGACCATAAGGGTTATCCAGCTTATAAGGATACAAGAGGAAGCTATCGGTTTGACGGTTATGTACTGAATATTGACCATGTACAGGGGGATCCTTTTGCATCACCATCTAAGCTGAGTGCTGTAATCCCCGGCGCAAAGGCCGGTTTCCCTCCTTCTCTGTTTGACCTGCCCCATAAACGTACTGCTCTCCAGGATCATCTGACACGCCTGTTTGGCAGGAAACTGGAGTCCTATAATTTCAAAGCGAAAGGTTCCGGAAAAAGCGGACTGATCTCTGTCAGCAGATGCGGACAGGAAATTCTTTCACGGACCGCTCTGTCCATTCATCCTTCCACCGGAGATCTTTCTGTTCACTTTGAAGTCGGATTTCCGGCCAGAGGGCGGACAATCGCAGCCTTTGAGCTCATCAAGATCCTGTTTGATTTTCTTCCCGAATGCATACACTCTTCCTTCTATTATAATAGGTTAAATTCAAGGGTCATAAAAGATGTGGCAGACCTTGCGGAAGATCAGCAGTATATCAGGGAACAGCTGCCCAAGCTCGGCCTTTGTGCTTTTGTGGCGGACGGTTCCATCCTGCCCAGAGAGAGCGGTGTATCTTCCCGTCCCATGAAAAAAGCAGTTCCGTTCCATTCTCCGGAATCCCTGAAGATTACGTTAGACCTGCCTCATCACGGACCCCTTGCCGGAATGGGGATACCCAGAGGAATCACCCTCATTGTAGGCGGAGGATACCATGGAAAGTCTACTCTGTTGAAAGCACTGGAGCTGGGAGTCTACAATCATATAAAGAATGACGGCAGAGAATATGTCATTACTGATAACACTGCGGTAAAACTCCGGGCAGAGGACGGACGCAGCATCAAAAACACGGATATTTCGCTGTTTATCAACAACCTTCCCAACGGTAAGGATACCTCATCCTTCTCCACAGAGGATGCCAGCGGCAGTACCTCACAGGCCGCTAATGTGGTGGAAAGCATGGAAGCCGGGACTTCTCTGTTTCTCATCGATGAAGATACCAGCGCCACCAATTTTATGATCCGTGACGAACTGATGCAGAGGGTAGTCCACCGCAATCATGAACCGATCACGCCGTTTATCGAGCAGGTTCAGGGATTATATGAAGACCACGGTATCTCATCCATTATTGTGGCCGGAAGCTCCGGAGCCTATTTTCAGGTTGCAGACCACATCCTTCAGATGGACCGTTATGTACCAAAAGAGATCACTTCCTTTGCAAAGGAAAAAGCCAAAGCCTTTCCTTCTGTGACACTTCCGGACGAAAAGCCGGCAAAACCTTCTTTCCGCCGAATTATCCGTAGTCATCCTTCTTTTGCAAAGAACGGAAGAAACAAACTGAAAACTCTGGGGAAGGACGCCTTTCAGATCAATAAGGAGACTGTGGACTTAAGATATGCAGAACAGCTCTGTGATTCCGAGCAGACTGCCGCCCTCGGATATGCACTTCTCTATGCCCAGCTTCATCTGATCGACGGACAGAAGGATCTGTGCCAAATCGTCGGGGAACTGATGCAGATGATAGAGACAAAAGGCCTTGCGTCGATTCTTGACTGCGGATATGTAAAGTCTAACCTTGCAGAACCAAGAAGACAGGAAATCTTTGCGGCATTTAACCGATACAGGAACCTTTAACGTTATCACATGAAATGATCTGTCTGATGTTTGTCCTCCTTTGAGGGATCATACAGACAAAAGGAGAAATGTATTATGAGTGAAATCATGGAATTTTCCAACAGAGAAGACTTTAGGAAATGGCTTTATAAAAATAGTCTGTCAAGTGCCGGTATCTGGCTGCTATTTGGCAAAGCCGGCGGGCCGAAAACACTCAAAGCAAAGGATGCTCTTGAGGAAGCCCTGTGTTTTGGATGGATTGACGGACAGATGCAGAAGATCGATGACAAAACTTATAAAAAATATTTTTCTTTGCGCCGGAAGAACAGCAAATGGTCAGAGAAAAACAAGGCATTAGTAAAAAACCTTGAGGAACAGGGACTTATGACTGATTACGGCAGAAAGAAAATAGAGGAAGCCAAAGAAAACGGTCAGTGGGATGCCCCGAAATCTCCGGCTGTAACAGAAGAACAAATGGATATTTTATCTGACTTATTAAAAGAATATGAGCCCGCCTATACAAATTTTCAGGCTATGTCCTTATCAGTAAAAAGAACTTACACAAGGGCATATTTTGATGCAAAAACTGATGCGGGGCGGGAAAAGCGAATCTTATGGATGATTGACCGCCTTAATAAAAACCTGAAACCCATGTAAAAAAGAAGCCCTGGCATGAAAATTTCTCATGCCAGGGCTTCGTCCCTGCGGGCGAAAAATGATTCAGAATATATTTACATCCTGCGCTCAAACACTTTATAAGAGACTATATATGTGATTACGAACACCCACACAAGAACTGTCATAACCTTAGTCAGGACCGGATACCAGAGACCTCCGATGAGCCAAACCCCATAGAGGGCAATAATCAATGCTGTTGCCGCAAACCGGTATGCTTTTTTCCCTATCTCCTGATTTCTCTCATCTGTATTGCTGAGCCGCAGTTCTTTTAATTTTGTGGGGTTCTTCAACACCAGCTGAAACCGGATCCACAGTACTAAAGCAGCTGCCATCAGTCCTGTTCCCAGTCCGGAATATGCACTTAACATATGATCGTTAATATTAACGTCCCAATAGCTGTATGCCATAAGGGAAACCGCCAGTGTCGCCGCTCCCACTATAAACAGAAGAATCAGATATTTCTGTTTTTTCTTTACCGCTTTCTTATATTCCTCATCGTTTTTTGCATTGCTTGCACAAAATAATCCTATCATAAATTCTCCTCCTCCTGATCAAATATAAAGATGTCCTCAATGGTCACCTGAAAGAACTGTGCAATCTTATGGGCCAGCACCAGCGAGGCCTTATATCTGCCGTTTTCCAGAGATATGATTGTCTGCCGGGTTACTCCTACAGATTCCGCCAGTTCTATCTGCGTTACCTTCTTTTCCTTTCTCAATTCCTGTATTCTTGTTTTCATATGTCACACCCTTTTTGTTTCCCCACAGGATACACCTGGTGTGTCCTGCATGTTAAAGTATAGTTTGCTTTACAATTAGAGTATAGTTCACTTTACATCTAATGTCAAGTATATTTTACATTGAAATATTTACATGTTTTCTTCCTTGTGTTAGAATCTTTACTGGCACTTTTACTTTCTATATTAGAATGGAGTCTTAAATCATGGATACTTTTAAAAAATTTATTAAATACTACGGCCCATATAAGGCTGTTTTCTTATTTGACCTGTTCTGCGCTGCCTTTATCAGTATCGTAGACCTGGCGTACCCGCAGATACTCCGCACGCTGACCAACACTTTATTTTTAGAAAAAGGTTCTGTTATTTTAAATAACATTTTTATTATCGGCGGCATACTCCTTGTCTGTTACATACTTCAGGCACTGTGCAAGTATTATGTAAGCTGCCAGGGTCATATCATGGGCGCCCAGATGGAAAGAGATATGCGCAGGGAGCTATTTGAACACTATGAAAATCTTTCTTTTTCATACTACGACAAAAACAACACCGGCCAGATGATGAGCCGTCTGGTCTCTGATTTATTTGACATTTCAGAGTTTGCCCACCACGGTCCGGAAAATCTTTTTATTTCAGTCGTTAAGATCGTCGGATCTTTTATCTTTCTATTTATGATCCAATGGAAGCTTGCGCTGATTTTATGTGCTGTTGTCCTTCTGATGATCTTTTTTAGTGCACTCCAAAACAAACGGATGCAGTCTACGTTTCTGGACAACCGGAAGAAGATAGGAAATGTTAACGCCACACTGCAGGATTCTCTGGCAGGCATCAGGATCGTACAGTCCTTTGCAAATGAGGATATTGAACGGGAAAAGTTTCACCGGGGAAATGAAGACTTTCTTCTTTCCAAGCGGGACAACTACAAGGCTATGGGTACTTTTCAGGGTGGCAATACCTTTTTTCAGGGTCTGATGTATCTGGTAACGCTTGTTGCAGGAGGCTGCTTTATCGCTGCAGGACAGATGAGTGCGGCAGATCTTGCCATGTATGCTCTGTATATCGGCATCTTTATCAGCCCGATTCAGATTCTTGTAGAACTCACTGAGATGATGCAGAAGGGATTATCCGGTTTCCGGAGGTTCCTGGATATTATCGAGACAGAACCGGAGATTACAGACCTGCCGGGTGCTGAACCGATTAAAAATCCCGAAGGAAACATCTCTTATAAGGATGTGAGTTTCAGCTATGAAGAAAATGAAGCAGTCCTTAACCATGTTTCCTTTGAGATTGAAGCAGGAAAATCTGTCGCTTTGGTAGGACCGTCCGGCGGAGGAAAAACTACCATCTGTTCTCTGCTTCCGAGGTTTTACGATGTCAGCCAGGGGACAATTTCGATCGGCGGACAGGACATCCGGGACATGACTCTTGAAAGCCTTAGAAATTCCATCGGCATCGTCCAGCAGGACGTCTATCTGTTTGGCGGAAGTGTCCGGGAGAACATCGCCTACGGAAATCCGGAAGCCTCTGTGGATGAGATCGTGGAAGCGGCAAAAAAAGCCAACATTCATGACTTTATCATGGGCCTTCCTGACGGATACGATACGTTTGTGGGAGAACGCGGAACCCGCCTGTCCGGGGGCCAGAAACAGCGGATCTCCATTGCAAGGGTCTTCTTAAAGAACCCGCCGGTCCTGATCCTGGACGAAGCAACCAGTGCTCTGGACAACGAAAGCGAACGCCACATTCAAAAGAGCCTGGAAGAGCTGTCCAAGAACAGAACTACCGTAACAATCGCCCACCGGCTGTCTACAATTAAACATGCCGACGAAATCCTTGTCATTGACGGCCACACCATCCAGGAACGCGGCTCCCACAGAGAGCTTTTAGAACAGGATGGCATCTACGCAAAATATTACAAAATGCAGTTTGAAGGGCTCGAAACCTTTGACATTTAAGGCAGACAGGGGATTTTACAGGGATTTCCTATACCTTATCGTGCGGAGCACGTCCATCCGAAGGATATAAAATACGGGATGCCCTGTGGGTATACTATAAAGAGGGACCGGACATTTTCTCCATGTCCGGTCCCTTTTCTCTTAATTTATTATCTCACAACTCTTCCGCTCCCGCCGCTGGCTGCCAGTGATTCTATCTCCGCTGCACTGACGTAATTCATGTCCCCTGGAATGGTGTGTTTTACCGCAGCCGATGCAGTGGCAAACTCCAGTGACCTTTCCGGCGGCCAGCCCTCTATGATCCCGTGGATAAACCCTGCCGCAAATGCATCTCCTGATCCCACCCGGTCCACAATATGCACCATATACTGTTTTCCGCGGCAGAGGCCGAAGTCTCCGGCTGCCTCTGCCCCATACCTGTTATCGGAAGCAGAGATGCTCTCCCTCAGTGAACTGACAAGGTAAGTGAACCCATAAGCTTTTCTTACATTCTGCATGTGCTCCTCATCCACGCATATCTGGTAATCCCCGGTGATAAAATCTGTCCCTTCTTCCTCATAACCCAGTACAAGCGCTGCGTCCCTGGCATTTCCAAAACAAATATCCACATAGCTCATCAGTTCTCTCATGATCTCCTGCTTTTCTTTTCTGTTTTCCGTCCAAAGCTTGGCCCGGTAATTCAGGTCAAAGGAAGTGGTGATTCCCTTTTCCCTGGCAGTTTTAAGTGCCTCTAAAGTAATCCGGGCTGCATTTTTGCTGATGACTGGGGTGATTCCGGATGTGTGGAACCATTCGGTATCTGCAAGGAGCCGGTCCCAGTTAAAATCTGACGGTTCAGCCTCTGCCATGGAAGACCCTGCACGGTCATACACAACACTGGAAGGCCTGACAGAAACCCCGTTTTCTAAAAAATAGATCCCCAGTCTCCGGCCGCCGTATTGGATCCCGGAACAATTAACACCAGACTTTTTCAGCGTGGCCGCTGCACAGTCTCCGATGGCATTTGAAGGCAGCCTGGTTACATATCGGACCTCATGTCCATAATTAGAAAGGGCCACTGCTATGTTTGCCTCTGTCCCTCCGTAGGTCACATCAAAGGAAGAAGCCTGGACCAGTCTTTGGTTTCCCGGAGGAGACAGTCTCAGCATTATTTCACCCAAGGCCGTTATTTTTCCCATCTTATCACCTCCCCTATTTCTGAACCAGATGGACCGCGAATCCTCCGATCTCCTGCCTGAAATAAACCGCACCCAGCGATCCGTCCGTCTTATAACTGGCACTTTCCTCCCGGAATGCATAGCCCCGTCTCTTAAAGTAGCTGACAGCCCGCCCTGCATCATCGGTTCTCACTGCAATGTGTCCCTTCTCCCCCAGAAACGGATATTTCATAGCTTCTATATAACTGCCTGCAAAAATAGAATTATCATTCTCACTTTTCTGGAATCCAAATATGGACTCAAACATTCCGGCAACCAGGACAGCTTCATCCCTGCTTTCCATGTTAATTCCCACATGAGCAAGCTCAAATCCCAGCATCCTGCGGACAGTTTTTTCCGCCATTGCCTTTACCGATATGAAATCACCCTTTTCCACCATCTTCTCCGGCGCCATAAAGGATCCCCCGCAGGCGGCTACCTGTGTAAGCTCCATATAATCCTTCAGATTTTCTTCTGTGATCCCTCCGGTAGGCATAAACTTCATTCCGGAATAAGGACCTGCCAAAGCCCTGAGCATGTTTACACCGCCGGCTGCCTCTGCCGGGAAGAATTTCACCAGCTCAAGTCCATATGCCATAGCCTGTTCTACATCTGACGGGTTTGAACAGCCCGGAATGACAGTAATCTCATGTTCCGTGCAGTATCTCACCACCTCCGGATTAAAGCCGGGGCTTACGATAAACCTGGCACCTGCTCTGACTGCCTGTTCTGCCTGCTCCGTTTTTGTCACCGTTCCCGCACCCACAAGCATCCCGGGACAGGACTCCGACATCCGTTTAATGGAATCCACACAGGCCTCAGTCCGGAACGTAACCTCCGCACAGGGAATTCCCCCTTCACACAATGCCTCTGCAAGGGGCACTGCTTTCCCGGCATCCTTAAGACATATGACCGGAACAATTCCGATATCCTGAATCCCGCAAAGAACGTCATTCATAATATCTGCCTCCTTCCATCCGGTTCACCGGATAGCGGATCGGTTCTCCCTGTGCAAACCGCACAGCCTCCTCTGCTGCCTTGCGTTTCAATTCCTCAGCGGCTTCCTCGGAGTACCACGCCATGTGCGGAGTCACGATCAGATTCTCATTTTCAAAAATGGACGAATCCGGAGACACGGGCTCTGCGCTCATACAGTCAAGGGCTGCTCCCGAAATCATCTTTTCCCTCAGTGCCTGATCCAGATCCTCTTCGTTGATAATTCCTCCCCTGGCTGCATTTATAATCACTGCTGAATTTTTCATCTGTTGAAACACTTCAAGGTTAAACAGATCCTTGTTTCCATCTGCCGGACAGTGCAGAGAAATTGCATCGGACTGGCTCACAAGTTCCTCAAAACTTACGATCTCGGTCTCCCCGATCCGGTCCCCCTGTGACAGTTGGGGATCATAGCCGATCACACGGAATCCAAGAGCCGATGCTTTTTTGGCAAAATTTCTGCCGATCCGTCCCATTCCCACAACCCCTGCGGTCTGCTCTGACAGGCGGCGGACCGGTATTGCCCGTGTATAATCCCAGCCGCAGGATTTTGTGAACCGGTTCATAATGTGCACTTTGCGGACCATCATAAGCATCATAGCCAATGCGTGATCTGCTACCTCATTCATGCCGTAGTCAGGCACATTGCCCACCTGGACTCCGTGCTGCACAGCTGCTTCCACATCCACCGTATCTACTCCTACACCATACCGCACAACGTACTTAAGCTCCGGCAGAGCCTCCATGACCCTTTCTGAAATGTTTGCATACTGCACAATAAATATATCTGCTCCTTTGCACTGCTCTATCACTTCATCTTCTGTCCTGGCACATTTCAGCTCAAATTCAATCCCGGCTTCCGTAAGAACCTTTGTCTCGATTTCAATATTATCATGATCACAGTCTGTAATAATAACCTTCATGTCATGCCTCCTTTTCTACCTTACAAGGTATCCGCCGTCTACCGGGATCACTGCGCCGTTCAGATAATCTGATGCGGAAGATGCCAGAAACACACATGGTCCCTTCATGTCTTCCCCGGTTCCCCATCTGTGGGCCGGAATTCTGTCAGTTATCTCTTTGTTTCTGGGATTCTTGGGATCCAGCAGTGCCGTATTCATCTCCGTGGCCATATATCCTGGTGCCAGTGCATTGACATTGATATTCTTTGATGCCCACTCATTGCAGAATGCTTTGGTGATCTGCGCAACTGCCCCTTTTGATGCCGCATAGGCCGGCACTGTATATCCTCCGAAGAAGGAAAGCATAGATGCAATGTTGATAATCTTCCCTTTTGTCTTCTGTACCATAAACTGCTTTGCGGCCATCTGGCACAGACTGAACACTGCTGTCAGGTTCACATCCAGCACAAAATTCCAGTCCTCCAGAGGAAAATCCTCACTGTTATGGCGTCTCTGGACCCCCGCTCCGTTGACTATAATGTCCAGCGTGCCTCCCAGTTCTTTTACCGCTTCTGAAAATGCCTGTTCCCTTTCCTTTTCATCTGCAATATTTGCAATTACATAACTGCACCTGAATCCCTTTTTTCTCATCTCAAAGGCAGTTTTCTCCGCTTTCGGATTGATATCAATAATGCACACAGAGGCTCCTGCCTCCATCAGGCCTTCTGCCATTCCCAGGCAGAGACCTCCTGCCGCGCCGGTTACGACAGCACATTTTCCGGTCAAATCAAAATATTCCATATTGTCTCCTTCCGCATGCAAAACACACATTATTCTACTTTTCTACATGTTTTTTACATCCGAAAGGTGCAGAGTGCCGCAGTCTATACAGCACCTTATTCTTATTTTCCGCTGATCAGCTCTGATACCGTCTGCTTTGTCTCCCAAAGCTTTTCCTGGATCCGGTTCAGATTATCTTCCTCTGCCCTGGTGACCGGCGCTGATATGCTGATCCCATAATTATAAGCTCCCTTATAATCCGGAATGCTCGTGCCGACACAGAACAATCCTGCTTCCCGTTCTTCCCAGTCATAGGCAAACCCTGTCTCCCTTGCCTGTTCCAGCTCTTTCAGAAGCTGATTAAGGTTCTGGATTGTTTTGGGCGTAAAAATGATATTTTCACTCTGATCCCAGATCTCCCGGACTTCCTCCTCCGGAAGTTCCGCAAGGATCGCCTTGCCCACCGCTGTGCTTGACATTTCAAGCTCCAGCCCTATGTAGGACCCTGTGGCAAAAATGTTTGCCGCCGGAAGCACTTTATCGATATAACGGATCTTGTTTCCCGCTCTCTGTACAAAATGCACTGTCTCTTTGCATTCATCTGAAAGCTGCTTCAAATAAGGATGCACCAAACGAATGACATTGTTTCTCTCCTGCACATAATTGCCCATTACAAGCAACCGGTAGGTTAAAAAATACTTGTCTGTTTCCTTTTCCTGCTTCGCATATCCAAGCTCCACCAGCGTGTTCATAATCCTGTGGACTACCGTCACTGTCAGCCCCGTCTCATGATGGATCTCCCGAATACCCATTGTTTCATTTCTTGCCATCAGTTCTATGATCTGAAATGCCCGTTCTACAGACTGTACTGTTTCTTTCGCCATAATATCCTCCTGCGTCTTGTCTATTACAGCTATTATACCACAATCTGCAGACTCGTCATATGAATCAGTCAGTCTCTGATGCCTCTCCATTGTCTTCATCCAAATGGCTCAGATCTTTAAACTTATCCTTTCTGGACAGATAGATCGGAAGCCCAAGGAGCGTAAGTCCTACTCCAACCAATGCGTTGACCGGCTGTGTAAAGACAGTGATAACTACTACGAACAGTCCGCCTAAAATTGCCAGGATCGGAATCAGCGGATAACACGGCGTCTTGTAAGGCCGCTTCAGATCCGGTTCATCCCTTCTCAGCTTGATTACTCCGTAAAAGGCGATTGTATAAAAGATCCAAATAACAAACATGCACATGTCCGTGAGAGAGTTATAAGACCCTGATATAATCATTATCGATGTGACAGCCAATAAAAAGATGCCGCTGACAACCGGAGTCGCATATTTAGGGTGGAGATAAGCAAACTGTTTGCTGAACGGCAGCTTATTCTGCACTCCCATGGCATATGGTATTCTCATACCCATCATAATGTTGCTGTTCAGCGTACCGAACACAGCAATCAGGATTCCTACGGTGATGAGCTTTGCACCTATGTTTCCGCCCAGCAGCTTAGCTGCCACATCCGCTGCAGGTGTTGCTGTATTGGCCAGCTGGTCTGCCGGTATCACAAGAAGGTATCCAATGTTGATAACTGCATATACAAGAATGACAATACTAAGACCCAGTACAATGGCCTTGGGAAGGTCCTTTTTAGGATTCTTCATCTCCCCGGCGGCATTTCCCACATGGATCCAGCCGTCATAGGCATACATACAGGTCAGCATTCCGGTGGCAAAGATGGCTATAAACGAATCTCCCGTGTGGATAAACGGCGTCAGATTTTCCGGGCTGCTCTGCGTGGAGGTGAATGCCATGAGAATAATCACGGCCAGCGGCACAAGCTTTGCGACTGTAAACACATTTCCGATCATTCCCCCTACATTTGCTCCCAGGCAGTTACATACGATCAGGAAAAACACCATAAAAATGGCAAACGAAATCGTATATTTACTGTCCACACCTACGAGCTTTAATGCCTGGATGGAAAAGATCGTTCCCAAGGCCCCTACGTTCGCCGGCCAAAACACTACGGACTCACACCATCCCAGCAGATATCCCAAACCCTTTCCAAAACATTTCTCTACCCAGGACACCAGACCTCCTGTTTTGGGAATAGACGCTGCAAGCTCTGCTGTCGTCAGGCCTCCGAACAGTGTAATCAGTCCTGCAAAAACCCAGATCAGCAGACCGATGCCGGGTGCACCTCCTGTGATCGTGTAGACTGCCTGCGGCTTGAAGAATACTCCGGAGCCGATGACCATACCAATGACAGAAAGCATAACAGTACTCAGTCCAAGGCTTCTTTTCAACTGTGTATTTGATTCATTTTTCATACGAATGCTATTAATCCTGAGATTAATATCCTCCTTTCCTGATTATAAACTCTCAACAAACTTCTGAATCCGTGCCATTCCCTTCCGTATTGTCTCCACTGAGGCTGCATAAGAGATTCTGATATATCCCTCTCCCTGTTCTCCAAAGGCAGATCCCGGTGCTACCACAACTCCCTCCTTTTCAAGCAGCCCTTCTGCAAACTCCGTAGAACCAAGCCCTGTTTCTTTGATATTGATAAAGGCGTAAAAAGCTCCTTTGGGAGGTCTGCATGAAATCTTTCCGATCTTTTCAATACATTCCAGCAGCACTTTTCTTCTCTCTGCATACTGTCCGTACATTTCCCGTATGGATGCCTGCCCGTTATTGATGGCCTCCACTGCCCCGTACTGTGCAAAGGTTGTGACACAGGACGGAACGTTTTCCTGAAGCTTGGGCATCAGGCTTACGATCTCTCCCGGCCCTGCCAGATATCCGATTCTCCACCCTGTCATTGCATAGGTTTTTGAACAGGAATCTATATAAATGGTTCTGTTCTTCATACCATCCAGGGATGCGATGTTGACATACTCACCCTCGTACAGCAGATGTTTGTAAACGGCATCATAAACCACATACAAGTCATGCTCCAGTGCCACTTTTGCGATATCTTCCATGACTTTTCTGCCTGCCACAGCTCCGGTAGGATTGCACGGTGAATTCAGCAGAATGACTTTTGTTTTATCTGTAACCTTTTCAGACAATGCCTCATAGGTAAAGTTAAAGCCATTTTCCTCATATACAGGAACCGGCACTGGTACTCCGTGGTTCATGCTGATCTGTCCATAATAATTTGCATAGCATGGATCAGAAATGAGCACCTCATCCCCCGGATCCAGCAGTGTGGCCATGCTCAGGTACAGTGCTTCCATTCCCCCTGTGCATACAAGAATTTCATTTTCCGGATTATATGCTACATGGTCATATTTTTTTGTCTCTCTGGCTATAGCCTGTCTCAGCGGCAGAATGCCTGCATTGTCTGTGTAATGCGTCTGTCCGTCCTCCAGCGCTTTCTGGGCCGCCTTTATAATGTTTTTCGGTGTATCAAAATCCGGCTCTCCCAGAACAAAGCTTATGGTGTCCTCTTTATTTTTTGCCAGATCAAACATCCTCCTGATGCCTGACTGAGGCAGCAGTGTTGCATCTGATAATTTCTTCATCTTTTATCCTCCTGACTTCAATCTTTATTCCCCAGGCTGCAGTCCACCAAAACCTTTAACGTACTCTCCCCGGGATCACGGATCAGATCAAATACAGTTTCTGCATTTTTAAGGTCTACAATATGAGTGACTACCCTTTCTAAGTCGTCCGCTATACGTCCGGCGTATTTCACGGCCTGTCCGAACTCTCTTTTTGTATATACACGGCTGCCCACCAAAGTCTGTTCCTTGAAATTCACATCCTGCAGGTTCACCGCATGGGGCTCCTTATGTACTCCTGTCAGACAGATTGTCCCTCCGATCCGGCAGATTTCTGTCATCTGGGCTGCGGCCGGTGCAGAACCGCTGCATTCAAACACCAGATCTGCCCCGGTTCCGTCGGTCTGCTGATTCACATACTCTGCCAAATCCTGCTCCTGTACATTTACTGTCTCAAGCCCAAAGTCTCTGCAGATTTTTAGCCGTTCCCGGTCCACGTCAGAAATTATGATCCTGGAGGCACCTGCATTTTTCAGCACAATTCCTGTCAGAACTCCGATCGGCCCGGCTCCGATAACTGCCGCTGTATCCAGCATTTGAAAATCTGCCTGATGCATGGTTCTGATGATCACCGCCAATGGTTCTATCACTGCCGCTGCCCGGTCCGATATCTCATCATCAAGCTTAAACAGCATATCCTCGTCACAGTTCACATACTCAGCGATTCCTCCGTCCACATCAATCCCGATCAGCTTTAACGATCTGCACACATGCGGAATGCCGTTTCTGCAGGCAAAGCATTCCCCGCAGGATAAAAGCGGATACGGAGCAACCCGGTCTCCCACCTTAAAATTTTTACTTCCGCCCCTGATCTCTTCAATGGTCCCGACAAACTCATGTCCCAGCACAAGCGGAGCCTTTGCCCTGGGATGTCTGCCTGAAAAGATCCCGATATCAGAACCGCAGATTCCGCAGTAATGCACCTTGATGCGCACTTGTCCTTCTCTCAGTTCTGCCGGGGGCCTTTCCTGCACTTCAGCCTTCTCAGGCCCGGAATAAACTAACGTTTTCATACTGCCTCCTTTCATTTGTTCCGTTATCCGGAACAGTGTTCCTTAATTACACTTGCATCATACAAGAATCATTTCCGGCTGTCAATCAGTTTTCGATAGATTCCATACGAACTATTTGTTTTTCCACGATTTAACCAAGATTTAATTTAAAACGAACCTGATTCTTCTCTTACTTTTAGTTAATTTTGCTAATTAACTTTTGTTAACTATCTCTTTTAAGTGACGTAAAAAAGATGACAGAGGTTCCAAAAAACCTCTGTCATCTTTTTCTTTTCCAAATTAATTATTCTAAAACTGCTCCGCTGCTGCCTGAAGTTACACTTCTTGCATATCTTCTCAGATAGCCTTTTTTAAGCTTCTGTTCCTTTGGCACCCATGCGGCTTTTCTCCTGTTAAGCTCATTTTCATCTGCCAGCAGGGAAATTGTATGATTGGGAATATCAATTTCGATCAGATCTCCCTCCTGTACAAGTGCAATGGGGCCTCCCACCGCCGCTTCCGGTGACACATGGCCGATGGCTGCACCTCTTGTAGCGCCGGAAAATCTTCCGTCCGTAATCAGTGCCACGCTGTCTCCCAGGCCGCTGCCCATGATAGCCGATGTAGGATTCAGCATTTCTCTCATGCCCGGTCCCCCTTTAGGGCCTTCATACCGTATCACAACCACATCTCCGGATACGATCTTCCCTGAATTAATTGCTTCCAGGGCAGGTTCCTCTCTGTCAAATACTCTGGCCCGGCCTTTGTGGTACAGCATTTCATCAGCCACTGCAGAACGCTTTACCACGCAGCCGTCCGGTGCAAGATTCCCTTTCAGCACAGCAATACCTCCGGTACTGCTGTACGGATTTTCTGCTGTTCGGATAATGCTTGTATCTTTGATCTCTTTTCCTCTGATATTCTCCCCAACCGTCTTCAGCGTGCAGGTGGGCAGATCTGTATGGATCAGTCCCAGTTTGTTCAGCTCATGCATTACCGCAGGAATTCCCCCTGCCTCATTCAGATCCTCAATATAGGCTTCCCCGGCCGGCGCAAGATGGCACAGATTCGGCACTTTCCCGGATATGTCATTTGCCATGGCAAGATCCAGGCGGATACCGCACTCATGGGCCACAGCGGGCAGATGAAGCATACTGTTTGTGCTGCATCCCAGAGCCATATCCACCGTCAGGGCATTTTCAAAGGCTTCCTTCGTCATAAAATCAGAGGGTTTCATATCCTTCTTAACCAGTTCCATGACCTGCATTCCTGCCTTTTTTGCCAGCCGGATCCTCTCAGAATAAACAGCCGGTATGGTGCCGTTTCCCGGCAGTCCCATTCCCAGCACTTCAGTCAGACAGTTCATACTGTTGGCCGTAAACATGCCGGAACAGGAACCGCAGGTAGGACAGGCTTTCTGCTCACATGTCTTCAGTTCTTCTTTGGTGATTTCACCTGTCTGATGTCTGCTCACTGCTTCAGACACAGTGGAATAGCTGATCTTCCGTTTCCCCACAGTTCCTGCCAGCATAGGCCCGCCGCTTACAAAGATAGACGGAATATCCAGCCGGGCTGCTGCCATCAGAAGGCCAGGTACATTTTTATCACAGTTGGGTATCATCACCAGCCCGTCAAACGGATGGGCTGTGGCCATAGCTTCCGTAGAGTCAGCAATCAATTCTCTGGTCACCAGGGAATACTTCATTCCCTCATGCCCCATCGCAATGCCGTCACAGACAGCAATCGCCGGAAACACAATGGGTACGCCTCCGGCCAGGGACACTCCTTGTTTTACTGCTTCTTCGATTTTATCCAGGTTCCGGTGTCCGGGCACAATTTCATTTTTTGAGCTGACAATTCCGATCAGCGGTCTTTCCATTTCTTCTTCTGTAAGTCCCAGTGCATACAGCAGAGAACGCTGCGGGGCTGCGGCATCCCCTTTTTTAATGCGGTCACTTCTCATATTCATATCCTCCTTTTATTATAAGACATCATATCTCTTGTTTGTTGTATTATAACTTATGCGTTGTATGATGTCAATGTATACATATGATATCATTTCTTTATACATTTGCACGGATCCGTTCAGAGTGCTTTTTATTCCAGCCGGTTGAGACTTCTCAATAAGCTGAAAAGCGCATGGCTACTGGGTTTTTAGCCAAATGTATCAGTTTATATATTGGCCGATTTGCCGCCTAAATGCTGCCCATATTTACTAAAGCCTTATAAAGGCTTGTAGGAACAAGTAACAAGTTTTAACTATGCCGCTCTGAATTTGACTTTTATGAGGAGCAGCTTTAGAATGTAAACATATACACCTTTGGCGGATAAGGTGTACTCGACAAATCGGTGTTTGCAGGGAGGTTACAATATGGACGGAAGCATTATAGGATTTATAGTATGGGCGTTATGCGGTTGTCTTATGATTGGTCTGGGAATTAGTGCCTTTTTCTCAAAGAAAGCAGTTGGTTTTTGGGCAAATATTAAGACTTTTCCAGTGAATGATATAAGGGGATATAATCATGCAACTGGTAAACTATTTATTATTTATGGAGTCATTTTTATCGTATTAGGAATGCCGTTACTCTGCGAACAAAATACGCCATATATCTTGCTATCCGTTTTGGGTGTAATGATAGAAACAATAGCAATTATGGCGATTTATAGTTTATCTATTACAAAGAAATACAGAGAGAAATAGAACAATTCCCATTTGTCGGTCTGATTCAACTACGCCTTATTGGGAGAATGCATACTACGTTATCTAGTTGTTTTCAATCGTGGAAAGTGTGGTATTTGATATGCCTCAGTAGGCTGGACAAGGACTTGCTGGTTTTACTTTTTCTTCCGCCCAAATGCAATTTGCCACAGGCAAATAATTTCTCTATGCATTTGTGCGCATCCTGCACGGAGTGCTTTTTTATTCCATAGGGAGGTTCGGAGAACTTTCCTATGGAATAAAAAAAGAAGGCCAAAGCCTTCTTGTAGTTCAACTCATAGTCTATATATTCAATTCCTTCATCGCATGCAGAATATGAATCCTCATTGCGCTTCTGGCTCCCTCTGCATTTCTGGCTTCCAGAAACTCCATAATCAGTCTGTGGTCATTTAAGGTATCTTTTACTGCCATCTCCTTCTGCCTGGAAAGAGTGACCCCCTGACCGATTCCCTGATAGATCACAGGCATAAGCTGATTCATAAATTCATTGTGGGTTGCCTTTGCAATGGACCGGTGAAACAGCTGCTCCACTTCCGTCCTGTCTTCGTTCTTCTGAATTTTATCTTCCACCCGGCGCCCATAGGCCAGAATCTGTTTAAGCTCTGTATCACTTGCCCTCATAGCCGCATAATAGGCGGCTTCCGGCTCAAAAATCAGTCTCATCTCATAGAGATCTCCTGCATTCACCCCGGCATCCTTTAAAGGTGTCAGAAACTCCAGATGATCCGCATCAATCCCCTGGCTCACAAACGTCCCCCGGCCTCTCTGAATCTCCAATATACCGTTTGCCACCAGCGCCCTGACCGCCTCCCTGAGAGTAGTCCTGCTGATCTCCAGCTCCTTTGAAAGTTCATTTTCATTGGGCAGCTTGTCGCCGGGCCCGAACCTTTTTTCCATTGTGATCATTGTAAGTATTTGCTCTGCAACGCTGTCTGACAGCCGTTTCTCTCCCATGATACCTCTCCTTTTACCTGGCGAGCAGGCCGAAGCCCTTCTCACTTTCCTGTCTTATCCACAGCCGCCTTACATGCAGCCTTCTTTTATCAACACCTGAGACAATACCTTCCAGACTCTTTCATACCCTTCCCTTGTGAGATGAACTCCGTCCACAGTATAGCTTAAAGGCAGTTCCCCATCTGCTCCTGCCAATCCGGCAAATACATCCACATAAAAATATCCACTGCTTTCGCATAGACTTTTAACAGCAGAATTTATCATCCTGATCTCATCATTTGACTTTCCCTCGGACCAGAATGGAATCCTGTTTCCAGTTTTTTTCGTATACATAGGATAAAGGGATTCTATGTAGATCCTGGTATCAGGCAGCTGCTTTCTGAGCCTGTCCGCTGCCCGCAGAAGCTGTTCTGCCACCGTCTCTGCGCCTCTGTAAAAAGGCAGCAGATAATCATTTGCTCCTCCCTGCATCAGGACAACATCCGGACACAGAGGTACTACATCCATAACAGCCCTGGCCGCCATCTCAGGAACCGTATTCCCGGCTTCTCCTCTGTTATACACCCGGGCTTTTACATTCTGAAAAAACTCCATCGGAAAATAATCTGTCAGAGAATCTCCGAACAATACGATGTTTTTGTCCGTTTTTATAGCTTTCTGCTGTTTCATTGGTCTCTCCTAAACATCACTCATCCAGCTCTATAAATTCATACACCTCATCAATAAATACTTTGCCATCCAGATGGTCGATCTCATGGCAGAAGCATTTTGCCATCTCTCCTTCCACCGTATATGCCACATCCTGTCCATTTTCATCCATTGCTTCTACTGTCACCTTAGCCGGGCGGAAGGTTTTTCCGAAACGGTTCGGAAAGCTCAGGCAGCCCTCCACACATCTTTGTGAACCGCTTTTTTCTGTGATAACCGGATTCACCAGCTTTAAATAATACCCCTCATAATCAATGACAATCATCCTTCTTAAAATTCCCGCCTGATTTGCGGCCAGAGCTGCACCATTATCCACACTGTGCAGAGTATCCATCAGATCATCCAGCTGGCGCCTGGCGGTGTCATCCACCTGCGGCACAACTTTGCACTTCTTTTTTAAGATCGGATCACTGCCCATCCGGATTTTTCTAACTGCCATTTTATTCTCCTCCTATGAAATAACTCCTTCAAATGAACCCTGCCCGTCCAGCGGATTCCTCTGCAATTTTAAACTTCTTTCTCTGCGAACAGCTTTATTCCTTCAAGGAACTGCTCTCCGTATTTCTCAAGCTTAAACTGTCCCACACCGCTTACTTCCAGCATCTCCTCCAGGGTTTTGGGCCTCTCTGAGCTCATGCCTGCCAGCGTTTTATCTGAGAATACCATGTAAGGCGGCACCTTCTCATCTTTGGCGATCTCCATTCTGAGCCTCCGCAGTTCTTCAAACAATGCCAGATCCTTCTCCGCCAGTGCAGAGACAGCACCGGCCTTCTTCTTCCGGGCTTTTGCCGGCTGTTTTTCTTCCTTCTTCGGAAATTTTACTGTCAGTCTTGCCCCCTCCAGAAGTTCAGCCGAGGTATCCGTCAGCTCCAGTACCGGGTAATCGTCATTGCTCAGCCCCAGATATCCCTGCATCATCATCTCGTTTAACAGCTGCTTCAGTCCCGGCACTGTCATATCTGATAACGCTTTATATTCCGGGTTGTCATTCAGATTCCTTTGACGGATCTTTTGATTGTCTGCCCCTCTCAGAACATCCACGATCAGGTTGATTCCAAAGCTTCTCCGGCAGTCCTGAATACATCTGATCACTTTCTCTGCCTGCTCCGTCATATCCGCAGGTTCAAACTCTTCCAGGCAATTGCTGCAGTTTCCGCACTCTATGCCGCTCTCTTCGCCGAAATAGTTCAGAATATAATGCCTCAGGCATTCACTGGAAGCACAATAAAATGTAATCTGCCTTAAACGCTCCAGATCTCTCTGCAAGACGATTTTCCTGGTCTCCTGGTCCAGTTCTTCATTCTCTTCTCCATTTTCAATCAGAAAACGGTTCGTCCTCTGATCAGAAGCTCCAAAGTAAAGAATACACTCTGCCGCTTCCCCGTCTCTTCCTGCCCTTCCGGCCTCCTGATAATAGCTCTCCATATTTTTCGGCATATTATAATGGATGACAAATCTGACATCCGGCTTATCAATTCCCATTCCGAATGCATTGGTTGCCACCATAATCTGCCTGCGGTCATAAATAAAATCATCCTGATTTTCCCGGCGCTCTGCATCTGACAGCCCTGCGTGATATCTTGTGACGGAAAATCCGGCCTCTCTGAGCCGGTAACAGACCTCCTCTACACTTTTTCTGGAAAGACAGTATACGATTCCGCTGCTGCCCGGCATCTTCTCTTCTTTTTCCTTTAGATAACGTTCTAACTCCTGATATTTATCCCTGGGCTTCTTTACTCCGAAAAACAGATTGCCCCGGTCAAATCCTGTAGCCATGACCAATGGACTTTTAAGCTCCAGAATGTTTAAGACATCTTCCTTTACCTCCGGCGTAGCTGTGGCTGTATATGCACCTAAAACAGGCCGGTACGGCAGTTTCTCTAAAAAGGAGAGAATCTTAAGATAGCTGGGCCGGAAATCCTGGCCCCATTGGGAAACGCAGTGAGCCTCATCAATGGCCAGAAAGGAAATTTCGGCTCCCGAAGAGAGAACAAACTGCAAAAAGCCTTCTGTCTCAAGCCTCTCAGGCGCCACATAAATGATCTTATATCTTCCTTCCCCGGCCAGCTTAAGCGCCTTCCTGTACTGGCCCATACTCAGTGAGCTGTTTAAGTAGGCTGCATGAATCCCGGCCTGGTTTAAGGTTCCCACCTGATCCTTCATCAGAGAGATCAGAGGGGAGACAACCAATGTAATCCCCGGCATCATCAGCGCCGGTATCTGAAAGCACAGAGACTTTCCTGCTCCCGTAGGCATGATACCCAGTACATCCTGACCGCTTAAAACTGCATCGATCAAAGGCTTCTGGCCCTCCCGGAAATCATCATATCCAAAATATTGTTTTAATAAGCCTTGTGCACTCTGCATAAATCACCTTTCATGATCAATCTCCGTATACTTAAGATTCTTTCCTCTTGTCTTGTCTTTGGGATACTTCCTTTTGTTTTTCTCTATCTTATCTGTGAGACATTCTCTGAGATCAAATCCATACATCTGAGAAAAGCGCAGAAGAAAGAAAAACACATCTGCAAGTTCCTCCGATATATGTTCTCTTGACCCTGGGGACTCCATCATCTCCTGCATCTGCTTTTCCGACTTAAAACGAAACAGATCCAGCAGCTCGTTGGATTCGGTGGAAAGTCCGATAGCCAAATCCTTCGGATCATGAAACTGATCCCAGTCCCGGTCCTCACAAAACTTCTGCACTTCTTCCGTTAAATATTCTAACATATCCATATTAATTCTCCATAGCTGTTCGTTTCAATGAATACTGTTATTATATAACACTTTGTCCTCACATGAAATACGGATCTTTATAATTTAGAATTTATTTACAAATCTAAACTTTGTTTTTAAAGGTTCTCCTTGCAAGACAGTTCTTCAGCCTCCAGCTTAAAGACACAGACTGCCTCCAGCATTTCCTCAGAAAATTCCCACTCTTCTTTCCCTGTATTGTGATGCATAATCAGACTCAGTGCCTTCTTTTTTTCTTCTGGTTCGTTAACGAATAACATCTTTCCGCTGCCGGTCACACTCTGGAATGCTGCAGAATAGCTGCAGGCATTGACTCCTTCCTTCAGCGTATAATTTGTATCAAGTTCAAATCCAGCATAACCATTTTTCCTGATCAGATCAATCTTTCTTCCCTCTTTTGCACTGTGAAAATAAAAGATTCTCCTGCTGTTTTCTTTTTCATACCCAAAGCTCAAAGGCACAATATAGATCCTTCCTTCGTCCTGAAGCCCCAGCCTGCAGCAGTAACAATCTGAAATAATCTTGTCGATCTTCTCTTCATTCAGCACTTCTCTGTCTTTTTTTCTCATCCTTTATCCTCCCATAAATGATTTACTGTGAAAGCTTTCTGGACAGCTCTTTTACCGGAAGACCGTTCTTCCTGATCTGCTTTCTCCACCCCATCTGTCCCGCCAGCTTATACATGATTCTTGGAATACCCGGTGAGATAAAACGGTCTTCTGCCCTGTGCCCTCCGGCGATATTTTCTGCAATTTCTAAAATACCCCGGGAAAATTCTTTTTTAATCCCTTTTCCTTCCGGTATATCTGCAATCATTGGTATCATTCCACCGCCGCCGATGCCCAGCCCCTGTCCCCAGGAAAGTCCTGCTTTCCGGCACCAGCACTTCATCATATTCAGCGCAATACGGTTTTGACTGCCCTCATAAAACCCGCAGTTTACAACAGCATACACCATCTTGTCAGAATGTGCATCCTTCCACATCTTTTCCATCTGCTGTAAGACCTCAATAAGATGAGAAGGGATGCTGTCCACATAAAGAGGAAAAGCAAAGACCACAGCTCCGCAGTCCAAAAGCTGTGTTTTCAGCTCCTCAGTTATCTCCGGGCTGTGGACAGATATTTCTGTAAATTCATGTCCGGACAGTGCGTCTTTCAGCTCTCTGAGAATCAAGCCCGAACTGCTTCCTGAATACTTGGGACTTCCGTTGATTCCTGCAATCTTCATACTCTATCTGCCTCCTAACTGATATGGTGTTTCACCAAACTGAATACTTTCAACGTCTGCGTACAAATTTACTGCGTTGGCTTTCACCAGTTCTTCTGCAATGTTCTTTTCCTCTTCCGTCAACTGTGCTCCATAAAACCGCACGGTCATCTTCAGTGTCTTTTTATATCTCTGTTTATGATGCATCTCATTATTTTTTATTACAAAATACGGATGCAGATATGGGATGCTCCGATCCAGCACATTTTTCACAAAAGGACTGTAGCCGCCGTAACAGCATTCACTGATAACCTCAATCTCACTGCACCTAGAAATCAGCTCTCCCATATCCCCATATCGGTCCCGGATAACACATCTCCCGGGAGTCTTGATCCAGCATCCAAAACATCCGGTACAATTCCGGATCCTGCCTTCCTTTCCCACCAGTGTTACCTTCTCTGAAGGGCCAAAATCAAAATGCTCTAATTCTTTTTCGTTCAAATCATGAATGACTACTTTCATTATTCTCCTTTCTGATCTGAGCCAAAAATGCCCAGAACGCCTCATCAGCCTTCCAAGAAACTTTTTGCATAAGAAAATTAATTAACTGTCTTCCTCTTTCTTTTTATAAAGCCGGGAAAATTCCAGCACCTGTTTTCTGAGGGCCCTTAACGCTTCTTCCTCTTTATCCGGTTCCTGGTCATATTGATTGAGAAGGAAAAAGATCGGCGCATAAAAATTAACTGCTATGGCTTCCGGGTCATTTCCCTCAAATACTCCTCTTTTCATCATTTCCGCAAATAACTCAGTCTGATATGAAATAGCCGCATCCATAAAAAGGCCGCGGTAGACTGCATATACTTCTTTATCTCTGTACTGCTCAGTCACAAGCATCCTTCGGAACCTGGCTGCAAACTCATCCTTCAAATAGAACAGAAAAATTTTTTCGCTCAGTGCCAGAAGTCCCTTTTCACTGATGCTGCCGTATAGCTCTGCCGCTTCTGCCATGTCATTTTCATCCGGCAGCCCGTTCTCCCTGGACATACGCTCCATGCGGACCGACATTTCCTTTACAATGGTATCAAATATTTCTTTTTTACTTTTAAAATGCTTATATAGAGAACTGTCCTTAATGCCCACTGCGTCTGCAATATTTTTTACACTGGTTCCCTGATACCCTTTTTCTGCAAACAAAGTCAGTGCTTCCTGGATAATCCGCTCTTTTGTGGTCATGCTTCTTCTCCCTCCAGCATAGCCTTTACCATCTGTTCCTGCTCAAATAAGGCACAGCCCCCGCTATGAAATTCTTCCAGCCTTTTGCTTCCCCGCAGTTTTAAAAACAGAGGAGATCTTAAGGCTTCTCTGAGGCTTGTATGTACCAGACTGGTATCTGAATAAGGAGAAAACGGACAAGGCTCTGCACTGCCTGCTGCATTGATATGAAAAAAACCTCTGCCTGCTGCCAGACAGCCTCCTGATGCTTTCTCATCTCCCGGAAATGAAATGAACATCATATCCTCCTGCTTCTTTCTCAAATGAAAAAGCCTTCTCTCAAATTCCTCTCTCTCCTTTTCTCCCGGTGCCAGATGCTGAGTCTTTCCATCCGCCGGCACATACTCTACATATACCACTGCTTTGCAGCCAGTGTCTGCCAGTCCGCGGATGAATTCTTCTGATGTAACTTCCTTAAGATTTTCATTGGTTACCGTAACCGAAACTCCAAACAAAAGGCGGCGTTCCTTAAGGCTCTTCATTGTTTGGCTGACTGCAGAATAAATGCCGTCTCCCCTTCTGGCATCGGTCTGCTCCCGGTCTCCTTCTATGCTCAGCACCGGCAGCAGATTTCTCTTATGGGCGAACATCTGAAGATCATCATCGCCAATCATCGTTCCGTTTGTGAATACCGGAAACAGAAGATCCTTATGTTTCCCTGCTTCCTCCAGAACATCTCTGCGCATCAGAGGCTCCCCGCCTGCCAGCAGGACAAAGCTGATGCCCAGATTCTCTGCCTGCAGAAATATATCTCCCCATTGTTCCCCGGTAAGCTCCCCGGAGTCAAAACCCTCGGTACACGCACCGTTTGCCCTTGCATAGCACCCCTTACAGTACAGGTTGCATCTGCTGGTAATACTGGCAATTAAAAAGGGAGGGATATGTTCTCCCCTTTCTTCTGCTTCTCTCCTCATATTTCTGGCTCTTTTTTCCGCAGCCATAAACTGAAGCAGAAAGAAACTGCCTTTCGGATCCGAGATTTTAACAATACTGCGAAGTATGCGTTCTGTCCCGCTGCTCAAATATTCTTCTAACTGAAAATCCTGCATAGTCCTGCCCTCCTTTTGTGAAGCCAACCAGGCTAGTGATTACTAGCTTTGTTATGATAAGTATAGCTAGCAATCACTAGCCTGTCAAGAAAAAGCTGACAAGTCCGCTGAAACATCCTGTACAGCAAAAGGCCCCCGACAATTTTCGTGTCAGAGGCGTGATTCAGAGATTTTTACTATTTGCCTGGATTTGTTTTCCACAGTATAAAGATCAAATCCTTTTTCGGTTTTTTCACGGTCAGGTTTCTTTCAGGTTTTTCATTTTTTCCAGTTCCTCCTGTGATACAGAATCCAGAAGATAATGCTTCTCCTTTTTCTGTTTGCTGAGAAATTCATCCCTGATCAACTGGTTTGCCAGGTGAACTTCCTCAAGCAGCTCTCTGGCAGAAAGCAGGGAACATCCCTGCCCTCTGATGATAATCTGTTCCAGCCCGTCGGAGGTCGCCACTGTCACATCATATTTATGCCCATTCTCATGTGCAAATTTCTCAATATATTGATCGGCAGTTTCAGCCTCTTTTGTATAAACCACGTGGATATTATGATAATCGAGGATTTCCGTTTCATGTCCTGTGACCCGGTAGGCATCAAAAACAACAATCAGCTCGCATTTCCTGATTCCCTGATAATTGCTCATAATATCCAGAAGTTTTCCTCTTGCCGCATCAATGTTGTCCTCGGCCAGTTCCCTTAAATCATCCCATGCAAAAATAATATTATAGCCGTCCAGCAACAGATATTTTTTCCCTGTTTTTTTCTTTACTGAAGCCCTTGATACAGAACTCTTATAGTCTTCTATCGTTCTTTCCAGCTTCTTTTTCTTCCATCCATTCTTCTGCTTTCTGTTTGCATAATACGTCTGCTCAATAATCCGGTCAATCTCTTCGGTATCAATCCATTCCTCGTCTGTGTACACCTGCCGGACAGGCTCCTCTTTTTCTGCGTCCCCGTCATCTAAACTCAGCTGGCTGTCCACATGCATATAGTCCTTTACCTGATCCCAGCTTACTGAGAATCCCGCTCCGTGGGAACAAAAAACGGAACTTGTGGGATTTTCAGCATCTTTCTCAGAGTCATAACCTGTCCGCTCTATCACCTCTTCGGCATTATGGCACGGCTCGTATCCTTTCAAAGCGCAGAAAAGACGGCCGCGCCCTTTTGTATAGGCAATTACCTCTCTCTGGTAATCGGACATTTCCGAAACCGGGGCAGTTCCGGTCAAGACCGACATCTCTCCTTCAGACTGAGGAACCTCAAAGCTTCCGTACATGCGCTCAATATCTGACATAGCCCGTCCCACCATCTGCTGCGGTACTTCCAGCCGGAACTCATAATACGGCTCCAGCAGCATACAGTCCGCCTGTTTAAGCCCCTGACGCAGTGCCCGGTAAGTAGCCTGCCGGAAATCCCCACCCTCTGTGTGCTTTAGATGAGCCCGGCCTGCTGCCAGGGTAATCTTCATGTCAGTAACCGCTGATCCTGTGAGCACGCCCGGATGTTCTCTTTCCTGTAAATGTGTAAGAACAAGGCGCTGCCAGTTTTTATCCAGCATATCTTCACTGCAGGATGTATCAAACTGAAGGCCGCTTCCCGGTTCCAGCGGCTCCATAAGCAGGTGCACTTCCGCATAATGCCTTAAAGGTTCAAAATGCCCGACACCTTCCACTGTATTCTTAATGGTCTCTTTGTAAACAATATTTCCGGTGCCGAATTCTATAGAAGTATCAAAACGCTCTTTAATCAGGCTCTTTAATATTTCCAGCTGTACTTCTCCCATGATCTGTACCTGAATCTCCTGAAGCTCTTCATTCCATACGATATGAAGCTCCGGTTCTTCCTCCTGAAGCTGTCTTAACTTGGGCAGCATCACGCTGGCACTGACTTCCCGGGGCAGGATCACCTGATAATTAAGAACCGGTTCCAGAACAGGGAAATATCCTCCCTCTTCGATGCCAAACCCATCGCCGGGGCGGGTCTTCGTAAGGCCTGTGACCGCACACACTGTCCCGGCCCTGGCTTCCTCTGCCGCCTGAAACTTTTCACCGGAATAAATGCGGATCTGATTCACCTTCTCTTCTTCAGTTCCATATCTCAGCACGGTTTTTACTTTCAGTGTCCCGCCTGTAATCTTAAGATGGGTCAGCCGGTTCCCCTGGCTGTCCCTGGAAATTTTAAAAACCCTGGCACCGAACTCCCCCGGATCCTGCTTCTCACCGGTATATGTCTCAAGCCCCTCCAGAAACTCATAAACACCGTCTGACTTAAGCGCCGAACCAAAAAAACATGGAAAAATTTTGCGGTCTGAAATCACATCTCTTACACTGTCATTTTGTATCTTTCCCGTCTCCAAAAATTCATCCAGAAGCTTTTCATCACTGACTGCGATATCCTCAAAAAACTCAGTACAGTTTTGCCGGGAAAAATCAACACAGCCTTCATCCAGGTATTTTTTCAGTTCTTCCAAAAGCCGTTCTTTGTCTGTCCCGTCCTGATCCATTTTGTTGATAAACAAAAATACCGGTATATGATATTTCTCCAGCAGACTCCAGAGAGTCTGGGTATGGCCCTGCACCCCGTCTGCACCGCTGATTACCAGAACTGCGCAGTCCAAAACCTGCAGGGTCCGTTCCATCTCCGCAGAAAAATCCACATGTCCTGGTGTGTCCAGGAGTGTTGCCTCCATCTCTCCGAACTGAAACACTGCCTGTTTCGAAAATATGGTAATTCCTCTGTTTCTCTCAATCTCATGCGTATCTAAAAACGCATCTTTATTATCCACCCGGCCCATGCTCCGGATGCTGCCGCTCTCATAGAGCAGCCCTTCCGACAGAGTTGTCTTTCCTGCATCCACATGGGCCAGAATTCCGATCACTAATCTCTTCATAATCTATAAACTCATTTCTATATTCTTATTAACTGCCAGCTTCATTATAACAAATACCGGCTGAACTATATACCTTCAGAAGTAAAATGCAGTACGGCAGGCCCCATCCGGAACCTGCCGCTGTACTTTATAGCCAGGGACTTCCCCTTTATTTCTTTTGGTAAACCGAGTGTCCCAGGAACTCCCACTTTCCATGTCCGGGACGAATAATTTCTCCATTGCCAAGGAATAAGTATCCGCCCGGTTTCAGACACTGGTACAGACCTTTTAGTATCTCCTTTTTCTTCTCCATATCCATATAAACAATAACATTGCGGCAGAATATCACATCATACTTGCTGTCAGGCCACTGCAGTTCAGCCAGATTGTGATAACTGAAATCCACCATATCCTTCAGCTGCTGGGTCACCGTATACGCAGCTCCATCCTTTTTAAAATACCTCATCTTCCAGTCAACCGGCACTTTTACCAGCTGTCTGGGCAGATACTTTCCTTCTTCTCCCTTTGTAAGTTCATGTTTGGCTATATCGGTTCCGGTTATTTCGATTTTGGGAAGTTTCCATCCCCGTCTGCGGCATTCCTCCGCTGTTATGGCAATCGTATAGCATTCCTCACCGGTGGCACATCCTGCACTCCATATGCGGAATACACCTTCTTTTTCTTTTAATCTCTGCAGTACTTCCTGTTCAAGATACCGGAACTGCCCGCTCTCTCTCATAAAGTATGTATAGTTGGTAGCGGTCAGGTCAATTAAATTCTGCTCTGTCTCCGGATCCTTCTGCACTTCCTTTACATATTCCAAAAAACTTTCCAGATGAAGCCGCTCCAGCTCATGCTGAATCCTGCACTGGATCAAATTTCTTTTGTTGGACAGCTTCATTCCATATCTTTTCTGAATGTATTCTGTCAGGGCGTCAAACTCATCTTGATTCATCTCAATCATTTTCTTTACTCCTAAGTTCTACAGAGATCTTAATTCTAATTTTTCAGCTGAGCGCACTCTGCGCGATAAGCTCTACTTTACAACTGTTTGAGATCCTTTTCAAGATATTATTTCATATATAGACATAATTTCAGCAAATTCATTAAAAAAGACTTTCTTTCAATGCTCTGCCATAGATATTTAAATCCTGTAACCTTATCCCGTTCCTCCCGCTTTATAGGTTCGGATAGTATTTTCAATTTCATGATAATCCCGTTCAAACAATTCATCACTGACCTGTGTTTTTAATAACTCTGCCGGAACCTTTTCAATAATTTTATCAATTACAAAAGCCTTGCTTTTTTGTCTGTACTTTGGAAGCTGATTTCGTTCCTGGATATGAGCCAGTTCGGGCCTCCAAAGCAATCGGAGCTTATTTTTCCATACAAGTTTTGGATTCTCCCCGGGACTTCGCAGCATATAAAAATCGACCGCATCTCCTGTTTCTTCTGCTGTAATAATCCCCCACCATGCAGGAATTTTCTCTTCAATATGCAGTGCATGCCTGGAACCCACAACTGCATAGTTATAGTCAAAAAACTGGTCATAATCCCTGATCTGCCTTTGAAGCCGGGCATAAGTATCCGCATCACTTTTAATCTCAATTCCAAATACAGAGTCCTCTGTGACCATGACAATATCGGCCCGCGACCGTCCCATCTGTTTTTCTTCAATGATTCTTATTTTTGCGTAACGCTCTTCCAGAAAGTCAAAAAGAGGCTCCCGAATGTCTTTGTCGTACAGCATGAATTTTTCTCCATTATCTCCAGCCGGCTCTGAAAAGGCCTCCTGCAGAAGACATTAATTCTAATCCTGAATTCCATATAAAATTATGAAGTTCAAGCTTTTCCTTTTATCAGTTCCAGGTTAATATTTTCAGCCACTGATAAATGTCGGTTCAGCAGTTCCTCAAGCTCTGCCCTGTCCCGCTTTTCAAGGGCAGCCATGATCCCCTTATGTTCCCCGATTGTCTCCTGCATCCTTCCTTCCCGTGTGAAAGAAAGAACATTCTGCCAAAAAATACGGTGCATATACTCTTCATATAAATGCAGCATTGCTGTATTTTCCAGGAATTCTACAATGCTTTGATGGAATTCACAATCAATTCTGGCAAATTCCTCGCTGGAACCGTTTGTTTCTATCAAGTTTTGCTGCTGTTTAATCTTTGCCCTCAGATCGATCAAACATTTCTGGGCATTGGGTGAATCAAAATCTGCAACCAGCTGTTTTAAACAAAAGGTTTCAATGGCATTCCGTATCTGATAAGTCTCCCTTATATCATCCTCCATCATTTCATGAATCATAAATCCTTTGCTTGGATAAACATCAATGTACCGCTCCTGCTCCAGACGTAAGACAGCATCCCTTAGAGGTGTTTTTGAAATCCCCAGTTCCTCTGCAACCTTTTTTTGAGAATAGATAACCCCATGCTCCAGCTTATCATTCAGTATAAGATCTTTCAGATAATCATAGGCTTTCGACTGCAACAGCTGTGTACTTTTCATACTACTACCTCTTCTTCTATAAAAACCGCTTCATATTGTTAACAATTACCTAATACTATACCATATCTTTCTGAATCTTTCATCATCTGTATGTTCCTCAAGGTCATTAAATTCATAACAAAAAGACATCCCTTTTTCCGATACTTCCGGAAAAAAGGATGCCCATAAAATCACAGATTCTTAAAAAATTATTTTATAAAGCATGGCCGCAAGAAACGCTCCGATCAAAGGGCCTGCTATAGGAACCCAGGCATATCCCCAGTTTGATCCTCCCTTATTTTTGATGGGCACCAATGTATAAATAATACGGGGCATAAGATCTCTTGCAGGGTTGATCGCATATCCGGTCAGCCCGCCGAAAGACATGACTCCTCCTGCCACTCCGCAGAATACAAAGAACATTGCCACCCCATTTGCCGGATTCTGATGTCCAAGAGAAAGCAGGACAAACATCAGGCAAAAGGTTGCCATAATCTCCGACAGACAATTCCTCCAGGAATTCCGAATGGACGGACCGGTGGTAAAAACACCGAGTGTAGTACCTTGGTTTTCCTCTTCATCCAAATGATCTTTATACAGCTGCCAGACAATCAGTGCCCCGATGGCGGCCCCAATACATTGTGAGATGATATATCCCGGAACAAGACTTCCGCTTAAACTTCCTGCTGCCCAAAATCCTACTGTCACCGCCGGATTGCAGTGTGCTCCGGATACTGGTCCAAAACAGACTGCTACTGTCACCATGGAGACACCCCATCCGAGAGCCGCTACAATGCCGCCGGCTCCGCACATGCCGGATTTGCTCAAGGAGATATTGGCGCACACCCCCAATCCTAACACCATAAATAACGCAGTTCCAACCAATTCTGCGAGATATAGATTCATATGTTCCATCTGCCGCTCCTTCCTAAACCGCTCATTTATCTGCGGATCAATTCCTCAACAGCCTCTTTCAGCGTAGAAGACTCCCCTACATTTCCCGGGAAAATAATATATGGGATCCTGGGGAACTTACTTTGTTCATCTGTCTGCCAGACTGGGATCCCCGGCTTGATCTGCCCCATAACATTTGCTTTTTTCACTGAAAGCGCTTTTGTACCTATATCACTGGATGTAATGCCCCCTTTTGCCACCACAAATGCAGGAACTATGTTCAACTTTCCCACCAAAGCCTGAACCCCCTGTGATATTTTAACGGACCGTAAGAGGGCTTCCATTTTGCTGTCGTTATCAACTGTCAGAAGCCTGCGTTTTGTAAAACATACCGCAGTCTTTCCGGACGCAATGATCTGTTCACTGAGGCTGACTACCCGCCTGATCTCGGCGTCAAAAGCCTGTTCTCCCTTAAGCACCAGATCTGAGTCAAACTCAATTCCTGTTACCTCTGTCAATGTCAAAAGTTCCTTTAACTGAGCCGTCGTCTTATTAGTATGAGATCCTACTACCACAATTCCTCCATGATTTGTGTCTGCAGTTATCATTTCTTTTCTGGTCAAAAGATCCCGATCTGAAACTCCACCGATCACCTTCACCAAAGATGCAGCTGAACGAAATAAAAATGTCTTTCCTTTTTCCATTGCCCGATAGAGTGCAGTACAAAATACTTTAAGGTCACAATAATCAACTGCATTGACAATCACTTTATGAAAGTTCTCAGCTGCCATCAGCCTCTGCTCAATTTCTGCATAGCTGCAATTTCTGAGCATTTCAAGGGAAATGCAGATCGTATCTCCGGCCTTAAACGCCCCTTTATTTTTTTCTTCCACATACTCTCTCAAATCTGAACTCCGGTATCCGAACGTCTTATCTTTGGCGAATTCCGTCTCCCCGGCTGGTATTAGCATTCCGCTGTCTTTTACATAATGAATATTATCAATCGTATATCTTCCGCCTTCTTTGAAAAAGAAACACAGAATTTCCCCGTCTACAAAATGATTCCCATGCTTTTCCACAGCTTCTTTTAAAACATTGGTTTCTAAAGGATAATGTCCCCTTAGTGTAGAATCACTCCTGCTGATTAATACATATTTCTGGTTCATCTCCTGTGAAATTTCCTGCGCTGTGCGGGCAATTTCTTCATGCACCTGCCTAGTCTGTTCCGGTGTCATGGATCTGGAATTGGTCAATATGTAAAACAGCCTGTTTTCTTCCAGAAATCCTTTTCTCATACTGGCTTTCGACCAGTCTGTGTATACAGAAACATCATGCACAGTCTGTATTCCAGTAGGGTCATCATCTAAAACAACAAATTTAATCTGACTTTTGTTCATCTCTTTATTCAGCAGTCTGTCAATCTCTCTTTCATCAACCGGCACGTACTGCTTTAAAACCTCTGCAGACATATATTCAGCCATTATCACTCACCTCTCATCATCCTCTCTTTTGATTTTTACTTCTGTCTGTGCAAGATCCTCAAAGTATTGGATGATTCCTGCATGATCGTCGTTCATATGTCCTGAAACCTTCAGTGCCTGAAACACCTCAAAAAGCTGGCTTGTAAACGGCACCGGCACATCAATTTCGTGGGCCGTCTCAACTACATTCTTAATGTCCTTGTGATTTATAGAAATTTTTCCTCCCGGCTTAAAGTTTCTGTCAAGAATCATTGGCAGCTTCGCTTCTAAAACAGCACTTCCGGCTAATCCGCCTCTGATGGCCTCAAATACTTTGGACGGATCTGCACCGGCCTTTGCGGCAAGCACAAAAGCTTCTGAAACCGCGGCAATATTCATGTTTACAATCACCTGATTTGCAAGCTTTGTAATGCTGCCGCTTCCGCTGCCACCAATCAGCAGTGCAGAAGATCCCATAATATCAAAATACAGAGACAGTCTGTCAAAAGCATCCTGGTCGCCTCCCGCCATTATGGCAAGAGATCCCGAAACGGCACCCGGTTCCCCTCCGCTTACCGGAGCATCCACAAAGCTGACTCCCAGCTTTTTTAATCTTACATAACATTCTTTAGACTGGACGGGAGTTACCGAACTCATGTCGCATACGACCGTTCCTTTCCGAATCGTGGAGGCGATTCCTTCTTTTCCGAAAACAGCATCTTTTACAACCGTCCCGTTTGGAAGAATCATAAATATAATGCCGCATTCCTTTCCAATTTGTGCTTTTGTTCCTTTCAAAGCTCCCAGGTCTGTCATCTGTTTTACTGTCTGATCATTCAGGTCATTCACCATCAGTTCTATACCTGCGTTTTTTAAATTAACCGCCATTGGGAGTCCCATGATCCCAAGCCCTACAAATCCTACTTTTGTCATTTTCATTCTCCTGTCATATCTCTTTAATCTCTGCCATACATACAACCTGGCTGGAATCCAGTCCTTCAATCCTCAGCGGTGCATTAATAAAATTAAGTATCTCTGCATCTCTGGGAAGTTCTGAAAGATGCATATCTTCAATCCCTGTCACAAATTTTCCTGTATAAAATCCAAGAATATTTCTGTGGCAGTCCGGAGGAAGCTCCCCTTCCGGTACTTTAGAGGATGGTGATCCGATAGCCAGAAAATCCATTCCGATACCTTTTAAATTCGGAAAATTTTCCGAAAGGTAAATCCCTGCACTTGGTGCAATATATGGCCCTTCCTTTTGATATCTTTCCGGCTCTGTAAACTTATACTGCTCAAATCCTGTACGGATCAGTGCAAAGGATACCTGTGATAAAACATCAGCGAAAGGTTCCAGATCCTCTCTCGTAATTCCCTGCGCATCGCTTTTGGGTATTTCTAAAAGTGCGGTTTTCTTATGAAAGAAATACTCTATAGGTAATTCATTGATACTTATTCCGTTTTTAACAAAGTGTCTTGGGGCATCCATGTGAGTCCCGAAATGATTAGGCAAAGTGCTTATGAAGGAACAAAACGGACAATCCTCAGATACGTCTGTCATCTGCTCTACCTTTATAACCGGTTCTCCCGGCCATGCCAGTCCTTCAGGATCTAACTTGTGTGATAAAAATAAATACATTGCAGCTACCTCCTTCTCTCTAAAAAATTATTAAATTCCAGCTCTGTTGATACGATTAGTATACCGGTATATCGGTATATCAGTCAATCATTTTCTGATATTTTGTACTATTTATATATCAATTTCATTAATTTATTGTGCATAATTACATATAATTTTATTTTTTCAAAAGAAAAAAGCCCCTCTATGTTAAAAATCATAAAGAGACTTTTGATGCAATTTACTTTTCACTATCTATCTTGATACTTTCTTATAAACTCAGCAGCTTATCTGCCCCACGGGCAGTCCGCTCTGTCACCCGGTCAAAATGTCCTCCCGGATTTATTTCATACAGTACATTAAAATCTTCTCTCCAATGCTGCACCAGAGCTTCTGTACATTCCTTCACCTTTGACATTCGGCGGTTTTTCACTTTATGCTCACGGCTTCCCAATGAAACGTACATCACGGTATCCTGCTTTTGGGGATTGTGTTCTAACGCATATTCTTTCCATCCGTCAAACCAGAAAGAAGCTGACATCATGCCTGCCCTCCCGAACAAATCTGTATGATACATTACATAAGAAGCAAATAACCCGGCCATAGAGTATCCGGCAATTCCCCGGTCTTTGACTTCATAGGACAGCAGAAATTCAGCTTTGGGTACGATCTCCTTCACAAATAACTCCAGATAGACGGCTGCTCCCCCTGCAAAGTTATCTCCGGATGCAAATGTCCTGTCTGCCGGCCACGGAGAAAAATCTCTGTTCCAATCGTTTCCTGTAACACTGATGAGAACACACCGTTCCTTTAACTGTGCACATATCTTTTCAGCTTCTCCCGGAAACGTGTGGATCCAGATCACCGGATCGTTTTCTTCTGCATTCTCATCAAAAACCTTAATCTCATAATCTCTGATTTTAAGCTGTTTCATTTTTCCAACTTCTTTCCCATCAGCTCATAATAAAAAATATACTGCTGCATAACACCTTCACACCCGCTGTATCTTTCTGCCGGGAATCCGTCTGGGTAATGTCCTTCCAGAGCCTGTCTGATATGAGTATCTACCGGAAATGCCTCGAAGTGATGCAGGGCAAACAGACAGATACAGTCCGCAACCTTTTCTCCGATGCCGTACAGTTTCATTAATTCAGCTTTTGCCTCCTGATACGGCATCCGCCTCACCTCATCCAGAGAAACCTCTCCTGATGCCAGGCTCTTTGCAGTCCGAACGACATATTTACTCCGATAACCTAAATTACAGTCTTTTAGAGCATCTTCAGGAAGCTCTGCCAATGCCTCTGCTGTCGGGAATGTATAGTACATATTTCCAAATCGGTCAGATCTTTGTTCACCATAACACTCACAAATATTATCAATGCACCGGCGGATGCGGACAATATTATTTTGCTGTGAGATTAAAAATGAAACAATCATCTCCCATAAATCCTGTTTCAAAATACGGATCCCATATCCAAACTTTGAAGCCTTCTTAAGGTATAGGTCTCCGCTGTCAATAGAATCCATATATTCTTTGTAGTCTCTGCTCAGATCAAAGTATTCCTTCCAAAACGTTTCATATTTGTCTTCATCACAGTCAAACATGCAGTGTTTTCCTGA
The DNA here is from genome assembly GCF_018381315.1 of Anaerostipes sp. GTDB lineage: Bacteria > Bacillota > Clostridia > Lachnospirales > Lachnospiraceae > Anaerostipes. Next base: position 54,716 of record NZ_JAGZSD010000001.1, on the reverse strand, counting down.
CTGTGTCACTTCCAAATATTCATCTCCTGCAATGACCGTATATGTATTATCATTCTTCTGCCTCATGCGGAAACACTGGCCGGAATCGCAGATCTGTGCGATGTCAAAATAGTCTAAATCTTTTGTAATCATAAAACTCCTTATAAAGACGGCTTAATAAACTGCACATTACCTATATATGTATATGGTTTTACATTAAACTTTCCATATTTACGGGAACCATTTTGCTAACATCGGCTAGTGCTTGAACATTCAATCATCTATCATTAATAAAAATCTATTATACAAACATTCATATCTTTGTTTCAAAATGGATTCCAGTCACTTATAGTTATTTCTAATACCCCTCATTAAAGCCCATAAAAACAGCCTCCATCTGAGTTCCAATCACTTATAGTTATTTCTAATACAACCCTCCAAATTGTGTTATCTGTTTCCTGGACTTGTTCCAATCACTTATAGTTATTTCTAATACATTAACGAAACTAGATTTATCCAGCTTTAATACAAAGTTCCAATCACTTATAGTTATTTCTAATACGTCTCTCCCAGAAGATCCTGTTCGGAAAACTCCAAGTTCCAATCACTTATAGTTATTTCTAATACGGTGCACTCAGAAAAGAGATCGAGATTATTGACGAGTTCCAATCACTTATAGTTATTTCTAATACACAGCCTGCAAAGACTACATCTGCAAAAACAATCAAGTTCCAATCACTTATAGTTATTTCTAATACTTAGTGTGTTTCAAGACATCTGGAAAATCTGCATAAGTTCCAATCACTTATAGTTATTTCTAATACACAAACCAGATAACAAAAAGACATGGATACATAACGGTTCCAATCACTTATAGTTATTTCTAATACCATCATGCCCTAATTTCTCTTCTGCCTTTTCTGTAAGTTCCAATCACTTATAGTTATTTCTAATACTCAGCTGGAATGATCCATCTCGGAAAGATAAAGAAAGTTCCAATCACTTATAGTTATTTCTAATACCTTGTGTAATCGTTCAGGCCGTCTAAGCGGCCTTGTTCCAATCACTTATAGTTATTTCTAATACAAATACAGAAAAATATATGGATGGAGCAAGTTTTATGTTCCAATCACTTATAGTTATTTCTAATACGGATATATAAATACCCTTATCCGCCGGACCACAAACAAGTTCCAATCACTTATAGTTATTTCTAATACGACAACTCCTCCTGCATGTGTGTACTTACCCTTATAGTTCCAATCACTTATAGTTATTTCTAATACCAAGATAGCTGTAACCTGCACCGTTGAGTAATTCAAGTTCCAATCACTTATAGTTATTTCTAATACCTTCCAATGGCAACGGAAGACCCTGCTGGATATCTTAGTTCCAATCACTTATAGTTATTTCTAATACGATTTGTATCTGATTTAGAAAAATCAACTTATCTTGAGTTCCAATCACTTATAGTTATTTCTAATACGTTTGAATTCAGTGAAATATGATGCATATCGTATTTGTTCCAATCACTTATAGTTATTTCTAATACATTATAGTCAGGAATCCATCCTCTTTCGATTCTATTGTTCCAATCACTTATAGTTATTTCTAATACTGAATCCACCTATAAGATTTCGATGAAGCTGTTTAAAGTTCCAATCACTTATAGTTATTTCTAATACCCATTTCTATCTCATAATACCACACTTCTTTCATAATGGAAACCGTCCCCTATTTTAGCATTGACCCTATTTATCCGCATAAAAACATAATTCCCTCAAAGGTCGATCCCCAGCTATTTTTACACTATTATAGGTCGACCTCACAAAATAATTTTCTGTTCATTTTTCTCAATACCTATCACTTCTCTTTTTGAATAATTCAAACTATTAAATCTATAAATAATAACAGAATCCGTTTCTTTATCGATAACTTGTTTTAACTCTAATTTTAACTTTTTTAAATTAGCTTCACCTATATCTCCTTCAAAGACTGAATTCTGTATCCATGTCAAATACTTTCTGCAGACCTTTAATGCTTTTGCTACTTTCCTATCCGTCACATCATATACTAAAATTACGAACATCCAACTCCCCCTTACCATTGTCCCACAAAACCATCATAATCAACGCCCTCAGTAATCAATTTCTGCAGTTTATATAATTCCAAACGGATGATCCGTTTATAGGTAACTGGCCTGCCGATTCCTTTATGCTGTATTGTTGTCATCAACTTACGGTTATACTCTTCAATAAATTTTTTCCTTCCAGTATTTTTTAGAAGAATACCTCCATAATTTTCATCAAAATCTTTATCAGTAATTACTTTTTTATTTAATACCGAAAAAATCACACGGTCAACTATAATTGGTTTAAAAATTTCAGCCATATCGAGATTCAAGGAAAACTTTCTGGCATTTGTTGAATGCAGATATCCTATTCTTGGATCAAGATTCGTTTCATAAATTTCACTTAACACAGTTGTATACATCATTGAATTTCCAAAACTAATTAGAGCATTGATCTTATCTCTCGGCGGACGTCTTGTTCTTCCTTTAAATTCAAATGTTTGATTTTGAATAATCTCATTAAATGCTTTGTAATATTGTTCTCTGATGTTTCCCTCGTAGGCCATTAGGGCCTCTGTATCCTCTGCTCTTTCTAACTGGACAAGTTTATCCTCTATATCAGAAATATAAATATCTACACTTTTTCCTCTTTTTTTATAATACTTTAATACAACCAAAATATTTTCAATCGCTGTGTGAATCAACTTTTTGGCAAGTATCATCCTTTTCCCATCATCCAGGTACGCCTCCGCCTGTTTTAAGATTACAAAACCCGAATTCAGATGCTCTCTTGGATAAAATGTTCCCGTATAATATTCATAATAATTAAAAAAATGAATCAGAATTCCTTTTTGCGACGCATAATCCAGAAATTTTTTATTCAACGTAATCTCACTGAAAACCCAGACAGAATCTAATTCTTCGATAGGCAGATATGTCTTTTTATCAGCCGTCTGGAAATAAAAAGTATTATCTTTTCTTTTGAGTTCACCATCATTAAAAATATAGATATCCTTCTTCATAAACCATCCTCCCTATGCAAAGCAGTACTCTTTGTATCCACAATTTCTGCAAAATGGTATCTTTTTGGGTAAAGGCGGTTTCTCCGCCTCTGTTATTTTTATAATATTTTTTTCTATATGATTTATTTCATCTTCTAGGGATTCCGTCAATTCGATGTCAACTCTCTTTTTTTCTGTAGGATAAAGCAGGATAAAGCAGCTGTCCTCTGGCATAAATTCCTGCATTCTTAAGAACTTTTCAAAAAAAAGCAAGCTGATATTTTGATGACTTCTTTGTTTCTCCAATAACAATCTCATCTTTATTCTTAAAAATAACATCAAATCTTACATTTCCAAACAAAACTTCTTTTTCGTTTCTTTGAAATGAATGTTCATGCATAAAACGTCCAATATCAATATTCTCATCCTTCTGGTCCGGCAAAATATTATGAGCCATCATCCATACTTCCCTTTTACATATCTTATAGAACCAGATAAGTGTTCCGTTTACTTCCATGCCTGCTCCTCCTTTATTACAATATCAAGAATTCTTCACTATTCTCTCTTATAAACCCAGTATCTTCTGAATAAAACATATCACACCCTTCTTTTGGCAGTGTCCATAAAACTTCCTGTTTTAAATGATTGATTTTTGATGCGTACTTTGCTGGTATAGATAAAGTGTATTCTGACATAGCTTTTTTCAGCTTTAGCTGCATTTGATGTCTTTCTCTCATATCCTGAGTATGCAGCATCGTGCAAAACTGCTCATACAAAGACTCTGCCGTTTCATCAATCTGTAAAAATACTTCTAGATAATCCCGTTCATTATCAATTAGTCTGAACTTTTGCACAGAAAAATCTGACTGATCAAAATTCAGCTTTTTTATTGATTCAATAAATTTTTTTGCTTTATCTTTATTAATATTTTTCTGCAATTTCTCAAAGTATTGATTAATTACCTCCAGATAGTCTTCTTCCAAGAGTAATTTTTCTTTGTATGGTTTTAAAAGTTCTTGAGTTATCTCAAGATAAGTATGTTCATAGACCATACTGCAGTATAAGGTACCTGTATGATTGAGTAAATTAATAACATCTGTTATTTTCCGGCCTTTTAAACCGTTACGATTTTCCCGGCCGGCAGCCTGAACGATCGCCTCAAACGGGGCCATGTCCCGAATTACATGATCAAAATCAAAATCCACTCCAGCTTCCACTACCTGGGTAGATATCACTATAAGATATTCTCCATTTTTTAATTTTTCACTGATCATCTTTATTCTCTGAGTCCTATGAATCGGCAATAAATTAGCAGACAGATAAATGACCTCTCTGTCCAGATCTTCCAGTAACTTATATAAATCTAAAGATTCCTGGATCGTATTACAAATTATTAAATATGATTCTTCCTCTATTCCCTGAATAAAGCCTTCAGAAAACTCCTCCAATGTTATTTTCTCCGGATGAAATCTCACCCCTGTTCTTTGAAACATACGGAAATACCTTTGTGCATCCCCCAGCAGTTCCTTAGAATCTTGCAGCAAGATTGGTTTGGTCGCTGTCATCATAATGATTTTGCAGCCTAATTCTTCCGAGGCCTTCTGAAGCACAAAATCTATCGTTTCCATTAACTTAGGGGGGAATGCCTGAACTTCGTCAATCAATAGAATAGAGTGGGCAATGGAATGAAATTTTTTTAGCATACGATTCCTGTTGCTGATCAACGTTTCCATAAGCTGTACAAAGGTAGTCACAACAATCCCGGAAGACCAGTTTTCCAACAGCATTTCTGCCTGCATTGTGTTTACATTGTAAGTTTTCTCCGTATACTCTACTTCCGCTAAAGAGTGGTGCTGAATCAAATATGCACTTTCACATGTTTCAAAATCCTTTACTGATTTCTTCAATAAATCATGAATCACTTGATAATTCTGTTCAATGATTGACCGGAATGGAAGCGAATAAATAATGGTTCTGTTGTCTCCGAGCAATGCTCTAAGTTTTTCTGCTGCAAAAAAGCCGCAAAAAGTTTTTCCCGTTCCTGTAGGCGCTGTAATTGAAAATGCAGAATAGTCCTTTGCATAAATCTTTAGTTGTTTTTGTACTATATTAAAAATTTCAGTTCGGATGGAATTTAATTGAAAGTTTTTCTTTCCTCCATTTTCAATCATTTTTAATCGTGCAGTGTTTAATGTTTCGTATGGCGCAATACGTATAGGAATATTTTCGGTCCTCGATGCACTAAACTTATCTGCTGCAATAAGCGCAGAATACAACTCTAAAAACTGAAAATATTTTCGGTAATCCGGATTGTCATCCAGCTCAAACGACTCATCGTCTAATTCTTCTATAATCTCATCCAAATTTGCTGATATGAGAAATTCTTCCACACTGTCTCCCAGCCCAAAGATTTCGTAGTCTATTTTTATCTCTTCCAAATGTTCTATCATATCCCTTCTTTGGATCTCCAGATCTGCGAAGCCGCCTTTTTCTTTGGGCTTTTTTATTTTTTCAGATAAACTCGAAAGGCTTCCGTGATGACTAAGAATGGCATGATAAACAAACAGGGGAAGACTATCGTCTTCCCCCGTCCGCAAAGTATCCGGATTCTGTATTACAATATATGCTCCCAAAAGCGCAGAAATATGGCTATGCCAAGTAAGTGTTGATCCTGATGTTCCTTCCCTCAAATAGCTTTGAAAAAAGGATGTATACTTGCCAAAATCATGGCAGACGCTTACAATTTTACAAACTTCACCGAACTTATTTCTGCTGAATATTTTTGCCTTATCCCACGTCTCCTGCAAATGATTAATCAGCAGTTTATCTGGATTTCTATGTGAATAGTATTCCATATATCCTCCTATAAAAATGTCACATATTCTGTTTTATCTGAATATGTAACCTTTAAGACTTCATTTGTAACCTGCATGTTAATACATTGGCCTCCGGTTTCCATCAAATAAGACTCCGTCTCCTGAAGATACCGTTCGTGGTTGAAATACCGGGGCATTTTTTCTCTGCTCAGCAAAAGAGGTTTTGAAAAAAAATCTACTGAATCTTCTATAATCTCATTAATCTTTGTTACCGTGCAGATTTCTATCGGTTCTTTTATAGATTCCAATAACTCTGTATCGGCCTCTTTTTTACACAGCATACATTGAAACGGTGCAGTTCCCATATAAGGAGTGTAGAAAAATTGTCCTTGGTCCAGTCTGCGCTCCATCTCCTCCATGAATTCTTTATCTTCATTCCAAAAATAAATACGGTACCGTACTTCTTTTTCATTAGTCAAAACTTCAAAAGGGATCTGTGTATGAACCTCTGGGCGGCGAAAATCACCCTTGCTCAGTATTTTTAAATAGTTTAATGTCTGGAGCACCTTCCTGTTCTTTGAAAGAATCTGAACACCAATTTTCGCTCTTTCAGGAGTAAACATCTCATAGTAGCTGTCTCTCTCAAATCCCATGACAGATGCTATCAAACCATAAATTGTGGTCCTGGGCGGCACAGAATAACTCAGAGAAGAGGAATTTGTTTCATATCTTCGAAAGTGGGCAAACTTCCCGCTGATATCAAAAATCAAAAATTTCATTTACTCACCTGATTTCACATAACTCAAACTCTTTTAACATTTCTCCAATTTCTTTTTTCTCTCCTCTGAACATTAAATTCAACTGAGAATTACAATAATAATAAATTTTTTGAATTTTCTCTTTGTTGTTTGTCAACAGCTGCACCAGATCTGCCATTTCCAGTTCCACATCCTGTATTCCACTTAAATCTTTCTTATTTTTCAGTACAATATAATCTCTTAAATCTCCCAAAATTGTCTCTGCATTATTATATTCCACACGTAAGTATAATCTTGGATACTGCCCTATTTTGCTTCTTGTTACCTGCAGAGGAATGGCATATTTCATCGCTTCATCCATCAATATAACATCCTCTTCACGAAGTTTTGTATGTTCTGCCCTATGTGCAGAGATCACTCCGGAAAATGCAAGAAAAGAGTACCTCACTCTATAATCCTTGCCAATGGCTCCCTGTTTTTTACTTTCAGAGGATGCAAATTGGGATGTAATGCTTGCTTCAATCAGCTCCACATCATTCAGCGAATATCCCCAATTAAACTGAACCGGACCTGTAAAGTGCATGTTATTATTCTTAATCGGCATAGTCGCACCAAACAGACGGACATCAGCAAAAGAATCCAGTACCTGATCTTCTGTTTTCAGCTCCTTGTCAGCTACACGTTTTTCTGCAGTCACAGATTCTCCATCCACCTTCTGGACATACAGCTCATGTCCTTTTTCCATGAAATAATCACGAATATATCTTTTTAAACGCAGATCTGTCACAATATTTTGATTGTCTATCATCCTTGGCCGATTTTCTTCATCTGGATCTCCATTAGTATTTGTTAGTTTTGCATCATATAAATATAACATTTCACTATTAACCATTATCCTTTACTCCTTCCACAGTTTTTGTATTTTTGTTTGTATTTGTTATCACATCTAAAGTAATAAAATTATAGCCTGAAAGAATGTAAAACAGATTCTCTTCGCTGCTCAGTGTTTTTTTACAAATATAAAACTGTGTAAAATATGCCAGGTACTTTTCATTATCCCCAAACAATTTTTCCTGAAAAACCTTTGCCTGCAGAGTCTCCGCCAGTTTTCTGACTTTTTCCGGATCCATCCCATTAAAATTCAATTTTTTATATATTGGTTTTGATGAAGTATTTTTGTATTGTGCCACACCAACATTGGCCACCACACAGCCAAGGAAAAATAATGCCGTCTGTTCTTCTGTATATCCTGCTTTTTGTATGTACTGTTTTATATTCTCATCTACCGATAGCCGCCCAACATCCATAGCATTCTCTCCCTTCATATTTCCAATCAACCTTAAAAATTTCAGCAGCGCAGTATGCTGCATTCCCTGGAATTCTGCCTGAACAGAATCTTTCTCATTCTTCTTAATATTAAATCCTTCTTTTTCATATCGAAGAACCCCCTGTGCCTTGACCATTTTAGAAATTAATTCTTTTTCACTCAGTTTCCTTCCGGTTAATATAGCCTCATACAGGTCAAGAATCCATCGAAACTGTGTCAAATCTCTTTTTTTATTCTCTCTGACAGCAAACAAATAAAAGATCAAATTTAAATTTAGAAAAGTTCTTATCTTGTCCTTAAAAAAATATCTGTTATACTCCATGTTGATCTCTTCCAGTCCCTGTTCTATCTGCTCAAACCTGGATGGATGAACATCTTGTATAAACTTTTGGACTTTAATGCCTGCATGTACATTTTTATAGAAAACAAAATTCAGCAGATAGTAAGACTTTGGCCGTTTCTTTTTCACAACACGATCCATTTTACTCTGAAAATAGGTAAGGCTCTTAAAATTCTTTATGGTATTAAAATCGAACTTAACTTCTTCACATCGTTTCTCCAGCCTTATTTTATCTAACGGCTCTCCTAAAATAAAATGTGGATACATGTATAACTGACAATTTGCAAGAGTCATACTCAAATTATTTTTAATGTAGGTTTCTCCTGCCAAATATGCATTTAGACAGTCCTGACACAACACCATATTTTTCTCATAATTTTTCTTGTCAGCATTACTGGCAAATCCACATAGATTCATTGTATATGTCTTTATTATCCCCAAATTAATATCTGAAGTCAGCTTGTCCTCTGTACCACAGTAGAAGCAATGTGTTCCCTCTGCTGTCTTCTTCTTTTTAAGAGAAGAATGTTTTTCCTTTAAAACTTTCTTTGCATACTGCTCTGTTGTGGATAAAACTTTTCCGTCAATCTCTATTAAAGATAGTGCAATATCTTTAAATTTTATAGTTCCTCCTTCTTCTATACACTTTTTCAGCTGCTGGCGTAATGCATTTTTTAAAACTTTTTTTCTCTCTGGAAGTGATTTTAGTTTATATTCTTCATTGACTTTTTGAATATCAAAACTACATCCCGGGATTTTTTGAAAGTCTAATGCATATCGATTTTTATTGTTTGTGAACTCGTCTCCCAAATCCACAAAGAAATATTGCTTAATAAAGTCCAGCTTTTGATTTAAGGCTTCGCCAAAATCCTTCTCACATAAATTAGGGATTGTTTCCGACAGATGATAATCCGAATTTTTTACTGCCGCATACCATTGTGATGAATTCCCTCCGGAGGACTTGCCTATATATCGATATTTCCGGGTGCTCTCCTGACTGACCATTTCCGCCGTATCCAATCTGAGTGTTCCTTGAACTGTATCAAAACAATACTTTAAAATATACATCTGCCTGTCCTGCTTCACAGATGGTATATCTTGAATCATCGTTTCAATTAATTCTTCTCCCTGAGAAACAATTTTCCCAATCTGTATAATCCCTTCCTGCATATCAGCCAAGCCCCCTTGTTAATTAATCCTTAATACAGCTCCAAACCCCAAAGCATTTCGTCCCCCTAATCCTGCTTCCAACGCAGCCTTAATTAATTCCTGTGATCCAGATAGTTTAAATATTCCATCCCATCCTTTGATAACATTATTTTTATATATTAATACTTTTTCTCTTCCATTCTTTATAAGCTGAATAGAAAAATCATCATCTTTGGGCTCTGTTCCGTGAAACGCCTTATATTTGTGCAGCAGATTATTCTTGATAAGATCGCTGTACTCTGCTTCTTTGGGTGAATAATAATATCTTTTTTGGGCTCCATTTTTTAGTTCAAAAGTAGAATACATTACAATAGGGCTTAGAGTCTTCACCAGACAAGGACTCGTATACCGTTCTTCTATCATATCAATGGATGAAAGCTCCAATGAATAATTACCAAGCCGAAGTGTTTTTCCCGAAAGAATATTATTCAGTATATACTTCATATACTTCGGATCATAGGACGATAAATATAGATGTATTTCATCTTTAAAGATTATATTTTTATTTTGTTGATCCATATAAAATTTCCCAAAGATTCTGGAATGAGTTTCCATCTTATATGTTCTTTTATGATCTTTAAAACCACAATCATGCAGAAATCGCTGGTAATCCCTGTCATTTATCCAATTTAACAAAGCAGCCTGAACAATAGTCTGATAGTTGATTGGAAGGCATATATCCGTTTTTAGTGGAAATGTCAGTTTGTATTTCATTATAATCTCCTAGTTATTTCCATAAAATCACTCATAGTATTCATTCTCTAATATACTCACTTTATCAAGCACAAGTTTCAATCACTTATCAATCACAATAAAATATACTCTTATAATACCAATATATGGGTTAAATTTCAATATAGTGCAGACATGAATACAATATATATGTATAAAATAATATTTTTTTACAATATTTATTTTAACACTCCATTGGATTCAACTATTTTAATGAAAGAGTATATTAAATGCTATAATGAAAAAGGGGGCTAGCGCCTATGGCATTTCTAATACTTTGTCGGTTCACTTGGCGGGGGCAAGTCATTCTGGTTTCAATCGCCTATGGCATTTCTAATACTTCCTTTCTTTTTCCCCATTCTTACTACTTCCTCAGTTTCAATCGCCTATGGCATTTCTAATACTGAGTGTTCTGTTCCACTTCACAGAGTTTTTCTTTGTTTCAATCGCCTATGGCATTTCTAATACCTGATGGCTTAAAAACGTGCGCCATGGTTTCCCGAGTTTCAATCGCCTATGGCATTTCTAATACACCGATCATAAACCTGTGTCTTTTGTTCTTCTGAGTTTCAATCGCCTATGGCATTTCTAATACTTTTGTCCCGAGGACTGATCGGACGCGGAGAAGCCGGTTTCAATCGCCTATGGCATTTCTAATACTTGATGAACTGAACACACTGAATCCGAAAGATGAGTTTCAATCGCCTATGGCATTTCTAATACTTTGTTGTAGTCTTTGTATACGTCCCCCTCCTGCGAGGTTTCAATCGCCTATGGCATTTCTAATACTGTTAAAATTAGATGTTGCTGTTTTAATCAAATAGAGTTTCAATCGCCTATGGCATTTCTAATACATGCTGAGTGGGGACAAGATGAGGGTGAAATCATAAGTTTCAATCGCCTATGGCATTTCTAATACTTACTTCTCCTTCTTCATCCCGTACACGTACAAGAGTTTCAATCGCCTATGGCATTTCTAATACTCGGTGAAAACATATATGTTACCTCCTTTATTTCACGTTTCAATCGCCTATGGCATTTCTAATACGGTAAAATAGGTATGATTTTAAGTGGGACATTTACATGTTTCAATCGCCTATGGCATTTCTAATACGCATATGCAGCAGATAAATACAAGTACTGTAAGTAAGTTTCAATCGCCTATGGCATTTCTAATACCCATTTCCTACGCATAAAATAGCCCTTTCACAAAAATAACTATTCTTACCAAAAAGTATTCCTTATCTCTTAAAGCTGCATAAGTACATGCTTTCTTAATTGGTCGATCCCCTATACTTTTTACACTATTATAGGTCGACCTCTACAGAATATGATACTATAACCAATATTCATTTTCTATATAAATCCAATTTTTCTAAATTAAAACATTATTCCATCAATTCTCCTCCCACAAGATTAATGGACTGGCCCGTCAGATAACTTGAACTGTCCGTTGATAAAAAGACTGCTGCATCCGTTACATTTTTAAGATCTACCAGCTTATGCATCGGAATATTTTTTTCAAAATACGGAAGCACTTCTTCTGGATCCATATTTCGTTTCTTTGCATACTCATATTTTAACTTTGCCCACATCTCTGTCGGAACAATTCCCGGACAGATCGTATTCACCCGGATACCCTTATCTGCAAACTCTTTTGCAATAGACTGGGACAAGCCCTGAACACCATATTTGCTGGCACAGTAAACAGTCTGCCAGGAACTTGGTTTTTTCCCGGACAGAGATGACATATTAACAATCGTTCCCCCGTATTCTAACATCGCTTTGACAGCAGCCTGACAGCATAAGAAGGTTCCTTTCAGATTGACGTTCATAGTAAGATCCCACAATTCCTCACTGCTCTCCAAAAACGGAGCCATCTTGGATACCCCGGCGGAATTGATCCATGAGTTTATTCTCCCATACTTTTCGACAGTTCTTTTGGTACTTTCTTCAATCTGATCCTTCTCTGTAACATCCGTCTTATAGAAAACAGCCTCGCCTCCTGCCTTCCTGATCTCATCCACAACCTGCTGTGATTTCTGCTCATCCAGATCAAAAACAGCTATTTTTGCTCCCCGTCCAGCAAATTCTTTTGCTATCGCTGCCCCCATGCCGCTTCCGCCGCCGGTAATTACAGTAACTTTGTCATCCAGCCTTGTCCCATCCATTCCATATCCCTCCTATGTTATCATGTTCGGACATCTGTTCTTTCTATCTATTATACATAGAAATTTTTATTATGTACACGCATGAAAGCCGGGAAATATAAATTCCCCGGCTCTGATTCCCCTGATTCATCTGCACAGACTAGTTCCCGTTTTCCTCCGCCCATATCCTGCACTGCTCAAGCTTAGGAGCCGGATCAAATCCTTCTTCCACTCCCATAGTAGGAAGCATTTCACAAGGAAAATCCGGACAGACTCCGCAGTGGTCAAGTCCTTTTCCTTCACAGCAGGATTTTACTTTGCACTCGCCTCCCCAAAATGGCTGCTTCATTTCTGTACATCCCTTACAGTGTACCTGTTCTTTCCGTTCACATGAATTGCAGCACACACCGCATCTTGATTCAAACATATCTTATGATCCTCCCACAGTTTTTATCTTACTGTTAAATAGTTTCTTTCAGTTCTTCAACCCATGTCTCCATCGCCTCAGCTAAAATAAGCTGCTGCCGCAGAACGGCCATTCCTGTTTTAGGTATCTCCGGCAAATGCTCTTTTAGATTAATATTTTCTTCGATGTAGCCTTTTAACGTCTTCACATTTTGTTCAATTTCTGTTAAACAGGACTTCTGGCTTTCTTTTGGAAGGCCGTCCAAATTTACAATGACAGCATTAAAGTCGAGAAATATCCTGACAGGTTTTGATGCAATTTCCAGCATGAGTCTTTCAAATTCTTTTTCCCCTGCCTTTGTCAATGAATAAACCGTCTTCTCCGCCATGTTGCCTTCTTTTACAATTTTACCTTCCATAAAGCCTTTTTTCTCAAGCTGAATAACTTTTTTGTATATAGAAGGTGTACTAATTTTCACCCACCTGGATATATTGCGGTACTCTACAATCTTTTGAATATCATAGGCACTGAGAGATTCTTTTTTTAAAATTCCCAATACAATCAGATCAATAGCTGCCATTACATCCTCCTTTTTCACTTGACAACTACTATAAATTATAGTAGTATGTGTCTCACCCCGAAAATACTATAATTTATAGTACTATATTTTATAACTTATGTCAACTGAAAGGAGAGTTCATTATGAACGGACAAAACAACAAAATGAAACTATTAGGAAGTGCTCCCATACCAAAGGCACTTTTAGCTATGGGGCTTCCTGCCATGATCGGTATGATGATTAATGCATTATACAATCTGGTGGATGCCTACTTTGTGGGCGGCCTGGGAACAAGCCAGATGGGTGCGATTTCTGTAGCATTTCCGCTTGGACAGGTCATTGTGGGCCTGGGCCTGCTGTTCGGAAACGGTGCTGCATCCTATATTTCCAGATTATTAGGAAACGGAGAAAAGGAAACTGCGAACAAGGCCGCAAATACAGCTCTTTACAGCAGTCTGTTTGTGGGAATGACCATTATTATCCTGACCATTATTTTTCTGAATCCAGTTCTGAAAATGCTTGGGGCAACTGAAAGCATCATGCCTTATGCAGTAACTTATACAAGAATCTTCATAGTCTCATCCATCTTTAACGTATTTAATGTAACAATGAACAATATTGTAACAAGCGAAGGGGCTGCCAAAACCACAATGTCTGCATTGCTGACAGGTGCTGCTCTGAATATGATTTTGGATCCTGTCTTTATTTATGTCCTTGATTTAGGTGTAGCCGGTGCAGCCATCGCTACGGCTATCTCACAGATTGTTTCTTCCGCCGTATATTTCGCCTATGTACTCAGAAAGAAAAGTGTATTTCATTTCAGTATAAAAGAATGCTGTTATTCAAAGGAGATTATGTGTGAAATCTTGAAGATCGGCATTCCAACGCTGGTTTTCCAGCTGCTGACCAGTCTTTCCATTGCACTTATCAACAAGCAGACAAAGGTATACGGAGATTCCGTCATTGCCGCTATGGGTGTGGTCACAAGAATCATTTCAATGGGAAGCCTCATGGTATTTGGCTTTATCAAAGGTTTCCAGCCAATCGCAGGCTTCAGTTACGGAGCTAAAAATTACAGACGTTTACACGAAGCAGTTAAGACCTCCATCCTATGGTCCACCATATTTTGTTTTATCTTTGGAGCGGCTGCCGCTTTATTTTCTTCCTCTGTCATTTCAGGCTTTACAAAAGGCGATGGGGATATGATTCATGCCGGACAAATGGCATTACAGGCAAATGGACTGTCCTTTCTGCTTTTTGGTTTCTATACTGTATATTCGTCTCTTTTCCTTGCACTTGGAAAAGCAAAAGAAGGTTTTATTCTGGGTGCATGCAGGCAGGGCATTTGTTTTGTACCCGTCATCTTATTGCTCCCAAGGGTATGGGGTATACAGGGGATTCTCTATGCACAGCCTATCGCTGATGTGATCTCTGCTATTGTCACAGTTTTCATGGCACTGTATCTTCATAAGGAACTTAAGGCAGAAGCAGACAGCACTTTCCAAACAATCCTGAAAGATGAAAGCATGAATTTTCAGTCATAAATGTGCACGCTAATGAAAGGATTAGTTTACAAAGATTTTTCTCTGTTTTTCAAAGGTATTGATAAGAAGCTTATCATTATGTCAGCAGCTGCAGTCGGTTTGCTTTTAATAAAAACAGGGATTTATCCAGGACTTTTGGCAACAGTTATTATTGCAATGACAATCGGAATGCAAAATATAATGAATTTTTCCTGCGATGAACAGGTAAGATGGAAAAAATATCAGCTTACTATGCCGGTAAATCCATTCCTTGCTGTCGGAAGCAAATATATTTTTGTCTTATTTACAACAGGATTAGGAATTGCGGCCAGTATCTTTTTTACTTTCTGTCAAGGGTTATGAATCAGCGTTTTAATGGAACATTATTATTCATCTCTATAGCAGCAGCGATCATTATTCCTTTGCTATGGACGGCACTTTGTCTGCCGATTACTTATTGGTTTGGTTTTCGTTTTGCACAGATGATGGGATTTCTTGAAATTGTGCCGATAGTCTATCTTATTAAATATTTCGAAGATAGTTCGGATCTTGTTTCTTTAACGGAAACTATTTCTGTATATATCTTGGTAAGTTTTATGATTTCCATAATATTGTTTATTTTTTCTTATGCAGTAAGTGTATCAGGATATTTGAGAAAGAAATAAGAAAATAACTTCTGACAAATAAGGCGAAGAAAAAGAAAAGGTACTAAGACTCAAAGCCGATAATCCATAGGTCATTGTACCTTTAGATTGTCGGCGTATTTTATTCTTGCATTCCATTATGTTTCTATATAATACGCTCCCTGAAAAGCAGCGTTCGCAACAGTGTCAGCAACCTTTACATTCCAATGTGTTTCTATTAATACTTTCACAAAAGAAAGTGGCCCTTGCCAAGACAGTAATCTTTATATTCCAATATGTTTCTATTAACACGGAGAGGATAAGCCGATTATGCAGCATGACCATTGTACTTTACATTCCAATATGTTTCTATTAACACCCATACTTCAAAAACAGTCCAAATTACAGTGTCTCTCAATCACTTTTTGTCGACCTATGAACATTTCTTATATTATATAAAATATTAATAACCGTTGCTTTAAACTATTAAGCTTTTCCTATATAAACCTATATTGTCGACCTCCCTGGGGTTTTTACATCATCATAGGTCGACAGAAAACTCTTGCATTCTTTAAATATTTTAAATCCGCTGAATAATCTCAGCAGATAAACAGCTCCCAGCTAAATGATACCATATTCACAGCTTTTTCAATATATCTTTCTTATACGCCAAAAACTCTTCCGTGAGGTTAAAGTCCTTTCTCCTCGGCTTCGGTTCCCTGATCACGATTTCTTCTGTGATTTTGCCCGGTCTTCCGGTCAGCAGATAAATCCTGTCAGACAGCAAGATTGCCTCATCAATATCATGTGTAATAAACAATGTAGACAGATGGATCTTATCCATTACATCCAAATACCAACGGTGCATATCACTTTTGGTCAGTGTATCCAGGGCACTGAAAGGTTCATCCAGCAGTGCCACATCACTGGAGAACATATAAGTCCTGAGCAGCGCTGCACGCTGGCGCATACCTCCGGAAAGCTGCTTAGGGTACTTCTTCTGAGTACCCTCAAGCCCGAACTCTTCAAAGAGTACACCTGCCTTCCGGCGGGCCTCTTTTTTGTTCTCACCTCTGATCAAAAGCGGCAGCGCAACATTATCCTCTATTGTCCGGTAAGGCAGCAGCAGATCCTTCTGAAGCATATAGCTGATATGACCAGGCTCTCCGGTGATGTCCTGACCATTCAGTATTACCTTGCCCTGATCAGGTCTCTTAAGACCGGAAATAACATTAAACAGCGTGGTCTTGCCGCCCCCGCTGGCCCCCAGCAGACAGACCAGCTCATTATCGTGCAGCTCTATATTGATATTTTCTATGATGTTTGTCTTTTCATAAGCAAGTGTAACATCATTAACAGTCAAATCTGACATTCTCTTTACTCCAAATAGTCATTGGTAAAACCGGTATTTTCCGGTATCTTTGTTTTTGAAAGACCTTTTTCACTGATCCAGTTATAAAATGCATTCCATCGTTTTGGATTGATATAACCCCATTGCTTGACTTCTGCTTTATACTGGTCTTTCATATATTTCTGGCTTGCCTGTACCATTTTTGAATCCAGCTCCGGTGATGCTTTACAAAGAATCTCCCCGGCATCTTTTGGATTTTTAATGGAATATTCATACCCTTTTTTCGCAGCTGATAAAAATGCTTTCGCCGTTTCCGGATTCTTTTTCATCCAGTCACTGTTTCCGATAATCACCGGAGTGTAATAATCGAAAACCGGATCAATATCTTTAAATGCGAAATAGTCTGTGTCAAGCCCTGCAACCTCTGTGGCAATTCCTGCCCATCCGTAATAAATCCAGATAGCATCTACCTTTTTGCTCTTTAATGCAGAAACCTCATCTGTGACAGTACTCGGGATCATTTTTACTTTGCTGAAATTCCCTTTATCCTTTTCGACCACCTGTTTTAAAATGGCTTTCTCTATATCCTGATTCCATGTAGCATATTTTTTGCCTTCCAATCCCTTCGGACGTTTGATCCCTTCGCCCTTTCTGGAAACAATCCCGGATGTATTGTGCTGCAAAACAGCAGCCACAGCTTTAATCGGAAGAGCATCTTCTCCGACAACCGCAGGCATCATGGTATCCTGGAATGATACACCGAACTGTGCCTTTCCGGATCCCACAAGAACTTCTGCACCATCCTCTGGCGGCTGTACAATTTCCACATCCAGGCCTGCCTCTTTAAAATATCCTTTTTCCTCAGCCACGTAAATTCCCGTGTGGTTGGTATTCGGCGTCCAGTCCAGAACAAACGTAATCTTTGTAAGCTTACGGCCGCCGTCCTTCGATTCATTCTTCTTTGATCCGCAGCCAGTCATTGCTGCGATTAATAAAACAGTCAGTAATACTGCTGATATTCTTCTTTTCATAATCCACATCCTCTATTCTCTTTCTGTCTTTCCGGTTATTCCCGGTTCTCCCATGGCATACATTTTTTCTGCAGAAGATTCACTGCCCACATCAGAAGCAGACTGATTGCAGAAATCATAAAAATCACCGCAAACATTTTGTCAAAAGCAAACGCTTTCTTAACCCTGATCATGTAGACACCCAGACCTTCAAAGCCGCCCAGCCACTCTGAGATCACAGCTCCCACAACCGCATAGGAAGCAGAAATGCGAAGACTTGCAAAAAACTGGCTTAGAGATCCCGGGAACTTTACATACCGAAATATCTGCAGTTTGGTTGCCCCCATGGAACGCATCAGACTGATGGTATCCTTGTCCGCTGAACGAAAACCGTCCAGCAGGCTTACCGTAATCGGAAAAAATGTCACAACAACAATTAAAATCACCTTTGGAAGCATTTCATAACCAAACCATAATACAAGCAGCGGTGCAATAGCCACTGTAGGTATCGTCTGTGTCAATACGATCAGCGGATAAAATGCCTGATACAGTTTATCAAAATGCTCCATTAAAACTGCCATAAAAAAGCCAATGACAACGCCCATCAGCAGCCCGATAAACGATTCAAAAACTGTTACTCTTGCATTCATCATCAAAAGCGAAAAATCATTTACAAATGCTTTTATTACATCCACCGGTGACGGGAGCAGAAATTTGGAAACCATTCCTGTTTGGCTGGCAGTCTGCCAAACAACCAGAATTACAAAAATTGCAGCTGCAGGCCACAGTTTACTGGTGGTGTTTTGTAACTTTTTTATCAATGGTAAGCACATCTCCTTCTGGCTTGTAGGATACCTTGATGTAGGCCGCAACAGAAGGAGCTCCTGCACGGACTGCGATATGCTGGCATTCCTTCACAATATCCATCAGCTCATCATAATCACCCTCGATTGCTGTTTCAAACGGCCCTACATAATAGGTAAGTCCTGTACTTTTAATATAATCGATCACCTGATCCACAATACGGATCAATTCTTCATCATTTGCCGCCTCCGGCAGTGTCTGGATTGCTACACTTGCGTTCATACTTTTTCCTCCTCTAAATAAAGTTCCATAGAAAAACCCCGCCGGATAAATCAGGCGGGGAAATAGTCTCTGACACATACTGTGCTGTTTTATTCCTACGCTGGCATTACCCAGATCAGGTCTAAGGGTTAAAGACTTTCTCACGTCTTACTCTCAGCCGGCACACAGCCAGCACCCCTGTCTATTTAATTATAACTGCTGTAGTTTCTTATTGCTATGTCTGTATTATAATCAATCCGCAGGAAGAAATCAATCTATGTTTCTCTTTTCCATTCATTTGACAAACTCCTTTTAAAGGATTATATTTACAATGTATTTGCTGAAAGGTTCTCAAAGGTGAAAACCCGTTTGAGGGCCTTTTTTGTCTATTTATATATCTGAAAGGAGATATTTTGATGAAAACAGAGAAAATCGAAAACATGTGCGGCGGAAAAGGACATGTCATCATCCATCATATTTTGGGAGAAAAAGAGCTGAACGGAAAATGCGATTTATATGCCAAGGTAATCATTGAACCGGGATGTTCTCTTGGTTATCATGAGCACCACGGCGAAAATGAAACATACTATATTCTTTCCGGACAGGGAGACTATGATGACAACGGCACAATCCGCCCGGTTAAAACAGGCGACGTAACATTTACACCGGATAACCACGGTCATGCTCTGACTAATACAGGCAGTGAAGATCTTGTGTTTATGGCCTTGATTATTTTTGATTAACCACACATTAGCCTAAACTTTTCTTGTTCCAGCCTTCACGTTTGGTTATAATAAATATATCAATTTAATTATTATTACAAATCGGAGGAATTTATGGGCGGATTTTTTGGTGTCACTTCAAAGCAGGATTGTGTTTTTGATTTATATTTTGGGACAGACTATCATTCCCATCTTGGAACCAGACGTGCCGGCATGGCAGTTTACAGCAAAGAGGACGGTTTCGACCGGGCTATTCATAACATAGAGAATGCTCCTTTCCGGACAAAGTTTGATAAAGATGTAAATAAGATGCATGGATACATGGGAATCGGCTGTATCTCTGACTATGAACCGCAGCCATTGATCGTGCGCTCCCATCACGGTACCTATGCAATTATGACAGTCGGAAAGATTAATAATACGGATGAAATCATTAAGCAGATGTTTGATTCAGGCCACACACACTTTTTGGAAATGAGCGGCGGCGACATCAATGCAACCGAGCTGGTTGCAGCCATCATCAACCA
Source organism: Anaerostipes sp. (assembly GCF_018381315.1). Taxonomy (GTDB): domain Bacteria; phylum Bacillota; class Clostridia; order Lachnospirales; family Lachnospiraceae; genus Anaerostipes. The sequence goes on along the minus strand of NZ_JAGZSD010000001.1, from coordinate 34,547 downwards.
GAAAGAACATCTGGTAGAAGGAATTCAGCATGCACAGGATATCATTGACGGTTCTATGACCATGGTTCTTCTGACACCAAAGGGAATCTACGCTGCCAGAGATAAAATGGGCCGTACTCCGGTTGCAGTGGGTAAAAAGGATGACGGTTACTGTATTTCCTTTGAAAGTTTTGCCTACCTGAATCTTGGATATGTGGCCGACCGGGAACTCGGACCTGGAGAGATCGTTATTCTTACGCCTGAAGGTACCCAGACTCTTGCAAAGCCAGGGGAAGATATGAAGATCTGTACCTTTCTTTGGGTTTATTACGGCTATCCTTCTTCCTCCTATGAGGGAATCAGCGTGGAAGAAATGCGCTACGAATGCGGAAAGAAGCTGGCGCAGCGTGATGATGCCGCACCGGATACCGTGGCAGGAGTCCCTGATTCAGGAATTGCACATGCCATTGGTTATGCCAACGAATCCGGAATCCCATTTTCCAGACCTTTTATTAAATATACCCCTACCTGGCCCCGGTCTTTTATGCCGACGATCCAGAGTAAAAGGAATTTGATCGCCAAAATGAAACTGATTCCGGTACACGAACTGATCCAGGACAAAAGTCTTTTATTGATTGATGATTCCATTGTAAGGGGAACCCAGCTTCGGGAAACCACAGAATTTCTCTATCAGAGCGGTGCTAAAGAAGTTCATGTCCGTCCTGCCTGTCCGCCGATCATATACGGATGTAAATATTTGAATTTCTCTCGTTCTACTTCTGAAATGGACTTGATCACACGCCGGATCATTGAACAAATCGGCGGAGATTATAAGAATGTTCATCTGGAGAAGTTCTCAAATCCAGACTCTCCTGAATATCAGGCAATGATCGATGAGATCTGTAAGCAGCTGAATTTTACATCACTCCGGTATCATAGGCTGGATGATATGATAGAATCAGTGGGACTGGATCCTAAGAAGCTTTGTACTTATTGCTGGGATGGAAAAGAGTAGATAAATTTAAGAACAACACAGCTTTTGGTTGAGTCAATTGCTGTGTTGTTTTTATGTATTTTTCTATTTAAAATATTCCTTTACTTCACCCCATTGTACACAGTCTGACTTTGGATTCCAATATGTTTCTATTATCACAGCGTTGACTGCAAAAGGATTACAGTATGGAGAGAATGCGGTCAGCCCACATAAGCAGAGAGAGGTTCAGCCACTTTATTATGCCGATACCTTTGAGGAATTATTTAATCTTGCTGTTTATGGGGAGGTGGCTTGACATGACACATAAAGAATTTTGTGCTGAAATAACCCCTATCGTTTGTAATTTGAAAAATATATGTAAGGATATGACCCCGGTAGAATTTCAAACATTTAAGCAAAAAGCAAAAGAGATGGAAGATCTGGATGAGTTATGTAATGCATTTTTGGATGAAGTATTTTATATTATTGATCCGAACAAAGAACTTGTATACGACATTGCATTGTAATCTAAGTAAGGAGTTGTTGTTATGCGGCTCCTTTTGTTGTAGCCTGTCCTCTAATGTTGTATAATTAAGGAAAAAGAATGGGAGGATTTGAGATGGGATTGTTCAGTAAACCTATTGTTACTTGCAGTGTTTGTGGTCGAACAGTTGGAGAAAAAGAAAAAAGATGGGCTACAAAGGATGGTTATTTATGTCCTGATTGCCAAAAACCTTTTGGTGTTTTTGACGGGCCGAAAGCATTTGTTCAGTTTGATACAGAACAGTTGAAAAAGATGAAGTCTGATCGAACAAAAGCAAATGAGATATTAAAGGAAAACAGAAAAACATTTGCTGACTTTAAGCCAACAAAGGTTATTGAAAATACCTTATTTATTGATGAAAAAAATGAAAAGTGGTATTTCAGTAACCAGCCAATGGGGGCAATAGGGATTGATAGAGAAAAGCCTGTACCGTTTGTATTTAATTTTTCTGATATTATTGAGGTTTACACCTCGGTTGGTGGTAAAAAAATTGTTTCCACATCATCTACAAGAAAAGAAAAGGGTCTAAGAAAAGCATGGCTTGGTTATGTATTAGCTGGAAGTACTGGGGCTTTATTAGGCGGGATGATGGCACGAAGCAAAACGCTTACTAATTCTACCGAACTACAAAATGTCTTTGTAAATGTTGTTTTTGATGAAGGAACGGAACCTATATCAATTCCTTATCCAAATGAACAGTGTGCGGAAAAAGTTCATCATATGTTAGCATCCATGATTAAAGAGCCAGACAAAAGCAAAGACACTCCGGCCTTGTCACCAGCCGATGAAATAATGAAATATAAACAACTCCTTGACATGGGAGCAATAAACCAGGAAGAATTTGAAGCAAAGAAAAAACAACTTTTAGAATTATGAAATTAAATATCTTTAGCAAGCATCTATGGCCTTCATAGGTGCTTTTATTATGTCCAAAATTGTCCACAACGACACAAAACTACGGGGAGCGGAACTCTACACCCGGAAAGATAGAGACGTGAACATAGAAGACAGATGCATTTACATTCCAATATGTTTCTATTAACACCCATACATTCACAATAAAGCAAAAATAAGCATTTTTCAACCCTGAATTGTCGACCGGCTTAAAACTCACATTTTATATTCATTTTCTCTTCTATTAATAATCCTGATTTCAGGTTTTTACCGCTTTATTCCTTGCATTGTCGACCCCCAGGGTTTTTTACATTATCAGAGGTCGACAGAATACCATTTCTATATTAATTGTCTGTGCTGGTTCTTTCCCCCGGTCATAACGTCTGAGACCTGAAATTCTAAAACAGTACCCTGATAATATTCTGTAGCTATTCTTTCTTCTTTAAAATTGTGTTCAGCCATTTTCCTTCATCTCTCGCCGGTCTTACATCGGATGTGATCCATGTTTCCTCAATCGTAAAAACTGCTGTTTCATCTACTAATCTGTTTAACCGCTCCTCATTAAGATCAGTAAAATACCGTCCGTTCCGCTCTCCCTGAAAATTTCCGTATTTAAATGAAGCATATACAATTCCCTCTGCCTTTAATGCCTCTGCCACCTTTAACAAAACATGCTTCAACTCATTTATGGACAGATGAAGGATGGATGAGCAGGCCCAGATTCCATCATATATTTCTTCTCTATCCAGTTCATAAAAATACATATGCTGAACGTTCATTCCTGTAAAATCCGAAGCAAGCCTGCACAGTTCTTTTGACCCGTCCACTGCCTCTACCTGATAACCCTGATTTAAAAAACACGTGGTATCACGTCCTGATCCGCAGCCAAAATCCAGAATAAAAGCTCCCTTTGGAAGCCTTTCACAAAAGCGCTTCTGATTAGCTTCCATGTCAACTCCGATTGTATTAGAAACAAATTCGCTGGCATTCTGGTTGTAATAATCTATTGTTTTAGAAACCATAAATCCTCCGCTTTTCATCTCTCTACCTCAATAATTCCTTTAATTCTTCCCTGGTAAAGCTTGCCTGGCTCATTCCGTCTCCGCTCAGTATCTGCTCCGCCAGTTCCCTTTTCTTTTCCTGAAGCTTCATGATGTTATCCTCAATAGTTCCCTGTACAATTAATTTATAGACCATCACCACATTTTTCTGTCCAATACGGTGCGCCCTGTCTGTGGCCTGATTCTGCACTGCCAGGTTCCACCACGGGTCATAATGAATCACGATATCAGCCGAGGTAAGATTCAGCCCGGTACCCCCTGCTTTCAGGGAGATGCAAAAGACAGATGTCTCATCCTCATTAAATGCCTCCACCATTTTGGAGCGCTTTTCTTTGCTGACTGCACCTGTCAGAGTATAAAAAGAAATACCCTCCTTCTGCATCCGATCTTCCAACAAAGATAACATCGATGTAAACTGCGAAAACAGAAGAATCTTATGTCCCCCGCTGACTGCATTTTTTATCAGATCAATGCATAATTCTGTCTTTGCAGATCTTCCCGAATAGTTTTCAAAAATCAGTTCCGGGCTGCAGCAGATCTGTCTTAATCTGGTCAGTTCCGACAATATCTGAATCTTTGAGCTTTTAAATTCATCCTCTGACTGCTGATCCAGCATGATCTGCATACGCTTTACATGAGCATCATACAGCTTCTGCTGTTCTCCTTCCATTTTGGCAAAATAATTCTTTTCCAGCTTATCCGGCAGGTCCTTTAATACATCCTTTTTCAAACGCCGAAGCACAAACGGGCGGATCATTTTTTGAAGACGCTTTAATTCATTTTCACTGTTATCCTGAACAATGGGCTGCTCCAGCTCTTCCCTGAATTTTTGATAAGAATACAAAAAGCCGGGCATCAGATAGTCAAAAATACTCCAAAGCTCACTCAATCGATTTTCTACCGGTGTTCCGGTAAGCGCAAGTTTAAAACCAGCATTTACAGTCTTGACCGCTCTGGCCGCCTGAGTATTATGATTTTTGATGTATTGAGCCTCATCAATGACCTGATTGCTGAATATCATCTTTTGATATAGAGCAGTATCTCTTTTCAGAAGATCATATGACGTGATCAGTATCATATTGTCCTCTGCATTTTCAATGGCATCTTTTCTTTCGTGCGCTTTTCCAACTACCATTTGCACGGGAAGATCCGGGGCAAACCTGCGTATTTCACTGTGCCAGTTAAATACAAGGGATGCCGGTGCCACGATCAGGCTCTGTCCAGCATTTTGCTTCTCCGAATACTCTGATTCCAAAAATGCAATAACCTGAAGAGTTTTTCCAAGGCCCATATCATCCGCAAGGATTCCGCCGAATCCATTGTATTTTAATGTCTTGATCCACAAGAAGCCTTTCTTCTGATATTCCCTCAGTGTTTTCTCCATCTCGGCCGGCAGTTCAAAATCGTTATCCTCTGCCGTTTTCATATTTTGTATCAATGATTGAAATTCTTTGTTCTTCCGGGCAGAAACTGACTCCCATTCCTTCAGTTCTTCATCCAGATAAATGGCATTATATTTGGGCAGAATTACTTGATCCTCTTTTAACTGCTTATCCGAAAGATGAAGACCCTCTTTTAATTCCAGCAGAGCATTGATCCCTTCATCATCCATGCTTACAAAATCTCCGCTCTTCAGCCGGTAAAACTTCTTTTTCCTATTATATTTTGATAAAATCTCCAGCAATTCTTCTTTGGGCATATCCCCTGCAGTCACCTTAAGCTCCAGCAAATCCCCTGAAAGTGATACTCCTATGGAAACTTTCGGCGGTGAAGATACATTCATTCTCTTTAATGCATCGGATATATAAACTTCCCCAAGCTTCTGCAGCTCCGGGATCCCCCAGATCAGCAGTTCATACAGCTTATCCTCATCCTCTGCCAGAACCATCAGGTTTTCATTTTCATCATATGCGTTACACCAGTCGGATACTGCTTTGGCTACCTTCATTTCACTTTTCAGATCCCGTCTCTCCATTTTTTCTGTTTTTTCAAAAACATTATATCGATCCTGGCCATAAACCGCCACTGGCTTACATGTAATAAAGTCTTTTTGGGGAGCATCCAGATATATTTCAAAAACAGCAGGAACTACTCCATAATCTTCTTCTGCAAAAGCCTCCTTCGTACATTCAAAATAAGTTTCCAAAGCCGGCAGCAAATCTCTGCAGAATGCAGGCACATCCTCCTGTTCTATAAAAGCTTTTCTGGTGGGCAGTCCCTCCATACAGGATAAAAACCCCCGGATAGGCTCTATATCCGTTTTCTTTATTTTATAGACCTTTCCTTTTTGAAAATAAATATTATGTTTTACACACTGGTATCCAGCTAAGTAATTGATCCGCACATTAATGCCCTGCTCCTGTCCAGTAATCGTCATAGTCCGGGTAAGCGGCTCATCTGTCACCTGCCAGATATCCTCCTTCATTCCGCTGATATTTGCCTGAAACGCCTTGTCTCCTATGGCTTCAATCAGTAATTCCAGCTCACCTGTTTTCAGCGGAATCTTTCTTAACTTGGCCATTGGAATTCCTTCATATGAATATCCATAGTAGGAGGGCTGAATGTAACTGAATCTGTTCTGCCTTACCCAGTCCTGTAAAAATTGAATCAGCTTACGGGAATCATCCTCAAATACTTCTACATCATGGACAAAATGCAGTTTTTGCCCATAGGAATAGTTCTCTCTGTTTTCCAAAACATTAACAAAGGTAAAAACATCCTTTAACACATACATGTAAGAGGTTCCAATCTTAAATTCAACCTCAATAATCTGATCCTGACATGTTAAAAATGGCACCAGCCGTACCTGCCCATGAATCTCCTCCTGCAGTATTGGCAGTGTATTTTTTAACTGCTGTTTTGACAGCAGATCTTTGATAGCCGGAGTCGTTTTCGGATGATACTCATTGTGTAAGTCAGAGGGTTTTGTCTTCATTCCTTTCAGACTTTGGAGTGCCGCAAGACTGCTTTCCTGCTTCTTTTCGTGCTCCAGAATGGCTTCCTGCCTTTTTACATACTCATCATATTCCAGCAGTACTGCAATACAATGCTTGCACAGTCCATAATACTCATGGTAGGCGGGACAGTCACAGTAGGAATTCTCCAGACAATCTAGTTCTATGTTATACTCCAGATTTACATCATACTGCTTTCTTCCGCTTCCCTGGACTAAGGCGTCAATATAATCAATCTCATTTTGTCCGTCTACTGAGAAATCTAAAATATGGCCTGACTCGTATAGAGATCTGCCTCTTGAATATGAAGTTGGATTGGTTAGGGAGCGGATCTCTGCTTTAGATAGCATTTGGTATGACGCCTTTCTTTTGGTGGATTAAATAGCATGATATTTTACTATTTTATTATATGTTATTATTGGGGAGGTATCAAATGGATGGAGTGGATTTTTAATTTTTCCGTCTATACTACATTCTGATAATTTTTCACAAAAACCCCTGTGATCTATTTTTAGTAGTTCAGTTAATATTCCTTTTTAATAGTACTATATCGAGAAACGCTCATATCCTAAATATGGGTGTTTTCCTTCTAATTTCATATTATATATTGCTCTTTGTAGAATATTTTCCCCTTACTTTGTGGCTTTTCGCTTAAATCCATAAAAAATATTTGCAGATAGTAAATGGTAAGCGACAAAAACTTATATCTAAAATTCGGATTATCTGTTATGTACATGTAAAAAAGAGTAGTAGAATCGCTCACGTTACAGGATTCTTACTACTCTTAATGTTTGTGCCCTTAGATGTACATTTACCAAGTTAATAATAATTGGTCATCAACCTTTTTATCTTTCATAGTCTTTCCATCATTTTGAAGCCTATCAATCATTGAAGTCCCACAATTGACTAAAAATTTTCTTTCAAAAAGTCCGTCTGGCGGTGTGACTGAAATATTGGTTTTTTTTGAATCTTTCATGCCGTTTATTGATAGCATTACTTTTACACCACGTTCTTTGCATTCTGCAATCTTAGCAAATAATACGTTTACATCAAAATCTTGCGCCCCATAAATAATGCTTTGCGAATGTGTATATGGTGGATCGCAATAAACTACATCCCCCGCCTGTGCTTTATCCATTGCATCAATATAACTTTCATATTTAAAATCTGCCTTTTTTAACAATGAATTCCATAGATTGACACGTTTTTTAAATGTTTCTGGGCTAATTGGTTTGTGTGGTCCTTGAGGGGTGCTCATATATCCATCTGCTTTTCTGAATCGAATCACACCCGAATAACAAGTACGGGACAATAAACAAAAATCATAGGCGTTGTGCTCTTGATTAAATCTATCACGAATCTCCAAATATTTGTTCTTGGGATCAAGATAATATTCTTCTATTTCTTTTTTATAATAATTAACAAGATCATCGGGATTATTTTTAACAATTTTAAAAATATCAATTAAAAATGGTAGCACATCACTTCCATGAGCTTTTTTAAAATGTGGAAATAGTTTATTAATATCAGAATGTAGCAATTCTGCCATTACAGCACCACTACCAAGAAAAGGCTCATAATAATCATTAAAATCTTCTGGCATATATGAAACTATCAGTTCCGCAAATTTTCTTTTATTACCTATCCATTTTAACAATGCGGGTATCATTTTTTAACGCTCCAATCGTGTAACTTATAGTCTGTAGACCTATGGTCTACAATTCTATTATAATAATACAACATGGAGGTGTCAAGACATGAAAGAAGAAATACAGGTTTTGTTTGGTCGGGCTATTCGGAAATTTAGATCAGAAAAACATATTTCGCAAGAATCATTTGCCGATATGTGCGGATTACATAGAACTTATATTAGTGATATTGAACGTGGTCAACGCAATGTATCCATTGAAAATATCGAAAAAATGGCTGATGCCTTAAATATGAATATTTCTGATATATTTAAGGAGGTTGAACAAGATGAGGGCATTTGATAAATTTATGGATGCGCCCGCCGAATTTTGGCCATTTATAAAATTTATTTCCGAACAGTTGGGTTACTCAAAAAGGGGGTCCGGCACTGTCAGAAAATACACAAAACAAGAAATCGAAAATCTTTGCCGCGAAACACATACTCGTATAGACAATAATACTATCAGTGATGCGTTGACGTACACTAACATGCGTGCTGATTTGTTAAATAATGATGTTCAAAATAATTTGATGGATGCTGAAACAGCAAGACGGGCATTTGAAAGTGTCTATCCTATTTATAAACAGGACAATTTGCAGTGTAAATTACCACTCAATAAACAAAAAGGTGCTATGAAACAAATTGCTTACTTTACTGCAATAATCAATATTCTTGCTGAAAAGACAATTCGTGAGATAAAAGGTAATACACATACAATGGAATTTGATGATGACCCTAGAGGATTGACATATATATGGGATAGACACGGAAACATTATTGGGGGTTCTTCACGACGGTTTGATGGGGCATATCCGGGTATCCAGAATCCGTCTATTGTGTGGGAAATAAAAGAATATTATTATGCAACAACATTTGGCAGCAGAGTTGCAGATGGAGTTTATGAAACACAACTTGATGGTTACGAATTCAAAGATCTTTTTGACAGAACGGGGTATAAAGTACATCATATTTTATTTTTAGATGCCTATAGAACATGGTGGACACAGGGAAAGTCATATCTATGTCGAATTATTGATGCTCTTAATTCTAGGGCGGTTGATGAGGTTATAGTTGGACAGGAAGTATTTGAACGATGGCCAGAACTACTTCGTGAATTAATATAATATTATTATTTTTTTGGTAATACCCAATGTCATTAAGTTAAGGCTGAGATGCGGATACTCTGATAAAGCAAGGTGTATAGAAATATATACCCTGCTCTTTTTTATGATTTTTCAAAAAAGTATTGACAATGATACAAAAATTTGTGGCGAAGCCTCTTGTTTAAAGGAGATATTACAAATGAACAAAAATGCAGATTATTTAAAGACCTGTTTGGATGCGTGTATTTGAAAAATTACAGCTCATCTAGAGAACTATTCCCTGATTCCAAATACTTTTTCAAATTATTTCGGGACAAGTTAACTTCCAAGCCTATTTTGTTTTAAGGGTACCGGATTGCTGCAATCGATGGCAGTGACCTCTCCCTACCCTTTAATCCCAAAGAAGATTATATATTAGGTGATTATCATTATTCCACTCTTCGTTTAAACAATCTATATGATGTGTGCAGCAAAGTCTTTATTGATGCAGTTATCCAGCGTGGATTGAAAGAGAATAAAACAGATGCTGCTTGCACTATAGTTGATCAGCCTGCGGAAACTTATCCAGTTATTATTGTGGCAGATAGAGGATACGAGAATTACAATCTGTTTGCACATATAGAGAAGCGACTTTTTAATTATGTCATTAGGATTAGGGACATTGGTTCACGCGCAAGCATGTCATCAGAATTTGATTTTCCCTCCGAGGGAACTTTTGACCTGACGCGTGATATTATAATTACCAGACAATCCACTAGGCAGGAAATCAAATCAAATACAAATATTTCAGCAAACAGGCACGTTTTGATTAAATAAAAGACAGTAAATGCGCCGATAACGAACTAACGATTCGTTTTGTTTGGTCTCGGTTAAAAGTTGAAAACTATGAATTGGTAGCTACAAGTCTTCCGGAAGAAGACCCGAAACACCACCAACAGATCATTTCACAGAAGCGTCCGAATCTGTATTACATTTTTAGACACAAAAGAAATGAACCTCCGTTTGATATAGGGATCACAATAGCAAGGTTCTCATTACCAGAAAGGCCCAACCGATCCCGACCAAAAGATTCCGTAAATCCCGAAGAACGAGTGTATATAAACATCATTCTCCGGGGTTACTGATACCACTAAAATATTATCTTAATGACATTGGTGTAATATCCCCCATTTTTTCTCTTACAATACAAGGTCAGATCTGCCTTGTAGCCCTCGAATACATCAACCCGTGTTATATAATACAATATGCCTTTGAACCTTATAACATGAGTTGTTACTACATCCGGGCGGTAGCCTATCTAAAACAGCGCTTCTTCTTTATGATTGATGGTAGGCCGGATAGCTACCGAAAATACGCCCACACAGGCGGGATAATGGGTTCCAGTGTGGTTCTTGTAATACCCAATTCCTCAACCTCCTGGCATAACACCTAAATTTAACAAAAAGCCATACAAAAAATAAACGCCAAAAACCTACCCAATTTTCACTTTCTAAAAATCAGTAAGGTTTTATATGCTATTAAAGTGATTTATTCATTAAATGATATCCGAAATGTCTCCAAATCGTTTCCAACGCTTAAACAGATTGCTCGTAAACTACTCAAACTCAATCGTAGCCGGCGGTTTCCCCGTGCAGTCGTACATCACCCGGTTCACATGCTCCACTTCATTCACGATCCTGGTAGTTACCTTCCCAAGCACTTCCCAAGGAATCTGTGCTGCATCTGCAGTCATAAAGTCTGACGTATTAACAGCCCTCAATGCAATGGCATAGTCATAGGTTCTTCCATCCCCCATAACTCCCACAGACCTCATGTTTGTCAGGGCCGCAAAATACTGGCCAAGTCCTTTGTCAACTCCTGCCTTTGCAATCTCTTCTCTGTAGATTGCATCAGCATCCTGCACGATCTTAACCTTCTCAGCTGTCACTTCCCCAATGATACGGATTCCAAGTCCCGGTCCCGGGAATGGCTGTCTCATAACAAGGTATTCCGGGATTCCAAGCTCTCTTCCGGCCTGCCTTACTTCATCTTTAAACAGGTCGCGGAGAGGCTCGATGATCTCCTTGAAATCTACATAGTCAGGAAGCCCTCCCACATTATGATGGGATTTGATGGTGGCAGATTTTCCCACACCGCTTTCCACCACATCCGGGTAAATAGTTCCCTGTACAAGGAAGTCCACAGATCCGATTTTCTTTGCTTCTTCCTCAAACACACGGATAAATTCTTCACCGATAATTTTGCGTTTCTGTTCCGGCTCTTCTACTCCGGCTAATTTCTCATAAAATCTGTCCTGTACATTCACACGGATAAAGTTCAGATCATACGGTCCTTCCGGCCCGAAGACTGCTTCCACTTCATCTCCTTCATTTTTGCGGAGCAGGCCATGGTCTACGAAGACACAGGTCAGCTGTTTTCCAACTGCCTTTGCCAGCATAACGGCTGCCACAGAGGAATCCACGCCGCCGGATAATGCACAGAGCACTTTTCCGTCTCCTACTTTTTCACGAATGGATTTGATCATGTCTTCCACAAAAGAATCCATGTTCCAGTCACCCCTGCACTCACATACTTTATATAAGAAATTATAGATCATTTCTTTTCCCTGTTCTGTATGCATAACTTCCGGATGGAACTGGGTTGCATAAAGCTTCTTGTCCGCATTTTCCATCGCTGCCACCGGGCATACCGGAGTCGTTGCGGTAATCTTAAAGCCTTCCGGTGCTTCTGCGATATAGTCTGTATGGCTCATCCAGCAGACTGTTTTTTCTCCCACGCCGTCAAAGATCTTTGATGAAGGATCCAGATCCACTTCTGTGTGTCCATACTCGCTGACAGGCGCAGTCCCTACCTTGCCGCCCAGGACATGTGCCATCAGCTGGGAGCCGTAGCAGATACCCAGGATCGGGATTCCCAGTTCAAAGATTGCTTTTTCATAGGTAGCGGAATCTTCTCCGTAGACGCTGTTCGGTCCTCCGGTAAAAATGATTCCTTTTGGATTGTATTCTTTTATTTCTTCAAGTGAGGCAGTGTAAGGTTTGATTTCACAATAAACGTTACATTCTCTGACTCTCCTTGCAATAAGCTGATTGTACTGTCCCCCGAAATCAAGGACTAGAAATTTCTCGTGGTTCACGGGCGTTCCTCCTATATTCCTGTATTACTTTATAAAATATCCTATATTCTTATATATTATAAGGTAGGCATGGTCTTTTTACAACTCAATTCTTCCCTGATCTCATTGATTTTGACAGCTTTTGGTGCTAGAATGATAAAAAAGTCGAATGAAATGGAGAATTTTATGAAATTATTAGAGGAGCGCATTGTAAAGGACGGCGTATTAAAGGATGGGGGAATCCTCAAAGTTGACAGTTTCTTAAACCACCAGATGGACATCGGGCTGCTGCAGGAGATCGGAAAAGAATTCAGAAGATTATTTCCAGAAAATATCACCAGAATTTTAACCATTGAAGCTTCAGGGATCGGGATCGCTACGATTGCAGCACAGTATTTTGACAATATCCCGGTTGTATTTGCCAAGAAGTCCATGTCTAAGAATCTGGACGGCGACCTGCTGACCTCTAAGGTAATCTCATATACAAAGGGCTTGGAGTTTGATATTTTTGTTGAAAAGAAGTTTTTGTCTCCGGATGACAATATTTTGATCATTGATGATTTCCTTGCCAACGGACAGGCTTTGAACGGCCTGATTGATCTTGTCAACGGCTCTGGTGCGAACCTGGTGGGCTGCGGTATCGTGATTGAGAAAGGTTTCCAGGACGGCGGACAGATTATCCGTGATAAAGGCGTACATTTAGAATCTCTGGCTATCGTTGAAGATCCGAAAGACGGAAAGATTTGTTTTAGAGAGCAGTAAACCTACATATTAAAAACCTGAGAGCTGATGTTTTGACACGTCAGCTCTTTTTCACTGCTCATTTCCCTCCAGCGGCACGCCGGATGAATCATTTGTTCTTGTATATTCCATTTTTTCTTCCTTCCTGTTTCTTATCCAAGTATGATTAACCTGTTTTTATATTCCGCTTCCTCCAGGCTTTTTACGTACCGTACCGGTGTCATATTTGTGTATTTTCGAAAATCCTTCATCATATGAGACTGGTCATAATAACCTGCATTCATGGCAATAGCCAGAAGGTCTTTTTCGTCTTCCTCCCATTTCAAACTGTTTAAAATCGTCTGGAACCTGGCGATCTTGCAGTAGGTTTTCGGGGAAATTCCCATGTTTTCTTTAAACACTTTGTTGACATAACGGACAGAATACCCGGTCAGTTCTCCCAATTCTTCTATTTTTATATTTCCGGCTCTCTGGGTGATTTCATCCACCAGATAATTTCCAAGATTCCGGTCATCGAGATGCTCCAGTGCGTCCTGATGATAATTTACGTAGAATTCTAAAAAGTTTCGGATCTGTGCCAGAAAATCACGGCTCATAATGATCTTGTCAAACACTTCTTCCTCCTTCATAAATTCCATCAGGGCCGCCTCCCCTTCCACCAGCTCATCCGGCTTTACGGTGTCCGGAAGGAGGACTTTTCCGGGCATGAACCGGACGCCGAAAAAATAATCTCCCGGTTTTCCTATCATCGGGGAAGCCTTCAGTCTCGTGCCGATGATGCTTGCATACGGGTGGTCCTGGCTGCAGTAAAACAGAAAGTCCACACATCCGTCCGGTACAATGGACAGGATGTCGTGGACGTCCTCTTCGACTCTGAATGCATAAAAATGTGAAATTCCATAAGCTGTCATAACGGCCTTGTAGTAGTGGGATGTAGTCATCACCAATGACGGCTGTTTGGGTACGATCAATTTTTTTGGATGTTTCGGCTCCATAGTTTTCCCCCATTTTTGTTTTTTATAATCAGATCTTTGCCTGGAATCGGTCGTACCTTAATTCTGTCAGATCCAGGGCTGTGCTGCCGTCAACAACCAACTGGGAGAGCTGTTCTCCCACTGCCGGAGCGATGCCGAATCCGTGTCCTGAAAAGCCGCAGGCAAGGATCAGGCCGGGCACTTCCTCTACTTTGCTGATGACCGGTACTTTGTCGGCGCATAGGTCCATCCAGCCGGCCCAGGTACGGACAATTTTTGCTTCCGAGAGGGAGGGGAAATATTTCATGATGCCCCGGCAGATACAGGATGCCGTAATACTTGAATTGACCGGAGTCCCGTTGTCTTTGTTGAAGCCTTCAAAATTAGAGGAGCCTCCGAACACAAAAGAACCATGCTTTGTCTGATGGCCATAAAAGTCCGCTTCCGCTGTTCCCAGCATCTGGCCGAACATCTCCGGTTCAGCCTCCGTCACCAGACATTCCAGCAGTGCCGGCTGCATGGGGATATCCACGCCTGCGGTTCCTGCGATCTCCCGGCTGTGGATTCCCGCTGCCAGTATGATACTTTCTGCTTCATACACATTTTTTTTGGTGATAAGCTGCCTTGCTTTCCCGCGGACCTTCCGAACAGCCGTCACATCCTCCCCGGTTATGAATCTGGCACCCAATTCTCTGGCTTTCTTGTAAAACGCCAGCGTAGCAAGCATAGGATTTGCATGGCCGTCTGTGGGACACCAGCTGGCTCCTATGACTTCATCAGAGAGATATGGACAGATATCCCTGACTTCTTCCCCGGAGATCATGCGCACATCCAGTCCGCAGGAACGGGCATTTTCTGCCAGGCCGCTGAGTATTTCCATATGCTTTTCCGTCTTTCCAAGGCGGAGATTTCCGTCCTGGCAGTATTCCACATCAGTTCCCAGCTCCTCTGAAAGTGTGGGCCACAGATTCTTTATCCCGTACATAGCAAGGGGCAGTTCCCGCTTATCACGGCCCGACTGCCGGACTCCGCCTCCGTTTCTGCTGGATCCTCCGTCACCCAGGTGGTCACTTTTCTCCAGCACGATAACGGAACAGCCTTTCTTTGCCAGATAGTAAGCTGTGGCATTTCCAATAATGCCTCCTCCAACCACAATAACATCTGCACAGTTGTTTCCCATATTAGCGTACCTCCTTTCCCAAAACTTTCATTTCTGTAGGGCGCATCGGTGCTCTTGAAGCAGCAGGCTCCAATTCTGCCGGTGAAACTCCAAGCTCCCCTGCCACGATTCCCTTGACCAGCTTCGAACAGGTCTGGCCCTGGCAGAGCCCCATTCCCGTCCTTAAATATCTGCGGATCTCTGTCAGTGTAAACATCCCGTCGTGAACCGCTTTCCGGATCTCTCCCTTTGTGATCTCTTCACACCGGCAGATAATTGTATCATCATCCTCAGCCGGAATAAATTCCTTTATTTTTTTTGACCTGTCATTGATCTGATTCACTGTTCATTCCTCCTCCGTCATTTTGAACTGCACCTGTTATGATGCCTGAAAAAATCTTGCCTTCATTGCCATTTCAACAGGCACTCTGATGGTCAGAAGGCTGGTGCGGTCAAATGCCTTTGATGTCTTGACATCAATCACCTCTGCCGGGCATACTTCATTTCCGCTGCGGTCAAGTGCCTTTCCCGCTTCTCCTTTTTCCGGCAGGGGAAGAAATTCATATGGCAGAGTCACACTTGCATAGTCCTCTTCATACTGCTCATTGACCAGGAAAATAGCCTGGCCGGAACAGGCAGCCACACACATACCGCATCCGATGCATTGGGCTTCCGGATCCACCGCCGGCAGGGAGGTAATGTTTTCTCCGATTTTGATACATTTTTTCGGGCAGGCATCCTGGCATGGGTTACAGGGAATGTTCTGGGTACATTCCATTACCGGATGAACCCCTATGGTCTTCGTAACTCCCGGGTACTGTTTCACCTCTGTCTCATCCAGATACCCTTTTTCAAGAAGGTTCATGGAAATGCCACAGCCCTCTTCTGTTTTCTCCAAAAGCTTTCCTTTGTTCTCCGGCCCGAACATTCCCTGCCTGAGACTTTCTAGTGCTTCCTCCAGGGAAGCAAGCTTTTCATCCCGTTCTTTTTCTTCCATAAAACCAAGTTCGCAGGCAGCGGCTGTTCCTGCCATACGGCCTTCGATCATGGCAGAGCTGGCTTCTTCAATGCCGGAGACATCTCCTGCTGCGAAGATCCCTTTCACTGATGTCTCACCGTATTCATCACAGATCGGCACCTGCCCTCCCTTTTTCGGATTGTCCTCCGTTCTGCATCCTGCCATCTTAAGCAGCTGGGACATCGGGGAAAGTCCGACTGCGAGACATATGGTATCCACATCAAAATGCTTTTCGGAGCCCGGCACGGTCTGCCAGTTCTCATCTACTTTGGCGATCGTAACACCTGTGACACAATCTTCTCCTTCTGCTTTTACAATGGTGTGGGATAAGTAAAACGGCACGCCGCATCTGGCCACCTTTGCGGCGTGGACACCATACCCTCCGATCCGCGGAGCCGCATCCACGAGAGCCGCCACTTCACAGCCTGCCTGCATCAGCTGATAGCTGACCACAAGGCCTACATTTCCGCTTCCAAGCATTAAAACTTTTTTCCCGGGCTTTATGCCGTGCAGATTCATCATGGTCTGGGCCGCCCCTGCTCCGATGACCCCCGGCAGTGTCCACCCGTCAAAGGTCACCATATTTTCTGAAGCCCCGGTTGCTGTAATTATGGCATCTCCTTTGAAATGATGAATTTCATCTCCGATCCGCACTGTGATCTCTTTATCCAGATAAAGCCCTATGACCGCGGCATTTAAGACAACCTGCACTCCCGCCTGTTCCGCTTCCTTTAACAGGTCTTCCCCAATCTTAAATCCCCTGATCTTGGCCTTATGTTCTTTAGAGCCAAAGAACTTATGTATCTGCTTAAACAGCTGTCCCCCAGGTTTTTCATTTTCGTCAAAAACAACCACCTGCATTCCCTTTTTTGCCGCCTCAATAGCCGCAGACAGGCCGGACGGACCCGCTCCAACAACGATCAAATCATACCGTTTCATATTTTCATCATCCCTTCATCTGATTATTCCCTGCACTGACTCCGTACTGAGTCTGCACCCTCATTCCTTCTTTCAGAGGTGTCACACAAGTCCTCACATTGGGCCTTCCATCCACAACCATAACACAGTCTGTACAGCGCCCGATGGCACAAAAAATACCCCGCGGCTTACCATACTTTTTCGTATGCCGGTGCACCATCACCCCTGCAGCCTTCAGCGCCGCCGCAATCGGTTCACCCTCATAACCCGTCATAGGCCTGCCGTCATAAAAGAAAGAAACCTCCTTTCCCTTATCTGTTTTTCCTAAAATGGGATGTTCTTCAATTCTCATATTTAAAACCCTCCTTTTCCAGTCGGTGATAATAAACTCACGCCATCCTCGGTGCATCCCACAGGTTAAGCTTCGTCCCAACTCCCTGGTCCAGTGCTTTCCGATAGAGTTCTGTTCCCCACGCTACATCTTCCACTGGCATTCCTCCAATGGAGAACAGAATGATCTCATCATCATTTTTTCTCCCCGGAACCTTTCCATTGATGATATCGCCGATATCTTCTATTTTTTCTCTCGGCATCATACCATCATGATACATATCCACAAATTTAGTACCGATGATGGCTACGGTTTCAAAAGACGGATGAGGGTATTCCTCAGTCCACGCTTCATAAAGTCCAAAATTATCTACCACAGTCTTTGCCCTGTTGATCAAAAAATCATCCTCAAAGTTGGCACATGCGGGAAGGCTGAAAAATGCTCCCGGCTTGATCCATTCCTCCTTGATCATCGGATAATTTTTAGAACCCTCCGGACAGGATGTTGCCATGCTGATAATATCCGATCCCCGGACAAGCTCTTCCAATGTTTCTGATACCTCTATGGTCTTAAACTGAGGGAACTTTGTTTTCACATAATCTATAAAGCTTTCAATGGAACCTTTGCCTCTTCCTTTAATTTTAATCGTATCCAGATCCGGACACGTGCAGACAAAGGCCTCCAATGCCGTTTTATTCATAACACCGGGTCCGTAGACTGCAAGAACTTTTGAATTTTTTCTCGCCAGATGTTTGGCGCCGACGCCCGGGACCGCCCCTGTGCGGTAAGCACTCAGCAGATTTGCAGACATCAGAGATCTCGGCGCCCCGGTTTCTTTGTCATTCAGCATAAGCATCAGGATGGATCTTGGAAGACCTTTCTCTTTGTTTTCCACATTGGATCCGTACCACTTCATGCCTGCCATATCATACTCTCCGCCTAAATAGGCAGGCATCGCCATAAACCTCCGGTCAGGACCGTTCACCGGCATGTTCGGAAACGGCGAAGCATCCGGAAAAGAAACCATACATCCATGGGAATTGCCGTTAGACCCTCCCATGGCGTAATCCCCCTTGCTAAGAAGCCGGAACATATCTTCCATGCTTTCCACACAGCCCTTCATATCTGACACCCCAAGCTTCACCATTTCCTCTTCATTTAAATATAAAAAATCAACCTTCGCTTTGCTCATAATCTGATCCTCCTGTATGAAATATGAATATTTACTGTCTGCCGGCATATATCACTGGCCGAACTGTCATGCCATTGTATTTACTGTCTGCATTTCCGGACATTCCACGGTTCCTCTTTTTTTGATTCCTTTAACCCATACCACTGAGAATGCCGTCAGTGCCAAGAGCAGTGTGCCGAAAATTTTATAAATCAAAATCTTTGCATCTCCTTCCGCTATATTTAAAATCATGTAGATATCTCCTATGATACAGATGATCTGAGGGATGCCCTTAAACATAAGTTTTTGATTCCTTCCCTCTGCCTCCGGATACCGTTTTCTTAAAATAAGCACTGTGATATTGACCATAATATAAGATGTAAGCCAGAAACAGGATGCCGCCAGAATGATGTTCGTAAGCCCTGAAGACTGGGTAAATCCGCTGACAATTAATACAATGATTCCGCCGCTCAGCAGGGCAATTCCTGCCGCCGGAACTCCATATTTATTTTTTCTTTGAAAAGCTGCGGGGAATAATTCATTTTCCGCCATGCCGCTCAGGATATTGGGAATGCCGCCGAGGACTGTGTTGACTGTGCTGATCCCTGCCAAAAGAGTAACAATTCCCATCCAGTAAACTCCCATCTGGCCCATGCAGCGTTCCGCAAACAGCATATGGGGCATCGGGTTGGCGGCAAGTTCCTGTAAGGTGACATATTGGGTCATTCCCACACCGAGAAGGGCCTGAACTCCAAACAGCACCACAATGCCGATAATCATAGCCAAAAGCACATCCCGCTTTGGATTTTTCAGATCTTTAGACACGGGGATAACAAACTCAATGCCGATAAACAGCCAGAATGCCAGGGCAGATAAGGATACGATTCCTCCGATGCCTGTGACCTGGGGTTTTGTCTGCTGTGCGGCAGTGATCACTTCCCCTGTCCCCAGATGGAAAAAGCTGATAATCCCCATCAGGAGAAACGAAGCCAGCAGCAGAAATACTACGATGTTCTGTATCCTTGCAAAAAAATCCACTCCCTTATAATTCACATAAGACAAAACTCCCAGAAGGATGACACTGATCACCGGCGCCGGGATCTGAGGAAGAAATATCTGGTGGAGTACTGTCCCGCACATGGCAATCTCTACAGATCCTGATAAAATATCCACGATTACATATGCGGAAAGTGTAGAGATCATTGATGCTACCGGTCCAAGGCCCACCAATGTATACTGCCCAAGCCCTCCTTCTGCCTTTGGCATCATGGAATGAAGCTCTGAAAAGCTCAATGCCAAAAAACCGTTTAAGATCAGTACAACAAATAATGCGATAATGAAATTCTTGCCTGCAAGCCCCATCCCCTGCCCCAGGGAAAGCAGACAGCTTGTTGCAACGATCAGGCCCACACAGACAGATACCGCACTTCCAAGTCCCAACTTTTTTGTAGTCTCCATATATACCACTCCTTTTTCACAAACAAGGAAAAGGCGTCCTCCGGATCATCATCCGGTGAACGCCTTTGTTCCCAACTCTTATTTATTCGTTTCTTACTGATGGACTACAGCTTACTCTCTTTCATTTCATATGAATTGTAAAAATCGGAACTCCTTAAATTATTTCTTCAAATCTCACAAGACCGATGTAATATCTGGCGGAGTCATCAAGAAGTACTTTCTCTGGAATCTCTTCTCTTTCTCCGCAGTTGGACCAGATCAAAGTACGCTTCTCCTCGTCATACCCTGTGATGGTCACCCAATGCCAGTTGTCCTCACGGAACTCCTTCCTGGAATGTCTCCAGATCAGCAGGGCAACGGGGTGTCCGCTGTACAGTCCTTCTTTGATAAATTCCAGGCAGGCCTGCCTGTCTCTTGGCAGAAACATACTCTTTGCCCTGAGTTCCCTGCCTCTGCCGGATGCAAAGCTTATAAAATCCTTTTTAAACTTTCCGATCAGCGGATAGCCCATAAAACCGGGCGTCATATAACGATACATCTCTTCCATAAGTTCCAGATATGATTCATAGGATATAGAAGCAGGATCCTTAACCTCTTTAGAAAACAGTCCCTCACAGACGGCGATATTGGTGCCCGTAACGCTGCCGCATCCCGCCCGGCGCTGGAAAGTGCCTGGAAACCATTCCTGATTGCCGCCGTAAGCTAAATATTTTCCGTTTTGATATATCTTCGGACACTTTAATTCCATCTCGCATCTCTCCTTTTCCCACTATAATAACTTTTTTTGTCAAGATATACAACCCTTGCTGCATAGACTATGTAAAAAGGCCCAGGTGTGTGTTATGAAACAATTGTCAAAAAAGCAGCTATTAAAACTCTGCATCGTATTTCCGATTCTGGTAAGCCTGCTGTCCAGGCTTTTAACTCCCCGGATGGATGAGGTCTTCCGCCAGCTGAATAAACCTCCCTTCGTTCCGGCTCCATGGATCTTTTCTGTAGTATGGCTGATCCTCGATATTTTACTCGGGTTAAGCCTTTATACAATGCTGGTCTCAGACATAACAGAGCAGGAAAAAAAGCAGGGACTTAAGCTGTTTCTTGCCGTGTCCTGCTTTCTGTTCTTCTGGCCGATCATTTTCTTTGAATATGGGCTGGTGTTCTTCTCCTTTGTATGGATTTTAGCTCTGAATCTGCTCAACGCACTGATGTTTTATGTCTACAAGAAATTCATCAGAAAATCTGCCTGCCTTCTGATTCCGTATATCGTCTGGTGTCTTTTCGCGGCCCTGTTAAACCTCGGATTCCTGATCGTCAATTAAACCTTTAAATCCCGCCGGATAAATACATACTTGGATTCTGTCGACAGAGACGGTTCATACGCATATCCATCCCAGTCAAACTCTTTGATATCCTCCGGCCGGTCAATCCTGTTTTTCACAATATGACGGACCATCTGTCCTCTGGCCATCTTGGCCCATGCCACGATGGTCCGGAGTTTTCCGCCCCTCATGGTGAGAAATTCCACGTCCACAAAACGGTCCGGCCCATCCAGATACTTCCTCACAGTTTTCGCATACTCTTCGGAAGCCAGATTGAGGATTACATCCTGTTCTCTGTAAAGTTCCTTATAAATCTCATCTCCCCAAAACTGGTACAGGCTCTGCCCCGCCGGCTTAAACCTGCACCCCATCTCCAGACGGTACGGATGAATGGCATCTGCCGGCTTCAGCACTCCGTACATCCCGCTCAGGATTCTGACATGTTTCCGGGCATATTTCATATCCCATCCGTTAAAGTCTGCTGCCTTTATATTCTGAAAAACCAGGCCGTCATAGGTGAGAATGGCAGCGCTGCCGGGTCCGTTTTTAAAATCCTGTATATCTAAAAAAGCCTGCAGGGCAATCTTTTCATTTACCTTCATCAAGGATTCGATCTCCCAGGGCTTTAAAGTTTTCAATTCTTCATAAATCTGCTCAGTCTTCTCAAAAAAGACAGGGGCTGTCAGATTCTTCTGTTTCTCATTCCTGACTTTCATATTTTTTGCAGGTGAAATAATCGCTATCATGGTACTTCCTTGTGTTATAATGGGTTTCATGAAAGGCGGTGCATCATGAAACAATTTCTGCTTACAATCTCATTATCGGTGTTTCTTATTACATTTTCGGTCATCTTCACGCTGAACTTCCGGCCGCTTTATTACGCTGATATTCAGCTGCTCCATATCAGCCGGGAATCCGGATACTCTGAAAAACAAATCAGAGAAAATTATGACCGGCTGATCGACTATAATTCTGTATTTTATAAAAAAGACCTGAAGTTCCCCTCTCTTTCCATGTCAGAGGAAGGAAAGATTCACTTTCAGGATGTGAAGCGTATTTTCTCCGGTATTCAATATGCCTGTGCGGCATCTTTTATCATAATCCTTGCAGGCCTTTTATGGAAGCGGGAAAAAAAGGATTTCCGCTTTTTAAAAAAAGCATCCGTTTTAGCCGCCCTGCTTCCCCTGATTTTCGGAGTCCTTATCTGGGCGGCCGGATGGGACAGGTCCTTCGTGATATTTCACGAACTTGCCTTCTCCAATGATTACTGGATTTTTGATGAAGCTTTTGACCCTGTCATCACCATCCTGCCGGATGCCTTTTTTCTTCACTGCGCTGTCCTGATGGCCGCAGTCCTTGTCCTGTTATGCGCTGTGTGCTTCCTTACAGGAAAGCATTTATGCCGCAGGCAGGAATCTTAATAGTATCTTCCCAATGCGTCCGCTGCGATAATCGCTGCATATACATCCTCCGGAGTCACTTCAAACGGCATGTTGCCCAGGGTGTCATCCGGAGAGCATGCAAGGCGCGCTACTTCCATGATCTGTTCTTCTTTGACTTCCTTGATTCCCAGATCCGCAAGGGTAGTCGGAAGCTCTGCCTCCTGGCAGAATCCCAGAACCTCCTGAATCTCATCCTGGTCTGCCCCTTCCAGAACCAGCTGTACCAAGGTTCCGAAAGCTACCTTCTCTCCATGATAAAACTCATGGGTTTCCGGGATTGCAGTTAAACCGTTGTGGATTGCATGTGCCCCGGCCAATCCGCCGCTCTCAAATCCGATTCCTGACAGATAGGTATTTGCCTCAATGACATGTTCCACTGCTTTTGTGCAGATATTTTCACGGACAGCAAGTTTTGCATCAATTCCTTCATCCATCAAAGTTTCATAACAAAGTTCTGCCAGAGCCATTGCAGCAAGTGTAATCTTTCCGCCCACACAGTTGGATGCGTCAGACTGCTTACATGCCCTCGCCTCAAAATATGTTGCCAGTGCGTCTCCCATTCCGGCTACCAAAAGGCGTTCCGGCGCTTTGCTGACGATATCAGTATCCACCAGCACCATATTCGGACTTGCAGGAAGGAACAGGTATTTCTCGAAGACACCTTCATCAGTATAGATAACAGACAGTGCACTGCACGGAGCATCTGTAGATGCAATGGTCGGCACTATGATCACCGGCTTTTTCATATAGTAAGCCACTGCCTTTGCAGTGTCGTGAATTTTTCCGCCGCCGATTCCCACGATAACTTCGCTTCCGGCTTTTTCACACATCTCCATAACACGATTGATCTCTGTCATGCAGCACTCTCCGTTAAATGCCTCATATGTAATCTTTGCATCACCCTGACCATCTGTGATGGAAGGCTCCACCCTTTTTCTTCCGGACGGACTTGTCAGCACAAAAAGGTTGCTTCCATAGTTCTGTGCGTATGTACACAGGTTCTTGATCTCCCCTTTTCCCTGAATATAACGGCTTGGGCTTGCGATAATACTTGCCATAGTGATTTCCTCCTTGAATACTTTGATTCTTATGAATCGTTTGAGAGATTAACTAGTATCAATATATTTACTATACCATGAAGTTCTTTTGAAAATCCACCGCTGAATGTTAAAACTTTGTCATAGGAATACTTGGAAAGGCTCCCCGATAAATAAAGATAGACACAGCCAATGCTTTTCTGTTATTTTTATGTTATATTATTATTTAACGCATTTATTACAATCTCTTTACAAAGGAAGAAGTGTATGCGCACCCGAAAAAAATTTAAAACAGAATCAATCAAAAAAGCCGTAAAAAAAGCAAAACATCAGCCACGGCATATACGGGCGGCAGCACAGAAGGCTGCTCTGTATCTGTCCTTTTTCGCTGTTTTGGGCGCCGCCATATTCTCAGGAGTCCATGTTTACAAAAGCTACAGCAAGGAGACATGGAAGTCACAGGAAAAGCCCGTACAAACCGGCACAGAAAAAACATCTGAAGAACAAAAAGAGAACACAAAGCAATGGTATGACCACCGCGCTGTTGCCCATGCTCTGGGTGAGATCGACGGAAAAGAATATACAAATTCCAAAGATGCTTTCTTAAACTCTTATGAAAAGGGCTTCAAGGTTTTTGAAGTGGATCTGATGCAGACCACTGATCATGTCATGGTTGCCCGGCATTATTGGGGAAAGGATTTAAGTGATCCGAAAAGCAAAGGGGGCAGCCCCGTTTCTTATGCGCAATTTAAAAGGGTCAAGCTTTATGGAAAGTATACATCCGTCTCATTAAAAGAACTCTTTGAACTCATGGACCGATATCCTGATACTTACATAATGACAGACACAAAGGACAGCGATGCCGCTGCAGCAAAAGATGATTTCTCAGTCATAGTACGGACTGCTGAGAAGATGAATAAGAAATATCTTCTTGACCGGCTGATCGTACAGATTTATAATCAGCCAATGTATTATGCCATCAAGCAAGTTCATCCCTTCCGCCATGTTGTATATACGACCTACAAGCAGACGGACGTTGCTTTCAGCAAGATGATACGGTTTTGTAAAGCTAACGGGATTGAAGCCGTTACTGTTCCGTCCGGCAGTGTCAATGATTTCAGAATGGAATTACTCAGTAAGGCCGGCATTTACTCTTTTACCCATACAGTCAACAGCGTCTATGAAACCAGAGAATATATGAAGCTTGGAGTTTATGGGGTTTACACAGATTACTTAACAAATACAGAGGTAGATTTGTGTTCTCTCAACCTGAAAAAACAGGAATTTCTGAATCAGTTTCTTAACAAACATTAAAAGAATCCGGCACAGCATTTTGGCTGTCCCGGATTCTTTTTTCCCTTCAGTATCTAATCCTGCTGCTATAACAGGGATTTGTAAATTCCGATGATATCCTCTAAGCTTGCATCCTTTGGATTTCCCGGCGCACATGCATCTGCTGCCGCTGATTCTGAAAGGAACTGAATGTCTTCTTCCTTCACAATCTCTTTCAGATCCTGAGGAATCCCCACATCTACAGAAAGCTGTCTCACTGCATCCACAGCAGCCTTCCTGTATTCTTCCTGGCTCATTTCCTCTGTGCCTTCCACTCCCATAGCTTTGGCAATATACTTATACTTATCTCCTGTAGCATCCGCATTGTATTCCATGACTGCCGGAAGAAGAATAGCATTAGCAACGCCGTGAGGTGTGTCATAGACTGCACCCAGAGAGTGAGCCATAGAATGAACGATTCCAAGGCCTACATTAGAGAATCCCATACCTGCTACGTACTGTCCGAGGGCCATTCCCTCACGTCCCTCATCTGTGTTATTTACTGCACCTCTTAAATTCTCAGAAATCAGTTCAATCGCTTTTAAATGGAACATGTCTGTCATTTCCCAGGCATCTTTTGTAGTATATCCTTCAATGGCATGTGTAAGGGCATCCATTCCGGTAGCCGCTGTAAGCCCCTTCGGCATAGAAGACATCATGTCCGGATCAATCACAGCGATAACCGGAATATCATGGGTATCTACACAGACAAACTTTCTCCTCTTTTCTACATCAGTAATTACATAATTAATGGTAACCTCTGCTGCTGTTCCGGCAGTTGTGGGAACCGCAATGATCGGCACAGAAGGATTCTTTGTAGGCGCCACACCCTCAAGGCTTCTGACATCCTCAAACTCCGGATTGGCAATAATAATTCCTATGGCTTTTGACGTATCCATAGAGGAACCTCCGCCAATTGCAATCAGGTAATCTGCTCCGGACTCCTTAAACGCTTTCACTCCGGTCTGCACATTTTCAATCGTCGGATTTGGCTTAATGTTAGAATATACTTCATATTCATATCCAGCCTGGTCAAGTACATCCGTTACCTTTTTTGTCACACCGAACTTTACAAGATCCGGATCAGAACAGATAAAAGCTTTCTTAAAACCTCTGGCTCCGACTTCTGCTGAAATCTCACTGACTGCACCTTTTCCATGATACGATGTTTCATTTAACACGATACGCTTTGCCATAGCAACCTCCTTAACTTACCACTGGTCATTTGTCTCTTTAACTCCAGTTTAATCTCCTTATGGCTGCCGGACAAGTGACAGATTTCACTGAATGTCAAAAATGTGACAATCCCAAAAAAGTGTAACCTAAAGATCTTTTAAAAGCTCTGAAAGTTCCGGCGGCAGGGCACGGATCAGCAGATCTGCCATCTCCTCTGTGCTTCGTTTCATACCCTCTGTCACCCATTGAACGGTCATATAAATCGAACCGCGGCAGTACATCTCAAGAAGAAACCTGATGTCCGCAGGTATTTCCTTTTGAAGCTTCTTTTTTATAATATCGGAATAAAATCTGTAGATGAAATCATAATCATGCTGAAGGAGAGAATTATGGTCTTCTGACCTGAATGCCGCAGTAAAAAAATGCCGCTCTCCCTTGATAAACTCAAACTTTTTGATCAGTCCTTCTCTTAGAGTCAGGCTGACCCCCATCTGCTCAAACGACACGATGGCAAGTTTGTCAAAATACCAGTTTACCAGGTCATATTTATCTTTAAAATTCCTGTAAAAGGTCTGCCTTGTGAGACCGCAGCACTCCACGATCTGTTTCACCGTGATCCGGTCCACCGGCGTATAAGCCATCAGCTCTTTGACGGCTTTGGCCAGTTTATATTTTGTCCTCTCGGAAGCATCCATATCATTCACCTCTGTTCCTTTATTCGTATTTTTTAATATAACACATGTCCGGTGCAAATAAGCTGAGCTGGGTTTCCACGCAGGTCTCTGCCTTCCGCTCTTTTATCCTGTCATATGCATCCGGTTCACTGCAGAGCGCCAGAGATTCCGGACTGTATTTTTCTGTCTTCTTCTTTACAGATACATCGTCCCTGTTGGCATAACAATAGACACATCCGTTGGGACAGGTATCGTAAGCCCCGATATCTATGCTGGCCGCGCATCCACACTCTGATCTCTGATTTTTATCTTTATCCACAGAAATATCCATCCCTATGACCTTTTCCACAAGCCTGCGGTCCACACAGGAACCTGGCTGAATGCCAAAACAGGACAAATCGTATTTTTCTGCGCAGGTAACAACCTCCATACCGTGTTTCCCGGCCGCTGCACCAGCTGCTTCAGCAAAAGAAAAGACTTCTTCTTCCGTAAGAGGTCTGATCCCCATGTGGGACAGTCTGATTTTTATCTTTTTATACACATCAAGAAAGCTTATGACTACCCTGTCTGCATATCCGCCCAGGGATGCTGCCATCTCTTCGAATTTACGGATCTGCCATTCTAAGGAGTACTTTTCACTGATTAATACAGGATCATAACGCCAGATATTTCTCTCCCTGCCGATCTGCCCGGAAAGCTCTTTAAATAGAGGAATCATCCTCTGCTCCTTGTCCGGAATCCCCGGTTCTATTTCTTTGCCGTATCCATTTAAAGTAAACTGAAAGTAAAACGGATAGTCCTTGAGCTCTTTCAGGCGGTGCATAAAGTTTGATGGGTTTTTCGTCCAGAATACAATGCAGTCAACGTTCTCCCTGGTCAAAGCAATCCAGCTTACTTGTTTTGGATTTACAGGATTCCTCACAAGAACAAAGCCTTCCTTTATTCGATTTAAAAACCAGTCTCCGTAAAATGCAGGTATATCCGTCCGGCGGCTTACACTCAGAATCATAGTGATGTTCTCCTTTTAAATATAGTATATCATGGCCAAAGCAATCTGCTGATATAATTCTTAAAATTATTAGATTTTCTGTTGACACGAATAACTGTAACTGTTATGATTACAATATAAACTGTAACTCAGATAATTACATATTTGATGAAACAGAGGGGGATCAATATATGAACAGCGAATTTACGATAGCAGTCCACGCACTTGTTTTTTTAAATCACAAAAAAGAAAGCGTATCCAGCGATAAACTGGCAGCCAATATATGTACGAATCCGGCCAGAGTCCGAAAGATTATGGGCAAACTTAAAAAAAGGGGCCTGATTTCTACAAAGGAAGGTGTGGTGGGAGGATATTTATTTGACTTAGACCCTTCAAAGGTAACATTGGAAGACATCAGCAGAGCCCTGGATGTGCAGTTTGTTTCATCCTCATGGCGCAGCGGCGACAGCAATCTTCCCTGTCTGGTTGCCTCCGGCATGGCAGGTATTATGGATGACGTTTACGGAAAACTGGATAATTTGTGCAGAGATTATTTAAAACAGGTAACCATTGAGACTATCGATCAGAAGATTTTTGGTCATTCCACAGTAAAGGAGAATGAAGTATGAAAAAATACGATGCAGTGATCATTGGTTTCGGAAAAGGCGGAAAAACATTAGCAGGAACCTTGGCCGCCGCCGGAAAGAAAACAGCCCTTGTCGAGAAGGACAGCAAAATGTATGGAGGAACCTGCATCAATGTAGGATGCATTCCTTCCAAATCATTTGTGACAAGTGCAGCTTTTTCCGCCAAACTTGATACTTCCTTTGAAGAAAAGGCAAGACTGTATAAAGAAGCAGCCGCCAAAAAAACGAAGCTTACAGATGCACTCAGAAATAAAAATTATCATAAAGTTGCTGACCTCGAAAATGCAGATGTTTTCAACGGTGAAGCATCCTTCGTGGACAGCCGTCATGTAAAAGTAGCTCTGCAGGATGAGACAATCGAGCTGGAGGCAGAACAAATCTTTATTAACACCGGGGCAAGTCCTTTTATCCCTCCGATTGAAGGTCTGTCCGGCAGCCGCCGTGTCTACATCAGCGAGACTATGCTTTCCCTTGAAGATCTGCCAAGACAGCTGGTTATCATCGGCGGCGGATATATCGGTATGGAGTTCGCCTCTATCTACCGGAATTTTGGATCTGACGTCACGGTGATCCAGGACGGCGGAGTATTTCTTCCAAGAGAAGACCGGGATATTGCAGATGCCGTTGCAGCAAGCTTAAAAGAGCGCGGGGTTGAACTTTTGCTTTCCACGAAAATCAGCTCCGTACATGACAGGGAACAGCAGACCGTTGTATCTGCAGAAACACCGGAAGGTCCGAAAGAGATTTTGGCAGATGCTGTTTTAGTGGCTACCGGACGCCGTCCCAACGTAAAGGATTTGAATCTCAGCGCCGCAGGAGTTGAGCTGACCCCAAGAAATGCGGTAAAGACGGATGAATTTCTTCAGACAACAGCTCCCGGTATTTACGCTATGGGAGATGTGGCCGGGGGCCTTCAGTTTACTTATATCTCTCTGGATGATTTCCGCATTGTAAAATCACAGATTCTGGGAAACAAAGAGCGGAACATTAACAACCGCGGCGCCGTACCGTACAGTGTCTTTTTAGACCCTCCGTTTTCCAGGGTTGGATTAAGCGAGGCTGAGGCTGTACAGCAGGGCTATGAGGTAAAAACAGCAAAACTGCCCGCCGCCGCGATTCCGAAAGCCAACGTTCTGGGCCAGACAACAGGCCTCCTGAAAGCTGTAATTGATGCCAAAACCAACGAGATTTTAGGCGCTCATCTATTCTGCGCTGAATCCCATGAAATGATTAACCTGATCAAACTTGCCATGGATGCCCATCTTCCATATACAGTACTGAGAGATACTATTTATACGCACCCGACCATGAGTGAGGCATTTAACGACTTATTTAATATCTAGGAGAATTTATGCAGTATTTGATATCATTTTTAGAAGGAATCATCACCTTTATTTCACCCTGTCTTCTGCCGATGCTGCCCATCTACATTTCATATTTTGCAGGTGAGACGACAGACCGGCCGAAACATAAGGCTCTTTCCAATGCCATAACCTTTGTAGCCGGATTTACCTTTGTATTCGTTCTCCTGGGTGCCTTTGCAGGCACTCTCGGGGGACTGCTCAATTCACATAAGACCATTGTAAACATTGTAACAGGACTGATTGTAATTGTTTTCGGCCTGAATTTTATCGGGGTATTCAACATAGGCTTGTTAAACCGGACAAAACGCAGCCAGATGGAAGTTAAAAAACATTCCCTCATCTCATCTTTTATATTCGGCATCGTTTTTTCCATTGGGTGGACTCCCTGTGTAGGTGCGTTCCTGGGTTCTGCCCTGATGATGGCATCCCAGCAGGGTTCCGCAGCCAAGGGGATCCTCATGCTTTTTCTCTATTCCATGGGGCTGGGTATACCGTTCATCATCAGCGCTGTTATCATTGAGCGGCTGATGACCGCATTTGGATGGATCAAAGCCCACTATGGGATCATCACAAAAATATCCGGTATTCTGCTTATTATCGTGGGCTTCATGATGATGTTCGGAATGATGGACCGCTTTTTATCAATCTTGACATTTTAGGAGGAATCTATGAAACAGAGAACAAAACTGATAGGGATTGTTATCATCCTCATCATACTATTAGCCGGAGCTTTTATCCTTTACCAGAATCTCAGCAAAAACTATACGGCAGAGGAAACAGCGGAAGAGACTTCTTCAAATGAAAGTACAGAAAAACAGGAAACGGTCACGGCACCGGACTTCACAGCTGAGAATGCCAAAGGTAAATCTGTCAGCTTTTTCTCTTTGACCGGAAAGAAACCCATTGTCCTTAACTTCTGGGCCAGCTGGTGTCCTCCCTGCAAGCAGGAGATGCCGGGATTTGAAGCCATGTATAAAAAATATTCAGACAAAGTGGACTTCGTCATGGTCAATATGACTGACGGCGCAAGAGAGACAAAGAAAAAAGCCTCTGATTTTATCAAAAAACAGGGCTACACTTTCCCTGTTTATTACGATACGGAACAGGAAGCTGCTTATAACTATCAGGCGGAATCTCTTCCCACAACTTATTTTGTCAGCCGGGACGGTGACATCGTATCCGGGGCAAGAGGAGCCATGGCAGAAAGCACCTTAGAATCAGAGATTAAAAAACTGATAAAGGAATAATAAAAGAAGGAGGGAAACTGACAACGGACAGCTTCCCTCCTTTTCCTGACTCAAATATCCACTCTGCAGTTCATAGCCTCACCCAGCATCCGGATCTCGTCTTCAAAAATACAGTGCTTTATTTCCTTTTTCTTCACTTTTTCCTGGAATTCAAAAAAATCTATCCAGCGCACAGACTCCACTTCCTCTTTCTGGAGGGTGAATTCTTCTTCCGTAAGCTTTGTCTCATAAATGTATATTGCACTCAGCTCATGATTGTGAAATGGTTTCCCATGAAAAACATCCTTTACCACTGAGTCTCTCATACCTATAAACCGCAGCTCCCGGGGCTCTGCCTGTACTCCAAGCTCCTCGGAAAGCTCTCTCACAGCAGTATTCAGATAATCATCTCCCGCATTCATATGTCCGGCAGAAGACACATCATAATAGCCGGGAAATGCATCCTTTCCCAGGCTGCGCTTCTGAAGCAGAAGATCGAATCCATCCTTCTTCCTGCGCACCAGCCAGATATGGGAAGTCCCATGTAGGTCTCCGTTCCCGTGTACTATTGATCTCTCCTTCACTACTCCTGTAGCTTCCCCATCCGGTGTGAGGATATCAAAGAGCTCCATATCACTGCCGTTTAAACACGCCTGTCTCAGACGGTCTCCTTCATACACAAGCTTCAGGGAAAAGAAAGGCTCGTTCTCAGCCAGCAGTTTAAAAAAGATTTTGTCTCCCTCCCAAAGGTTCAGGTTCATGATATCCTTCTTATCCACCCACTCTAAGACGCCTTCATCACAGGAGATCATGTCCCCTTCATAACCGTCAGCTGTAAACAGGCTGATATATTCCATAGGCCAGTCATCACAAAGAAATGTAAGAATGCCGCGGAACTGAAAGGATGTAAGCCTTAGTCCTGTCTCTTCCCGCACTTCCCTTAAAAGACAGTCCTCCGGGCTTTCTCCGTATTCAAAATGCCCGCCGACACCGATCCACTTATCTTTATTTACATCATTCTTTTTCACTGTCCGGTGCAGCATTAAATACTTGTGGTCCTTTTCTATATAGCACAGCGTTGAAAATTTAATCTCATTCATCTATCATCCATCCTGATTTCATCTGTTTATAACGGGCGGAATTCCGCCCCGTTTCCTAACTCCCAGTACCCTGCTTTTCCTGTTCCCAGCTCAAAATGAAGTTTTGCAATCCCCATATCGATCTCTTCAAAACCATTTTTGACTTCCGCAGAAACGCTGAGCTTTCCGTTCTGCCACAAAAATTCCACAGGCTGGCCGTTCATAGCGGAAGGCGCTTTTACGACAGCTTCCATACCTTCCATGATCCAGTCCGGAACTTCCCCATCTGCTTTCAGCATCTGCTCTGCTGTTTTGCCCTTTTTCTTTACAAAGGATGAAATCATCTTTTCTTTAGTCCTCTTATCTGTCTCCACATACCCTATGGTGATAACCGCTTCCAGGCTCTCGTCCCGCTCCACATCGCATACACAGCTGTCTTTTTTATATGTACCTCCGACCCAGCATGTGCCAAGTCCTGCAGCAGTGGCCAGCAGCACCAGCTTTTCACCGAAATAACCCAGCTTCTCCTTAAGATTTGGATCGTCCTTTTTCCCCACCATTGCAATAAAACCATGTACATTTTTAAACATGCCGTAACTCATTTTAATCTTCGATATATTTCCCTCATCTGTAATAAGCTGCAGATGAAGTCCCTGTTCCTTATTGATCTCCCGGATCATCTGAAACAAGGGCTTAGCGTCTTTTTCTCTTAAATACTCCGGAAGATAGGTTCTTCTGGAACATCTCCGGCTGATCGCTTCTCTCGTATTCATTTCTGCCTCCTTATGCTCGCCCTGATTAAATCGTAGCTCTCCCCGATCATTCGTTTTATATCTTTGTCCGGGACGGAACCGTCCAGAATAATTGAATTCCAATACTTTTTATTCATATGATAGGCCGGCACAACAGAATCATAAGTCTCTCTCCACACTGAGATCCACTCCGGATCACACTTTATATTGACCCAAATATGCCCGTCCCGTTCAAAAATATAGGCAAATGTCTTTTTGTTTGTCTCATGCCTCATCACCGTCCAGTTACTGTCATGAAACGGATAATCCTCATAAACCTGGTTCAAAGACATGCAATATGCAATTACTTCATCCCTTGTCCGCATACCCGGCCTCCTTTCCATAGTCTTTCTATTATAACACTGATTTTTGGTTTTTGCCCAGAAAAAGAAGAAACAGACAGCGGACTGCTGCCTGTTTCTGTTAATATTTAATATCTTTGAATCATAAATGCATTTGTCTGGGGCGGAATGCTTGCCGTCATAAAATCCGCATGCTCTACCCGCACCCGGTCACCCTGCCTTAAATCCCGCAGCCGGATTCTGCTGCCCCGGCGGTCCAGAATGGGAGTATCTTCTGTGACCACAAATCGGATCTGGCTTTCGGCTCTGCCGGGTATCCCTGTATATAGAAAGTTGTTGTGCAGATCAACTTCGGCCACTTTTCCGTTGGTCAGCGCTGTTCCGCAAGGACTGCTTTTCACAATAATTCTGTACGCCCTGGTCTGAGGGGGAATACTGCGCGTCATGGCCATGGAAACCCATGCATCAATCATCATGCCTTCTTTTAAATCTTTGGAAGTGATCTTTTTCCCGTTGCTGCAGTGGATTAATGTATGGTCATCCACAATCATTATGACAACAGACTGTTTTTTACTGCTTTCGGGCAGAAAGCAGGTTGTCTGTACATAATCAATGGTTCCGGAACGCATGATGTTTTCAATTGTCCCGCCCTTGATCTTTATACTTTCTTCCTGATCAGAATCCCATATATTTTCACAAAAGCTCATGCTTAAACTATTCCTTTTTCTTTTATATTATGCAGAACTATAAAATTGTGAAGTTATTTACTGTATTTCCCTGAAAGATGCTTTTTCAAGCGCTTTTTTGCACTTTTTTGATCCTGAATGTTCTCTTTTTCCTCTGTAAAGTATTCTACTGCATCCTGCCATTCTTTTAAACTGAAACTGTCAGCATCCACTTTGTCCAAAACTTGATTGATCACTCTGCTCTTAATCCCGTCTCTGAGTTCCGAAAGATATGCACATCCGCTTTTCTCTGCCAAAAAATCCAACAGTCCCTGTTTTGCCATTCTTGATATCCTCCCATCCTCTGCCGCCTGTATTTCCGTACAAAAACTACGCCTGGTGATTAAAGCAGACTTTTTTCC
>NZ_JAGZSD010000054.1 GCF_018381315.1 Anaerostipes sp. | reverse complement strand
TTGTTGTCCGGGGTTTCCAAAGGGGCTTGCCCCTTGGCACACGACTTTGCTTGCAAAGTGTAGTGTGTTATACGCTCTGTCGGCGTTGCTGCGAAAATGAGGTTGCCGCCGGGTCGGGCAAGGGCATTTGAAGCAGCAGGAAAACAGGGCTGTGATTGCGTGTCGTGGAGCCGCAAGCGCAGGGCTGGTTTCGTCAGCAGACAGGGCGTATATGAAAGCCCCCGTTCCTCGTCCCACGCCGGACTTCGGGACAAAATGTCCCGAACTTGTGGACACACTCACAAAAAGCAAACAGATTTTTCTCTCAAAATTGGAATGGGCGGGGAAGCCATTTTAGGGCTTTGCTATCTCCCTGATAAATGAGAAGTTAAGTTTCGTCCATATATATTTTTACCTCGATGTATTCATGATTTCTTGCATAAGCAAACGACGCTGATTTTCTGATATAGTCAAATATATTTTCGTCTAAATCTTCGTCCCATGTTGTTTCGCTGAAAATTTTATTTTCAGCGGTTGGCTTATACAAGATGACTACATGGATTTGATAAAACTCTTCATCATCATTTGAAAACTGTCGAACTAATGAAATTTGAAAAAATGGTTCTTTTGAAAAAGCAGTAAATGTTCCGGTTTCAAATAAAACCATATCTTCTTCAAGCGGTGTGCTGCACATCTGCTCAAAAACATCAACTATTTCTTCCACAGACATTTTATCCGTTATCTTATCTTCTAAAAACTTAATCAAGTTCTCCATTGATTTTCCTCCTGTAAATTCTTATTTATTGTTCTCTACTTCCGTCCCCGCTGTGGATTTGGATTTTTCAGCAAATCTGACTTATCAGTTCTTAGAAATGGGCGGGATGCCATTTTAGGGCTTTCCCGCCTTGATTGCCCATCAGCAAAGGCGGGCGGGGCTGTCAATGGCGGCGCATTTGTGCGCCGTTCATCTTGACCGTTGACTGGCTCGGCTGGCTTTGCTATTTTCCCGGTAAGTGAGAATGGGAATAGGTATGTATCATATTATTTTATCATAATTCCATCTGGCAAAATAATATCGCCATCATCTCCACTCACATCAAAAAATCCAACCTTGTGTTTTTGAGCTAAACTACGCATAAGTTCATACGCCTCGTCTGCCACCGACCAAGAAAACGCAGCGTAAATTACATTATACCCAATACTGTAATCAACCATATGCAACTCCAAATTTTCATCGTCATCAAGAGCATCGTCATTCGGTGCATATTCCCCATTCATGGGCGGGAATTTTTCTTTCATTTCCATAAACCAGTTTTGTAAAGCCGGAGAAGAAACACTAATCGTTTGGTAATCATGTTCTTCCTCCCATTCCATTTGCTTTTCATACCATGCCATAAACTCTTTTTTTGTGGTAGGTGCTTTTGTTCTCTCAAAAACCATCAAATCATAACTCATATTGATAACTCCTTTCAGATTTCTTGTTTATCGCTCTCTTATTTTCTCCCCCGCTGTGGGTTTGGATTTTTCAGCAAGTCCGACTTCTGTGCAATCTTTTTCAGCCACTTCTTTTCTTCTTCGGACAGCTTCTTCAAATTCAATTTGAGCCGCTTACAGATAAACGCCAAAGCCGCTTGCTCCGGGTCGCTGTCTGGGCTGGC
>NZ_JAGZSD010000053.1 GCF_018381315.1 Anaerostipes sp. | reverse complement strand
TTACTCGCTATGGGTGCTTCCATGACATCTTTCGCCGCTGGTTGGGAAAAAGATGATTCTGGTATCTGGCACTATTATGACAGCGATGATGAGATGGTAGCTGGAGAGTGGAAGAAAGACGGTGGAAAGTGGTTCTACCTGGATGACGACGGCGAGATGTTGACAGACAGCTGGGTTGACGACGAGTATTATGTTGGTGATGACGGCGCTATGCTGATTAATACCTGGAAGAAGACTCTCGCTGACGAAGATATGGATGATCCGGAAGATGACGGCGACTCATGGTACTATTTCGGTTCCAAGGGTAAGAAAACCACTTCTGATACAAAGAAGATCAATGGAAAGACTTACTTCTTTGATGACGACGGCAAGATGAGAGATGGCTGGTATCAGGATGGCAACGATATTTATTACTTAGGTGATGAAGACGACGGCGCTAGAACCTCTGGATGGTTATGGCTTGAAAAACCGGACGACGATGCTGATATTGACCTTTGTGATGATGATTGTGATGTATGTGACGAAGAAGGCTGGTATTGGTTCGGTTCCAACGGCAAGATGTATAAAGATGCAAAACAGAAGAAGATCAACGGT
Source organism: Anaerostipes sp. (assembly GCF_018381315.1). GTDB lineage: Bacteria > Bacillota > Clostridia > Lachnospirales > Lachnospiraceae > Anaerostipes. The sequence goes on along the minus strand of NZ_JAGZSD010000053.1, from coordinate 1,045 downwards.
AAATATTACTACTTCAACGAGCATGGCCAGATGCTGTATGAGTGGATCAATGGCGCTAAAGTTACAAAAGGTTCCAACGCTCAGTTAGACGGAGAAAATCCAAATGCAACTCCGAGCGATGTATATTACATGAACGTAGTAGAGGAAGGCTGGAGAGCAGACGGCTGGTATCAGATTGATGGTGCTGAAGACCTTAGTGCAAACAATGATACCGACTGGTACTACTTCAAAGATGGTAAAGCTAAGAAAGCAGATAAAACAAAACCTGCTGACAATAGTGGCTTAACTGATGATGGTGCTCCAGTTTATGTAGCAAAGATTAAGGTTGAAGGTAAATACTTTGCGTTCAATGAAAAGGGTCAGATGCAGACTGGTTTACAGTACATCAATGGAGATACCTACTATTTTGATAGCAACGGTTATATGAAGACTGGTAAAGTTTCTAATGTAGAGGAGGAGAATGATTCCTTCACATATTACTTCCAGACTAAGAATGGCGGCAACGGCAAGGGTGTAACCGGCGAGAAATCTGGATACCTCTACTGGAAGGGCAAGAGACTTGAGGCAGAAGATGATTACAGAATCTACCTTGTAGAAGACAAATACTATCTTGTAAACAAACAGGGTAAGATCCAGAAATCTGAAAGCAAGAAGTATGATTTAGAGCTTGCAGATATGGAAGACGTACAGTTCAAGTTCAGCGGTAACACAATCAAAGATCTTGACAGCAATCTGTTAGACTATGTTGATGTACCGAAAATTGAACTCTACGACAACGTAATTTCAGCAGCTGGGGTTACAGACGCTGAATAAGATTTATCACTGATACTTGAATTTTGACTATAAGTCAGATTTTTGAGAAACAGTATAATAAAAGGCAAGGCTGGGTTTCCGGTTCTTGCCTTTTATGTGGTTCTTTGTCAATAGTTGGGTGGAATTTGTTAAATCGGCTCTTTGTCAATAGTTGGGGTGGGATTTGTTAAAATCCCGCCCCAATTCTATGAAAAGGGCCCTTTTTATGTTTAGTTCCAGGTTTTACTGATTT
>NZ_JAGZSD010000052.1 GCF_018381315.1 Anaerostipes sp. | reverse complement strand
GAGAAAGCAGACTAAATTAGTTGCAGTTTTATCTGCAGCAGCTTTACTCGCTATGGGTGCTTCCATGACATCTTTCGCCGCTGGTTGGGAAAAAGATGACGCTGGAATCTGGCACTATTATGATAGTGATGACGAAATGGTAACCGGTGAGTGGAAGAAAGACGGTGGAAAGTGGTTCTACCTTAATGATGACGGCGAAATGCAGACAGATTCCTGGGTTGACGATGAGTACTATGTTGGTGATGACGGCGCTATGCTGATCAATACCTGGAAGAAGACCATTACAGATGATGATATGGACGATCCAGAGGAAGATGGCGAGAGCTGGTATTACTTTGGAAGTAAAGGTAAGAAAACTACTTCCGGTTCTAAAAAAGTTAATGGCAAGACATACTACTTTGACGAGGACGGCAAAATGCAGTCTGGCTGGTATGCAGATGACAAAAATGTTTACTATTTAGGCGATGAAGATGACGGAGCTAGAAAATCTGGCTGGTTATGGTTAGAGGCACCAGATGCAGATGACGATGATGAAAAAGATGCAGCTGACGCAGTAGGACATAACGGTGAAGACAGCAACGATCCTTGTGATGAAGAAGGATGGTACTATTTCGGTTCTGACGGTAAGATGTACAAAGATGCTAAGCAGAAGAAAGTAAACGGTAAATATTACTACTTCAATGCACACGGTCAGATGCTGTATGAGTGGATCAATGGAGTAAAGACAACCATGGGTTCCAATGCTCAGCTTGATACAGATGATGAAACAGCTCAGAAGAATGCATCTCCTAGTGAAGTGCGTTATATGAACCAGGTAGAAGAAGGCTGGAGAGCTGACGGTTGGTATCAGATCGACGGTGCTGACATCCTTGGTGCTGGAGACGATACAGACTGGTACTACTTCAAGGACGGTAAAGCTAAGAGAGCTGAGAAGAAAGATGATGGTACTAGCTTAATGGATGGTACTTCACCAGTTTACAGAGCAAAAATTAAAATCAATGGTAAATACTTCTGCTTTAATGAAATCGGTCAGATGCAGACAGGTTTACAGCCAATCGGCAGCAAGAGCGGTATGGTTTCAGGATTATACTACTTTGATGAGAATGGCTACATGAAGACTGGTAAAGTTTCTAATGTAGAAGAAGAGAATGATTCCTTCACATACTACTTCGAAACAAAGAACAGCAAGAATGGCCAGGGTATCACAGGCGAGAAGTCTGGTTATCTGTACTGGAATGGTAAGAGACTTGAAGCTGATGACGATTACAAGATTTACCAGACCGATAAAGATACTTACTATCTTGTAAATAACAAGGGTAAACTTCAGAAATCTACAAGCAAGACATACGAAGTAGAAAACCTTGATGGCAAAGAAATGAAGTTCGAATTTAAGAGTAACTACACAATTAAGTCTGCTAAAGACGAAGAGGGTAATGCAGTTAATCTGAGCGATTTATCAGCTGAATTACCTAAGATCGAGCTGTTCGATAGTGTAATCACTCTTACGAAAGTTGCAAGTGGTGATTTTGCACTTGACGTTAAGCTTGCGGACTAATAAGTTTGGTTAGAATGAGTATATAAAATGAATATAGGAGCGTCGCATAATGACATGAAATCATTTAGATTTTGTATCAGGAGCGATGCTCCTTTTTTAGGTTCTTTGTCAATAGTTGGGTGGGATTTTAAGGTTCTATACTGAATGTTGGGGTGTGCTGAAAAGCACACTTCCAACATTCTTTTCGTTGTAATAAAATACATCTATAAGAAGCCTCCTAAACGCAT